>JAVBLV010000014.1:0-72510 GCA_031553195.1 Bacteroidales bacterium
TATCTGTCGTCAGCCTTGACTTTTTGTTTCTTTTGCGTCAAGGCAAAAGAAAGGCCACAATGCAGTCTATTACATTCTTACCATTATGACAGAAATTTACCCCTTATCAAAATTACACCCTTTTCAAAGAACTCATATCTAAAAACCAGTATTTTAACAAAGCAGGTGACAAATGGTAAATTACTCAATTATTCAATCATCCGATCTAAAAACTTTACTTATCTGTGAACAAAAACAAAATTCATGGGTTTCATTTATAATTGCATTCAATTAGAAACCAATTCAAATATCTTAAATTTATGCATAGACTTATTTTTACTGCTTTGTTCATTGGGAATTGTTTCCTGATGCAAGCGCAAAATCAAAACCCTGAGAACGGAAAATTCCAACTTCTCAAATTACCCTATACTACGGATGCATTGGCTCCGAAAATCAGCAAACAAACCATGGAGCTACATTGGGGAAAACATGTGCAAACCTATATCGACAATGTAAACAAGCTGGTTGCAGGAACGCCTTTCGAAAATCTTTCGCTAGAAGATATTATTAAAAAAGCCGACGGACCTCTATATAACAATGCGGCGCAAGTATGGAATCATAATTTATTTTTTTCCATTATGTCTCCCAAACCTCAAAAATCGCCCGGAGGAGAATTAAAAACAGCCATCGACAAAACTTTCGGTTCTTTTGATAATTTCAAATCCGAATTTGCCAAATCAGGCGCTTCTTTATTCGGTTCAGGATGGGTATGGCTGGTGAGAAAAACCGACGGAACATTGGCAATCATACAAACAAATAATGCCGGATGCCCCGTAAAAGACGGAATGTATCCATTGGTAAACTGCGACGTTTGGGAACATGCCTATTATTTAGACTACCAAAACAAAAGAGCCGATTATATTAATGCTTTTTGGGATTTAATAGATTGGAAAACCGTTGAGAAACGTTTCGAAACTGCAAGCAATAAAAAATAGAATCGACCCCCATATAAATTAAATTAGTAATTATTTTAAAAATGAAGAAAATGAAAAAAATATTTTTACCCCTCTTATGCATCGCTTTTGCAAGCAGTTTTAGCTATGGAAAATCGCCTAGAGTTGATTCTTTGGCGGTATATATCCTGCAAAAATCGAATATAAATTTACTTAACCTGCAATCCTGCATTTATACCGCTGAGGTATCTTACGACGTTTGGGGCGAAGAAGTAGGGATGATCAAACATTCATACACCGATAAAATATACATGAAATTTCCCAATAAACTGTTTTTAAATTCGCTTGGCGACAAAGGACATCGATCGATTTTATACAACGGAAAAAATCTCAGTTATTATTCCTTCGTCAATAATTCTTATGCCGAAACATCCGCTCCCGCTACGGTTTTAGAAACGATGGATACAATTAATAAAACTTTTGGCATAGAATTTCCGGGCGCCGACTTTTTCTATCCTTCATTTGAAGAAGACATCCTGAATACGGGCAGTAATCTTACCTATCTTGGAATAACCAGAATAGGCGATAAAGACTGTTTTCATATTGCAGGAAAGAATGAAAACACCAGTTTTCAATTCTGGATTGCCAACGATGAACTTTTTCTTCCTGTAAAAATGTGTATAACCTATTTGTCTGAAAAAGACCAACCTCAGTACGAAGCAATTTATGACAATTGGGAAATTAATCCCGTTTGCGTAGATTCTATGTTTGAGTTTACGCCGCCTCCAGGAGCAACAAAGGTAAAACTTTCTCCCACTGTTGTTTCGAAAAACAAATAAATTTAAATATTCTTTTTTTGAATTCTCAATAGTCAAATCTTTAAAGTTATGATAACGCCGAATAAAATTATTCTTGTAGCAAGTTTTTTATTTGTTTCTTTCTTGTTTCTCCCCAAAGAAATAAATGCTCAACGTTTTTCCCATACTTATGTTAGACCGGTTCCCCCGTCGCCAAGGCCCGTTCCAAGACCCGTTCCCCCGCCCCGACCTGTACCGGTTCCAAGACCCGTTCCCGTAGTTGTGCCCAGACCTGTCCCTGTTCCAGCGCCGGTTTATCATTATCCGTATTTCTATCATCCTTTCGTACCTTATTACTGGGGACCTTACTGGCATCCTATAGGTTTTATCGCCGCTACTTTAACTACAGCTGCTATTATTATTACGATCAATGATATGGCTTACCATTACGACGATGGCGTTTATTATGTAAAAGTAAGCGATGGCTATAAAGTTGTTGCGGCGCCGGTTGGAGCTACTATATCAAAACTCCCCGACGGATATACTACCGTTGTTATATCCGACAATACCTACTATTATTATGGAGGCGCGTTTTACTCAAAATCGGGCAAAGATTACAAAGTTGTCCCCGCGCCGGAGGGAGCCGTTGTGAATAAACTTCCCGACGGAGCCAAGGAAACTACGGTAAACGGCCAAAAATACATGATTTATGATAATGCTTATTATGAACCCATTTCGAAAGATGGGAGCGACTCTTACATAGTAGTAAAAGCGCCTAAATAAAAACAAGTATCTTTGATTATCCTAATCTGCTTTTTTCATTGCTAAAATAAAAAAGCCGCGCCAGCCGGGAGCTTATTTCGGTTGGCGTTGTTATAAACGTGAATAAGTCAATGGTGAATAGCGAAATAAAGAAATAGTTAGACATAAATTATTGAGTTATTGAATTACTGAATTACTGAGTTATTGAATTACTGAATCTTTCAATCCTTCAATTATTCAATTATTCAATCCTTCAAGGTAAAAACACTCTCAACTTTCAATTAAAAAACGAACATTATGAAATCAGATATAGAAATAGCGCAAAGCATTCAATTGAAACATATTGAAGAGATAGCCGGCCAATTGAATATAAATAAAAATGAATTAGAATTGTATGGAAAATACAAGGCCAAGCTTCCATTACATTTGATAAATGAAGAAAAAGCTTCGAAAACGCCTCTGGTTTTGGTAACCGCCATTACGCCTACTCCGGCAGGAGAAGGTAAAACCACTACTTCCATAGGCGTTGCGCAAGCCTTGAATAAGATCGGTAAAAAAGCGACGGTAGTTCTTCGCGAACCTTCGTTAGGTCCCGTTTTTGGAGTGAAAGGCGGCGCGGCGGGAGGCGGTTACTCTCAAGTATTGCCGATGGAAGACATTAATTTACATTTCACAGGCGATATGTCTGCGGTTGAGAAGGCGCACAACCTTTTGTCGGCTTTAATTGATAACAACATACAAAGCAAGACAAACAATTTGAACATAGACCCCAGAACTATTGTATGGCCAAGGGTAATGGATATGAACGATCGTTCTTTAAGAGATATTGTAATTGGCTTAGGAGGAAGCACGCAAGGCGTTCCGCGCCAGGCGGGATTCGATATTACGGCGGCTTCGGAAGTAATGGCCATTTTATGCATGTCCGAAAGTTTGAGCGAATTGAAAGAACGTTTAGCCAATATTTTCATAGGCTATACCCACGAAGGAACTCCTGTTTATGCAAAAGATCTAAAAGCCCAAGGCGCGATGGCGGCATTGCTCAAAAATGCAATTAAGCCCAATTTGGTACAGACTTTAGAAGGAACGCCCGCGATCATTCATGGAGGCCCCTTCGCCAACATAGCCCAAGGAACCAATACCATATTGGCGACAAAGCTAGCCCTTTCGCTATCCGAAATAGTCGTTACCGAAGCCGGATTTGCCTCTGAATTGGGCGCCGAAAAGTTCTTCGATATCAAATGCCGGAAAGCCAAGCTAAAACCCTCGGCCACAATTCTTGTTGCAACCATCCGCGCGCTAAAATACCATGGCGGGGTAAAACTCAAAGACCTGAAACAACCCGATCTCCAAGCGCTAAAGAAAGGCCTGGAGAATCTGGAAAAACATATAGAAATCATTCGCAGTTTCGGAATGAATCCCATTGTCGCCATCAATAAATTTTCGACCGATACGGAAGAAGAAATCCATTTATTGGAAGAGCAAATGCAACAAAAAGGAGTTAAGATTGCCCTTACCGAAAACTGGGAAAAAGGAGGAGAAGGCGCCGTCGGATTAGCTGAAGTGCTGATTGACGATATCAATAAAAATGAATCTGAATTTACGCCTGCATATAAATTAGAAACGACGCCAAAAGAAAAAATAGAATTACTGGCAAAGAAACTTTATGGTGCAAGCAGCGTTGAATATACTCTTCAGGCAAAATCAGAATTAGAAAAAATCGAAAAGTTGGGTTGGGGACATTTGCCTGTTTGCATGGCCAAAACGCAAAAATCCATATCAGATAATCCCGATTTGAAAGGTTGTCCCAAAGACTTTGTTTTCAAAATACGAGAAGTCGAACTGGCATCCGGCGCAGGATTTATCATTCCTATTGCCGGAAGTATTATGAGAATGCCCGGCCTGCCGGATACTCCTTCTGCCGAACAAATTGATATAGATGATACCGGAAAAATTGTGGGATTATTTTAGAGGTTGTCTAAAAATTTTTCCATGAAGTATTTTGAGCCTAAAAATAATCGTAACTATTCAGCCTGGGCAATTATCTTTAATGTGTTTAAACCATTTTGTCCATTTTTGATAGAGGTGTCAATAATTGAGCGAATGACAGCGTAGTCCTCGGCGCCTTTGGCAGATCGGAAGGGTCCTGAAATTTTTTGTTTTACCTTGAAGTTTCTTACCGCCCGTTCAGATCCATTATTATCAGGCGGTACATCATAGCAGTAAAGAAACAGTAACAGGTATTTCCTATACTTGACAATGACCGCAACTACAGCGCTTTTCAAAAATATGGTGTTCTATGATGGCCAGTGCAATGGCCGGAATATCGATCAGTTGACGTTTGTCCAAAAAATGGGGACTGGCAGACTGTAACGAACAGCCGCAAACAGAACAGTAGTCAGGAATATGATGGACCGCCTCCGTGGGATGTTCCACCATGAGCAAGGCGTTTCCCGGATGGCCTGATTGACCGCCGGGTTTGTTGGTACTCTGGATGCGCAGGCTTTCTGTTTTTTTGTTACGAAAAGGATCACTTGAGGGTGGAATAGAACTATTGCTGCTATCCTTCCTGGGCGATTTCAAGCGAGAAATTTCTGCTTCCATCTCGGCTATTCGAGCAAGAAGTGAAGACACTAATGCTTTTAATTCTTCTATTTCCTTTTGTTCGGATGTCAAAATGTTTTTTTTACAAAGTTAGGCCTTTTTATTCATTTGGAATTAGGGGCTGAATAGTTACAATTTTTAAACAACCTCTTAGCGGGGTGTTTTTTTCTTGTTCTTTTTGAAGCTCAAAAGAGAACCAAAAAAGGCTTGAGGATTTAAACGCGCTCCGCCTACCGGCTGCGCTTGAATAAGGCAGCGCCAATAACGGCCTACGACAGATAGCGTTAAGGAAAATCTGTAGTGACGGCGGTAAAAACAAAATTTTGTTCGAAGCCTCCTTTCGGGAAGTAATTTGACGATGTTAATTATTTATTAAATGAAGTAACAAAACTTGACGGGCGAGTTATTTTGTTTAGCCGTAACGAATGATTTTTTTAGCATATCTGTCGTCAGACTTGACTTTTTGTTTCTTTTGCGTCAAGGCAAAAGAAAGGTCACAATGCAGTCTATTACATTCTTACCATTATGATAGAAACATTAAAAATTATCTCCACCTGTTTTTTACGCTGATCCTAAATCTGCATACGTGGGAAAAAATATTTCTCTGCGTGTCCGAATAAATTTACATACGTGAGAAAAAATATTTACACACGTATCCGGATAAATTTGCACACGTGAGAAAAAATATTTCCCTGCGTGTCCGGATGAAAGCGAACTGTAAATTTTAGAATATGAACGCAAAACGCTTTTAACGCACAACTTGATAACTGAATCTCCGCGCAAGGGATGGAAGCGGCTAGCCCGCAGCAAAGGGAGGGAAATTAGTAATTAGTGCCTCTAAGAAGACCCTCTATTTTTCAAAATTTTGATTTTTACATTGGTTGAAAGTGGGCTGATTTTTATAATTTTTACTTTTTTGAACGGTATTTTTTTGGAGCAGGAGGGATGCTGTGCGATAATTTGTTGATTTCATTCTTTTTAGACCATGGCTTTGCCCAAGAAAACTCCTCATTTTCTTCAAATTTATTAAAAAAAATCCGGCAACGGTCGTGTTATGCTGCTCTTTTCCCCGATAAGGCTTTAAGCTGGTTTTCCAGTATTTTTTTGCCGATTTTTTTCAGGTTGTAGGCGCAAATGCCCAATGCAATATATGTTTTGAAGTGGTGGTAGTTGCGATCCGGACAACGATCTAAACCGAGATGTTCTAATTCGTTGATGTTGGATTCTAACGCTGAATGTTTGTTTTTCAGCCGTTTAAAAAACTTACTGTCTTCCATCTCTTTTTCTTTGGCAGTGTGTTTTCCGAGCTTGGGAAGTATTACCAACGGTATTTCCAATTCCAATAGCTTCTTATTGTCGCTGTTCCAATGGCCTTTGTCAAAACTTATGGAAGCTATTTGGTGTTTCTTTAATATTTCATCGCTTATTTCCAAAACGATATCACGGTCTTGTTCATTGTTCATAACCTTATGATACACAATTAAATTGAACTGATCGCTGGTCACGGATACTTTTTTGCCCAGTTCTACCGATGGACGCGATTTCCCTTTGGCAACCCATTCGGTACAGGTTTCAAAGATAGACATCATTTTTTCATGGTGAGGAATGGTCTCTCCTTTCAGGATGCGTCGATCGACCAGATCAATATGCTTGATTAATAATGATATATAGCGTTCCAGGTTGTAATGTTCTGCTATATTAGCAATATCTTCAAACGGAAAATTTTGCCTCTCAAGATTCAGTTTTGATAATAGTAAATGGGCTTTTTCGAGATATAACAGGGTGATTTTCTGCAACTTCCCCTCTTTATTTTTGCCACCGCTGCTACTGATTCTTCCTACATTGTGCATCAGGCTTTTGAGCTTTGAATTCCATCTCTTTATCTTACGCCATCCTTGAATTTGTGGATATTTTTTAAGAAAAAAAGATACAGTGTAAAGGCTTTTACGGGCGCAGTCCCACAATAAATTGTAATCGGTTGGAAAATGTACATTGCTTCCAGCACAAAGCTATCCGTTTTTAAGTGCAATGCTGTGGTTTCTTTTTTTTTAAACACTTCCTGATGGCCGAAATCGACAATGATGTCATTGATTTCGACAAGCATCTCTTCGCCGAGTCGGCTCACATTGTCGTAAATGTTCTGATATTCAAATTCGATATACTTCTGTCCGAACTCATCGTTGATGCCCAGCAATTAACGCAACAATAAATCGTTGTTGGAAATATGATGCAACATGTCATAGCTCAAATTCAAACACATACGAGCCTGAGCCAACACAAAAATTGTCCAAATATTCATGCCCGGACGCCCGTTATTGCGGTCTGAACGAGATAAATGCTTCTCTACAACACTGAATATCTTTTCGTTATATTCATTGTTGAGGTAAATCTCTTTCAGTGCCGCAATTAATTGATCCAGCGCATTTTTACTTTTGGGATTGATGCGGATTTCGCCAATTAGGGTTTGTCCAAGGCTCAATTGAAGTTCGAATCTTTTTCTCATATTGGAAATCTTTTGAAACTTTATCTGCTCCCAGATAATTAAAAATTTGATTTACACGCAAATATACGATTTTTTGTAATACAAGTATCGTTTTTATAGAAAAGATTCAACATGAGTTTTCGGCTTCTACCTGTTCATAAATAATGTGTTAGATGGTTTTCCAACAGACACTATTTAGTAAAATTTTGGTAAAAAAGAGCGTTTTTAGATCCAAAATACTACATAGAGAAATTTTCAAACAGTTACTAAATAGAATAAATATAATTGACGAATTCCGAATTAAGTCATGGGGCTTTTCAAACCGGAAAGCATTCCGCAAGCCGCCATAATATCCTCGCCGCGCGAAACTCTGACGGTGGTTAAGATCCCCGCGCGGTTCAGCGTATCGCGAAAAATAAGCATGGTTTCGTAATCGACGCCCTTTAAATTTATTTCAGGTATGTTATGATAACGAATCAGGTTAACCTGACATTCCAAACCTTTCAGCAACCGGATAAGTTCCCTGCAATCCGAAAGCGTGTCGTTAATTCCGGCAAACATAATGTATTCAAAAGATAAGCGTCTTTGTCCATGCCAATTATGTTGTTTGAGGGTCCGGATAATTTCATGCATAGGGTAACTCTTTTCCAAAGGCATAATTTGTAAACGATTTTCGGGAAAAGCCGAATGAAGGCTGACAGCCAGATGGCATTCCGATTCTTTAATAAAACGCTTAAGGATAGGAATAATTCCGATTGTAGAAACGGTAATTCGTCTTGGGCTCCAAGCGTATCCCCATTCCGAAGTAAGAATGGTCAACGCTTTTAGTAGCGTCTCATAGTTATCAAAAGGTTCTCCCATGCCCATAAAAACGATATTTGTCAGCTTATCAAATTCGGGTAAACTACGGATCTGATTTAAAATTTCTCCTGTAGAAAGATTTTCTTGAAAACCCTGTTTTCCGGTCATACAAAAAAGACAATTCATTTTGCATCCTGCCTGGGAAGATACGCAAACCGTCGCCCTATCATTGTCGGGAATAAATACGGTTTCTATAAAATGATTATTTACGGTTGTAAACAAATATTTTTTTGTGCCGTCTGCCGAAATTTGTTCGCCAACCGGCGAAGAAAGCCGGATAATATACTCGGTTTTCAATATTTCCCTTACTTTCAACGAAAGATTGCTCATCTCGTCAAAAGAACGGCAATGTTTTTTGTAAAGCCAATCCGTTATTTGTTTTGCCGTAAAAGAAGGGAGAGCATGCAGTTTACAGATTTCCTGCAATTCATCCAGCGTTTTTCCGTATAAATTCTCCTGCATGACGTACTTGTTTTAGTGGTAAATAGTTGAAAATTTGAATGTTTTAATCGGACTGATTCAGATGGTTGTCGGCTTTGGCTATTCAACAGTTTCCCATTGAAAGTTTTCTTCCAGTATCCAATTGGCTCGTATCGTAATGGGCTTGGGAAAAAATCGCACCGTTTCAGGCGCTTTTTTTAACCAGTAATCCCCTGAATCCCATTTCCCATTATTGTTTTTGTCTTCAATTATTTTGATACGGTAATTTCCCGGATTAAGATGTTCAAACGATAGTTTATTTTCTTTATTTACAATAAATTCCGATAGAATATTTTCTCTTTCGTCGAGTAATTGTATAATATACTGGCATTCTTCCTCTTTTGATCCAAAAGAGAAAAACATGTCGCCATAATCTTCGGGAGTATCAACCTTTGCTGTAAATTGAAGCGTATCATTAGTTTGACCGTAAATATCCGTAAAACGATTTCCGAAGATAATTATTTTATATTCTGCTCCCTCCTTTAGAGAGTAGTTTATCCGCGCCTTTCTTCTAATGGTATCAATAATGGATATAGCAGGATATAATGTGTCGTTTTCATAAATGATTTGGACGGCATGTAGGCTGTCCGCTTTTTGCAAAGGATTGGTAAAGGTCAGTTCTAAAGGTTTAAAATAAGCATGTTTTGAAGAAAAGTTAGAAGACATTATACTAACCTTTCCTTTTTTCGATTGATCCCTGACAATTTTTAAAGTGGTGTCTGAAAGTTTGCTACCTGCATCGCTTAGAGTAAAGAAAATTGTGTCGATTAAATTACTGTCTTTTATCCAAATATGAAGGCTGTCTGCTTTTGATGAAAATTCCGAAACAAAAGAAAGGTTCTGATGCGGAGGCAGAATGGCAATCTTTGGCGAAACCAGAGGATATTTGGATATAATTAACAAATGATTATCTTGTACGAAAGAGGAAGATACGAGGCGTTGAATTTCTTCTGACTCAGGGAGAAATAAAAATAAAGATTCGGGTTTGTACGCTGTTGAATCGCTGTCGAATGAATGTTTTAGCCATGGGAGAACCTGCTTTTGCGCAAATGCAATTTCTTCGGTTGCCAAATCATATTTCAAATTACTGTTCAGGTCGCGTAAAACAAATATTTTATAGGCTTGATTTTGCAAATAGGGAATGGAAAAAAAACCAGAGCTATCGGTGCGCGAAACATAATAAGGTTTCTCTTTCGCGACAATAGAATCTTCGTTTTTCGTATACAATGCAACTATCGCGCCCAATTCAGGCTTCAAACTGAACGCATTATAGACGCGACCTTCGATAAGCATCGAGTCTAGAGCGTTTCCCGTAGAAAAAACATAGGAAAAATTACGGAAAACATTTCTCTCGTTGTTGTCGACGATAGCATTCCCGAAATATAATCGATAGGTAAGGTCTGGTTTTAGTTCTTCGCGAAATATTACTTTGACTGTTTTCCCCGAAAGCTTTATTTCCGGTCTGTTTTCCAAAGGCGGGGAACAAAGAAATTCCGTTTGAATATTATTGAATTGCAAATACTCATTAAAGTGAAGCTGAATAGTATTCCCCTTAAAAAGCAGGGAACCTTGAGGCGGTTGCGCTTCAAGAAGTACGGGAGGAGTGTTATCTACAGGCCCTCCCGGAGGATAGGATCTATTGGCGCAGGAAACGATTACCAAACCGATAATGGCTAAAAGCAGTGTATTTCTATGAATAAAATTCTTCAAATGGAAAAAAGATTAATATTTTTTGCATACAAAAATACATATAATTAATGACGAAAAATACTACATGACCTCAAAATAAACTCTGGCTTGGCTTTACCTCCTTTCGTCTTTTGTCTTACCGAATGCAGATATTTATCAAAAATGTAGTATTTTTGCAAAAAAGATGATAGTCCAAATAAGTTAATTAAAAACATAAAACAGATATGAAAAAGATAATAATGGCATTCTTTTTTGCAGGAGGAATTTTGTTTTCTTTTGTGGGATGCGAAGATAAGGAAAATCCGGTTTCGGACATTCTTCAAATGGCCAATGTAAACGTTACGAAAAACGGAGAAGTAACGCCGTATACATTTTCTGTTGCCGCTGCAACTTCGAAATCCAATAGCGGCGATACGGCCTATACGGTTATTGCAGCGTCAAATATAACCAGCCAAAAACCCACTATGACGATCATGGTACAAGGAAAGGCTGTGGGTAATTTCGGAGTCTCGATTAATGCAAGCGCTTTGTTGGGAGGAGATTATTCTAAAATTTTATCTAATACGGTTATCGTTTATTTCTCTGAAGACGAATATGTAATTATGATTAATGGAAGTATTAATATAACAAGTATTACCGATAATATTATCCAAGGGACTTTTAGTGGAACCGGTATAAATGGGAAGGATATTAAGGATTTAGACCTGACCGGAATAGCGACCCTTTTGTTAGGAGGTCTCCCTTACTCTCTTGAGGGAAGCTTCAAAACGGCAAAAGTTAATTTCTAAGATAGAAACAGAGAATGGAAAGGCAGGTTGTTGGATTTAAAACAATCTGCCTTTTCTTGTATTGACCGAAAAGGAAAAAAAGATAAATTGCAGGTAGGAAAATACAAGAACTCAGAGATTGTCTAAATTTTTATGGAAAAGATTTTGAGAGATAACAATAGCGAGTTTGCAGACGGAGTTTTTCAAGAATAGTAGCGCTATTTGGTAAAAATTCCGACAAAAAAGAGCATTTTTAGCTTAAAAATACTTCATAGAAAAATTTTTAGACAACCTCTCAAATTCCCTTGCAGAAAAGAGTTTTTAAAACTCGCTAAAAAGTGATATTTTTGCATTAAAATTTGATATTATGTTTTCAGACAGCTCAAAATTAATAGGAGAGGGATTAACATACGACGATGTATTGCTCGCGCCTGCATATTCGGACGTACTTCCCCGGGATGCAAATATTACCTCTCGGTTTAGCCGCAATATCAAAATTAATATACCTCTCGTTTCAGCGGCTATGGATACTGTTACGGAAGCTAAAATGGCTATTGCCATGGCTCAGGAAGGAGGCATTGGCGTCATCCATAAAAATATGACCATCGAACAGCAGGTTCATGAGGTAGCAAAGGTGAAGAGGGCTGAAAACGGGATGATAATCAATCCGATTACTTTAACTCAAGATGCAGTTGTACAGGATGCGCTCAATGTTATTAAAGAATATGGCATTGGAGGCATTCCGGTAGTAGATGTTGAAAATCAATTGTTAGGGATTGTGACTAACCGCGATCTTCGTTTTGAAAAAGATGCGCGTCGTCCTATTGTAGAGGTTATGACAAAGAAGGTGGTTACCACATCGGAATTTACAGACTTCGAAAAGGCGGCGGATATCTTGCAACAACATCGTATTGAAAAGCTTCCGGTTGTTAATAGCGAGGGAAAACTTGTTGGATTAATTACTTACAGAGATATTATAAAACTGAAAGAAAGACCCAATGCTTGCAAAGACGACAAAGGGCGTTTACGGGTGGCGGCGGCAGTGGGCGTTGCGTCGAACACATTAGAACGGGTACAGGAACTTATACAAGTGGGCGTCGACGCAGTAGTAATAGATTCTGCGCATGGCCATTCTATGAATGTAATTGAAATAACGAAACAAGTGAAAAAGCGTTTCCCGAATATCGACGTAATTGTGGGAAACATAGCAACAGGGGAAGCGGCTATGGCGCTTGCCAAAGCGGGAGCCGATGCGGTAAAAGTGGGCATAGGACCGGGTTCTATTTGTACAACGCGTATTATTGCCGGTATCGGAGTCCCGCAATTATCTGCAATTCATTTGGTATATAAAGCCTTAAAAGGAACGGATATTCCTATTATTGCCGACGGAGGAATTCGCTATTCAGGCGATATTGTAAAGGCATTGGCTGCCGGCGCCGATTCTATTATGGCAGGTTCTTTATTTGCCGGCGTGGAAGAATCTCCGGGCGATACGATTATATTCGAAGGTAGAAAATACAAATCTTATCGCGGCATGGGATCCATAGAAGCCATGCAACAGGGATCTAAAGATCGCTATTTTCAGGATATGGAGGATGATATAAAGAAACTTGTTCCAGAAGGTATTGTAGGACGCGTTCCTTATAAAGGAACCGTTTCGGAAGTCGTTTTTCAATTAATAGGCGGATTAAGGGCCGGCATGGGCTATACCGGTTCGAAAGATATTGCCGCCCTGCAACAAGCGAGATTTATAAAAATAACAACGGGAGGCTACGCTGAAAGCCATCCGCATGATATTACGATTACTCGCGAAGCTCCTAATTATTCGAGATAAATAAAAGCGACGATCAACGCTATTAAAAATTTAAATATTAGATAGATTCATACATTATGAAAAGGTTACGTCTGTTAAAATTAATTTTGTGGACTGTATTATTAGGCTTCCAGGTTACGTATGCTCAAAACAATAAAGATTCTATATTGGTAAATGTGGCTGGAGAGAAGTATACCGCGTCTCAATTATTGGATTTATATAAAAAGGCAAGTCAAAACTCGTCTGCTAAATTTGATAAGGCCGATTTTAAAAACTATCTGGACTTGTTCATAAACTTTAAGCTTAAAATAAAAGAAGCGGAAAAACTCGGATTGGATACGCTGAAGAAATTCAGAGACGAATATTCCGTATACGATTATCAGGTAACCGAACCCTATTTGACAGACGACAGTTGTATGAATGCATTGGCCAATATGTACTATAACCGCTCAAAGACAAATGTAAGGGCTAGTCATATTTTATTTAAGATAGAATTGGAAGATCCGGATTCTGTGAAGGTGTATAAGAGGGCAATGGATATTAGGAAAAAGGCGTTAAAGGGAGAAGATTTCGAAAAATTGGCGGTGGAATATTCCGAAGATCCGTCGGCCGTTCCGCAAAAAGATCCGAGAACAGGGAGTATTATGAATGGAAATGGAGGAGATTTAGGATATTTTACAGTATTAGATATGGAGCTTCCCTTTGAAGACGCTATTTATAATATGGCTGTGGGAGAGATTTCCATGCCTGTCAGAACAAGGTATGGGTATCATATAATTAAAAAGACGGGCGCCCTTGACTCTTGGGGAAATACAAAATTGAAACATGTCTGGATTGGCGTTGATGAGAAGGAAGATTCGTCAATGGCATATTCTAAAATAATGATGGCATATGAAAATCTGGAAGGAGGCCGGTTTTTTGACGAGGTGGCAAGAAATTATAGTCAAGACGCCAATACTTCAACAAAAGGGGGACTGTTGCCGAGTATGCTCCCCAATCAAATGCCGCCCGACTATTTGGAAAAAGCGGCAAAACTGAGAGAAGGGGAATATTCTAGTCCTTTTAGAACAAAATTCGGATACCATATTATATTGGTGATGGAAAAATCAAGCGTTCCTCCTTTTGAGACAATCGAAAGTTCTTTTAAAAGGAAAATTTCTTACACCAACAGAATAGAAATCGTAAACGATTGTTTTATGAGAAAAGCGGGCAAAGAGTATGGCCTAAAAGAAGATAGAAAAGGATTGGAAACCATTAAAAATTTGATGAACGATTCAATCAACACAAAAACATGGGATTATCCCAAAACGATTGATCTTTCGAAAGCGTTGTTTGTTATAGATGGAAAATCATGTACGCAGAAAGATCTTGCAGAGAATATAAAAATGTCGCAGGGAGATGTATATACCTCAAGTATATTGAGTTATCGCGTAGATATGAAGTATCGGTCTCTTTTGCTAAAAGCTTGTAAAGAAGCGGTCAAATCTCATTTAGGGGAAAAATATCCGGATATAAAACAAACATTACAAAACTATAGAGAAGGATTATTAATCTTCGACATTAATGAAAAAATGGTTTGGTTAAAATCTATATTAGATACGGCAGGATTGGAAAAGTTCTATAATGATACCAAAAACAGTCATTTTGTCAAATTTTCTCATGGCGCTCAATTGAAAGAAGAAGACAATTATTATATGTGGAATGAAAGGGCGGACGTAACAATCTGGAAATTTGAAAATAAGTGTATCGCTCCGGATAAAGCTGTAAATATAATGAATAAAGGATTCAAGGAGAAACTGGCAGATTCTGAAATATTCGACCTGCTGAACGCTAAAGTAAATAAAAATGCCGATGCGACAAAAGATATTCAATTTAGTTGGGGAAAATACGAAAAAGATGGGTTGGAATCTTTTAGTAAAATAGATTGGAAAGAAGGGGTAAGCAAGGCTATTCCAATGGAAAATGATTCATATGAAATATTTCTTATACATAAGATATTGCCTCCGGAATTGAAATCATTGGATGAAGCAAAAGGTTATTATACAAATAACTATCAAGAATACCTGGAAAAAGAATGGATAAAATCTTTGCGGGCGAAATATCCTTATTCTATAAATACCCAACTATTGGAAACCCTTCGTTAGAATTATGTATGATTTAAAATAATTTTGTATCTCTTGTAAATTCCGGATATCAATGAGGGAAAATAAATTTCTTGTTTATCTTTTTATTGGCTTGATTGTCTTGGGACAGTTGTCTTGCCGGAGCCGCAACGATAAACAACCGATTGCGAGGGTGTATGATGATTATTTATATAAATCCGATATAAAAGATATTATACCCGAGGGCTTATATGGGGAAGATAGCGCCGCGTTTGTTCAGAGTTATATCCAGCAGTGGATTAAGGAGATGGTAATTATTAATAAAGCGAGGAAAAACGTAGATGAAAAATTCGAAAGGCAATTGGAAGATTATAAAAATTCTTTGATTGTTTATGAATATGAAAGGCAAATTATAGACAAGTTATTGGATACGGTTGTTTCGAACGAAGAAATTGAAACTTATTATCAAGAAAATAAAGATAACTTTTTATTGAAAGATAATATTATTAAGGTCTTGTACGTTAAGTTGGATAAAAATTCGACAGTTGCTATCAATTCGGTTAAGAAATTGCTTTTTAGGTCGGCGATAGATGAAAAAAGCAAATTGGAATTGGATAAAATAGCGGCTTCCTCAGGCGTTAATTTTTATTTAGATGATCAAAAGTGGTTGTTGTTCAACGATCTGTTAAAAGAAATTCCGATAGAAACCTATAATCAGGAATTATTTTTACAGAATAATAGAAATGTTGATATTGTAGATAATAATTATGCCTACATTGCTCGTATTGTCGACTTTAAAATCAGGGATTCGAATTCTCCTTTAAGCCTTGAAAAAGAGAACATAAAAGCAATTATAATTAATAAAAGGAAAGTTGAATTGGCAACTAAAATGCATCAGGAATTGCTGAAGGAAGCCGAATTGAAAAAACAAATTGAAATTATAAACGATTAATATCCTCGACTGATTAAGATTCTGGCGCCTGAAAAGTAATACCGGAATCACTAAGAGGTTGTTTAAATTTTTATAGAAAAGATTTTGAGAGATAAAAATAGCAAGTTTGCAGGCGGGATTTTTCAAGAATAGTAGCGCTATTTGGTAAAAATTCCGACAAAAAAGCGCATTTTTAGACTCAAAATACTTCAGAGAAAAATTTTAAAACAACCTCTTATAAATCTTCAAAAATAAAATGCAATCACTTATAAAGCTAGAACGAATGAAAAACAAAAGTTTTGTATTTGCCTTGATAATAATGTTTATGCATGTTATCGCTTTTTCCCAGGAAGAAGAAAAAGGTCAGGATAAAAAAGTAGTGATAGATCAAGTAGTGGGGATCGTAGGAAAAAATATCATTAAACTTTCTGATATTGAATCCAATTATTCTCAAATCCGCCTTCAAAGAGGAAACGAAAATGCATTTTCCACTCGTTGCGAAATATTGGAAAGACTTTTGGAAACGAAACTGATGTTACATCAGGCGAATTTAGATAGCGTGGTTGTCGAAGACGAAAAAGTCGACGCTGAGTTAGATCAGCGTATTCGTATGATGATTAGGAACTACGGATCGAAGGAAGCGCTTGAAAAAGAAGCTGGTAAATCAATAGAAGAATTAAAGGATACTTACAGGGAACCTTTCAGGGAAAACATCATGATACAACAAATTAGGGATAAGATTACAAAAGATGTAAAAGTAACCCCTAAAGAAGTGGCAGAATTTTTTACCCGATTGACCAAAGATAGCGTTGAAACCATAGAATCAAGTTACGAAATCTTGCAAATCATGAAAAATCCCGAAATAAGCCATGAGGAAAGGGAGAGAGTGAGGGCGGATTTGAACAGGCTAAGAGAACGGATTGTGCAAGGGGAGAAATTTGCAACGCTGGCGGCTCTTTATTCTGAAGATCCCGGAACGGCCAAAAAGGGCGGAGAATTAGGCCTCTTTACAAGAGGAGAAATGGTAAGCGAATTTGAGGCGACTGCCTTTGGATTAAAACCGGGAGAGATTTCGCCGATTATAGAAACCCGGTATGGATTTCACATAATACAGTTGATAGAGCGAAGAGGCGACTTTGTGAATGCAAGACATATATTGATGATTCCTAAGGTCTCGCCTTTAGATTTACAAAAGGCGAAATTCTTTTTGGATAGTATTTCTATTTTAGTGAAAAACAAAAAATATACTTTCGAAGAAGCCGCTTTAATGTTTTCTGACGACGCAAGCAAAACAAACGGAGGTTTAATTACCAATCCAAGGGACGGTTCCTCGAAAATGTCGTTGGCAATGGCAAAAGAATATTTGCAGTATAATGGTTTTGATAAAATGGAAGAAGGGGATATAACGCCGCCTTTGCTTACAAAGAATGATATGAATCAGGATGCATATAGAGTCTTATTTCTGAAAACAAAAATCAAAGAACATAAGGCTAATATGAACGACGATTATAGTTTGATATACGACGCCGCTTTACGCGAAGCCCAGGATAATGAAATAAAGAAATGGGCCAAGAAAGTTATTGCTCAGACGTATATCAAAATTTCGGACGAGTATAAAAGTTGCGATTTTGAATTTGAATGGATAAAAAGATAAAAAAATAATTTGTATTTATGGGACAAGTTTCTGAAGTTGAAATGATTGAGGCATTACAAGGGAAAGCCCTCGAATTGAGAAAAGAAATTGGTAAAATTATTGTAGGTCAGGATGCAGTTATAGAAAGCATCATCATTTCTATATTTAGTCGGGGACATTGCCTTTTAATAGGCGTTCCGGGTTTGGCAAAAACGTTGATTGTTAGTACGCTGTCGCGGGTGTTGGGACTTCAATACAGCCGCATACAGTTTACGCCGGATTTGATGCCTTCGGATATTACCGGAGCTGAAATACTGGATGAAAACCGTCAATTTAAATTTATTAAAGGACCTGTTTTTGCCAATATCATATTGGCTGATGAAATCAACCGGACGCCTCCTAAAACCCAAGCGGCTCTTTTAGAGGCTATGCAGGAAAAATCGGTGACTATTTCGGGAATTACGCATAAACTAACAGAACCTTTTTTTGTATTGGCCACACAGAACCCGATTGAGCAGGAGGGAACCTATCCTTTGCCAGAGGCGCAACTCGACCGTTTTATGTTTAATATAAAACTCGACTACCCTTCATTCGAAGAAGAACTCCAGATTGTAAAAACGACTACTGTTGATAAGGTAGAAAATCTAAAGGTAATATTATCGGCCGAAGAGATTCTTAGGTATCAGCATATTATCAGACAAATACCTGTACCTGACAATGTTTACCAATATGCCGTAAAACTGGTTTCTTATACGCGGGTGGGGACAAATGCTCAGAGTAACGGATTGGCGGAAAAGTATATTTCATGGGGAGCAGGGCCTCGTGCTTCGCAATATTTGATTCTCGGCGCAAAAACACATGCCGCCCTGAATGGGAAATTTTCGCCCGATATTGAAGATGTAAAAAAAGTGGCTCCTGAAATATTGCGTCACCGTATTGTGAAAAATTATAGCGCCGAAGCCGATGGGATTAGCGTTGACGATATTGTAAAAGAGTTGATTAGTAAAGGATAAAACTTTATAGGGCAAAGAAATCAGTCTTGTCGCAAGTTTTGTTCAATAGGTAGGCATATAGAATCAAGATGATTTGTAAATGAAATTAAATAAGAATATCCGCATGAAAAATAAAATATTTTTTTTAATAATGTTTCTATTGGGAATGCAGGTTTTGGTTGCCCAAAATGGGATATTTATTCCTAGAAAACCAGGCGGTGGGAGACCGACGGCCGCAGAGATTGCTTCGCCTGTCAAATTTGAAGTGATTGTAAGTTTCGAAGAAGGCACGAGCCGTTATGCATTAGATGCAATAGATATTCTTGATTCTGCTTATAACATCGGTTTCTCTAATAAAAATCCGCGATTTTATAAAATTACCATCACCGGTTTCGATGATGGTAAAGAATTAACGGAAAATAATAATACATTGGCAAAAGATCGTACCGAAGCGGTGTACCATTATTTTACGTCCCGGTCTAAAGCGGAGTTTATGATAAGGATTGCTCCCAGCACATATATGCATTCCTGCTTAGGGGAACAACAAGAAATGTTGAGGTACCGCGTTCCTGTGGACTTTAAATGGGTTTCGTTATACGGGAAACCCGAAAAAGAAACTAAATATACCCAAAAAATATCTCTGTTCGGAAAAGTGTTGGTCACTTTCGAGGAAGACATGGAGGCCTGCGTAGGCAAGTTTAATAATTGTTATATTCCGCGAAGAGACACCATAATACGGACTCCTTATAGTACGACCATATTATCTAAAGGCTGCTTCCAACAGATTATAGGCACAAAAGACGATTGTATTACCGATTTGGACTTTACGGTAGAAGAACATTTGGACTATAAGCCGATTATAGAAAATTATTTTCTGATTCCGCACAAAAAGCAAATTCTTGTACAAGCAGGCTACATTATATTACGAAGCAATCGAACATTGAAATATGGCGAGTGTAAACAACCTTTGCCCGATTCTATATTTGTCCGCTTTGCAACAAGGGAAGAACAAACGGAGAATGATATTCGCATTATTGGCAAGACCTATTCCGAAAAAGGGGGGATAGAATATAAGCCCCTCCGGACCAAAAAAATAAGATCCAAAGTTACGGTGGGTATAGAAGCGGCCATTAATGCGGCCCAGGTAGATACGATTTTTATCGGCAAGCGTATACAGGAGGAAGAGTTGTCAAAATATTTTTATCCTGCAAAATCGGGAGAGCCGGGCGTTTTTGAGGTAGACGGAGATTATTATAAAGCCTATAAGCTGAATAAATATGGGGAATACGTAATGAAAAAGCCTTTCGAGGCATTGTTCCGCAATACCCAGGAAGAAGAAACTCCTCAGGATATGGATATGGAAGAAGAAGAAGAGTAGCATTCTTACTTTTATTTGATAGTCCAGTCAAGGCATGACTTAAAATCACGTCCTAACTTATACGAATTTTGTGTCTTTATACCTTTTCAGTAATGATTAGTTGGTTACTAAGGAACAAATTGTCAAAGAACTACGTATTATTGACCAAGCGCCTCATTCAATCGTTTATTCATGCAAGAATCCATACATAGCTTACTGAAACAATATTGGGGATATGATGCCTTCCGGCCTTTGCAGGAAGATATTATTAATTCGGTATTGCAAAGGAAAGATACGTTGGCTCTATTGCCTACGGGAGGAGGCAAGTCGATTTGCTATCAAATACCGGGTTTGGTAAAAGAAGGCTTATGTCTGGTAATTTCCCCGTTAATTGCCTTAATGAAAGATCAGGTAGAAGCCCTGAAAAAAAAGGGAATTCCCGCCACGGCTATTTTTTCCGGGATGAATTCTTATGAAATTGATTTGTCGCTAAATCAATCCGTTTATGCTAAAGTAAAGTTTTTATACGTTTCTCCCGAACGCTTGAAAAGTCCCGCTTTCCTCGAACATTTCAAACAAATGAAGATCGGTCTTATTGCTGTAGACGAGGCGCATTGTATTTCTCAATGGGGTTATGATTTTCGCCCTCCTTATCTGGAGATAGCAAAAATAAGAACTTATCATCCCGATGTTCCTGTCGTGGCGCTAACGGCTACAGCTACGACAGAGGTGATAGAAGATATATGCGGCAAACTTTCGTTTAAAAAGGATTTTCAAATATTCAGGAAAAGCTTTTACCGCTCCAATCTGATTTATATAGTTTACAAAGAAGAAGATAAAAAGTCGCGATTGTTGAGGATTATAAAAGCGTTGCCTGGAACGGGTCTGGTTTATGTCCGCAATCGGAAGCAGACGCAGGAAATAGCGGAATTTTTGCAAAAAAACGGGATTTCTTCGGATTTTTATCATGCCGGTTTATCCCCCAAGGAAAGAGATTACAAACAAAACCTTTGGATGTCCGGAAAAAAGAGAGTGATAGCGGCAACCAACGCTTTTGGCATGGGGATCGATAAACCTGATGTCCGTTTTGTGGCGCATTTGGATATTCCCGATTCTCCGGAAGCCTATTTTCAAGAGGCGGGTAGAGGAGGACGGGATGAAAAAACCGCCTACGCCATTTTATTATACACGAATAATGATATTCTCAATCTGGATTTGCAATTCAGTCAAAGCTATCCTGAGTTGAATTATATCCGGAATGTTTATCAGGCCATCTGTAATTACTACCAAGTTCCGGTGGGAAGCGGCGAAGACTTATCTTTCGATTTCGACATAGCCGGATTTTGCGATACCTATAACCTAAAAGTAATACTCGTATTCAATGCAATTAAATTTTTAGAGAAAGAAGGCTATTTGTTACTGCCCGATTATCAAGAAGCCATTTCTAAAATATTTATTCCTATCAATAAGGAACAATTGTATATTTTCCAGGTAGAAAATAAACGCTTTGAACCGTTCATAAAGTTATTGCTCCGTTCTTACGGAGGCATGTTTACCGATTTTGTACCCGTTCATGAATCGGAATTGGCAAAACGAATCGGCAGTACGGAGGAGTCGGTTTCTAAAGTTCTCGACATATTGAACCAAAAACAGATCATTGTCTATAAAAAGAAAACCAAAAAGCAACAACTGGTTTTTACTTCGGCGCGCGTTCCCTTGAATAATGTTTATATTAGCGACGCCAATTATAAAGATTTGAAGCAAGCGGCCGAAAAACGTAAAAACGCCATGCAAGCCTATGTGCAATCGGCGGATACTTGTCGGAGCAGTTTATTATTGCAATATTTCGGTGAAAAAAATTTGATAAAATGCGGACATTGCGACGTATGTATAGCAGAGAAAAAACAAACCAAACAATATAGGAAAGACTTAGCCGACGAAATTATCCGGCGCCTTTCGGAACCGATTCCCATAAAATCCCTTGTTCAGGAGATGAGTGTTCTTAACGAACAGGAAATTATCGATTTAACGAGAGAATTGTTAGATGCAGGCATCTTGTTTCTGGATTCGGAAATGAGATTACATGTAAAAGAGATATAATTCAAAGAACTCCTTTTTTAAAGCAGTTGCAAACCGCTTGGTGTTCCGAAACGGCAATGCAATTGACTACTCAACATCATACTATTTTCTGCTCGGCAGGGGAGGACGCAGCATCTCCCTCTTATGAGACGCAGCAGTCAAAATTTTCGAATGCTGCGTCTGCTTGCAATCGAATGCTGCATGAAACCGGCGGCGACCGCAGCGTCTTTTTGCCAGAAACCGCAACAGTCGATTCTAATAAATGCTGTGTATCGTTTTACATTAGCTCTGTGTTAACAAAAATATTTTTGAGCAAAAAGTTTTTTCATTACATTTGCATAGCTGTTTTTGTATCCGTTATTTACATCCACTGTTAATTAAATACTTGAAAAATGTCCGGTATTGATTTTTTCTCAAAATTAGGCTTTGATTTTAATCGTAACTTAAAATCGAAGGAATTATATTTTGAAAAATATCCAGCATTAACAGCAAAATTACAGCATTCCGTTTATTTTTACTTAAATCCCAATCAAACAAATACTTCCTTTTATCTTCTTACCTCTTCATTAAGTGATGAAGAAATAGAGATTGTTAGAAAATACATTTGGAATAAGAATGATGCGGATTTAATTTTTTATGCATCTCCTGAACAAGATGAAGTAATAATATCCTATGCTAAATATTCTCCTTTGGTTAGTTATAAGGATAGTGTATTAGAGAGATTTAATGCTTCTGATGCGGATTTAGATAAAATAGAAAAAATAAAACATTGGCAATTTGATAGTGGGGCTTTTTGGTTGAATTATCATTCTTTTATCAGTACATCTAAATACAAAGGAATAGACAAAGAATTAGTATCTACATTAAGTACTTTAAAAAATCAATTGAATGGAGCTTTACTCAATCTTACTCAAGATAATGAAAAACGAAGTGAAATTGTACAAGCATTAATAGATAGAACGCTTTATATAAAATATTTGGAAGATAACCACATTATCAATTCGGCTTTCTATAGGCATTACTTTAATGATGATTCTTTAACTTACAAACAATTACTATATTCTGAAAATGAACAAGAAATAAACAGACTGTTCAAAATAATACATGAAATATTTAACAATAATCTTTTTGACCATCCAACAGTAGAACCTAAGTATCTATCTTCTAATATATGCAACTTAATTGCTCAATCTTTTAATACACACAATGGGCAGTTAAGGTTGTTTGATTTCCAGTTTGATGTTTTGCCTATTGAGTTTATCAGTAACGTATACGAGGTGTTTTTGTCTGAAAAACAAAAAGCTAACGGCATTTATTATACCCCTAAGAAATTAGCTCAATTAATTGTTGATGATGTAATATGTGAAAATGAAATAGGAAGCGTTTTGGACCCTTCTTGTGGCTCAGGCATGTTTCTTACAGTTGCATTCCAAAAGCTTTTAGAAATATCTAAAAACAAGGGTTCGGAGCCAGAGAATAATCTTGACAAAATAAAGTTCAGAACAAAATTGTTATCTGAAAACATATTTGGTATAGAGAAAGAAACTATAGCTCAACGATTCACATTATTTTCACTTTCATTACAGATATTCAAAGATATTAGCCCTTCTGAAATAAAAGAGTATATTGCAAGCAAATTAAAGACAAACAATAAGATAGACTTATTTAGCGAATATTCTTTTTTTGAAAATATAATATGTGCAAATACATTAAGCACAGAAGAAGAAAAGATACCATTTAGGAATAAGATTTTTAAATACATTGTTGGCAATCCTCCGTTTTTCGAGATTAGTGATACACAAGAAAATCGTGATGAAATTTCTTTTTTGAATAATTATAAAGTTACTTTAGAAAATGGCAAAGTAGCAAAAGCCAAAGATATTGTTGGAAAACACCAAATATCTCAATGTTTCTTTTTAAAATTGAAAGATTTGAGTGATAGTGAAACTCGGTTTGGATTTGTATCCAATAGTTCTAATTTTTACAACGATAATTCAATAGATTTTCAGAAGTACTTCTATACATATTATGGGATAGAAAAAATTTATGAACTTTCACGGGTAAAAAATATACTATTTGAAAAAGCAAAAGAAAGTGTAGTTGCACTTGTTTTTACAAATAGTTCATTAAAAGACACTCTTGAGTACTATCCTATAGATTTAGGCTTATTTTCTGAAAAGCCATTTGAACTTTTGATTATCCAAGAAGATAAAGCAATTGACATTAAACAAGGAGAATTGCAAAAACAGGAAATAAAATTAAGAGATTTCCTGATAGGCAATAAATATGATAGAACTCTAATAATGAGTTTTAAATCATTAAAAAAGTTAGACACTCATTTAGACTTAAATCAAACGCATTTTAGGGGGTTGGAACGAATTGAAAATGTAAAATTAGCAAAGTTTTTTAATTTAAGTGTCCCACAATTTAACAGTCTTACGAGGGAAGAGAAAAATAAATTACATACATCTTTCTCTTATGAAAAATATTTATCAGATACATTAGATTTTGGGTATATCCCATATATATACTCTGCAAGTAAAATAACCCCATTTAGAATTGAAAAAGATTTCTTTATAAAAGAAAAAGAAATAACCAATTCTAATTTTAGGAGGTATAACTCTTTAGTTCTCTTTGATAAAAAGAAAATATTACTTAATAGGTTTGGTGGAGTTATAAATGCTGCTTTTTCCGAAAATGCAATGGCCTTTTCCACATATATCTACTGTATTACGTTAAATGATGATGATTTTTACCATTTAATAACAGCTATATTAAATTCATGGTTATGTAATTATTATCTTGATTTATCTAATAAAAAAAGAATTGATAGTAATTATACAAATATAGATGTTGAAGCAATAAAAAAAATTCCTATTCCTAAAGAAATAAATCAAGAAATAGTCAATAAAATCTCGATCATAAGTAAAAGTATAACAGAAGAACAGGAAAATTATTCAAATAAAGCAATTGAACTTAACGAATTAATTTTTAATCTATACGATTTATCTTACATAGAAAGACAACGAATTAAAGACTACTTTTTACCAAAAGAAAAAATAACAATACGAAAAAAAGATTGCTTAGATAGTTATAAATCTATACTTGAAGATTCAATAAATATTTATCTAAACAATCCTATTGGAATTGAAATTACTCCGACTGATTTTGATTTAATTGTTGTAAAAGTATTACTTAATAAAAATAATTCCGATAAACCAAGTGCAGGTAAAGCAAAAAGATATATTCTTAACGAAGTATTTGAGCAAAATCCTACAGAAAACTTTTTAGCCACACAAGAAAAAATCTTTGGGGAAGATTGTGTTTATATTATAAAGAAAAATATCAATCAAAACTGGACAGAGACAAAGGCATTTGAAGACGGACAAGATATTCTAAATCATTTAATAATACCTGAAAATGGAGAGAGAATACATCAGGATTAAAAAACCCTCTTCATTACCCGTCAATACTAACTCATTAAAAAAATTGGATAATGAGTTTTGGAAAGGACATGTGTTTTTTCATATTCTTTCTTTTTACAAAAATTTTGACAGGGCAGCATTAAAGAGTACAATTCAGGTAGAACAATCGAAATCTAGGCCACGAACAGAAAGAGAAATTGCCAAATTCTTACGGTTGTATCTTAAAAATAATCGTTTGTTCGATTTGCATTTTGATATATCAGGAGAGCCAACCAATGATGGAGAAGTTGAAGGGAATTATGATATTGTAATAAGCAACACCTATTGGAAAAATAAATTCTTCTTTGAATGTAAAAACTTAAATGATTGTCAAGATTTAGTACGCAAATATGTTTGCTACAATACAGGTAATCAAAATTTTGATGGAGGTGTTTATCGTTACTTTAATGGTAAATATGCGCAACATCAAAATTTTGGAGGAATGATAGGTTTTGTCCTATCTGGAGATTCGGTTAGCATTAAAACCAAAATTCACGAGAAGTTGCAAGAAAAATTCAACACAAGTCCTAATGGTGATTTACTAAGAATCACAGACAACTCAATTGAAGAAAATGATTTCACGTTTGATAGTCATCATTCCAGATTTAACTCAGAATTTATAATACATCATTTACTTCTTAATTTCTCTTGATCATCCTTGCTTTTCCCAAATTTTACTGCTCTTTTACATTTTTTCGACTAAATAACAAATGTAATGTACTTGTAATCGAACGAATAAAGCACGTATTTTACTTTTTGTATAGGTATTTTGTTTTCCATTAGAATGCTTCCCTTTTTTGATACAATTATTAAAACAATATCTGCAATTTATATAGTATTGGTTTTTAGCTGTTTTATAAAACAGGTGACATTGGGTAGACGACGTGGAGAAAATGCATTTTTAAGCTATTTAAGACACGACCTCCATTTTTCGTATACTTTTCCACATCCCATTTTGATGATTTCTAATTTAAAAACCAATATCTTACAACAAAAAGTGACAAATGGTACTCATTGCCCGCTAAAATATTCTCGCAAAACTAATATTAATTCATTAACTTTGCTTTCTGCTTGGGAATCTTTGTTTTGAAGTTTATCATAAGAAGTTTTCTTCAAATATACTGATTTTCAATATTTTAAACAAATTTATATCTTTATAATTTGTTAATATTCAGATGATTATATTCTTGTCATGTCCTAAGGTAATTAATATGACTTTAAATGATCTGGAAATTGAACTTTTCGAAAATTGTCAAATTTGTAATATCACGCTGTCTGTTCATTGTAAAACCATAGAATAATCATTGCTTGCAGTTGTATTTCTATCACTAATCTGGATTCCAAATACTTTAAAAATGACACAACAAATAGAAAAAATAAGCCACGGAGCTTTGTTTAGAGGAACTATTTCCAATATTGGCGCGGCATTGCTTGTAGGCGCTATTTTATTATTTTTTACCTCTGTACATGTTATAATTCCGTTTGTATTATTTGCAATAGGTCTGATACCCTTTATGTCTATCGAAGCTGTAGAAATAGATTACGACCAAAGGAAAATACGTAAAATAGTAAACCTAATTGTCTACAAACATGGAGAATGGATGCCGCTCGACGATTTTGATAAATTAGTGTTGGGGGCCACTCGTGAATCCTTTAAAATGATAATGCCTGCACACCCTCTTTTTCAAAGAGATATAAATATAAGAGCTTACGACATATATATCATTAATAGCATAAATCCGGCAAAAACTTTCCTTTTCCTGAGTTGTAACAATATTCCTGAAGCGCAAAGGAAGTTAGAGGAATACTCTATAAAACTAGACATTGAAATGATAGATACAATACGGCAAGGATGGGAAAATATCAGGGAACGGATGGGCGGATAAAATACAAATTCTCATATCTAATACCAATTGGGATTTATAATTAGTCCACAAAATAATCATTGTTCTAATCGCAATCAATTATACTTCAAATATTTTGGAAACATTTGAAGTCTGAAAGATTGGACTATCTTCAATCACAGCCGTCCGAAAGTTTTTGAAATTTTATCAAGATTTATTATAACTAATTGAATTTTAATTTCAATTCTGTCTGAACTGGGAATTTATCTTGATTAAACAGGTGTTTTCGGGTGGTTTTTCTACTCGTGTTACAGTCGGCTTTAGGGTGTTGCACAGGTGGAGAAGGATAAATAATGCAGCAAACAGATGCGTACCTTCTCGCAGAAATTACTGAAAGCCGGTTTTTCCTTACAATATACCCGACGAATGAGTTCCAACAACGAAGTTTTTTCCGTGCCTTTACCGCTTGCTTCTTGCGTTTAGGATGTTGACTGTTGTAGGTTGCTACTGACCCGCCTGTAATTCTGACGGATAGGAATACCGTGTCTCTCGGCTATTTTTACGCAATTATCAATGATTTTCTTGTAAAGTTTGGCATCGGTGGGGAAAGTCGTGTTGTTTCCCTGAAGTCTTTTCAATTCCTCAATGCTTTCTTTTATGTTTAGTTGCTTTGGATGTGACATATTAAGTGATTTAAATTATAGTCAAAAATAAAACGAAAAATGAACCCATAAAATATCGGACTATGTATTTTGTCACTTCTGTATTACATGAATATATCCATGAGACTATGGTCGTGGCAATATGAATGATTATAAGTCAGGATGTGACTATAAGTTACGCCCTGACTAGGCTATCACAGGAATGGGAGGGGGCTTCTTTTTTATTTTTTTCGAATATTCATTCTTTCTTTTTTGAACAAAAAGCAGAAGCGGTTGTTCTAAGTGTAAAATTTTAGGAATAAGGAGAAACAATATGAAAAAAATGGTTTTGATAACATGTTTGGTATTGACGGCTACAATTAATGTTTTTGGACAAAGATTTTCGCTTACCGGGTTTGCAGGATATACATTTGCAGATGACTTCAGCATAAATGGTTATTCGGGGACTCTTAAGGATAACTGGCACTATGGGGGAGGAGTTGAGTTTATGATTCATCCGTTGTATGGAGCCGAAATTCTATATCAGGCCCAAAGTACCGAAGCGGTGTTGTATAATTATTATACTCAGGATTATACAGACGACGTAACCATATCTTATATAATGGGGGGAGGCGTGCGCTACATCCCTTTTATGAGAGGGAGAATAATGCCTTACGGAGGGTTAAATGTGGGGGTGGGGATTGTAGATTATTCTAACGACACACGTACCTGTTTTGCCTGGGGAGCCAAAATCGGACTCAAAGTGAAAGCTTCGGAAAGGATTGCTTTTAAGGCGCAGGCTCAACTGTACTCTATGGTGAATGCGGTAAGCGCTTCGTTTTGGTTTGTGCCGGGCGCTTCGGGAATTAGTTTCAGCGGATACTCGACTGTTTATCAGTATGGTTTTACGGCAGGAATTTCGATAGGGATATAATACTACTCATTCGTGTACTTAGAATGAGGTTTGATATCATTTGCATGTTCAATTTAGTCGAATCATTTTATACCTCACAGATTTCAAATCTATGAGGTATAAGAATTTAACATCAAAATTGATTACAGATTTCCAGACTATAATGTAAAGGCGTAAAATATTAAAAATTCTAAAATAGTGATTTTATGGATCTTATATTAATTTCGAACCTTTTTTAATTTTCTTTTTGTTTGAAAAAGGTAAAGTTGACTTTACCGTATTTTCTGTGTTGGAAAAAGCAGGGGTGTTCTGTAAAAGATAAATGAGCGGAATGTTCCAAAATTAAAATTCCGTTTTCGGTTAATAAATTGTTTTTGAAAATATGATCAGGAATAACATTAATATTCTGCAAGTCATAGGGCGGATCTGCGAAAATGATGTCGAATTGTTTGTTTTGCCTTCTTGAAATGAACATAAAAACGTCGGTACGGATAGGGTAGAGGTTCGACAATTCAAATATGGCGGCCGTCTTCTTTATAAAATCGATGCATTTGAAATTGGTATCGATACAGGTTACGTTTTTACAACCTCTGGACACAAATTCAAAAGCAATGCTTCCGATTCCCGTAAATAGATCCAGGACATCTACTTCTTCAAAATCAATAATATTATTCAAGATATTAAAAAGTCCTTCGCGCGCCATATCGGTTGTGGGGCGTACAGGAAGATTGGCGGGGGGATTCAACCGCCGTCCTTTTAAATATCCACTGATGATTCGCATTGAAAGATTGGAATGAAATTACAGGATCAAAAAATATTTAGCCAATTCAGATTTACTACCGATAGATTCTGTTTCGGAGGACAGCGGAAAAATATCTACATTCGGAATGAATGTTCTTAACCTGAAAAGTATTACATCATCAACAGTACCACCGACGTAACAGTTTGTTATATTCAAATCGAATTGAAGTTGCTTAATCACATTAAGTACGAAATAAACAAGTTCTTCCTCTCCCTCGAAAGAAAAAGAATTTCCCAAAACGAATTCTTTTTTCTTATAAGCGGCAATATCAACGCCTTTTGTCCGGATATTTAAAATAATGGTATTGCGTTGATTGTCGGTGAGTTCTAATCCTTTTTCGGCCATAACAATATGTTGGGAAAGAAATGAGGCGGAAGGCGTTAGAATTTTAAAAGCCGAAAAAATGTTAGGGTTAACGGCAAATATGGAATATGCTTTTAACAGCGGGGAATAAATTGCTTGTATTTGCTCTGTATCGTCGACGCAACAAACAAATTTCAAATATTTCTTTATATGGTTCCCATCAAATAAAACCTCCGGCGCCCAAACATGCTTAACAGCTTGAAAAATTGTAGAAGTAGAAGAGAAAGTAAACGCTGTAATACCGGCATTGGAAAATGCGGTTTTTACTACATTCATTACTTCTGTCAATCGTTCGGGAAACAGAATGTCAAAATCAGATAGTTTTATTAATTGTCTCTCGTTATTATGCAAGGAAAAAGAAAATCCATGAGCCCGGAGGCAAATGGATAGTTCTTTTTCTGAATGATGCAAGTTATCTTCTAAACAAAAATCAAACTTTGGGAACATAATTTTAAATTTATTCGAAATTACCTTCTATAATGGGTTGCTCAAGCGAACCAAATTTTAGTCCCGGATATTTCTTTATGGCTTCGGCATCTGCTATTTTATTAATAACAAATTGTTTATCCATTCCTTCCAAAAAGGAGCTAAAATGCGCTTTAACTTCGATAACAGGAACGCTAAAGCCGGATTTATCTACAAATGATGCTTGAGATTCAAATGTTTGTCCATTCCCATAAGGAATATATTTCAGATCTTTCAATTGTTCTTCAGTAATGGAAATTTTCTTTTCCTCCCTCAACTTTTCCAATGGGTTCATATAAATCGTATCACGAGAAATAATCCCCATTTTCAATGCTTTTTCTTCGGTTAACGTATCGGGCACGTCGCCTATCTTTTTTATCACAGGCACTCTCCCTTGCTGCAAAAATAAAATAAGCGAGTCAATATCGGCCATGTACCTTCCGTTAACAACTTTATACGCTTCTTCTAATGTTCTGATTTCTTTTAGTTTGGAAATAACGGCTTTACTTCGTTTGTTGTACTCGTTTTCGTAACGGACGGGTTCCATAATGCTGTCATACAGGAAATATACGAGGGCGATAATTACCAAAACAAGTACAATTTGAATTATTGTTCTGATTCTCATGATTTACTATTTTTCGTGTTTGTGATTTAAAATATTTATTCCTTTCTGCAAATTTAGGATTTTTTGGAAGATAAAAAAACTTTTTAATCTGTAATTTGTCGAATATTTCTTAAACAAATAGTAGAGCATTGGAAAACATTTGTTTTCAAATGTATATTTGCTTATTTCTGCGCTATCACAAAAAAATCAATAGCAGAGTCGTTAAATTTGTCCAGATAAAAATCCTCTGTTGTAATTTCCGAAGCCGCAGAATTAGCGGAATTTTGAGATTGATTCAGTAATTTTCTCCGGTTCCAACGATTTAGTAAATCATAAGGCTTTCGAAGCATCCACGCGGGGAGTTTGTGTTCCAGATCAAGAGGGTCTAATTTTTTAAATTTCTCGACAGAAGCCTTATTTTCTTGATAATAAGCCATTGACCGCTCTTTTAAGAAAACGCCTTGCATATCGAGATTGGTAAAATAAGGAGCCAGAACTTTTTCCAACTGGTCATGGGTATATTCCCGCACATGAAACGGATTACGCGTAAGCGAAGTTTTAATATTCGGAGTGGTTAGGATCAATTTCCCGCCAGGCTTAAGCAACTGGCTTAACCGCATGGTAAATTCACTGTCTTCGTTTATGTGTTCAATAACCTGAAAGGTAACTACAAAATCAAAATATGATTGAGGAACGCCCCCCCATTTAGGGAACTTCATTTGCTTGAATATGACCTTGTCTGTAATTTCTTCCCCAATGGCCGTCGGAAATTTATCCATTGCCAAATACACGTCTGCCTTAGGGAGTAAAAGGTTCATCCCGTAGCCTTCTCCGCAACCGAATTCGGCAATTTTTCCTTGTGCCAGGAGCGCGGCTTGTTCATATGCAAATACGTGACGTTGATAAATTGCATTGTCCGAAGCTTCATTTTGCGAACAACGTTCTGCTGTTTGTACCATCTGCTAAATAAAGGTTATTTTTGAAAAAGGTTCTAATTTAAAGCGCATTCCGAAGGTCAAAATATTCATAAAACAAAAATTTGGAATAGATTCGTTTTTATGTGAAGTTTGCCAGAAATCAGGGAATACTACTTTTACACATATGCAAATATACAATTTTTTATAATAGTTACGGATTAATAAGTCAGGGCGCGACTTTAAGTCGCGCCCTGACTAGATGATCTAATAAGAAATAAACGGATAAAAGAAAAACCTACTTTTGAAAAACAAAAATCTTTGACGCGAGTTATATAAAATGTTCTATAGAATTAACTTAGTCCATGTCGATAAATAGCATATTTAAAGAAACCTTCTCGTCCTTATATCATAGGAACTTTCGCGCCTTTTGGTTCGGACAGGCCGTGTCGCTTATCGGTAGCATGATACAGGTAACGGCTTTGAGTTGGTATGTATATAAAATTAGCGGCTCTCCCTTTTTGTTGGGGTTGATGGGAGTATTCGAATTTGGCCCTGTTTTGGCTCTTTCTTTATTTAGCGGGGTTTTTATCGAACGTTTTCCAAAAAAAAAGATACTGCTTGTTACTCAAAGCATTTTTCTTGTTCAATCGTTGATCCTCTCTTTGTTGGTTTGGACAGGATCTACAAACTATTGGTTTTTTGCAATTTTAGCGTTAATTGCCGGAGTAGCCAATAGCATCGACCAGCCGGCCAGGCAATCTTATTTTGTGGAATTGGTAGGAAAAAAGGACTTGCCTAATGCCATTTCGTTGAATTCAACTACTTTTAATCTGGCTAGAATTATAGGACCTGCTATTGCCGGTATTATTATGAAATATTTGGGAACGGCCGAATGCTTTCTGATTAATGGTTTAAGCTTTATTCCTGTAATTTATGGAATTACGTTGATAGATGTAGCCGGTACGCCTTTAAGAAAAGAGAAGCAAAATGGTATTTTAAGCGAGATAAAAACCGGACTCCGTTACACATTTAGAAATCCATTGCTTTATCCTACGTTTATTATCATGGCGATCGTGTGTACTTTTTCCATGAATTCCAATGTAGTGTTACCCGTATTCGCTAAAGACGTAATGCTTGGCAGCGAAAGCACATATAGTCTTATGATGTCGTTGCTCGGACTTGGGTCGCTTTTGGGCGCTCTTTTCATGGCCGGATTCGGAAGTAAGATTCGTAGCAGGAATTTCCTTATTCCTCCGGCGCTTTGTGTTGCAACTGCGCAAATGTTTACTCTGATTCCCATTGACGCAAAACATCAGTTTCTGTATATGTCTATATTGCTTATTATTATAGGGTTTTCAAACCTCTGTTTCCTCAATAGGGCAAACACGCGTATACAATTGAATACCGATGATGAATACAGAGGAAGAGTAATGAGTATATATGTGTTTATCAATACGGGGAGCACGCCTTTGGGGAATACCTTTACTGGTTGGGCTATCGGGATGGCGGGCGAACGATATGGCTTTTTTATTAACGGATTGGTTACATGTAGTCTCGTTTTGGTTATGTATTATCTTTTCCGGTCTCATTTGCTCAAAGCAAAAGTGGTGAAATAGACGAGTTCCATTTGAGGTATTTAAAACTTTTCTCAAAAAATAAGGACATTAATTCTATTATCTGAGTAAATTCTTTATCAGGAAGGGCTTCTTAGATTTAAAATGATTTCTGAATGTTGAACTTTCCGCATCCCGTTTTTATTTGTATCTTTGAAAACTTTGATTTATGCTTTTTTTGAAATAAAGATTGGTTTTTAGTATTCTGTTATTCAGGATGATATATCTTCTTTATTGTGGAAGGTTTTTAAGTAAAAAATTAAAGTATGGGTACTGCAAAATATATTTTCGTTACAGGAGGAGTTACTTCATCCTTAGGTAAAGGTATTATTTCCGCTTCTTTGGCAAGTTTGCTGAAAGCAAGGGGTTTTTCGGTTACAATCCAAAAATTGGATCCCTATATTAATATAGATCCGGGCACGTTGAATCCGTATGAACATGGGGAATGCTATGTAACGGAAGACGGCGCCGAAACAGATCTGGACTTGGGCCATTATGAACGCTTTACCAATGTCCCTACTTCACAGGCAAACAATGTTACTACCGGTCGTATTTATCAATCGGTAATAGAAAGAGAACGTCGCGGCGATTTCTTGGGCGCAACGGTACAAGTGGTGCCGCATATTACCAACGAAATAAAAGATAGGATAAAGATTCTGGGTAATGAAGGGAAATATGACTTTGTAATTACGGAAATCGGCGGCACGGTTGGAGATATAGAATCATTCCCTTTTGTGGAGGCCGTCAGGCAGATGAAATGGATGTTGGGAAAAAACTGTATGGTCATTCATTTGACTTATATTCCTTATTTGTCGGCTACCGGCGAATTGAAAACAAAACCCACGCAACATTCCGTTAAAACCATGCTGGAGCAGGGCGTGCAGCCCGATATAATTGTATGCCGCACGGAAAGAAGCCTGAACAAATCCGTCCGCGACAAGGTGGCGTTGTTTTGTAATGTCGATTTGAATTGCGTAATAGAATCTATCGACGCTTCTTCTATTTATGAAGTCCCCTTATTGATGCGCGACGAAGGTTTGGATGTGCAGGTATTGAATAAATTGGGGATGGAAGCCAAGGGAGAAGCTGATTTAAGTGGATGGGAAGCCTTTATATATAAACTGAGAAATCCTCAATCCCAAACAACCATCGGTTTGGTTGGAAAATACGTAGAGTTGAAAGACGCTTACAAATCGATAGTGGAATCGTTTATCCATGCCGGCACAAGCGTAGGATGCAAGGTAAATATAAAATGGATCCATTCCGAACAACTTGACGAAGAAAATGTATGCGAGAAGTTGAAAGATTTGCAAGGCATACTGGTAGCGCCCGGATTCGGAAGTCGCGGAATTGACGGTAAAATTCTTGCCGTGAAATATGCCAGGGAAAACAAAATACCATTTTTGGGAATTTGCCTGGGGATGCAATGCGCGGTGATTGAATTTGCTCGCAATGTGTTGAAATATAAAGATGCGCATTCTACCGAGATGTATCCGGCCACGCCATATCCCGTCATTAGTTTGATGGAAGAACAAAAGGAAATAACAGGAATGGGAGGAACTATGCGTTTGGGAGCTTATCCTTGCCAACTGAAAAAGGGTTCTAAAGTTTACGATATTTACAAGTCGGAAGTGATTTCCGAGCGTCACCGTCACCGGTATGAATTTAATAATGATTACAAAGAGGCTTTTGAGCTGGCTGGCATGACAGGAACCGGGATAAACCCTTCATCTAACTTGATTGAAATAGTGGAAATTCCGGAACACCCTTTTTTTATTGGGGTACAGTTTCATCCCGAATACAAGAGCACAGTAGCCAATCCGCATCCTTTGTTTGTCGCTTTTGTAAATGCGAGTATGAAGAAATAAAAAAGCGTAATTATGGGCGAAATAAAAACTCCCGGCATTGTCGGGAGTTTTTCTGTTTGTCGAAGTAATGAAAATTTTCAGCATACGTTTAAGAGGTTGTTTAAATTTTTGTGGAAAAGATTTTGAGAGATAAAAGTAGCGAGTTTGCGGGCAGGATTTTTCAAGAATAGTAGAGCTATTTGGTAAAAATTCCGACAAAAAAGCACATTTTTAGACTCGAAATACTTCATAGAAAAATTTTAAAACAACCTCTAAGTTAACAAAATATTCTGTTTTCTTCTATGTGGAAACTTACGGTACTTTTGTTTTTTAATTTATCATCATAAAATGAATGTTAAAGAACATGTTTACAGTTTAATTGTTCAATGGACCGGAAATAAAGGAACGGGAACTTCGAATTATTGTTCTTATGAGCGAAGCCATATTATTTCATCCGCAAATAAGCCGGATATTCTGGCTTCGTCCGATCCTGCTTTCCGCGGCGATGAAACAAAATACAATCCTGAAGAATTGTTGCTGGCGTCGTTGTCGAGTTGCCACATGCTTTGGTTTTTGTATTTATGCGCCAGTAGCAATATTATTGTAACAAACTATGCCGATAATCCTACCGGCATTATGATTGAAACGGCAGATGGCGGCGGAAAATTCAAAGAAGTTACTTTGAATCCTGTTGTAACGGTTAAGGGCGAAATAATAATAGATATAATTGAAAGTCTTCATAAAAAAGCCAACCAACTTTGTTTTATTGCCAATTCGGTGAACTTTCCGGTAAAACATACTGTTATGGTAAGATCTGAATCAGAGTAATAATCTTCTCGGTAAGTAGAGTTTATATCGACTAAATAGTTAAGGAAACAGGTTTCTGTATCTTTTAATCAAAATTGTTGAGACTTTGATACACAGGTTTTGGAAATTTGTTAAGTATCTGAAAATAAAATATTTGTATAATTTATAATGAGTTATTTGGTATAATGTTAGTTATTTAGTTGTTAAAAAAGACAAATAAAATGGATGCGAATATATCGAAACCTAAAACAGTCGACGAGTATATTGCTTTAGCTTCGCCAAATGTAAAAGAACATTTGGAACAATTAAGAATGGCTATTCTGCAAACGGCGCCGCTTGCGCAGGAAGGAATCAGTTACGAAATGCCTGTTTATAAATTGAATGGCATTTTAGTTTATTTTGGCGGATTTACCAAGCATGTCAGTTTGTTTCCCGGGCCTGGCGCAATTATGGAATTTAAGGATGAATTGTCAGATTATAAAACCTCTAAAGGCGCCATTCAGTTTCCGCTTGATAAACAAATCCCTGTGGAATTGGTAAAAAAAATTGTACAATTTCGCATGAAAGAAAATCAAAAGAAAGCGACGCTAAAGAAATAAAAGATCATAGAATATCCATGAGACAAAAGTCTTAATTAAATGGAGAGTAAATTATCGAATAAGGAAATAGCGAGATATTCAATGATTTAATAATTCAATTAGTCAGTCTAAATGGAGAGTAAATATCGAATAAAGAAATAGCACATGGCATTCCATGATTTGATAATTCAATTATTCAATATATAAAAGATGAAGAAGAAAAAGAGAAGAAGAATTATATGTGTTACATTATCAAGTATATTGGCAGTTTTTGTTATAATGACTACATTTTTTAATCAACCGAGTTTCGGAAGGTCGCCACGCGGCGAACGCTTGGAGAGAATCAAAAAATCGCCCAATTATCGCGATGGAAAGTTTCAAAATATCTCGCCTACCCAACAAATTACATCTGAAAAATCCAAAATCGGCACGATGTTCGATTTCCTTTTCCGTAAAGTAAAAGAACTACGTCCGGAAACGGACTTGCCAACCGTTAAAACCGATTTGAAGCAATTCGGACGGGACGAAGATGTAATGGTTTGGCTGGGACATTCTTCTTTATTTATCCAGTTAGATGGAAAGCGGTTTTTAATCGACCCGACCTTGGTGAAGGCTGCTCCTGTATCATTTGTAAATAAACCCTTTAAAGGAACAAAAATTTATTCGCCCGATGATGTGCCCGATATCGATTACCTGATTATTACGCATGATCATTGGGATCATTTGGATTATAAGACAGTTAAACGAATAAAGGACAGAACAGGGAAAGTAATTTGTCCGCTTGGCGTAGGCGAGCATTTGGAATACTGGGGATTCGGCAAAGACCGCATTATTGAACTTGACTGGAACGAAAATTCTGTTCTTGATACTGCGTTTACCATTCATTGTTTGCCTTCCCGTCACTTTTCGGGACGCGGTTTATCGCCGAATAAAACCTTATGGGCTTCGTTTATGCTGCAGACGCCGTTACGGAATATTTATCTAAGCGGCGATGGCGGCTATGATACGCATTTTGCCGACATTGGCAAGCAATTTCCCGATATAGATCTCGCCATTATGGAAAACGGACAATATAACGAAAATTGGAAATTCATACATCTGTTACCCGAAGATTTAGTGAAAGCCATTAATGATTTGCATCCTAAAAAGGTTCTTACTGTGCATAACTCAAAATATGCTTTGGGCAAACATTCATGGCATGAGCCTTTGGACAATATTTCAAAAGCCGCTGAACGGGATTCTATAAACCTGCTTGTGCCAATGATTGGAGAGCCTGTGTATCTGAACGACACAACACAAATTTTTAAAAAATGGTGGAAAAATATCCGTTGAAAATCATTTTCTACAAAATGTATTAAGATAATCCGTTGCCATAATCATTTCTTCCAAGCAATGCTTTTATTCTGTTATAACATTATGTTTATCAAAGTGTGTTTACGAAATATTTAGTAGTTCTTCCAGTTGGGTAATGTTTTCGACAATATAATTTGCGCCTGCGCTTGATAATTCGTCGCGGCTCCCATATCCGTATAAAACGCCGATTGAATCGATGCCGGTTTCTTTAGCGCCGATAATATCATATTTCCGGTCGCCTACCATAACCACATTTTGCAAACTGGATATATTATTGGAATGTAGCACATGGCGTATGACGTCTGCTTTATGCGTCCGGGAACCGTTCAGTTCGCTTCCGCCGATAAAAGCAAATTTATCGTAGATATTGAAATGTTTCAATATACGTTCGGCAAACACGGCAGGCTTTGAGGTGGCAAGCATAAGGGTAAGACCTTTTTGATCCGCTTTTTCCAGAAAATCGGTTATCCCCTCATATAGCCGGTTCTCGAAGATGCCCGTTTCTGCAAATCTTTCACGGTATTTCTGCAAGGCAATTTCGGCCTCTTCTTCCGAAAAATGGTAGAATTCTTTGAATGAATCTTTCAGGGGCGGACCGATAAAAGGACACAACTCCCTCAGGTTTGCGACTTTTATATTGAAATAACCGAGGGCATGTTCTACCGATTTTGTAATTCCAACCATTGGGTCGGTAATGGTTCCGTCAAGGTCTAATAATATGTATTGGTAATTTTTCATGTTTAATCCCAATTTTGCGTCTTATTTCGGATCAATGTAAAGTTCCGATGGAGAACTAAAATATTTAAGTGAAAATATCAAAGGTCAAAAGAGGATAAGTAAGGGAATATCGGCCTACGACAGATGGCGTTAAGAAAAATCATTAGAGGAGGCGTTAAAAACAAAATTCTGTTCGAAGCCTCCTTCCGAAAAATAACATGACAGCGTTTGTTATTTAAGGGTTGGAATAACAGTGTCGACGGGCGAGTTATTTTGTTTAGCCGCAACAAATGATTTTTTAGCATATCTGTCGTCAGCCTTGACTTTTTGTTTCTTTTGCGTCAAGGCAAAAGAAAGATCACAATACAGTCTATTACATTCTTACCATTATGACAATAGTTCGGTATATTTTTAGAAACGAGGATATTTAAAATCTGTAAAAGACTGAAAATAGGTCGATTAAAAAATATCGGTTTGCTTTTTTAATTTACTGATTATTAGATACATATAAATTTTTTAACGGACTATTGATTATGATAGAAACATTAAAAATTATCTCCACCTGTTTTTTACACTGATCCCTTATTTCGATAATCATAAAAAAAGAAAAGGTTGCCTAAATGGTTAATTCAGACGACCTTTTATTATTTGTCCTGATTTTGAGTTTTCGGACTTTGCGACCCCGGAGGGATTCTAACCCCCGACCTTCAGAACCGGAATCTGACGTTCTATACAGCTGAACTACGGGGCCGTATAAATTTTGCGTTTGCAAAGGTACGTATTTTTCAAAAGCTTTTCAAATTTAGAAGAATATAATGATTCTAACCCGAATTTTTATAGAAAGATGTAATTTTCATATAATCAGTGAAATAAAATGAATTCTTTAAGATCGACTTTGTTTTTAGATTGCAATATAAATTAAAGATAATCAGTATTTATGCTGTAAAAATAGTTCTAATGACAAAATCCGGAACTTTGAAACTTTTAATGTGTTTTGTCTCCGGAGATTACTCTTCGTATAACAAATATTTCTTTCTTCTTTCTTTGAACTCCGACAATTCGGGCTCCCAGGTTCTACGTATTTCGTTTTCGGAGAATCCTTTTTCTATTTGTTTTTTTAATTCTTTGGTTCCGGCTAGTTTATCAAAAAAACTTTGGAAAAAGACGGTATCCTTGGCCAACGCCTTATACATCTCCATTAGATAAGAAAGGTTCAATTTTTTTTCTTTGGTTATTTCAAACCCTTTGTTTTTAAGGTTAATTCCGTAACAAAGCGTATTTTTAAACGGCGGATTTTCGCTCGCGCCTTTAATGGGTTTGGGAGTAAAAGAAAAGTTTTTGATTTTGTATTTCGGACTGCCGATAATTTCAAAAGGAGAGGGTGTGCCCCTGCCGATGCTTACCGGCGTTCCTTCAAACAGGCATAGGCTTGGATATAAATAAATTGAATTCATAGTAGGCAAATTCGGGGAGGGAAGAATAGGAAGCGCATACAAAGTTTGATGCGTGTAATTCAGCATCGGAATTATGGTAAGTCCGCACTGAACTTGATTTGCCAACCAATGTTCGCCATTGATCATCAATGCATATTCTCCAATAGTTAAGCCATGCACGATAGGAACCGGATGCATGCCTACAAAGGATCTTAAGTTGGTATCCAATACTGGACCGTCGACATAAAATCCATTAGGATTTGGTCTGTCGAAAACAATCAGTTCTTTATTATTTTCCGCCGCGGCTTCCATCACGTAATGCAAAGTCGAGATATAAGTATAAAACCTGGCGCCTACATCTTGAATGTCGAAAATCAGTATATCCAGGTCTGCTAAATCGACTGCTTGCGGTTTTTTGTTTTTCCCGTGAAGAGAAATAATAGGCAAGCCCGTTTTTTTATCTTTAGAGGATTGAATATTTGCGCCGGCTTCTTCGGTTCCTCTAAAGCCATGTTCAGGGCAAAATACTTTTGTTACTTGTATTTTTAAATTTAGCAAGCTATCCAGCAGATGCGTATTCCCAATCATGGAAGTATGATTCGCTACCAATCCTACTTTTTTCCCTTTAATAATAGAAAGATATTCTTCTGTGCGTTCTGCTCCGGCGATTACTTTTGTTGAAGAAGGTTGGGCAGAAAGCAGAATGGGTAAAAGAAAATATAAAAGTAAGTAACCGTTTAAATTTTTATGGAAAAGATTTTGAGGGATAAAAACAGCGAGTTTGCAGACGGGATTTTTTAAGAATAGTAGAACTATTTGATAAAAATTCCGGCAAAAAAGAGCGTTTTTAGATACAAAATACTTCATAGAAAAATTTTTAAACAGTTGCTAAATGCTTCATAAATAGTTTTGCGTTTAAACGTTATAATGTTTTCATTGGTTGAAAATTTAACGCCGTTCCTTTATGCATGGAAAATAGTTCGCCGTTATTAAATACCACATTTCCATTAACGAAAGTTGTAACTATTTTTGAGTGAAAAGTTCTATCTTCCAAAGGAGACCAGTTGCATTTATATAAAATATTATCTTTTGAAACGGTCCAAGGATTATTTAAGTCAACCAGAACCAAGTCGGCATGATACCCCTTCCTGATAAATCCTCTTTTTTGTATATTGAATAATAAAGCCGGATTGTGCGCCATTTTCTCGATGATACATTCCAACGAAAAAATGCCTTTTTTGTACATTTCCAACATACAGACTAAAGAGTGTTGAATAAAAGGAATTCCCGAAGGGGCTAAAAAATAAGGTTGTTGCTTTTCTTCCCGAGCATGGGGCGCATGATCGGTAGCAATGAAGTCGATTTTATTTGTACAAACCGATTTTCGCAATGCATTTTTGTTTTCTCCGGATTTAATGGCAGGGTTGCATTTAATTAAATTGTGAAGCGTAGCGTAATCTTCGTCATCAAACCATAAATGATGAACGCATGCTTCGGCAGTAATTTTTTTACTCGATAAGGGTTTGTCTTCCAATAAATCTAATTCTTTTTTCGTACTCAGATGCGCAATATGAAGCCGGGCATTTGTTTTGTTTGCCAGTTCTATGGCTTCCGCCGAAGAACGGTAACAAGCTTCTTCATTGCGTATTAGCGGATGAATATACGCCGGCGCCGAATCGCCGTATTTTTCTTTATAAAAGTTGGTTTTTCCCTTGATGATGGATTCGTCTTCGCAATGCGCAACCAATAGGGTAGGGGACGATTGGAATAATTTGTATAAGGTCCCGGATTCCTCAATCATCATGTTGCCTGTCGACGAACCCAAAAATACTTTTATGCCGGGGATTTTGCGTATGTCGATAGATGCGATTTCGTCAATATTGGAATTAGACGCTCCTATAAAAAAACCAAAGTTAGCCAAAGATTTTCCGGAAGCCAATTCTATTTTCTCATCAATAAGAGCATTTGTCGTGGTTTGGGGAATGGTGTTGGGCATATCCAGGAATGAAGTAATTCCTCCGGCCACGGCGGCCCTGCTTTCCGAAGTCATATCGGCTTTATGGGTTAATCCGGGTTCGCGGAAATGAACATGCGTGTCGATGATTCCCGGAAATAAATGCAATCCTTTTGCATGGATAATCTCTGTCGAAGGATATGATTTTTCATCTTCAGGATTCAGGATTTCTGCAATAATACCGTCTTTTACATATACAGATGCTTCGAAGGTTTTCCCTTCGTTGACAAGAGTCGCATTCTTTATTAAATAATTCATTGTTATTAGTTTTAGCGCAATACAATAGAGCTTCCGGCAATTTTACGCTATTATACCGCAAAAAAATGCTCCAATTCTTTGAGCGTATTTTCATCGGTTTGCATATCATGTAGAATTTTTCCTTTTTCGAGAAGGATAATCCGTTTCGATACTTCGGTAACATGATTTAAATCGTGGCTCGACACAAAAATAGTCGTATTCTTAGTTGCATTCAGTTCTTTCAGCATTCGTTTCAACCGGATTTGAGAACTGGGGTCTAAATTTGTAAAAGGCTCGTCCAGTATGATAAATTCCGGATTTCCGATCAGCGCCGCCGCAATACCGATTTTCTTTTTATTTCCCTGCGAGAAGTCGCGGATGTATTTTTGCTTGCCTAAAATCTCATCGCTAAAAAAGTCGGACATACTATTTTTCAGGAATTCGTCCAAATCTCCTTTAGACAGGTTGTATAAAGCGCCCAGAAATTCAAAATATTCTTCTGGAGTCAGATAATCGATTAAAAAATTTTCATCTAAATAAGATCCGGTATACTGTTTCCAATGTTCGCTGCCTTTTACGTTTATTCCTTTGGAAAGAATTGTTCCTTCATTGGGAAGAATCAGATCTAATATACAGCGAAAGAAGGTGGTCTTTCCCGCGCCGTTGTTGCCCACTAAACCGACTGCTTCGCCGTTTTCTATCATTAATCCGGAAATGTCAAGTACGATTTGACCGTTATATTGTTTTTGTAATTGGCTTACTTCTATCATAGTTAGAAAGTTTTTAAGGTTTGTAAAGTTATTTTTGAAGGCCTAAGGTGTATGGTTTATAGCTTATAGTTGAGAGTGTTTTTTGTTCGCCATTTATTACTAATTTTTCACTCTCCATTCCCATTACGTTTCCCTATATCCCGCCGCCATCTCGTATTTTTTAGAAACAATATGTTGGGTACAGAATCTTAATAATGATTTATTGAAAATTATCCCGGCAATTCCCGGCGCCGCCAGGCTGAACAACGCCCAGCCTTCTCCTGCAAAGGCGTTTACTATTGCAGGAATAATAATAGGAAGCATCATTACGGGTAATAAAACTAAAAACTGAGTGATGTTTGCCCCTTGCCAATTCATCATGGAGCCGGAGGAAAGATTGAGCCGTTTTCGATTGTAAGCGGCAAAGTACAGAAAGACGTAAGAATTGACGCCGATGTTAAAAAGCAGGCATGAAAAGTTAATCAATAAAATTCGCATCCCATAATAAACGTAGGGAATACACAATAAAAAACTGGCAAATGTAAAGAAAGCAAACAGAAGAAACTTGGACTTGACGTATAAGTCTAAATTTGCGTTGCGGCTAAGAATACCATCGAAATAATTCCCATTCCAGGCAATAGAAGATCCGTAAGAAAAAGATAGTATTCCTACCAGAAAAAGACCAATAAAAATTAACAAGTGAAAACTATTTGATGCCGAGTTAGGATAGTAAAAGAGTCCGTATAACAAAAAAAGAGGCATAAAATACAAAATAGATTTCGTTCGTTTATTTCTGAGGATCAGTTTGATATCGAGAATCATTAATTTCCCGTTCAACCCTAATTGATTAATAAATCCAAATTCAAAACGAGCGGATTTTTTTTGTTTGCCAGGTTTGATTAATTTCTCGAGATAGGCGTTCTTTGCTAAAAACGAAAAATTAATTCTGTATACCAAGACCAACAGGGCTACTGGTAACAAAATCCATGCGGGATGGATAAGTATTGCATTAAAGAGGTTTTCGGAGACCGTTGTTAGAGAGAAAATATGAAAATAACCGGCCGCAAAAATTCCTACGTAAAGCAAACCGCCGATAAGCGAAATCCAAGGACTAGAAACCAGTTGCCGTTTTAGGTAATGCGCGATGTAAATTCCTGAAGTGATGAAAAGGGAAATAGAAAATAGCCAACCAATAACGAATCCGAAAGAGTATTCCCTTAGCAGTACTTTGAATGCAAAAGGCAAAAAAATACAAAACGAAATATAGTTAATAGGATTGACAATGCTTCTGCCTAATAAATAATGCATTAATGTTCTGCGTTTTACAGGTAAGTGCAAATAGGGCGTGATGTTCATTGCCGGCGTGGGCTGTATGAAAAACCGTATCAGCATTTCGAGCAATATGTAATTTAGGATTAATCCGTTGAACACAACAATTGTGTCGCTATCCGGAAAGAGTTTTTCAATAAAAGCATCGGCAAAAAAACCAAGTAGTAAAAAAGTAAAAATAAAATAAAGAAAGCATAAACCCAACAGTATGTTTATGATAATATTCTTTTGCCACATAGGCGAACGGGATTGCTCTAGCCAGTAATGCTTGATAAGGGAAGCGATAACCATTTTATTTAGTGCGTTTTTTTGTGAAATTACCAAATCATGAATATAGATATAAATCATTTTCGCTTTGCAAGCGAATTTTTACTTGTACAAAGATAGTTATTTATATGGAATCAAGCATGTGGAAGCCATTGAAATCTCAATAAAATGAAGTACATTTGCATTCTCGAAGTTTAAATTATATATCATCATAAAATATAGTAACGCAATGAAGAAAATAATTTTATTTGGATTTTCGATTGTTTTTGCGGCATTTTCCATGCAGGCGCAAGACACTACGAAAACAAAAACAGACAAAAAAGGTTATGAATTTACAACCGTGAAAGAAGTACCGTACACTTCGGTAAAAAACCAAAATAAATCGGGTACCTGTTGGAGTTTCTCGACCTTGGCTTTTATTGAATCTGAATTGTTAAGGACAGGAAAAGGAGAATATGACTTGTCTGAAATGTTTGTTGTACGGAATGCGTATTTCGATAAATTTGAAAAATACGTTCGTTTTCATGGCTCCATGAATTTCGGCGCCGGCGGGGCTGCGCATGATATTCCGAATATGATTAAAAAATATGGCATAGTGCCCGAAGATGTATACACAGGTTTACAGTATGGCGAAAATAACCATGTTCACGACGAATTGGATAAAATGATGGAAGCCATGGGAAAAGTAGTTGCCAATAGTAAAAAACCTACAACGGCATGGACAAAAGCGGTAAACGGTGTTTTGGATGCTTATTTAGGCCCCCTTCCTCAGGAATTTACTTATAAAGGAGTGAAATATAATCCGAAGAGTTTTGCACAATCGTTAGGTTTGAATTGGGACGATTATATTGAAATAGGTTCTTTCACGCATCACCCTTTTTATTCTAAATTCGTATTGGAAGTTCCCGACAACTGGGCTTTTGATGAAATTTACAACGTGCCTTTGGACGAAATGATGAAAGTTATCGACGATGCAATCAATGCCGGTTATAGCATAGCTTGGGGCGCCGACGTGAGTGAAAAAGGATTTTCTTGGCGCAATGCGGTGGCTATTATTCCCGATGAGGAAAAACCTAACTTGCAAGGATCAGAACAAGAAAAATGGGAAAAAATGACCGAAAAAGAAAAAGCGGCTCAATTATATAGTTTCGATGCTCCGGTAAAAGAAAAAGTAATTACGCAAGAAATACGCCAGAAAGGTTTCGACAATTTTGAAACTACCGACGATCATGGGATGCAAATTGTAGGAATAGCCAAAGATCAAAACGGAGCAAAGTATTATATCGTGAAAAATTCATGGGGTACCGATCATGTGAAAAAAGGAATTTTTTATGCTTCGGAATCTTTTGTCAGAGCCAAAACCATGGATATTTTGATTAATAAAAACTGTTTATCAAGCGACATGAAGAAAAAATTGAAACTGTAATTCAGTAGCAGTTTTACAAACATAAAAACGCGCGAAGAGTTGACTTATCCTCTTCGCGCATTTTATTTTTAACAGGTTCATTCAGAATACTTGGTGTTATGTTCATATTTTCTCCTGATATGGTTATTCTCTGCTTTTTTTTACGACAATCTATCCCTACACAAAATAGGTTTGCCCGCTAAATTTTTTTTGCTAATTTTGGTATGCATAAGTTTGAGTTTTTAAATTAGACCTCTTTTGGACTTCCTCTAATTTAATGATTTCTTAGCTGACGCTTTTTCTCATTGAGGATAAAAATATAAATACCTTTGTGTTTCCTTTGTAGACTTTATGGTTGAGATGCTCTTAAAACGGCATTTCGCTTAATTTTGATTTAACGACTATTTAGTATGTGTTTAGGCATTCTAGATAAAACGAAATACTGAATTTGCTAACAATTAGATGTTTATGATGCACGATTTATACCTGATTTCTTCTACATGGTTGATTTCCTCCTGTCTATTCAGTAGTATCATGCTCTGGGTTTACAAGAAAAACAGCAGGCCGAAAAAGATTCTTGCTATTTGCTTCAGCATGCTAACCGTTCTTTCTATCACTTTATTAGTAGAAATGTATACCGATTCGGGCATAAAAGCCGAAAAAATGGATTTCGTCTATAGCCTTTTCTGTATAGCGCTAATCTATTTTTATTTTATTTATTTCAGATGCTTGATGCAACCTCAAAAACGAAATAAACCTATCATTATTCAATTACTCATAACCATAGCCTTTTATATAATTCTATATGCCGTGCTGTATTCCATAAAGCCCGAAAAGGTTTTCCTTTACTCGGTAGAAGACATTGTAGACAGCGCCAATCATCCCCTTAAATGGCTGCGTTTGATTGTATTTCTGCATTTCATCGTCCTGCTTGTGTGGAGTAGTATTTTAGTCGTGAAAATGTATAGGAAACATAAAGAAGAAATTGCTTCTCAATTCTCTTATAGGGAAAAAATCAGTTTGTCATGGTTGCCTTATTTACTGGCTTTAATCATTCTTAATGGAGTCGGAACCATTTTTGATTCGCTTCTTTCGGGATTTGATTCTTATTTATTTATCATTTCCAACTTTTTATACTGCACATTCTATTTGGTTTATGCATTTCTTGGCGTAAGTCAGCAGGATATTGTATACAACGAACCCGAAACGACCGACGCGCCGGAAAATAATTCTGAAGAAAAATTGTCGAGCATTCCCGCCAATATCCGCAAACAATTAGTCAAAGAATTAAAGGCTTTGATGGAAGAACAAAAAATTTACCTGAATTCCGAATTACGTTTGGATTTTGTCGTCAAAGAATTAAGAACAAACCGCACGTATGTTTCTATGGTTCTTAAAGAAGATTTTGGCGAAAATTTTATTGGTTTTGTAAACCGTTACCGTATTGAGGAAGCCAAGCAATTGATGTCCAAAGCAGATAATCTCTCAAGTCTTTATGAAATCGCCGAAGAAGTCGGATTTAAAAGCATTTCTTCTTTTAATGTTTTCTTTAAGCGGTTTACCGACGAAACGCCGGCAGAATTCAGAAAGAAACGTTTCAGGGAATTTAATTTGATCGTTGAAGAATCGATCGGATAAATTCTTGTTCATTTTGTTAAACGCATATTAATAATATAAATAAGTTCATAAGTAAAAATTAAATGGAATGTTTGATGTTGAAAGTTTAATATTTAATTATTTGTTTTTCAACTATCAATATTCAACTTTAAGCAATTGAAAAATACAAATTAATTCTTGACGCATATTTACCTCATGGAAGAATATATCAAATGTAATATTAAGAGTTTGTCAATTCATAAAGTCGGAAATAAACACGAGGACGAATTGTTCCAAACATCAGAAAAAGAAGTGAAGTTAAGCGACCCTAATATCCGGGAATTGCTTGTAAAATATTTTCTTTCTCCTTTCAAATCCAACGAACGTTTTAACTTTTATCATGATAGCGATTTAAAATACAACGAAGTATACGGATATATATCGGACATCTTCGATAATCCCGATACTTTGCTTGAAAAATCCGTAAACCTTGCTCAACACCTATATGAGCAAAGTATTCATCCGAAAATTAAGGGCGGAGAATTTTATACCATCTATTTTGAAGATTATATGATGGATGGAGAAACCGTGGATGCAATCGGATTGTTCAAGTCCGAAAATAAGGATACGTTCTTAAAAGTTTTTCCTTCGGAAGGAAGTTTTGAAATTGAAAGTCAACAAGGTATTAATATCGACAAACTGGATAAAGGTTGTTTGATCTTTAATGCAAACAGGGAGAACGGATATATTGTTGCTGCAATTGATAATACAAATAAAGGAGTAGAGGCGCAGTATTGGATGGATCATTTTCTGCATGTCCGCGAACAGAAAGACGAATACCATGATACGCAAAACTTATTGTCGCTTTGTAAAAACTTCGTCAAAAACGAACTACCGCAACAATTTGAAGTCTCCAAAGCCGACCAAGTCGATATTCTTAATAAATCAGTGAAATTTTTCAAAGAAAACGATCGCTTCAATATGACCGAATTTACCAACGAAGTGATCGGACAACCTGATATGATTGAAAGTTTCAATCAGTATAAGTCTACGTTTCAAGAGGACTATGACATAGAAATTGCCGATAATTTCGCCATTTCGGAAAGCGCTGTTAAAAAACAAGCTCGTTTATTGAAAAGCGTTATTAAATTGGATAAGAATTTTCATATCTACATTCATGGAAACCGGAGTCTTATAGAACAGGGCGAGGATACAAAAGGGAAATTCTACAAAGTTTATTATCAAGAGGAAAATTAAGAGGTTGTCTAAATTTTTACTAGATAGCGTTGCTATTCTTGAAAAATTTCGCCTTCAAAATAGCTGTTCTTATTTCTCAAAATCTTTTCTTGAAAATTTAGATGGCTACTTAGAGTTGGACACAAAGCCGTCTCTTTTGTTCCGGTTCTGTTATCTTACACTTCAAAGAAAAGAAAATTTGAATTAGGCGTTTAAGTAATGTCGTAGATATAATTTGTTATAATAATTTTCAATGGTGTTTATGTGTTTGTTTTCTAGTCGATAGACTAGTCAGGGCGTGACTTAGAGTCACACCCTGACTTATATTAAAATTATCAAACGAAACGGCGCCTTTTTTGTTAATACATTGTATCATTCTAAAAATTAAAGTTCCATAAATTATGAAAACATCATCTTTCGCGCAAAGAAATATTTGGCAGGGGATACTTAGCATATTGCTCGGACTGGTAGTCATTGTCTGGCATCAGAATATTATAAAATATTTTATGATGATTGCGGGCGTTATCTTTCTGTTCTTAGGAATTATTGTCATGTCTATGTATTATAGTAAACGGAAAAATAATTCCGAACTGCAATTTCCAATCAGTTCCATTGTCTATCTTGTATTAGGAATTTTATTTGTAATTATTCCCCAATCGCTTGCCAATATAGTGGTGGTAGCGATGGGGGTATTGTTAATTTTAGCGGCGATTGGTCAGGCGTATTCTTTGATAAAACTTTCCAGAAACGGATTTACGGTTTCTTATATGCGTTATATAATTCCTGTTTTGATTTTGGTTGCGGGAATAGTTATCACTTTAAACCCTGAAAAAATTACGGGCGCTATTATGATTGTATTTGGCATTGCCCTGCTACTGTATGGCGCCGAAGAATTATATAACTATTACTGGCTGAACCAGTATAATAAGAAAAAACAAGAAAATGGAGAAAGTAAAACCGGACATGCTCAACAACAGTAAATTGCATATTTGACCAAGAATTAGCTTTCATATAATTTGCGCGCAGTGCGTTGAGTTTTGAAAAGCTCTTGCGAGTGGAAATCAGCGGATTCAAACAAAAATAATGACGGTTCTTCACATCTTTTAGCCATCGCAATCTATTACTTATTTATAGTGTCAGGTTTTTAAAAATTCTCTTCAAAAATCCTTCTCCTGAATTCCGCCGGCGTTTGATTCGTAATCCGTTTGAAAAAAACGTTAAAAGAAGAAATACTTTTAAACCCGACTTTTTCGGCGATTTCGTAAAAACTAAGCCGGGCGTCCATTTCGGCAATTAACTGTTTCGCCTCCTCAATACGGTAACGGTTCACAAATCCAATAAAATTTTCGCCGAAATCTTCTTTAAGAACTAATGAAAGGTATGTCCGGTTTGTTTTTAATTCTTTGGCGACAAAATCCAGGCGTAATTCGGGATTCAGGAAAATTTTTTGTTCCTCCATTAATATTTTTAATTCTTTAATCAATTGCATGCGGATATTGGAAGATATCGATATATTGTTCAAGGATTTTGGTCCGGAACCCTCTTTTTCGTTTTCTTTTTGCCATGCAACCTCGTCCGGATTATAAATATCCGGTTGTCGGAGGCCTAAAAACGTCAACACATAATAAAATCCGCAGTAACAAAAATTAGAGACGATATGTAAATATCCTCCTTTCCAAGCGAATCCGATATCGAAAACGGCTCCGGTTTCGAGCAAGCAAAAAAATCCCAGTAAATAAGGAAGTCCCGATAGACTGATATTTTCGCGGTATGAAAACAAATCGGCAATTTGTTTTTTATGTTGCCGATACATTTTAACCACCTGGATAGAAACCCAAACCGTGAAAATGCAGAAATGAAGAAAGGAGACTATGCGTATCCAGACCTGAGGACGAGGCAAAGCATTTATCAGTTCCTGAAAAGAATGAATTTGAATTATACTTCCATTGTCTATAAAAACGGTAATCCAATACAGGAGAATGTACGCGACGATTGCGCCTATTCCTTGTATCATTATCTTCCTGATATTGTCTTTCGGCTGCATCAAACTCTTGAAATAAAGATAAGCGGCATAGGCGATGGAAATGCCTAACATACTATATAAAAAATCGAATACCTCGAAATGACTGGTATCTTCAAATCCGGTATGAATAGTAACATTGATAGACACGATTCCCAATAATAGTAGAATCAGCGATAGAAACTTTTTAGGTTTGCTTCCCGCATTGAAAATCCAAAGCAAAAAGCTACAAAAAAAACAAGAAGATATCAGTACAGTCGACGATACCAAATATAAATCATGTAATATACCAGGGTTATTCATGCTAAGTTAATTTGTCCGAATGGTCTGAAAATGATCTGGACAAAAGTAGGTAAATTTCTTGTAACAGATTCTTTTTTTGTAAAATCAATAAGATTATTGTAAAATCAATCGAAAAAATGGAGATTTCGAGCCAATAAATTGTAAAATCAATAAAGCAGAATGAATGGCCGGAACCTAACTTTGCAAAGTGATAAAAATCAAAAAAAACGGCAGTTCGAAAAATTGTTTTTTACGATCTGCCCGGAATTATCTTTTTGATATGAAGAATATGCTTTTTGATTTACATTTTATGGCTTTGAGTTTTAAATAGTTTAAAAATATGTCTTTTATGAAAAGAATAGTTACATTTTGTTGGGCCTTATTTTTTACAGTCTTATTCTTCCCCATTTACTGCCTTGCCGACGAAACTGTCTCGTCTTTGCCTTATAGCGAAAGTTTTGAAGGCGGCGTTTTCCCTTCCGGTTGGACTCAGGAAAGCGTAAAAGGAACCAATTTGTGGACGGTCATAAGTAATGGCGCCGGAGATCCGTCTACCGTTTTTGACGGTTCCTATAAATTGAGACTCTATTATGCAAGTTCAACCTCGTCCGTCTCCAGATTGGTTAGCCCGAAATTCGATCTCAGCGGCCTTTCTGCAGTATTTACTTTTGCGCATACGCAAAAGATTTGGAGCGGAGATCAGGACACGCTGCGCGTTTTTTACAAAAACAGTCCTACTGGAACTTGGGTATTATTAAAAGAATATACCCGCAATATTTCCGATTGGGAAAAGGAAGTAATACTGCTTCCTAATCCGACAAGTTCTTATTGGATTGCTTTTGAAGGAACAACCGCCTACGGCTATGGAATTCAATTGGACGATATACAAGTGATGCAATCCGGAGTTCCCTTATCCGGCGTTTATACTATTGATAATGCGCGCCCGACCGGAGAACGGAATTTCAATCACTTTAAAGATGCAATTAATGCACTGAATCTGTCTTCCGCTTTGGATACGGTAATTTTTGAAGTTTTTGCCGGACAAGCCCATAATTTCGGCGTTACAAGTTATTCCAATTTGAAAATCCGTTCTGAAAATATTTCGGGGAAACCTGTTATCTTCAGAAAATCAGGCGTCGGAGCCAATCCTTTGCTGAAAGTAACGGGAACTTCTTCGTCTTCCGACGTTTGTTTTTATTTAGATAATGTAAATAATTTTGTTTTTGACGGATTGGATATTGAGAATGCCGGGACTTCGACCGGTAATTATCTGGATGTGGGATTTTACTTTTTAGGGGGGAAACATAATATCGTAAAAAATTGTAATGTTCGTTTGCAAACCGCTTCCGGTTATGGAGTTTACTTTTCGGGAAGCGCGGATTCTATATTGTTGGATAAAGTAAATATAAAGAATGCAAGTTATGGCTATTATTTTAGCGGATACGGTTCGGGAAATGTGTTGAGCGGAGCTCTTGTAGAAGGCGCCGGAACGGGAATTTATTTCGAAACCTCCCAGAATGATCTTGTCATAAAAGAAATGAAGATTTACGAGGCCGGAACCGGATTGCGGTTAAATTCGGGAACCCGTCAGAAAATCATCAATAACGTTATTCATGCTACGTCTACAGGTATTTACCGGTATAATAGTTTTTATAGCGCAGATACAATGTATCTTGCGCATAATACAATTTATATTTCCCAATCGCCGAACGCAACCTATTGTATAAGAAACAATTCTTCCTATACCTATCTGGGGCTTTATAACAATATATTTATTAACAAGTCGTTAGGATCTGCTTCGTATTGTTTTTACAATAGCGGCAGTTCTGGCAGCGCCAATATCCTAACCGGCAGCAATAATAATATATATTATGCCGGATCCGGCATTTTGTATACTTCCGGATCCCATGTGGCATACAGAATTGCGGATTATGTCGCCCTTCTTGCCGACGGGAGGGAAAATAATTCTTTCCAGAGAGATATTTCTTTTGTAAGCGCAGCGTCTCCTTACAATTTTAATGTCAGAACCGACATTCCCAGCAAGGCCGAAAGCGGCGGGAGAACCCTTCCCTTCCTGAATATAAATTCCGATATTGACGGCAACGCGCGTAATAATACAACGCCGGATATCGGCGCGTATGAATTTAACGGCGTGTCCGACGCGAGCGCAGACCCTGTTCCTTTGCAGGGAAACTATACGATAAACAATACCCAACCTACCGCCAACCGGAATTTCAATACTTTTGAAGAAGCGATTATTGCTTATAATATGCGTTCTATTTCGGCCCCTGTGGTATTCGAAGTCAGTTCGGGACAAACGCATAATATTCAGGGTACGCTGAGAGTAGCCCCTCATAGCAAGAAAGAGAAGCCGGTATCATTCAGAAAGTCGGGCGTTGGAAGCAATCCGGCGCTGAAAGTACAAGGTTCGTCTTCTTCTTCCGACGCTTGTTTTTATCTGGATAGCGCAACGTATCTTACTTTCGACGGATTGGATATTGAAGATGCAGGCTCGTCGAGCAACAACTATACCGAGTACGGATTTTATTTATTGGGAGGAAGACGTAATACCATTAAAAATTGTAATATCCGCCTGCAGCTAACTTCCGGTTATGGAATTTATGTGAACGCCGATGCGGATTCCCTGTTATTTGAAAAAAATAATATCAGGAATGCATATTACGGGTATTATTTTTCAGGTTCCGGATGGGAAAACACGGTGAAAGGAGGCGTTTTGGACAGCTTGTATTCAACGGGTATTTACTGTTTTGGAAATCAAGAAGATCTGATTATTGCCGAAATGAAAATCACGGGAGCGGAAACAGGAATACGATTAACTAGCGGGGATAATCAGATTTTGGTAAACAATCTTGTTCAAGCCTCCAACACAGGGATTTACGCAAATACAAATTCCGTCGATATAATATACCTTGCTCATAATACAGTGTACATTCCTTCCACGACCAATACGACCTATTGCTTACGGAATTCGTCGAACAAAGTGGCGCTTTACAATAATATCTTTATCAATAAGTCCACTAATAGCGGATCTTATTGTTTTTACAATGCCCACACAACCCATGCTAATATCTTGCAGGGAAGCAACAATAATATTTATTCGGGAAGCATGCGGTTTGTATATGGAACTTCTTCGGTAGCGGTAAATACGGTTTACGAGTATGCCGAGTTGTTGGGAGACGGACGGGAAAACCATTCGTATCAGGTAGACGTTCCGTTTGTAAGCGCGGTTCGTCCGTTTAACTTTAACGTCAAAACCGACGTGCCGACCAAAGCGGAAAGCGGAGGCAAAGTTATCCAGGAATATCCGGTAACGACCGACATAGACGGTAATCCGCGGAATGCGACGACTCCCGATATCGGCGCTTACGAGTTTAACGGAACGCGGGATACTACCGACTTATCGCCTTTACATGGCGTTTATACCATAGACAATACGCGCCCGACGACCAACCGGAATTTCAACACTTTTGAAGAAGCCATTGCGTTGTTAAACGCCCGTTCGGTTTCCGATACTACCATTTTTGAAATGGTTCCGGGACAGATGCATACGATTACTTTAACTAATAACACAGGACTAAGAATCACCTCCGGCGGCAAACCGGGCAAACCGGTTATTTTCCGTAAATCAGGAACTGGAAATAATACTTTGCTGAAAGTTTCTGGAACTTCTTCGGGTTCGGACGCTTGTTTTTATTTGGACGGAGTAAATTACGTAACTTTCGACGGATTGGATGTTGAGAATGCGGGAACAAGCGGCAGTAATTATCTTGAGCGGGCTTTTTATATCCTGAACGGACAATACAATGCCATCAAAAATTGTAATATTCGACTGATGCAAAGCTCCTCTTCGTATGCCGTTTATTTGTCGGGCGGTAAAAACAATAATATCGGCAACTGCGATATCCGGATGCGTTCCGATTACGGCTATGGAGTCTATTCCTCAGGCGCGGATTCGCTGACGGTAAATAATGTAAATATAAAGAGCTGCTACTATGGGTTTTATTTCGACGGCCCCTCGTCAAGCATTATCAATCATTGCAGTATCGATAGCGTCAATACGGGAATTTATACTTATGCATACTATAGCTATCAGAGAAGGGACAATTTTAGCGTAAGCAATACAAAAATCACCAATGTATCTTCGGGTATTTTGTTGGGAAACGGGAACAATCAGAAGATATTCAACAATGTGGTTCAGTCGACTTATATGGGAATCTATACTTATCACGGTTCTTCCGATACGGTATATTTGGCTCACAATACCGTATTTATTTCCGCTTCGACCAACGCGACCTATTCTCTACGGAATTCAACGGGCAAAATAGGCCTTTACAATAATATCTTCGTTAATAAATCGACCAGCACAAGTTCAAATTGTTTTTATAACGAATCTTCACCCGGCCATGATAATATTTTACAGGGCAGCAACAATAACATTTACTTCGGAACGGCGGCGGCAGTTTATAGAACGCCGTCGTTGACGATAAATTCGGTAAATGAATATGCCGGTCTTTTAGGCGATGGACGGGAAGATCGTTCGTATCAGGTAGACGTTCCTTTCATAAGCCCGATTTCTCCTTATAATTTTAATATTGATCCGGTTGCTCCAACTAAAGCGGAGAATGGCGGAAAGGCTGTTACGGTATTTTCGGTGGCTAAAGATATCGACGGTAATCTGCGGAATGCAACGACTCCCGACATCGGCGCTTACGAATTTAACGGAACGCAGGATACTACCGACTTATCGCCTTTACATGGCGTTTATACCATAGACAATGCGCGCCCGACGGCCAACCGGAATTTCAATACTTTTGAGGAAGCCGTCGCTACGTTGAATGCATGGACAATATCCGACACAACTATATTTGAAACGGTTCCCGGACAAACGCATACAATTACTTTGGGTCTAAGTACGGGATTAAGAATTACTTCCGGAGGAAAGCCCGGAAAACCGGTTATCTTCCGCAAAGCGGGAACAGGAAATAACACGCTTTTGAAGGTTTCCGGAACCTCTTCGAGTTCGGACGCTTGCTTCAATCTGGATGGCGCAAGTTATGTCGTTTTCGATGGTTTGGATGTTGAGAATGCAGGAACAAGCGGCAGTAATTATCTCGAAAGGGCTTTTCAATTATCAAACGGACGAAACAATAGCATAAAAAACTGCAATATACGCTTGACGCAAAGCGCTACCGCTTACGGTATTTACCTGTCGGCTAATAAAAATTGTGACATCAATAATTGCAACATCGGATTGCGTTATAATTACGGTTACGGAATTTACTCCACAGGCAGCGCCGATTCCTTAATCGTCAATAATGTCAATATAAAAAATTGTAACTATGGATTTTATTCCGACGCTGCTGCTTCCGCTTCGACGCTCATAAACGCCGTTGCCATAGATAGCGCGGCAAATCATGGAATTTACGTTTCTGGATATTATAGCAGTAACAGGCATGACAACTTTCGTATAACCGGAAGCAAAATTACCAATACGTCGACAGGAATACGGTTGGGGAGCGGAAACAATCAAAAAATCTTCAATAACGTAGTTCATGCCTCGAATACGGGAATCTATGCCGGTACAGCCTCTTCCGATACGGTATATGTTGCTCAGAACACCGTTTATATTCCTGCTACGACAAGCTCTACCTATGGTATGAGGAATGCATCTAATAAATTGGCCTTATTCAATAATATTTTCATTAACAAATCGACAAGCGCAAGTTCATATTGCTTTTATAACGATGTTTCGAACGGCGAGAATATTTTGCAAGAGAGCAATAATAATATTTATTTTGCCATAGAAAAAGTATACGGATCTTCATCGTTGAATATCAGTTCGGTTATTGAATACGCCAATTTCCTGGCCGACGGGAGGGAAAATAATTCCTTTCAAACCGACCTCTCTTTTATCAGCGCCGTTTCTCCTTTTAACTTTAGTCCGAGAACCGATTTAGCGACCAAAGCGGAAAGCGGAGGAAAAGTAGTCGCCGCGTTTCCGGTTCCCGTCGATATAGACGGAAATCCCCGCAATACCTCTACTCCCGACATTGGCGCGTATGAATTTAACGGAATCAGAGACAATACCGATTTATCGCCTTTGCGCGGCGTTTATACTATTGACAATACACAACCGACCGCCGGCCGGAATTTCAACAGCTTTAAAGAAGCCATTGTTTTCTTAAATGCGCGATCGACTTCCGATACGACTATATTCGAAACAGTTCCGGATCAAATTCATAATATTACGTTTTCCAACGAAAAAGAACTCAAAATCACTGCCGGAGGCGGATGGGGAAGACCGGTTATTTTCCGTAAAACCGGAACCGGAGGCAATACTTTATTAAAAGTCAAGGGAACCTCTTCCGGCTCGGATGCATGTTTTTGTTTGGAGGGCGTTAATCATGTCGTTTTCGACGGATTAGACATTGAGAATGCGGGAACGACCAGCAGCAACTATCTGGAGCAAGGATTTTATATTACGGACGGAAAGTGTAATACCATTAAAAATTGTAATATAAAATTGCGTTACGGATCGGGATATGGAATTTATGTAAATAGATACGCAGACTCTTTGTTATTGGAAAAAGTAAACGTGAAGAATGCCGGTTACGGGTATTTCTTCTATTATTCAGGTTCGGGACATGTTTTTAATGGAGGAACAATAGACAGCGTTTACTACGGAATTTATAATGATGACCGACAAAACAATTTGACATTGAGTAATATGAAAATTTTATGGGCAAGCAATACAGGGATAAGATTGCCCTCGGGGAATAATCAACGCATCATAAACAATGTTATTTATGCGGCCGGTACGGGAATACACAACTCAGGTTCTTCTTCCGATACTATTTATTTGGCTCATAATACGATATATATTCCTGCGACGGGCAGTACAACTTACTGTTTGCGGAATTACTCAAGCAGGATAGGTTTGTATAATAATATTTTTATCAATAAATCAACAAGCGCCAGCTCATACTGTTTCTACAGTGATTATTCCGGATCGGATAATATTTTACAGGGGAGCGACAATAACATTTATTTCGGGAATACGCGAGCCATCTATGGCGCGCCTTCGGTTCGATTGCACACGGTAGTCGAGTATGCCGATTTGTTGGCCAACGGGAGGGAGAAAAACTCCATTCAAACGGACGTCGCTTTTGTAAGTACAAGTTATCCATGGGATTTTCATGTAAAGACGACGGTTCCGAGCAAGGCCGAAAGCGGGGGGAAAGCGATTCCATTCCTGAACGTAAATACCGATATCGAAGGCAATCCGCGCAACAATACAACGCCGGATATAGGCGCCTATGAATTTAACGGCATCAGAGACAATACCGATTTATCGCCTTTGCGCGGCGTTTATACCATCGACAATACGCGCGCTACCGAGGTAAGGAATTTCAATACTTTCGAAGAAGCTATTGCGCTGCTGAATGCGCGCGGGGTTTCCGACTCGACTGTTTTTGAAATGATTCCGGGGCAGGTTCATAATATTACAACTACCGATCAATGGGGCTTACGGATTGCGACGAGCGGGGCGGTTAACAAACCCATCATATTCCGTAAATCGGGCGAAGGTAATAACACTTTACTGAAAGCAAAAGGAACTTCTTCCGGCAATGACGATTGTTTCTACCTGGACGGCGTAAATTATATTACTTTCGATGGTTTGGATATTGAAAACGCAGGAAATTCAAGCAGCAATTATATTGAGAGGGGATTCCATTTGTATTCCTCTAAAAATATCAGCCTGAAAAACTGCAATATCCAGCTTAACCGCAATGTGTCGACAACGTACGGAATTTGCGCGACGACCGTAGAATCGCTGTTAGCCGAAAACCTTGTTATCGACGGTGTGTATTACGGATATTATTTTGAAACGAATTGTAAGGGAAGCGTTATTAGCAAAGGCATAGTGAGTAACGTAACGACAGGGATTTATAGTAATACCTCTCATCCGGATCTTTTGATTAAAGAAATGAAAATATCGGGAACCGAAACCGGTATAAGTTTGTATAGCGGAAATAATCAGAGAATATTCAATAATTTAATTACCCACTTCAAAACGGGAATTCTGTATTATTATGATACCGTGTATATTGCCCACAACGCCATATATGTGTCGGCTACAACCGGAACGACTTATTGCTTAAGAAGCGGTTCTTCTTCAAACAGAATGGGTATTTTTAATAATATTTTTGTAAACAAATCTACGAATGGAACCGCCTATTGTTTTTATAATTACAATTCCTCAAGCAACAACATTTTGCAAGGCAGCGACAACAATCTTTATTATATCGCTTCGGGAACCAATAACTATGTCTTTGCCAATACGGCTTCATCGGCAAAAACTTTGGAAGCCTATAGAGTGTTATTGGCCGATGCGCGCGAAAGCAATTCCAGGGAAGAAGATCCGCCTTTCATCAATTCTACCGTATTTCCTTATGACTTTAACATTAGAACCGAAACGCCGACGGCGGCCGAAAGCGGCGGAAAGTGGGTTTTAGACATCAATACGGATATTGAAGGAAATATTCGTTGCGGCGCGCCGGGATATACGGGGAGCGGCCTTAGGCCGGATATCGGCGCCTACGAATTTGAAGGCAGGGGACAATTTTTCCAAATGGCGTGTTCGGGAGATTCTACCGCGCGCGTCGATTTTTCGACTCTTTCTTCTGCCAGCCAGTTTGCCTGGCAATTGAGTAAAATGCCTAGTCATACGACAGGGTATTTGAACAATGGAAATGGAATTCTTCCCTCAATGAAGTTGGTAAACGCATCGCAACAAAACGATACGTTGATTTATACGATTACGCCTAACCAAGGAAGCGCGTTTAATTATACCATTGTCGTGCGTCCCTATTTGCAGATAGATCATATTTCGGAAAATCTTTTCCCGGCAAATAATGCCATTATCCATAATTTACCGGTTGTCTTCTCTTGGCAACCGGTTGCCGGCGCTTCGTTTTATGATATTTATATTTGGAGCGACGAAGCTCAATGTCCGGCGCAACCTGTCAAGGCCAATATCCAAGGCCTACAATACAGTCATTCGGACAATTTGTCGTATGGCAATAAGTACCGCTGGAAAATCATAGCAAAGAATTTGTGTACGCAAGCGGAAAGTCCGGTTTTTGCTTTTGAATTAAGGAAACTCCCCGATTTGCACGTTACCCGGGTAGATATTTCCGCCGCTTATGCCGGACAGCAGGCTACTGTTTCGTGGACGGTGAAAAACGACGGGCAGGGAGGGACGATAGAACCCTTATGGTACGATTATGTTTGGTTGGTATCGATTGCCGTCGACGGAAGCGGCTCCACTTATACCCAGCAGCTTGCCAAAGTTCCGAATGTACAAGGACTGCAAGTGGGGGAAAGTTATAATAACAGCGCCCAAATAACTATTCCCGAAAGGATAGCGGGAAACTATTATATCTTTGTTTCGGCCGACATGAATAGCATTTCGTCTATCAACTGGACGCCGACAGGCTTGACGACTCCTCCGGTACCTTATGAACCAAGTCTTTCGGGAACGCCTTATCCTTATTTATTTGCGTATACTTATTCCAAAATGGTTGCCGAGGTATCGGGGAGTTCGGGTAGATATGATAATTTCTTCTACAAGCAATTTACGGTGAATCCTTCTCCTGTTCCTGATTTACAGGTAAGGAATATTGTTTTCCCTACTTCCATGTTTTCGGGGCAAAATCTGAATTTGACCTGGGAAGTGAAAAATGCCGGAGCGGCCAATGCCCAGGGTACCTGGCTCGATGCGGTTTACATCAGCATGGATACCGCATTTAACGGAAATGCAAGGTTTATAGGAAATTTCTGGCGGACAAACCAACTTCTGAAAGTCGATAGCAGTTATACGACAACCCAGACCATACAGATCCCGAACTATATTGTGGGAGATTATTACATTTATATCAAAACAGACGCCACCGATCAAATTTACGAAAGCGTTTATGAAAGTAATAATGTTTTGCGCAGTTCAACGCCTTTAACCATATATTTAACGGCTCCGGCCGATTTGGTTCCGGGCAATGTGACGGCTCCCGAATCTATTGGAGTGAGGGAACAGTGCGTGATTTCATATACGGTTACCAACTCGGGCGCCAATTCCACGACCGAAAATTACTGGAGAGATAAAATTTATCTTTCCCCTACGGAAACTTTCAATCTGCAAACGGCAAAAGAAGTCGGGAATTATTATCGTTCCGGAAATTTAGCCATGAATTCATCCTATTCCCCGCAAGTGAGGATAACCATTCCCGACAATATTTGGGGAACCTGGTATTTCTTTGTCCAAACCGACGCTCAGAACAATGTCTTTGAATATTTGGGCGATACGAATAATATTGCTGCCTGCAGTCATGCTACCGAGATACTTTATCCCGATCTGGAACTGGCTTCCATACAGCTAAACGCAACACAGTTGATAGCGGAAGAAAATATAAGTTTATCGTGGACGGTGAAAAATGTAGGAACCGGCAAAATTACCAGTACAAATATTACGGATGAAATTTTTATTTCTTCTTCGGCCGTATTCGGCGCCGGTACGTTAACGTCGATAGCTGCCGAAAACTACAATCTGAATTTGGCTTCCGGGGATAGCGTAGTAAAAACGAAAACAATAAAATTGCCCTGTCTGGCTCCGGGAACATATTATATTTATGCGGTTACCGACGTTAACCAACGCATATTCGAAAGAGGCCTTACGGAAAATAACCGTTCAAGAACTTCCGCATGGAATCTTTTGGTTCCCGATCTGATTATTTCCGGGCTTTCGCTTTCTTCCGAAGGAAGATCAGGGCAACCGGTCGACATCTCGTGGACGATTAAAAATAACAATACGGGCCCTGTTCATAATAAAGTTGTGAAAACCAAATTTTATGTGGCTGCCGAATCCTCTTTCAATGAAGAAACCGCCCTTGTTGTCGGCGAATATGCGGCTACGCTCGATTTACCGCAAGATTCCGTAAAGGCTTTACAAACCAGCTATAATTTGCCTGATGGCATTGGCGGGGATTACTATCTGTATGCCAAAGTAAACTCCGATAATGCAATTTGCGAAAGCGCCCTAAACAACAATGTAAAAAAGAGCGCGGGCATTGCTATTACGCTTAGTCCATGGCCCGATTTTACGGTAACGGAGATTTTTGTTCCCGATACCTGTACGGCAGGGGAAGCCGTCCGCATGCAATACAGCGTGAAAAATGCGGGCACCGGCGCTATTTCCAACGGCCGGTGGAGCGATAAAATTTATATTTCTTCGAAGATGTTTCTGGATTCTACGGCAACGCTTTTGCGAACCATCGATAAAACAGGGGATTTTCCTGTAAACCAAACCTATGTTGAAGAGGTGAATTTAGTGATTCCCGGTTCTACGCCCTCTGCAAATTATTTCATTTTGGTATTTTCCGATGCGGATAATCATTACTACGAACATTTGTCGGAAAACAATAATGTTTTGACATCCGATAGAATACATGTGGCGACTTATCCTTTGGATTTGGCGGCCGTATCTTTGCAAGCGCCGGAAACGACTCCCTGGGGAGGAGCTATCTCCGTTCAATTGCAGGCAAAAAATATCAGCATTAAAAATACATTGGCCGATACGTGGTTCGACGCTTTTTATCTCTCCCAGGATTCGACGTTCACGCCTGCTTCTATTTTGATAAAAGAGCATAAACATATCGGACATGTATTACCCAACGGAGAGTATACGACGGCAACCATTTGCGTTGTTCCGAACGGTTTGCAGGGAACGTACTATTTAATTGCCCGCGTTGATTATCGTGAGGCGAATCATGATATTGACCGGACGAATAATTTTATCAGTAAGAAAATCAATATACAAACTGTTTCTTCTCCGGATTTGATAGTCGAAGATTTTCTGGTATTGGACGGCAATCCTGTCAGCGGACAGCCGTTTAGTGTTGCGTATACAATTAAAAATACGGGAGGCGGAGACATAATCAATGCCCAATGGAATGATATTGTCTATCTTTCTACTCGTTCTGACAATCCCAATACCGGCGATTTGATTCTCGGCAACAAGTTGAAAAAAATGTCGCTTTCCGCCGGAGAAAGTTACCGCGACACGTTAACGTTGACGGTACCCGTTCTCAGAGAAGGCAATTTCGCTTTATGGCTGAAGACCGACGCCAACAATACCATCTATGAACATAATGGAGAAGATAACAATTGGGGACTTGCATCTATCATTGTGCATTTGCCGCAACCGGCGGACTTATTGCCTTTGAACATACAGTCCGAAGCGGAAGTTATTTCAGGAAATTATTTGAACGTCAGTTGGGAAATTCATAATATTTCTGATAATTCCGTAACGGGAAGTAATTTAAAAGACGTGATCTATTTATCCAGCGATACGGTTTTTGATATTTCGGATAAATTATTGGGACAAGTAACCGGTTCCATCAATCTTCCTCCCTATGGTTTTGTTAGTCGCAATCTTACTGCGCGCGTATCCGGAATCAAAGAAGGAGAATATTATCTTTTGATAAAAACCGATGCAATGAACGTCTTTAACGAAACCGACAAGTCAAACAACATGGCTGCGTCTGTTTTCCCTGTGAAAGTCGTTTTACGCAATTTGCCTGTCAATACGCCTCTGCCGGATAGCTTGCTGAATGGTTTGGCCAACGACTATAAACTATCCACCGATACGATACATAATGAAACGATCCTGGTGTATCTGCATTCTTCCGATTCGGCGCGCGGCGCGTCCAATAACGTATATATCAAATTGAACGACGTTGCCGATAATATACGGTACGATTTGTCTTCCGACGGGCAGTTTGCCGCCAATCCGCAAGTATATATTCCTGCTACGGAACCTTCGTTTTATGGCATTAACGTGAATGGACGAACTCCTGGGGGCAATAAGCAAGATATAATTATACAGGCTGATATATTGCCTTTTGAACTCCGTTCGGTAAGTCCGAACTACGGAGGCAACACCGGAAGAATAACCGTAGAATTATTAGGCGCTAAATTCTCGCCCGAAATGGTCGTCTGGTTAGAAAAAGACAGCACGGTTATCGATGCCGATACCTTGATCTATGTTAACTTCCACAAAGCCTATGCAGTTTTTGACCTGAGCGGACAAGATACGGGAAAATACACGATCACAGCTTTCAATTTCTGCGAAGGCGAAAGTTATTTGGAAGAAGGTTTCGTCATTCAGGGCGAATCCGCGCAGGGACTCTCCACCCATTTGATTTTGCCAAGCAGTTCGCGTCCGAACCGTTATGTGAGCATTACCCTGGAATATGCCAATTTAGGAAATACCGACATATTGAATCCTGTGGTTGAAATCTATAGCCATGCCAATTCTCCAATGGGGTTAGTCTCAGACGAGTTGTTAGAGAATGGAACTTTGGTATTGCCTGTTGTTTTGCAGGTTCCCGGCGAACCGGAAGGCGTTTTGCGCCCGGGCGCTTATGGAACGGTCACTTTCTATGCCTATACAAGAGGCGGTTTGGTTTTCACAGTCGGAAAACGATAAAAAATCGACACAATTTAAAAATGAAATGATAACAACTTTGAATAAAATAGTTATGAATAAAATACGGTTTAATATTTTCGTTTTATTTGCCATGTGCATAATAGTTGGCCAGGCGCATGCGCAAGATGGTTTTGCAGGGCCCGATAAACACATTCCTTTCAAGGCCAATTCCACCGAGCCGACCACCACCACGCTTACGGCGGCGGCCAGCGGATCTAATTGTTGTTTTAAGTGGACGTCGTCGGATAATTCCATTGTCAGCGATCCGAACCAACAAACCATTACAGTAAAACCCAAAAAACCTAAATCGGTTTACACGGTAACCCGCGCCAGTTCTACAGGAACACAAGAAGATGTGGTAGTTGTTTTTTTAGATGAATTTGATATTGTTTCGGTTACGCCCAATAAGAAATGCTACAAAGCGAATGACGAAATTAAGGTAGAAGACTTTACTATTGTTACCGATCCTGCCGGATTCGGAGCTTTTGTAGAGGTTAGTCCCAAAAGAATACAAAATTTTGGATCAGGAAAACAAAAATATAACACGAATATTAAATTTTATGAGGATTGTGGCGACCATAGCGAGCGTTTAGCAAACATTACTGTCGTGGACGAGTCTATGGAAACATCTTTGTCTAGCGAAGAATTTAAAGAATTCTTGGAATTAGTGGAGTTAGTGAGTAGGATTGATTCAGCATTTATGATAGGAAAAACTATTTTGGAAAAAATAGATAGTATAAGAAAACTAATACCCGTAGATGGACCAGGGTGTAAGGGGGATTATGAACCTAGTGTTAAGTTTGATTTAAAGAAATGCCTCGCATGTTGCGACGATGAAATCAAAGACAAAATAATTTTTACTATTGATGGTTCTGCAACAGGAAGTATTGAGTGCAAATTTCCTATTCCTGGCGCATCTGTTGGGGTAGCGGGCGTAAATGCAACGCTTGGGACATCCATAACTCTTGGGGCGGCGGCAGATATTTACCTCTCTAAATGCAAAGAAGATCCTCCCGTAATTCTTTCCGTTAAAATAGGGGTAGAAGGACGCGGGGGAATATCAGTTGATGTTTTAAGTCCTAGTGTTCTGGAACTTAAAGGAGAAATTGTGGCCAAAATATCTGTTGAGGATTTAAAAATTGAATGCGCTCCCCCAGTATTTAAAACCTACCCCCCTTATCTTAAGGGAAGTATCAGTATGGTATTTAATGCGAAGGCTATAAGTATTCTAAAATGTGAAAGAAGCATCACTTTAGTCGAAATAATTCCGCCAATTTTAGTCAAATACTAAAAAATATTATTAAAAAATATATGAACAAATTTAAAATCAAAGACATGACTAAGATAATACGACTGATTTTATTGTTCCTTTGTGGATGCAATACTTTGTCAATGGCGAATACGTTAAGCGATACGATTCCAAGTTTTGCAATTACGACTTATCATATAGCGGTTCCTAAAATTGATACCTTAGGATATTCTATCGATCCTCGTCATCTGCTTTGCGATTCGGTATTCTATTATTCTATAGAAGGAATGATTCCCTCAAGTAGCGATAATTGGGCTATTAAGGATCAGAGAGGGAATCAAAATGCGGATGTGATCAATACGCCGCCTGCCGTTATGTGTAGATTGCTGAAGGCGTATAAACAGCAAAATATGAATAAGATAACGCAGCTTTACCGACCCGAAGACGCTTTTGAAATAGGACAGGTATTTAGCGATTCGAATATTTATAATAAATTCCTTTCGACTGTCGGTAGAATTTCTGAGATGAAATTAGTGATGGGGATAAATATATACAATGGCTTTATGGCATGGATTGAGATTTTCGAAAATGATGCCACAGGCTATAAAGTGCCTTATTTTTTTCGTAATGTCAGCGGGACTTGGTATTTAGCTGTGGAAACCGATACGGCCGCCATGACGACCAATATTAATATTGCATTACAATCAAATCATCATCCTTGGCAACTTATTTCAAGCGATGATATAGACGGCGACGGCATTCCTAATTTGCAAGACAACTGTCCTTGTAAGTATAATCCTGGTCAGGAAGATTCGGATAATGATGGTATCGGCGACGCTTGCGATAATTGTCCAACAAAATATAATCCTTTGCAGGAGGATTCGGATGGCGACGGCCTGGGCGATGCTTGCGATAATTGCCCGACCATTGCCAATCCCGACCAGTTGGATACCGATGGCGACGGTATCGGCGATATTTGCGATAACTGTCCTTTTGTTAAAAATCCGAAGCAAGAGGATTTAGACGGCGACGGCATCGGCGACGCTTGCGACGATGACATAGACGGCGATGGCATTCCGAACGACCAGGATGACGATATGGATGGCGACGGCATTTCGAACGACCAGGACAACTGTCAGAGAACATATAATCCGAGCCAATTGGACAGCGACGGCGACGGCATCGGCGACGCTTGCGATAATTGTCCGTTCGTTGCGAATCCGGGTCAGGAAGATATGGATGGCGACGGCCTGGGCGATGTTTGCGACGACGATATGGACGGCGACGGTATTCCGAATAAATTCGACAATTGTCCTAAAACCTACAATCCGGATCAAAAAGATACAAATTGCGACGGCATTGGCGACGCTTGTGAAGAAACGACTCCAAAAAAGAAACCGTCCGGCAAAAAAATAAAATAATTAAGGAATGGGGAGTGGAAAATAGAGAGTGGAGAGTTGAAAATGAGGGAATAGTAAATAGTGTCTTCAATTATTCAATCATTCAGTCATTCAATCGCTCAATAAGATCAAACACTTTCAACGCTCAATTAAACAAGTCTGACCGAAATACATAATCAAAAAATAAATACATGAAAACGATACGTGTAAAAAAATATCATCATAACATAGGGACGCTTTATCTGTTCTTTCTTGCGCTGCTGTTCATACCTGCAAAAATGAACGCGCAGAAAAGCATTTATGCAACCGTTATCCAGCACGAAAGTTGCGATGAAAAAGACGGCGTGGCTCAAGTGTTTTTACCGGATAATGCAACCTATAATATAAAGTGGACATATCCGAAAGGAGGGACTTCTTCGGGACAAACCATTTCCGGATTGGGCGAAGGCACATACAGCGTGGAAGTTACTTCGCCGGTATGTCCGGGAAAACCTCTATATAAAGGAACAGTAACCATTCAGAAGGATAAGCCTTGCGATTTTCCGGTCAGTATTTCGGTGACAAGTTCGTGGAGTTGCGAAAACCAGGTTACTACGCTGTACGCTTCGGCTTCGGGAGGAACGTCTCCTTATCGATACAGTTGGCCTAACCAGACTTATTCCACCTCCCAAACAGGCAGTTTTACGGTTTCTGTTTTTGTTACGGATAGCAAAGGAAAACAAAGCAAGCGTAGCCAAACGGTCTACGTAGCGCCTGTACAATGCTCTAAAGATCCTAACGAGATTAAAGGCCCTGCCGGATTCGGCGAATCTCAGATGACAGCGCAAAAAGACAAAATGGATTATACCATCATGTATGAAAACGATCCTGATTTTGCCACGGCGCCGGCTTCAAGAGTGAAAATAACGTATCCGGTTGGAAACAAACAAAATATTAATAGTTTCCGTTTGAATGATTTTGGTTTCGGCCCCTTTGTGTTTACCGTCCCGCAAAATACGACAAGTTATTATAAACGATTGGATGTAAGCGATACTTTAGGCGTATGGGTGGACGTTACCGCCGGGATAGATATTGTAAATAACGAACTTTTCTGGATATTCCAATCCCTCGATCCGCAAACCGGCATCGAACCGGCAAACGCTCAGATGGGTTATTTACCTATCAACAACTCCGATTTGCATAATGGGGAAGGATATGTTAATTTCAGCATATTTCCATCTTTGTCCACTATAACCGGCGACACGGTTTTGGCCGAAGCTTCTATTGTTTTCGACGATAATGCGGCTATCGCAACAAATATATGGTTGAACATCATCGACGCTTTGCCTCCGACAAGTTCGCTTACCGGAAGCCGGCTAAATGATACAACCGTGTCTGTTGCATTTTCGGGATATGACGACAACAGGGGCAGCGGAGTGAAAAATTATTTATTATATGTTTCGACAAATGAAGAAGAATACTTGTTGTACGGTCGTTTCTTACCGGATAGCATTTGTACCTTCCCGATAGAGGCGGGAGCTAAATATAAGTTTTTCTCTATCGCAGAGGATAATGTGGGAAATATAGAAGCCATGAAGACAACGCCCGAATTTGAAATCGGAGAATTGAAGTATCAGATCATGGCCGAGTCGACGCCTTTTGATGGCGGAATTACGTTCGGGAGCGGGGAATATGCGCACGGAGAACCCGTCTCGGTAAAGGCAAGGGCCAATTCAGGTTATGTATTTACAAACTGGACGCTTAATAATGAAGTTGTGCAACTGGATTCAATAATGAATTTTACAGCGCTGAGAACGGTTATTCTGTTAGCAAACTTTTTGCCTCAATATCCTGTAACGATCAATGTGAATCCTATTAATACCGGAACTTTTACCGGCGAAGGCGCCTATGTTTATGGAGATGTTGTCCGTGTAAAAGCAACGCCTGAAGAAGGGTATAAATTTGTCAATTGGACAAATCGGGGCGAAGTTGTTTCCACAAGAAACGAATATGAATTTCCGGTTTATGAAATAACCGGTTTGGTTGCCAATTTCGAAAAACAGGATTATAATGTTCTGATTACGCAGAATCCCGAAACGGGCGGAATTTTACAGGGAGATACAAGCGGCGTATACCTGCATTCCGATACAGTGAAAGTAGCGGCCGCGCCGGGTCATTGTTACGATTTCGCCGATTGGTCGGTAAATGGAACTTCCGTTACCGGAGATACGTTAAGTCTGGCTGTAAAAGAGAATTTGAATATTACGGCAAATTATACATTGAAATCTTATGACGTACAAATATCGGCAGAACCGGACTTTGGGGGAAGTTTGTCCGGCGACGGTACGCGCGTTTATAATTGCGGAGATACGTTAAATGTGTCGGCTCAAGCGGTAACGTGCTACGATTTTAAACATTGGACGCGCAATGGAACGGTTGTTTCTAATGAATCTGATCTCGATTGGATTGTAACGGAAAAAGATACGATAATTGCTCATTTTGAATTAACGCAATATCCTGTAAAAGAAATTTCAGCCTTCATCTGTCAAGGGGATTCCTATCGTTTTCTGGATAGAGAATTAACCGCGACAGGCGTTTACCGGGATACTTTACAAAACAGGCTTGGCTGCGACAGCATTATTGAATTATTCTTAACGGTTCATCCGGTTTCTCTAACGCGGATTACCGCTTCTACATATGAGGGAACACCTTATCATTTTGGCGGAAAAGACTTGACGGTAGCCGGAATTTACTATGATACGTTGGAAAATATTTATCGTTGCGACAGCGTGGTTGAATTAACGTTAACCATTGAATCGGTTATCCGGACTCCCATTGCCGCTTCTGCATGCCAAGGAACTCCTTACCATTTTGGAGGCAGGAACCTGACGGAATCCGGAATTTACCGCGATACTTTGCAAGCGATGAATGGATGGGATAGTATTGTGGAATTGACGTTAACGGTAAATCCGGTAATTACGACGCCGTTGGCGGCTTCTACTTGCCAGGGCGCGGCGTATCGTTTTGGCGGCAGGGATTTGACGGTAGAGGGAACTTATCGTGATACTCTACAAACAACGAATAGTTGCGACAGCATCGTCGAATTAACTTTAACGGTTCATCCGAATGTTATTGTGAACCTTGGCGGAGATAGAACGCTTGATTTGCTCGATTCGGTAACTTTAACTGTGGAACAAGGACATCATTATTTATGGAGTACGGGCGATACGATTCATCAGGTAGTTATTAACAGAGCCAAAGTAGACGGCGATACGGCTACGGTTTGGGTGTTGGTAACGAATATAAATAATTGCATTGGCGGAGATACAATCCGGATTATCTTTAAGGACAAAAGCGGAATAGATATTTTGGATGCCAAAGAAATATTTGTGGTGTACCCCAATCCGACAACCGGAAAAATCAATATTGAATTTACGAATCCGGCAAAAAGAGACATTCATATCTATAGCATCGACGGAAAAACCATCTACCGTAAAAAACATAGCGAACGCAAGGTGGAACTGGATTTGGCCATGTTGAAAATTCCCTCCGGAACCTATGTCGTAAGTATTAATAACAAGGAGGTAAAAAAGATTATTGTGAAGTAGGGGAGAGGATCCGCTGACAAAGCTGTGATAGCAAGCGCAAGGCGACGCCCGCTCAGGGATGGATTTTCAATTCATACTCTTTGAGCGGGTGTTGTCCTATAAAATAAGCATTTATTAGAATGTGTTAAATTAAATTTGATTTTCTATTTTCCTCCGGTTAATTTTTCTACTCATTCTTTGCTTTTTGTTTACGCAGAAACATTTTGGGGCGTATATGATTACAAAACGCTATATGCTGAAGAATATCGAAATGAAAATTGTTACATAAACATATTAAAAAATGCCGGGAAATATTCGTTTAATAGGAATGCATTATTTATCTATGCTTTTATAAATGAAGATTCTAATGATTATCTTGCTTCTGAAAAGGTTCGGGATGGCAAATGAATAAGTCGCTACAAAGTGAATGTTGATGAGCCAGGGCGTGACTCTAAGTCATGCCCTGAGTAGGCTACCAATAGTCTTTCCTATAATAGTTACTTGTTATGTAAAAGGCGATAAACGAGTAGACAAGTATGAATGCCGGGATTTTGATATGCTATTGAGTATCAAAGTTGCCGGATGAACCTCGATTTCTATGACTAAATTTTTAATTAACAATATTTATAATATCTATGTGCAAAAGTATTCGCGCGGAGTGAAGCGAAATATGCAACCATATTAGCTGAAAAATATAAACTTTTTTTGTAATTCGCTTGTTTTTTTACATACCTTTGAACAGAATTCACAAAGTATGAATACATTTATCCTCTTTTTAAGAGTATGCGCCTCTGCTGGTTCCAAAATGAACATGCCCCGGAGCGTTTACTTCCTTTGCAAAACAAATTTAGCTCTGCCTGGCGGCGGAGAGTTTGCTTTTGTCCCCCTTCGTCGCAGGTAAAACCCAAAAAAGCCATTCCGTTTAGCACAAAAAAGCAAGCATAAACTGAATGAAAC
>JAVBLV010000114.1:0-4495 GCA_031553195.1 Bacteroidales bacterium
TGTTTTTTCATTATAACCAATTAGAAATCAGTTATAAAGATACGAATTTTCAAGGTCTTTTCCAAATATAAACCCACATATATTTTACTGATTATCAGAAAAATATATCGACAATGATAATTTTTGTCATGTACTAAAATGCCATTGCTAAAAATATTACCTATTTCGCGAAAACGTTGTTCTCCGTTGCGACGCGAAATAAGGATCTGAATACCGTTTGCAAATCCGAAGCCGGTCATAAAAAAAATCATATAATATACGGAGGCTATGGCAGAAGCTCCCAATTCAATTTCCCCTAAATGTCCCAAAAACACAGTATCGGTTAGATTGACTATATTCTGCGCCAATAAACTCAGGATCACCGGCCAGGAAACCGACCAAATAGATTTATAGGATAAATACGATTTTTCCATTCGATATTATATTTTCCGACAAGCCTCTGACAACGGATTTCAAATGGGAATTACCAATGTAAAACGAGAAGCGGGGCAAGAAATAATAATTGTAAATTTTAATTTTTCGGGGTTATCATGCCAGTAGCGTAGATCCTTTTAAAAACTCCATAGTAAACCAATGCTCGGCATGAAAGGCAACTGATCTACCCTTTCATACAAAACACGGTCAAAGTAGAACATATTCGCACGGTTATATGCATTGGTGATACTTATATTGACTTCTAATATTGAGCGTTTTCCGGTAGAAAACTTTTTCTTCAGCATTAAATCCAGCCGGTGATAATGAGGCAAACGTCCTTCGTTCAACCCTGCATACTCTATTCCTAGCGTCCCGTTATCAATAAGATAATTATCATTGATTCCATCTTGGAAACTTAAAGCTTCGTAAGCGCCCTTGGTTTGCGTGAAAGGAAACCCGCTTCCGTAATTCCAACGAAAATTGGCTTCCCAATCCTGGACTTTCCCCCACGAATAAGAAAATAACACGTTAAGATTATGTCTTCTATCGTAATACGGATGGTATTCTTCTATTTCATTTTCTCTTGTCACAAATCCGAAGGAATAAGCTACCCAGACGTAAAAACGGTTATAGTCATACTTTGCGCTCAGGTCAATTCCATAGGCGTCTCCTGTTTCGATGATAAAGTCTGTTCGTAAATATTCCGGCTTTGGAAAAGCTCCGCCTTCGCGGTATTCAGCTAAGTTGTCATACAACTTATTTCTATTTAAGTTGATTAATTGCGGAAAATGCTTGTAATAACCTTCTATATTTAACATCAAATATTTCATAATATCGTACTCAAAACCGGCGACAATATGTTGGGAACGTTGCAGATAACCTGATATTTCCTCTCCTTTGAAATTTTTTGTAATATTCAGATTGGAAGAACCGGTGAGAAATCCAGTGAAAAGATTCACAATGTCCCGGTCGGATTTTGTGTCTAAAATACTTTGCGAATACAAGCCGGCGGCCAGTTTGAATCTGAATCTATTTGTAATAAGCCATTTTCCTGCAAACCGGGGTTCGAGCGAAGATTCCGACAAAGAACCGCCATAATAAATAAACCGCAGACCGGGTTCCAGTATTAGTTTGTCCCCGATTAACCATTTATAGGTCATGAAAGCCGACGACTCGCTGGTGTTCCCTTGTTGCTCTATAAAGTTTTTTGTGTTCGACAAAAATGAATAATCAGTAGAAAAAGCTTGCACTTCAAATCCATATTTTAACCTATTCCGGCCGTAGAAATAACTCATATACAACCCTGCTGTAACTCCGCTTATTTGACTCATTTTAGGCGTTGTGCTTTGTCCGTCCTGAAGAGTTACTTTGTAATTGGAATAAGCCACAAGACCTTCTACCAAAGCGTTTGTTCCGGGAATAGCCACAAAGTTCATCCCCAAACCGTAATTGTTCCAATGATAATCTGCAATAGATTTATAACTGTCTACATTATCCAGAAAATTAAATCCGAAAACATTAAATTTACTTCCGTTGCTTCCTAAAAAACTTAGTTTCCCATAAACATCGAAAAAATCGTACGGAAGGCCGCCGTCGATGTATGAATAAATATTTTTGGATGTTTGGGATAAATAGGAACCTTTACTGGCTATCAAAAATGAAATACTATTGCCGCTTTGGGGCGTCTCTTTCTTTAAAGGTCCTTCCAATATCAGATTTCCCCCAAACGTGCTGAGTCCCAATTTCCCGCTGAAACGTTTTTTATTTCCATCTCTTGTCCTGATATCCATTACCGAAGAAATTCTTCCGCCATATTCTGCTCCATAGCCTCCGGTATAAATATCGGCGCTTAAAATGGCGTCCGTTTCGAATACCGAAAAAAGTCCGATGGAATGAAAAGGATTATATATCAACATACCATCCATCAGGACTTTATTTTGCACCAACGAACCTCCTCTAATAAATAGCTGTCCGCCCTGGTCTCCGGTAAAAATAATGCCCGGCAAAACCTGTAAGTATTGAGCTAAATCGCCCTGCCCGCCTATTGAGGGCATTTGTTTTATTTGTTTAGCTGTGATCTTTTCTATGGAGACTTGCGTTTGCGTTTTATACTCCTGTCTTTCAGCGCTTATCTCAACGCCTTGCAACGAGATGGCTTTCGGCTTAATATTAATTTTCTTTGTTATTGTTCTGTCTTTTTCAAGTACAACCGTTTCTGCATAATCTTCGTAGCCAATATAAGAGATTCGTATCGTATAGGTTCCGGGAGGCGCTTTGTTAATAATAAAAAATCCATTTACATCCGTTGCCGCTCCGTATTTTGTATCTTTTAACTGAACATTAGCAAAAGGAACCACTTCGCCGGTTTCATCATCATATACAAATCCTCTTATGCTTGCAGTTTGGGCCAACAAAAGCGTCGGCAATAAAAAAAGCGCTATAATTAGTAATTTCCTCATTTCTTAGTATTTTGATAGCTAAACCCCTTAGCGGCATTCTAACATTCGCAGAAATTTCATATTTTGTATGGTTTGCAATTTTATCTGAAACGACATATTATTTGGCAGTTGCGCGTAAATGATTGTTCGTTATAAATAAGGTTAATGCAGAACCTTGAATATAAACTCCTTCATCAGGTCTCCCGGAGAAACAGAGTTGTTTTTTATCCCTTTTGACTTTAAGTCGGTTTCCTTCAACCAACCAATAATTTGAGCCAACTTAGACAGTGAATACACTTTTGAAGCATTGGCATAATCTTCAATAAAAAAAGCATTAACACCTAAAACGGAAGACACAAGAAATTTGTTCGATTTATCTTGGACTTGATGATAGATCATAATCTTTATGAAAAACGCATAAAGAACGCTCAGATTCATTTGTATAGGATGATCTTTCGGATTGTCTTCGAAATAATTGATTATCTGGTTTGCTTTTAGTATATCCTTTTTGATGATGGCTTTTTGTAATTCAAAAACATTAAAATCTTTACTGATTCCTATATTTTCTTCTATAATAGCTTCATTTATAGTAGTTCCTTTACTGATGTTGATAAAGATTTTTGAAAACTCATTGGCAATTTTAGTCAAATCGTTTCCAAGCGATTCCGCGACCAAAGCAGCCGCTTTGGCTGTGATGGAGAATCCTTTTTCGGCTACAAAATCTTCAATCCAACCCGGCAATTGGTAGTCATACATTTTCTTCCGGTCAAAAAAGACCGTTTTTAAAGCAATCGCTTTTCCCAACTTTGTCCGTTGGTCGAGTTTTTTATGTTTGTAGCAAAATACTAGGATGTTGGATTTTAAAGGATTATCAATATAAGATTCCAAGCCTTCCAGATTTCCCAATTCCTGGGCTTCTTTCACAATAATAACCCGATGATCAGACATCATTGGATAGGCTTTTGCCAATAGCAATAATTCCTTGATATTAGTATCTCTGCCATAAAGAATCGTTTGATTGAAATCTTTCAGATCTTCGGGAATAACATATTTTTCAATATAGTCGGAAATATAGTCGATATAGTAAGGCTCTTCCCCTGTAAGAAAATAAACGGGAGCATAATTTTTTTTTTCTATTTCACTTATTATCTGCTTGTATGTGAGCGCCATCTAAAATATGTAAAAAGATAATTTTCGGATAACGAAGATACGAAATAAATAAACAAACGGAGGAGGAAATGTTGATAAATGGCGTTATTTCATGTGTTTATTTTTTATTTGATAATCTCGTCAGGGCGTGACTCTAAGTCATGCCCTGACTTACTTACAAAAATGCGCGAAAATAAATTTGCATAGGAGCGAAGTATATAACAAAGGATCGGTGTAAAAAACAGATGGAGATAATTTTAATGACTCTATCGTAACGGTAAGAATGTAATAAACATGCATTGTAATCTTTCTTTTGCCTTGACGCAAAAGAAACAAAAAGTCAAGGCTGACGACAGATATGCTAAAAAATCATTTGTTGCGACTAAACAAAATAACTCGCCCGTCGACGCTGTTATTCCAACCCTTAAATAACAAACGCTGTCATGTTATTTTTCGGAAGGAGGCTTCGAACAGAATTTTGTTTTTAACGCCTC
>JAVBLV010000116.1:0-4987 GCA_031553195.1 Bacteroidales bacterium
CAAGTCTATTAGGATCCTAAATAATGGGAAAAGGGCGAAAAGCCTTTTCAAATATGGACTCGAACTAATTGCATCTGTGTTGCTAAATCAAAGAAATAGTGATAATTATGACATATTCAAATTTTTGTCATGTACTTAGTAAATTATAATAAACCCAAACGGGGTTTCTTCGTTTCGTTTTATTTCGAAGAACTCTTTTTCTAAAGCAGTTACAAACTGCTTGGTGTTCCGAACGGCAATGCAATTGACTGCTCAACGAGCGTAAATCAAAAAAGGTTCTATCACACCATGAATTATAGTATCATATTTAACAGGTAATTTACCCTCTATTGTAGATTTATTCGGTTTGTTCTTGTAAAATCGGACTACTATTGTATCTCCTGTTTTCAGAATCCCATATTCTCTTCCTGTCTCTTTTGTTGCAGAATATTTTGTATTATTGAAATAATAATCATAATGAACTATTTGTTTATAATACCCTCTTCCCCAATGTTTATACCCAACAGATGTAATAACAGCTTTTTTTCTACGGATTCAGGTTTATTGCAACATGATAAACAGAGAAACATTATTAATATAGATCTTTTCATTTTGACTTAAACATCCTTCATATCGCTGAAACCCTGAGAGTAGCCGAAGAAAGGGAGAAGTCGAGACATTTTTCAATAAAAATGGTACAAACTAATTTTGCCACGTACCTATCTTCAAAAGATAAGTACGCGTCGAGAATTAGTTTAAATTATTTTTAAATCTTTGTCGTTTGCAAAAGCATGAAGTATGCACATTTGATAAATTTGAATAAACTAAACTATTTTTTATATTTACCCACAGCTCCGGTATTTTGTAAATCTGAAACTTCTCAGCGTTTCCAACCGTTCTTTTACAATAAACCTTTTTCTTTCTTAGTCTTTAAAGCCTGCAACATGTCTGTTGTCATTTTTTCCAAATCAAATTTTGGATTCCAACTCCATTCCTGCTTTGCGCAAGAATCATCTAATGAATTAGGCCAGGAATCGGCAATAGATTGTTTAAGCGGATCTACTTCATATGTCATCTCAAAGGCAGGAACATGTTCTTTTATCTTTTTAAAAAGAATTTCAGGATCAAAACTCATAGCAGTCACATTGAATGAATTCCTGTGAATAAGTTTTGAGGGGTCTGCTTCCATGATATTAATGGCTGCATCCAGCGCGTCGGGCATGTACATCATATCCATAAATGTCCCGGCTTTTAAAGGACAAACAAACTTTTCGCCTTTTACGGCCGCATAGTAAATTTCAACGGCATAGTCGGTAGTTCCTCCGCCGGGAACCGTCAAATTTGAAATCAGTCCGGGATAACGTACCGAACGGGTATCCACGCCCCATTTATAGAAATAATAATCGCTCAGCATCTCGCCGGCTACCTTTGTAATGCCATAGATGGTTCTCGGGCGTTGAATCGTATCCTGGGGAGTTTTATCTGCCGGCGTTCCAGGGCCAAAAGCGCCGATAGAACTGGGCGTAAATAAACCGCATTTGTATTCTTTGGCAACTTCCAAACAGTTTTGCAAACTCCCGATACCCACGTCCCAACCCAATTGGGGATTTCTTTCTGCCGTGGCGGATAAAATCGCAGCAAGGTTATAAATGGTATCGATATTATATTTTTTTACCGCATCGGCTATTTGCTGCGCATTGGTAGCGTCTATTTCTATTGTGGGTCCCGCTTCGAAAAAATTTTCGGGGAAGGGCGGAGCATAATATCCGCACACTACGTTATCGTTTCCATAAACAGATCGTAATCTTAAACTTAGTTCCGAACCTATTTGTCCGGTGGCTCCTATGATGAGTATTTTTTTCATGTATTTATTTTTTGATAGTCTCGTCAGGGCATGACTTAGAGTCACGCCCTGACCTACTTATATGTTAGAACGCTTATTTCTTTTTAGGAATTTGAAATACTACTTAATAACCCCCAATTCTTTCCCCACTTTGGTAAAAGAGGCCACGCATTTATCCAGATGATTCTTTTCATGAGCGGCAGATACCTGTACGCGAATACGAGCCTGGCCTTTTGGCACCACGGGATAGTAGAATCCTGTTACATAAATGCCCTCATCCAATAGTTTAGCAGCCATATCTTGCGAAAGTTTGGCATCGTACAACATTACTGCGCATATTGCCGACTGGGTTGGCTTGATATCAAAACCGGCTTCTTTCATTTTTGCTACAAAATATTCGGTATTGGAATGTAATTTATCTTGTAATACGTTGGTTCTATCAATCATATCGAACATTTTAATACCAGCGGCCGCTACAACAGGGGGAATGGAATTTGAAAATAAATATGGGCGCGACCGTTGACGCAACATATCGATCACTTCTTTTTTCCCGGTAGTAAATCCGCCGATAGCGCCGCCAAAAGCTTTTCCTAAAGTTCCGGTAATGACCTCAACTTTTCCCCTCAAATTGAATTGTTCGGTGGTTCCGCGTCCGGTTTTCCCTACAACGCCGGCTGAATGCGATTCGTCTACCATAATCATCGCGTCATATTTTTGAGCCAATTCGTAAATTTTATCCAAAGGAGCCACATTTCCATCCATAGAAAAAACGCCGTCAGTTACGATTAAACGATAACGTTGAGCTTGAGCCGCTTTCAGTTGTTCCTCTAAATCTTTCATATCAGCGTTGGCATAACGATACCGAACCGCCTTGCATAATCTCACGCCGTCGATAATAGAAGCATGATTCAATGCATCTGAAATAATAGCGTCTTCTTCGGTTAACAAAGGTTCAAAAACGCCTCCATTAGCATCAAAACAAGCGGCATACAAGATAGAGTCTTCCGTGCCGAAAAATTTGGAAATACGTTCTTCCAGTTGTTTATGCAAATCTTGAGTCCCGCAAATAAAACGAACCGAAGACATCCCATAACCATGCGTATCCAGCGCTTTTTTAGCGGCTTCTATCAGTTCTTTATTATCGGACAGACCTAAATAATTGTTTGCACAAAAGTTGAGAACTTCTTGCCCGGTATTCACACGAATGCTTGCTCCTTGCGGGGAAACAATAATACGTTCATTTTTATACAAGCCGGCCGACTCAATATCAGCAAGTTCTTTTTGCAGGTGTTTTTGAAATTTTTCGTACATGCTATATTATTTTTTTAGCTATTAGACCAAATGTTTAATAATGTGCAAAGGTACGAAATGGGCTTGAAAAGACAAATAAAAGGACATAAGATATTATGAAACAATTATTTTCAATTTCCTCAAATAAAGATATTTATATCGAACTACCGTTAATAATCCGTTAGTATCGTTTGCAATAAAGACAAAAACAGGACGAATCAAAGGAGTTTAACCGACAAATGCAGCGCCTTTTATTAATCTTATAAAGAAGTGATTTTATCTGTACTTTTGCAGGGGACAGCGTTTCAGTCGCTAATTGCCAGCGCCGTGGATCAGGAATTTTGTAACCGAAGTAATGAACAAAGAAGCCAGAATATTCATCCGATAATAGTAAATTCAATGGAAGTACAATTATTAAAAGAACAAACTATTTTCCCTTCAGAAGAAGTACTAAAAGATGCGCTTGGAGGCAGATACCCTGTATTTGAATCATTGATAGAAACTATAATAAGCGTTGATTATGGCTTAAGTTATGAATGGAATTTTTATAAAGATGGTAAATCGTGGCTATGTAAAGTCTGTAACAAAAAGAAAACGGTTTTTTGGTTATCGGTCTGGGATGGCTATTTTAAAATCAGTTTCTTTTTTACCGGAAAACATTTGGAAGGAATTGCGGCATTAGATATCGCCCCTCAAATTAAAGACGCTTTCTATAAAGAGAAACCCATCGGACGCTTGATTCCAATGATTTTCAATATTCATAAAGAAGAACAATTACATGATTTGTTGAAAGTGGTCGATTTTAAAAAGAAATCAAAATAACTACGTTCCATTATTTACATAAGCGTCCAAACTTTATCTTCTTGGAGCGATTATCATAAATTATCCTGAAAATAACGGAAAAAGAGAAGCTTACCTGATCTCATAATATGTATGATACGAGAATTCGAAAAGAAAGACATAGAAACAATCATTAGAATATGGCTAGATGCGTCGATCATTGCTCATGATTTTATAGGACCCAACTATTGGCGTAATAAAACGGACGATATGCGCAATCTGTATTTGCCTTCGTCTAATACATATATTTATGAAAATTCAGGGAAAATTCTCGGATTTCTTTCAATGGTTGAGAACAATATTGCCGCTCTTTTTGTACTGCCTGAATCACAGGAAAAGGAATTGGTAAACAATTGATAGATTTTGTCAAATCTCAATACAAAAATTTGGAATTATCTGTTTATAAAGAAAATAAACGTTCGTCGAGTTCTACACAAAACAAGGCTTTCAAATAATTTGCGAAAAGATTGAAGAAAATACGGGACATTTTGAGATAATAATGAAATTTGAAGACGTTCGAGACTAATGCAATTCCTCTCTTGCATTTCAATAACTGTGGGCAATAAACATTAATTTATTTTTCCGGATTTAAAACTGTAAACAGCTCTGTCGTTATAATTTTGCGGATATAAAGGAATGCTTAAAGAAAGCTCTCCAAATTGTCGTATGCTATGAAATAAACGTTTCGACGCATTTAGCGTTCTGCTTATTCGACATAATGCTAAAACTCCAACCGAAATGAGGGGAGAATGAATGAAGCGGAAAATTCATTAATAGTTTTAACAAAAATAACAAACAGAAATACATTTATTTGAAACCACAAAAGCCATATATTGCTAAGTTTATTCGCCCGGAAACCTTTAAATTCTGGATTCCATCAAATTTTATATAATTCATTTTAGTACATGACAAAAATTATCATTGTCGATATATTTTTCTGATAATCAGTAAAATATATGTGGGTTTATATTTGGAAAAGACCTTGAAAATTCGTATCTTTATAACTGATTTCTAATTGGTTATAATGAAAAAACA
>JAVBLV010000103.1:0-32771 GCA_031553195.1 Bacteroidales bacterium
TCTGGATGAATATTGTTATCGCTTCAACAGACATTGCTTCAAGGAAAATGCTTTTCACAAACTCACAATGAGAATGTTGGCCTCTACACATATAACTTACAGACAAATATTAACCAGTACCTAAAGGGTCGTTTCAATAAAGTTTATAACAAGAGATCCGGAAGTAAACGCTTTCTATCTTTTTCCAAAATCGAAATTATATCAATACTATTCTTCTTCCGGTAAGAGCCCCATTTCCGTTGCTTTTCCACGAGAAACAGTATAATATAATGCGGTTCCTTCCGCACAAAGATCTCCATGAGCATCGTATAAAAAAACATTGATATTAACCAAATTACGCCGGATTTCTCCTACTTTCCCTTTTATCAAAATAGGTCCTTCATCTATACGAACATTCTTTTTAAATTGTAAATTCAATTTGGAAGTTACGCCGCTAACTTTTAATTTAGCCCAAATAGTCCAACTTGCTATTTCGTCCAGCAAAGCGCTTTGGATCCCGCCATGCAGCACATTTACAAACCCCTGATAATTGATGCTTGGCTGCCACTCCGATATAACAAAATCATCCTCTTCGAAAAAAGTCAAATGCAACCCAATTGGGTTTTGAGGCGCACAACCAAAACAATTGTATCCTTTTAATTTTGGGTATGGATTTTCGATTAGTTTTCTCATTTGTTTTAATTTTGAATTTTCACATCCCAGTCAGACTTTATTCAGTTGTAAATGGAGGATGGAAAATGGTTTTATAGAACCATTAAAATATTGTTTCTACAAACTTTATATGATTCATTCCTATTTAAGTAACTCTGTAGCATTATTCCGAATATTATTTTTCTCCTCATAGAAGAGGTTGTTTAAAATTTTTTCTATGAAGTATTTTGAGTCTAAAAATGCTCTTTTTTGTCGGAATTTTTACCAAATAGCGCTACTATTCTTGAAAAATCCCGCCTGCAAAATGGCCATTTTTATCTCCCAAAACCTTTTCCATAAAAATTTAAACAACCTCTTAGAAATCTCCTCTTTGAATATTCAGTATTATATTAAATTCACACGTATAGAGAGGAGCTACCTATAAAAAAACTCCATAATTCCATGTAAAGACTTGCGTCCGGTAAACAAAGAACTATGGAGGTATCGAGACTATTTCTTATACTCTACTTCATAAACAATTTAGCCCATTCGGGCTTAGTCCGTTTTTCCCAGTCTCTTTTATGGTAAAGATAGCTGGCAATCAAGGGTACAACGGTAGTCGCTTCGGCATATACCATTTGTTCATAAGCGATATCTACTTTCCCCCATGAACAAGCTTCTTTAAGCGTAGAACTGGAACAAGCGCCGTCACGGGAATCAGCTACCGTAATCTGTATGGCATATTTATGCATTTCAACTTCTTTTCCGAGCACTTCCGCGCAAACAACTGTGTCCTGAGTAAAATTTTTAGGAACGCCGCCCCCTATCATAAACAATCCTGTGGCTTTCGCTTCCATTTTGATTTTGGTGAGTTCCAAGAAATCTTTTACAGAATCAATGCTTAAATGTTTTTCCGGATTTTCCCATTGGTGGAGAACCAAACCAAAACCTGCGCTTGAATCGGAAAAAGCAGGGCAAAAGATAGGAACATTATTTTCATAACAAACTTGTATCAACGAATTTTTTTTCTTTGCATTGCCATTTGCCAACCATTTTCCCATTTCCCATATAAATTCGCGCGAAGAATAAGGACGTTTTTCCAGTCCGTCGGCTATTTTTTTTATTGTGGCGTCGCACGTTTGCAACTCCTCTTCATCAATATAAGTGTCATAGATTCTATCTATGTATAAACTTCTTAATAAGCGGTCGTCAACAAAAGGAGTTCCTTTATAATGTTTAAAACCAAGAGCTTCAAAGAAATCCATATCAATTATCGAAGCGCCTGTTGCAACAACGCAGTCTACCATCTTGCTCTTCACCATGTCTACATATACCTGCATACAACCGGCAGCGCTGGTGCTCCCTGCCATTGTCAGCATTATTGTACAATCTTTCTCATTAATCATACGAGAATAAATGTCTGCCGCATTCGCAGTATCGCGAGAAGTAAACGACATGTCTCGCATAGAGTTTATTATAGCCGTCGAATCTATGGCTTTAATGTCAATGTGCTTTACTACATCTTGAAGCAAATCTTTTTTTTCCATTTTTCTTTTCCAAGTTTTTTTGATGATAAAATATTCAAGGTTTTCAATATCCATTCATATATATTTAAAATACTACAATACAAATATTTAAATATCTGTATCTAAAGTTTTGATAGAATTGAAACAGATAACCTTGTTTTTTTACAAAGGTAGTTTTTTTTAATGGAATAGGCAATCTTTCATACAGAGACAGCATTATTCATTCAAATAAAAATTGTACTTTTGCATTGAAATTTAAATACTCAAAATTTTGGAATCTTTAAGTTCTGAGCCTTTACCTTCGGGTATAGCATTATTTCTTACTACCGACGTCAAATTATTTTTCCTTGTTGCTATTTTATTTCTTGTTGCATTATCGGCAATGTTTAGCGCTTTTTTAAAAGCATTTCGTTTGTTAAGTCGAAATGATATTGCAGAAATGAAAAGCAAAAATTCCACGGTCAATAATATTCTTTTGGATTTCAACAGGCGTCCCGATTTTATAGAGTCTTCGTTATCAGTTGCAAATATATTAACCAGAATTACGCTTGTATTCTTGTCGACAATATTAATTTTGGGATTATTCTCCGAATATCATATTGGTTGGGTATCTGCAATAACAATCTTTACATTACTGATAGTCGTCAGTTTGTTTTGCGATGTAATACCTCATAATATTGCATCGAAAAAGAAGGAAAAGGTTTTATTAAATTGGGCGGTTATTATTCGTTTTTTTGTATGGATTTTCACGCCTTGGTCCTTTTTATTGGGACAAATATCAAAAACGCCTACAGCTTCCAGGTCGAACGCATTGTCCGGAGAGGAGTTTTCCGAAGTTATTGAAATTGCGGAAGGACGCGAAGATCTGGAAACAGAAACCCAAATGTTGAAAGGCATTTTACGGTTCAGCGATTTAGACGTGAAAGAAATCATGAAGTCCCGAATGGATATTGTGGCTTTCGAATGGAACGAATCGTTGGAAAAAGTAATAGAAATTGCCGGAACTTCCGGTTACTCCAGAATTCCGGTTTATGAAGAAAATATAGATAATATTAAAGGAATTTTGTATGTAAAAGATATGCTTCCCCATTTGAGTTTAGCAAAAGATTTTGATTGGCGGCTACTCGTACGCCCTCCTTTTTTCGTGCCTGAATTCAAAGCAGTGAGTCAATTATTAAGTGATTTTCAGCTCCAGAAAATACATTTCGCTATTATTGTCGACGAATATGGCGGTACTTCGGGAATTGTTACCCTGGAAGACATTATTGAAGAAATCGTCGGCGAAATTGTAGACGAATACGACCGGATCGATACTTCTTTCCAAAAACTTTCGGAAAATACGTTTTCTTTCGAAGCCAAAACCAATCTTATTGATTTTTGTAAAATAATAGGCCTTGGCGACGATTCTGTATTTGATTCCGTAAAAGGCGATTCTGATAGTTTGGCTGGACTAATATTAGAAGTCAAAGGCGGAATTCCGCTAAAAGGGGAAAATATTGCCATCGGACAATTTGTTTTTCAGGTAGAAGACGCTAATAATAGACGTATCGAACGCGTAAGAGTTACAATAAACGAAAACGAAGCATAATGTAACAATACATTAAAATGAGATATTTAGTAACCGTTTAAAAATTTTTCTATGAAGTATTTTGAATCTAAAAGCGCTCTTTTTTGCCGGAATTTTTACCAAATAACGCTACTATTCTTGAAAAATCCCGTCTGCAAAATAGCCGTTTTTATCCCTCAAAATCTTTTCCATAAAAATTTAAACAGTTACTCAATAATATTCAAATGTCTGTTGGGTTTATCGGTTCTGAGTTTTATGGCATGCAACGATTCTACTCCCGCCCCTAAACCCCGTACTTATTATCGTATTAATTTACCTGAAAAGTCCTATCAGGTTTTTGATACATCTTCATTTCCTTATTCATTTGAATACCCTTCTTATGGCGTAATTGAAAAAGTAGGGAAAGATGAAAAAAGCAAATACTGGATAGATATTAACTTTCCGTATTTTGACGGGGCTATTTATCTAACCTATAAAAGAGCGCAAAATAAAGAGGAACTGCTTCGCCATATCGATACTTCAGCAGAATTTATGACTATTCATTATCGAAAATCATCCGGTATTATTGAAAAAGAATATATTACTCCTGAGAATAAGATATTTGCTTCTGTTTATCATATCAAAGGATCAGGAGTCGCATCTCCTTATCAGTTTTGGGTAACAGATAGTAGCGCGCATTTTTTAAGAGGGGCTTTGTATTTTAATCAAACGCCTAATAATGATTCACTAGCCCCTGTTATTGAATTTCTCAGCAAAGATATCGAACATCTTGTCAGCACCTTACGCTGGAAAGAGGAGAAATAATGCACAGTGTGCAGTAATAATTATAGATTATCTCTTCTTCGTTTATAAATAAAATAGGCATATTGCAAACCCGTTTTTTTATCGGTATAAATTTCGGATTGGTCGGCAATTTCCCATAGCATAGGATTAATTTCCGGAAAATATGCATCGGCCTCAAAGTTTTCATAAACCCAGGTAACATACATTTTTCTGACGTAGGGCATAAATTGTTTGTAAATATGTTCCCCGCCAATAACAAAAGTTTCTTCCGAAGGCGAGCATATATCCAATGCTTCTTCCACTGAATGAACCACTTCGAATTGATCTATTTTCAATCCGCTATCTCTGGAAAGAACAATATTTCTCCTTTCAGGAAGGGGTTTTACAAGCAAAGAATCATAAGTTTTCCTGCCCATAATGACAGGATGTCCCAACGTAATTTCTTTAAAATGTTTTAAATCATCAGAAATATGCCAGAGCAAATTATTATTACGTCCTATTGCATAATTTTGAGAAATCGCAACTACGATTGATATGTTTCTCTTTTCCATCATTAATTAAATTATTGTTTAGTATATATTAGTTATTATTTCATTCTAGTTTAAACGGCAACTGCCGCCTTTATGCCCGGATAAGGATCATAGCCGGTTAATTCAAAATCGGCATAATCAAAATCAAACACATCTTTTACATTTTCATTCAACATCATTTTGGGAAGCGGACGGGGTTCCCTGCCCAGTTGAAGTTTCGCTTGTTCAAAATGATTGGAATAAATATGAGCATCCCCCAACGTATGAATAAATTCTCCGTGTCGCAATCCGCATGCCTGCGCAATCATCATGCATAAAAGCGAATAAGATGCAATATTAAACGGTATTCCTAAAAAAATATCCGCGCTTCGCTGATATAACTGACACGATAAAGTTTCATTCGCCACATAAAACTGAAACAGGATATGACATGGAGGAAGCGCCATTTTATCTATTTCTCCTACATTCCATGCCGACACTAAAAGTCTTCTTGAATCCGGATTTGCCTTCAATTGTTGAACAAGATTTGTTATTTGATCTATCTGGCGTCCGTCGGACGTTTCCCATGATCGCCACTGTTTTCCGTATATAGGCCCCAAATTACCTTCCGGACTTGCCCATTCATCCCAAATACTTACATTATGCTCTGTTAAATACCGTATATTCGTATCTCCCTTTAAAAACCAAAGCAACTCATAAATAATTGATTTTAGATGTAGTTTCTTCGTCGTTAATAATGGAAAACCCTCTTGCAGATTAAAACGCATCTGATAGCCGAATACGCTTTTCGTACCTGTGCCGGTCCTATCTTGTTTATCATTTCCATTTTCCATTACATAACGCAACAAGTCCAAATATTGTTTCATATTTATTTTGTAATAAACTTATTTTAAGATATTCCTATTCAAAAACCTAATACCGCATCGGAGAAAGAGTCAAATAAAAAATCATATAACATTAAATATTAACACTTTGTTAAATTTACAAACCTGTGAAACACTAAATTCTAGAATTTCATCTCAGTAAATGTTCTTCTTTTCAAAATTTTTTATATCAACAGGCCTGCATCCCTGAAAATTCTGTTTGCAAACAGAGTTGTTTTTATCTCTCTAATTCTTTTCTTCAAAAATCCAACCTATTTCTCAATATATTCTCAAATTTTGAAATCAAGAAATTTTGCGAATCAAAATAATGAAAAATACCGGTATTATTTAATGCATTTCCTTTGTTTTTTTGAATGTAATAATCCAATAAAACCGGTAGATTCTGCAAATTATAATATTTATCAATCGTCAATTGCAGTGCAACATTCATTTCTTCTATAGTTCCCACACATTCAAAAGGCTTCTTGTCCCCTTCTCCTATCAATTGTTTAAAGACAGGCAATAATTCCTCGTCGCTGAACAGATTTTTACCAAATATCTGTTGTAAATCATCGGGCGTAACAAACGGAGATAACATGCAGAACACAAATAAGCATTTAGGACAACTTGCACACCATGAATTTGTTTTACTTCCTACATTACAACTCCTAAATACCGGGAAATACTTCTCGTATTCAGCAAATAATCCGGCAATTTGCAACTCATTCAATGGTCGCAGAAAGCTAAAATAATTGAAATCATCCGAAATAAAAGCGGCAACATATTCTCTGAAATCTTTCTCAAATTCAAAACTTTTAGAATATTGATGATTGATGTTGGTTCCTTTTACCGTAGACTCATTGGCGCTGGATTCATTGGACAGGGCAATGTTTTTTCTTCCCGAAATGGCGGCGCATAAAAGACTTACAAAAGCTAACATGGCAGAAAAAGGCGTATGCCCGTTCAAAAAACCGGACGCATTTAATTCCAATAATTTCGGATCAATAACGCGGATTACTTCTATTATATCTTTTTGCAAAAAACCTGCCGTTTTTATACAGTCGCCGGTAGCATCACGAGAATTGATAATTAATGGTTTTACATTTTCGCCCGCCTGCAAAAGGATTTCCATTGTAACCACCGAGTCCTTTCCTCCGCCGACAGGAACAATTGTTTTATCTTCCAAATGAAATTCTTGTTTTTCCAGATTGCTTGAACTGGGGCAAACAATATCCATAAAATCATCAATTGCAGCCGGTATTTTGTTTATATAAAAAAATTCTCCTAAACCGTTAAAATATAATTTCTTCCAAAATCCAATCTGATCTTTGTTCAAATAAAAAGGCGCTACAACAACCGTTGGAGAACAAACGCATTTCCAATAACTGACGAGCTCTATAAGTCCGATATTAAACAATAAAATTTGTAATTGTCTATCGGATAACAAATTAAAATTATAAAACAAACGCTTGGGGAATATCAATTTATGAGTAAAAAAAAATTCTTTATGAATAGAATAATTATAAGCTACTTCCAGTTGATCTTCTTGAATTGAATAAGAAAAATCTTGATAGTAAAAAACAGGAAACTTCTTCCTAAGTTCTTCGAATTTTTCAATTTGGATACTCACTAATATATTTTTTTGCGTATATTTGTCTTTCAAAATTAGCAAAAATGAACGACATAGATAGTTTTTTTCATGTCAGACCCAGTAAAATTCCTCCTTCGTCGGGTAAGATACTGCTTGCCGAACCTCTTATGCAAGATCCTTATTTCTCAAGATCTGTTATTTTGATTGTAGATAATAACGAAACCGGCGCTTTCGGACTTATTTTAAATAATCCTACCGACTTTAGCATACAAGATCTGGATCCTACATTGGTTAACGCTAAAACTACTATTTATTGGGGAGGACCTGTCGAGGAAGGTTCATTATTTTTTATTCATACTTTAGGAAATTTGATTCCCGATTCCCACGCTGTGGCAAACGGCATTTATTGCGGAGGCAATTGGGAAATTATTAAAGAAATGATCGACGATAATATTTTGAATGAACAAAACTTCCGTCTGTTTTTAGGGTATTCCGGATGGACTGAAAAACAATTGGATGACGAAATAAATCGCAAAAGTTGGGTCGTATCTCAAATCGATTCGAAAATGATTTTCGAAACGCCGTCGAAAGAACTCTGGAATGCTTCGGTTACAAAGCTAGGCAATCAATACGTTCATTGGATGCATATTCCCGAAAGCCCTGAATTCAATTAAAATGCTTCATTGAAATTAAAGTAAAATCCATACGCTTTCTGCCCTACGCCAAAATCAAGACGGACATTCATTCTCGGTTGAACTTCCAACCTGTAGCCGATTCCGGCATTGGGAAGAAAATTGGTTAGATCGGAAACGCTTCCGCCAATAGATCCTCCGGCAACCCAAGCTACCATTCCATGTATACTTGGTTTTCCATTGGACTTGTAAAATTTATGACGATATTCCCCTATGAAAAATAACATAGATTTATCGCGATACTGCCCCCAATAATACCCTCTCAAATCGAAAGGGGTTCCCAATTGCGACATTTCTCCATAAGGTACGTCTCCTACCGCAAAACGGCCTTTAACCTGCAATGCCAATAATTGACCTTCTTTAAACAATCTGATGTAATCTCTAAGGTCAACAGAATAAACCTGATACACATTATCCCCGCCCAAATAACTTCCATAAAAAGAAGCGGCTACTTCGGCAAACATACCCTTATAAGCATTGACGGCAAAGTCTCTCGAATCGTATTGAAATGAAAGTCCTAAACCCGTATTAAAAGGCTTGTTATTATATTCCATGTACGCCGGATCGCTCTCTACCACTCCGCAAGCATCCTTTCCTTTAGTGTAATTCAGATCTATCATTCCTCCCAGAAAAAAATTCTTTTTAATTTGCCAAAAAACTTTAGGATAAAATTGAATCCATGTCCGCGTATATTTTGTCGTGCTATCTGATTTTTCCGTATCCTTTCCGTTTTCATATCCAATACCAAAATAATTATCCGGCATATTTTTAAACCAAACATCGCTGTATGCCCGGATTTTGTCATGCAACCAAAAACTGGAAAGTTTTCCGGATACGAAATAAGCTCCTGTAGTGCTGATGCCAATCGTAACCGGCAACGAAGAACGTTGTAATAATGTGTCTGATTTGTCTGTGCGGAAAGACGTCAATGCGCCGCCGGCTATAGTAAAGCCCAATTCGGGAGTATAGCCCGGCCCAAAAACCGGAGTAATCATCCATTTTCCATCTCTGATTTTTTCTTCCTTTACAAGTTTTCTCCGTTCCTTTTTCGTTAAAGTCGTATCGGCTTTTATCTCGGAAATACTACGTTGGGCGTTTGCTATTGGAAATACGAAGAAAAAAAGTAGCGCCGCTACTAAAACATTCTTTTGCTTAAACATATAAAATATTTATCTCAATTGCGTTACAAAAATCTATAATTAACAGATAGCAGAAACTGCGTTCTGGTTCCAAAGGTACCAATTTCTGTTCGGAATTGCCAAGATTTATTATGTTGATACTGGAAACCAAGAATAAAATTCAACCCATGTTCTAATTCTTTATCCAGTTTGTAATGTACAGATGAATTTTCGAGATCGCTTATTCCGGATTTTAACTTGTCGTAAAGTTCTTTTATTTTAGGATTATTTTTTTCTACAAGGGGTAATTGATTATACCAGTCGTCGATATTAGCCTGTATACTCTCGATCTTATCTGCGGAAAAAACCTCGTTTAGGGCAAGGTCGCCCTCTGTATTGGATTCCACTCTTTGATAAAAAGGGCCAAGCCAGAAAGAAACGTTTCGATCCAGTCTGTATGAATAATTAAAAACATGCCCGACCCTTAAAGAATAGTTTTGAGCTAGAACCGGTTTTTCCAGTTCCTTGAAATTGACCCAACTAAAATTGGCGTCTAAAGAAAGGAATACAGGACCGATAGCGCCTGCAAAAGTGGCGCCCAAGCCATAATTCACGCCTGAAAATATTTGTTCCGTAGAAATATCCGGTTGTATTAATTGCACGCTTGTAACCGTTTGCCCTCCTCCAATCAATCCGTAAATATTCAAAAACGGCAATACCCAAATATCGGGACGCACAGTAAATGCATTGGTTTTCCCCTCTATTGTTCCGAATTTTACAATATTACTAATATCTACCAGATCATTATTTTCTCCCGGTTTATTAATAGCGATTCCGATATCTTTAATTACATATGTTTGCCGTTGATAAAAATAAGCAGGCATTACGCCAAAAGGATATGGAATATCAATCCCTTTCTTATAGGTCTTTTTTCCCAACAATGGAAATATATGATTATAATTAATCTTCATCAAACTATCTCTGTATGTCCTTTGAAATTCTTCTAGCGTAATTGTCGGATACTGAGCTTTTGCCTGTAAAACAAATACAAATCCTAATAATAAAACAAAACCGGTTTTTTTCATATCCAATTGGATTTTAATTAATAAGAGCTACGCTTTTTGACAAAATAATCAATATGTTTTATTGAAATTTTCCAGAATAAAAGAATTCTTACCTAATCCATTATTTAGAAACAAAACAAATGAATACGTCAGATTGTTTACAGAAAAACAAAAAAAATACTTTTTTTGCAATATTTCAATTTTCACATTTAAAATTTTGCATTTTTACATGGATACTGAAAGTCCTCCTAAGAACAACATATTCATTCTTATAATCATAAAAATGAGGAAACAATGAATTTACATGCTTCATTATCCAGTAATGGATTTGAATTTCCCTGTCTTGTTATAAATTGAAAATTATCATTGAATTATTGTCAAGATCTCATCGATATGTTTTCTATCATTACTTAATCTGGGAACTTTATATTGGCCGCCTAAACGATTTTTCTTTTTTAACCATTCATAAAAAGTTCCTTGGGCGACTTCGATAACATGCGGTTTTTTCAGGATCATATCATGATAACGTTTTGCTTCGTAATCCGAATTAAAAGACTTTAATGCATTATCGAATATTTCGGTAAAATATTCAATGTCTTGGGGCGATTTTCTAAACTCGATAAGCCATTGATGGCAAGTAGATTTATCTTCTTTACAAAACAATGGGGCCGCCGTATATTCAGAAATAATTGCATGCGTTTTTTCGCAAGCTATTCTTAAAGCATTGTTTGCATTATCTACAATTACTTCTTCTCCGCAAACATTGATGAAATTTTTTGTGCGTCCGGTTATCTTTATCCGGTAAGGAAAAAGAGACGTAAACATTACCGTATCTCCGATTTTATACCGCCATAATCCAGCATTGGTAGAAATAACCATTGCATAATTTTTGCCTAATTCCACATCTTGCAAAGGAATTACTTTCGGATTGTCGGAATGGGCCTCATTCAAAGAAATAAATTCATAATAAACGCCATAATCCAGCATTAATAACAAATCGTCTGAATCTTTCTGGTCTTGTATTCCAAAAAAACCTTCGGAAGCATTATAAGTATTCACATAGCGCATATTTCCCGAAATAATTTCATTAAATTGTTCTACATAAGGGTCAAAGCTGACTCCTCCATGAAAATACACTTCCAGATTAGGCCATACCTCTTTGATATCTTTTTTATTTGTGTATTCCAGTATTCTTCTTAACAAAAGTAACATCCAAGATGGAACGCCTGCTATACTCGCCACATTTGAATTGATTGTGGTTTCCACCATTTTAGCTAATTTTTCCTCCCATTCTCCCATTGTGGCAATTTCTCTTTTGGGAACCCTGTATAATTCGGCCCAAAAAGGTAAATTTTCTATAATAATCGCCGATAAATCGCCATAATATGCATCGGTATTATATTCATTAATTTGCTGACTTCCGCCGAGGGCAAGATTACTTCCGCCGAAAACATTAGTATCGGGATAATTATCGCAATAAATAGCCAACATATCTTTTCCGCCTTTATAGTGGCATTCGGTAATAGATTCGACACTTACCGGGATGTATTTACTTTTATCGCTTGTTGTGCCTGAGGATTTGGCAAACCATTTTATATCCGACGGCCACAAAACATTTTGTTCGCCTTTTCTCAAACGTTCTATATAAGGTTTTAACGAATCGTAATCATTTACGGGAACCCGTTCATTAAAATTTTCCCAAGAAATTATACTTTTGTAATCGTATAGTTTTCCCCAATCGGTATTTTTTGCTGAAGAAATTAATTTTTTTAATAATTCTTCCTGCATTTCAATTGGGTATTTTTTAAAAAAATCTATTTGGTAAACTCTTTTTTTCGATAACCATATCATGAAAGTATTAATTATTGCCATAAGATATCTCCTTATTTGAATTAATTACATTGATTCTTCAAATTAATTATGAAGTATTTTGAACCTAAAAATGCTCTTTTTTACCGGAATTTTTATCAAATAATTTAGTATTCTTGAAAAATCCCGTCTGCAAGCTCGCTATTTTTATTCCTCCAAATCTTTTTCATAAGAATTTAAACGGTTACTTAAAATCTCAATTTTTTGATTATTTTTCCTACTTCGGAGCTTTTCTTATCAATATATATGCCGCAACTCCAAACACTACAATAGGAATTAAAACAGATATCAGCGGGGGTAAATTCCCTTTTATAGAAAATACCGTAGAAAATTTCATAAAAACGACAAATGCAAATGCTATTAAAAGTCCCAAGGCCAGATGCAATCCCACTCCACCCCTTGCCTTACGGAAAGATACCGAAACGGCTATAAACGTCATGACAACAACGGCAAACGGATTTACGATCCTTTGGTAATTTAATATTTCGTAATCTTTGACCAAATGCGACCCCCGTACTTTCTCCTGTTCAATAAAAGTTGTCAGTTGAACAAGATTCATCGTAATTACATTCTTACGATTAATATTGAGGTCTTCCGGATAAAACTTTATATGTAAAGTCATTGTATCCCCTCTTTTAAAGGTTTCATTCAATCCGTTTACTGTCCGGAGCACATAATTATAAGCAAACCATTTTCGAGTTACCGTATCAAACACTATTGTTTCCGAAGTAAATTTTTCTTTAATCTCATTTTCTCCAAACTTTTCATAAGAAAACCGGTAAGCCGTATTGTTTACGTTATCAAAACTTTCCACATAAAGCTGTAAATCTTTATCCATCTGTAAATGGATGTTTTGAAAAGTATTCCGATAAGGATTTTTTATATATTGTCTTTCAAATATAAGCCTTTCCTGATTAAGATACGGAATAACAAAATTCCCTAAAAAAAAGGTCAATACAGCAATAATTAAAGCGCCGTATACATATGGCCTTAGCATTCGCTTAAAACTGATTCCGGAACTGAGAATAGCTATTATCTCTGTATTACCGGCCAACTTTGAGGTGAAAAAGATAATGGATATAAAAGTAAATAAAGCGCTGTAATCGTTAATAAAGGAAGGAATAAAATTAATATAATACTGAAAAATAATTAATTGAAGCGGAGCTTTACGTTCCAAAAAATCATCCAGTTTTTCCGATACGTCAAAGACAATAATCAGCACAATCATAATCCCCATTGCCGCGCAAAAGGTGACCATGAATTTTTTCAGTAAATACTTGTCAATTAGTTTGAATCGATTCATTATTCCAGATGAAGTTTAATCGTTTCAATAAAACTATACCACAATATTAATAATCTTTTTCGGAACAAAAATCACCTTCTTAGGCGTTTTCCCTTCCAGCCATTTCTCACTTTCAGGCGAGGATAACGCCATACTTTCAGCTTGTTTGGCATCTATATCGGCCGGTAAACGTAAAGTAAAACGAGTTTTTCCATTAAAAGAAACCGGGTATTCAAAAGAATCTTCCGTCAGATATTTTTCATCATATTGTGGAAATTGCGCACACGCAATACTTTCTTTATGTCCCAATAAATTCCAAAGCTCTTCGGAAATATGCGGAGCAAAAGATGACAACAGTATGCACAAAGGCTCTAAAATTCCTTGCTTATTACATTTAAGATCGCCCAATTCATTCACGCAAATCATAAAAGCGCTTATCGAAGTGTTGAATGAAAAGTTTTCTATATCATATTGTATTTTCTTGATCGTCTTGTGCAACACTTTCAACTCTTCGGGCGTGGGTTCCGCATCAATAACTGCAAATTGATTCTCTGCATTATTATGATACAATTTCCAGAATTTACGTATAAAACGCGCCACGCCTTCAATTCCTTTGGTATCCCAAGGTTTCGCTTGTTCAATAGGGCCTAAAAACATTTCATACAAACGCAAAGTATCTGCGCCGTACTTTTCTACCAAATCATCCGGATTTTGTACGTTATATAATGATTTGGACATTTTTTCAATTTCAAAACCACAAATGTATTTTCCATCTTCCAAAATAAATTCGGCACCGGCAAATTCAGATCTCCAACTACGGAATTTCTCGATATCCAATACATCATTATCTACAATATTAATATCCACATGAATGGGATCCGTTTCGTATTGTTTCCTTAAGTTGTACGAAACATATTGATTGCTTCCTTTTATACGATAAACAAAATTGGAACGGCCTTGGATCATTCCTTGGTTTATTAGTTTTTGGAAAGGTTCGTTTTTAGGACATAAACCCAAGTCAAACAAAAATTTATTCCAAAAACGAGCATATAATAAATGCCCTGTTGCATGTTCCGAACCACCCACATACAAGTCTACATTTTGCCAATAATTTACCGCTTCGGTAGAAACCAAAGTTTGATCATTATGTGGATCCATATAGCGGAAATAGTAAGCGCTGGAACCTGCAAAACCCGGCATGGTCGAAGTTTCCAAAGGATAGTCTTCTTTCGTTTTCCAATTAGCCGCTCGCGCCAAAGGAGGTTCTCCTGTTTCGGTAGGCAAATATTTATCAACATTCGGAAGCTGCAACGGAAGTTCTGATTCATCCAATGCATATGGCATTCCCTCTTTGTAATAAACAGGAAAAGGTTCTCCCCAATAACGTTGTCGGCTGAAAATGGCATCGCGCAAACGATAATTGATTTTCCGGCTACCAATTCCTTTTTCCTCCAAACGGTCAATAACCGTTGTAATGGCTTTCTTTACAGGCATTCCGTCAATAAAATCCGAGTTGATACATGTTCCCTCTTTAGAATCTTTTGATTCTGTCCATGCACTTGGATCTTCGGGTTGTTCACCAGAAGGCGCCACGACCTGTACAATGGGTAAATTAAAATGACGGGCAAAAGCAAAGTCGCGGCTATCGTGTGCCGGAACCGCCATAATGGCGCCGCTTCCATAGCCTGCCAACACATATTCCGAAATCCAAATCGGAATTTGTTTTCCCGTAAAAGGATGTACTACGTAAGAACCGGTAAAAATGCCGGATACATTTTTTACTTCCGATTGACGTTCCCGTTCCGAACGGTTTTTAGCCCAATTCACATATTCCTCAACAGCTTGCTTTTGTTCCGGAGTTGTCAATTCTTCAATTAATTCATGTTCCGGACACAATACCATAAAGGTAACGCCGAAAATAGTGTCGGGACGAGTAGTGAAAACTTCCACCTCCCTGTCGCTGTTAGCAATGGAGAAATAAGCTGTACCGCCTTCTGAACGCCCAATCCAATTATGTTGTATTTCTTTCAACGAATCGCTCCATTCCAAGTTTTCCAAATCGTCTAACAAACGTTGGGCATAAGCTGTGATCCGCAAAGACCATTGACGCATCAACTTTCGTTCTACAGGATAACCGCCCCTTACAGAAGTTCCATTTACTACCTCGTCATTCGCCAATACCGTTCCCAAAGCAGGACACCAATTAACTGGAATATCAGCCAAATAAGCCAACCGGTAATTCATCAAAATCTCTTGCTGCTCCCTTTCCGATTTACGGTTCCATTCCTCTGACGTAAAATTCATTGGCTCGCTGCAAGCAATATTCAAATCCTTGGTTCCCTGCAAAGCAAATACTTGTTTCAACTCATCAATAGGCCTTGCCTTTTGTTCATCACAGCAATAATACGAATTAAATATTTGGATAAAAACCCATTGCGTCCATTTGTAATATTCCGGATCACAAGTACGAACTTCTCTATCCCAATCAAAAGAAAAACCCAGTTTATCCAATTGACTTCTATAACGTTTAATATTTTCTTCAGTAGTAATGGCTGGATGTTGGCCTGTTTGGATGGCATATTGTTCCGCCGGCAATCCATAAGCATCATATCCCATTGGATGCAACACATTAAAGCCTTTTTGGCGTTTGTAACGTGCATAAATATCACTGGCAATATATCCCAGCGGATGTCCCACATGTAATCCGGCTCCCGAAGGATAAGGAAACATATCCAACACATAATATTTGGGTTTATTGATATCTATTTCTGTTTTAAAAATCTTATTTTTCTGCCAAAAAGCCTGCCACTTCGGTTCTATTTCGTTGAAATTGTAATCCATTATTATTTTGTTGAATAGTTTAATCGTTTTGGAGTTTGCGATACTTTTAAATGGGATTTGCAAATTTACAGAAAATCACGCTTATTATACGTTTGAATTACAATATTCCTGATGAATCTGACTTGGCTTTGTTGAGTATGAAGCCTCAATAGATTTCTTGAATAGATATCCATAAATGTTGACTATTATTCTTTTACAGACTAAACTAACACTGAATTTAATGAATAATAAAAATGATAAGTAAGTTTTATTTATTGTTGCATTTTTCATTTCTTAATTTTACAACTATCATTTCATACAATAATTCCATTAGTTCGTACAAAACCCTCCTGTTCAAGTTACTATTTTACAAAGTATAGCTAATCTTGCAACATAATTAAAGCGCATTCCGGAATATTTAATCATATCCAGAGTAAATAAACTCGTGCGGGTTTCTACCGAAATGGTCGTTTATATCAGTTCTGATGGAAATTATTCTACCCTTGTACTTACCAACCAAGATGAAAAAGTTTTTTCTTTCAATTGAATCCGGCCTTTTGTTAATACTTTAAATATCTGTACCTTTAGAGAAAATATATTTCTATGGAAAAGAATTGATGGGAATCCTCGCAGGTAAATTAGCTATAAGGCTTTTCAAGAGTTATCCACAATTAAAGCAGAAGCCGTATTGGGATAATCATTTTTGGTCGCGAGGTTATTTTGTAAATACCATTGGACTGAATGAAGATCTAATCCGTCGTTAAGTTCGTTATCAAGAGGAACAGGACAAAAAAAGAAGAGGATAATGGTAAAAACTGTACCCTTTTCGACTGAGTTTCAAAGAACGGCTAACGCCTTGAAGGCTATGCCTTCACTGTTTTACCAAAACCACCTGCAAAGCAGGTGGTTTTAATTATAAGATATTGAAACCTGTTTTCCCAACCATATTATTCGATATAAACTCTAGGGCCTATGTTTCTTATATCCATTTTACAAGAGGGAAATCCTGTCTATGCGGCAACAACGGATGCTTAGGATAAATACGAAACGCATAATCAAACACGCCTGCGAATTGTATTTTAAAGCTACAGGCATAAGTGGCGCGTCCGTTTGCCGCTTTTTGTTGTTCCAAATTGTGAATACGTTTTAGATGACGATTTCCTAATTGGTCTTTTTCGGTAACCACCAACTCCACTCCAATATATTCAGGATTGATTTTATTCAGGAAAAGTTCGACCTCGGCGCTGTATCCGGCGCCCAGAACCAAAGGTTTAGAAGTGTTGTCGTCGTAACGGAGTTCCAATAATTCAACCCCATTCCAATTATTCAGTATATGTTTTTTCCACCTGTGTAATTCTTCCAAAGACTGATAATTGTCTTCTTTTAATAAATTTGTCCTATCAAACAATTTTTGATAGAATTTAGAATAATAATCGTCAATTTGTCTTTTCATCGTAAAATGAGGCGCTATTTGAGCAATATCATTTTTGATATAACTAACCCACTCTTCAGGCACTCCGTCGGCATTAACTTTGTAGTAAGTAGGAATAATTTCGTCTTCCAGTAATTGATAGATTGTTTCGGCATCCAATTCATCCTGAAAATTATTATTTTCATACATTTGTTCTTCGCTCAAAGCCCAACCGGCGCCTTCTTTATAACCTTCCGCCCACCATCCGTCCAACACGCTAAAGTTCAAAACGCCGTTCATAGCGGCTTTTTCACCGCTAGTGCCCGAAGCCTCTAACGGACGGGTAGGGGTATTTAACCAAACATCCACGCCCCTTACTAAATGTTTAGCCATCTTCATATCATAATTTTCCAAGAAAATGATCTTGCCTATAAAAGCCGGCATTTTAGAAATTTCTAAAATCCGTTTGATCAAATCTTGTCCTGCTTTATCATGCGGATGGGCTTTCCCTGCAAAAACAAAACGGACAGGTTGGTTCGAATGATTGACTAATTCCTTTAAGCGTTCCATATTTGAAAATAACAAATGAGCCCGTTTGTAAGTGGCAAAACGTCGTGCGAAACCAATAACCAACGCTTTTTTGTTCAAATTCTCCATCACCTGAAACCATAGTTTTGGATCCTCCGCCCTATTCTTCAGATCTTTCAGAAGATGGTCTCCTATATAGTCTATAAGTTGCCTTTTTTGTTTTTCGTGATGTTCCCAGATAATATGATCGGGAACCTCATAAATTTTTTTCCAGTGAAGATCGTTAGATTGATCGTTGAGGAATTCATTGCCGAAGGTATCGCAATATAATATCCTCCAAGAGTTGGCCACCCAGGTCGGGAAATGCACGCCGTTAGTTACATGTCCAATATGGAGTTCTTCGGCAAAATACCCCGGATACATGGGGGCAAACATTTCTCTGCTAACGCGCCCATGTATTGCGCTTACGCCATTTATTTCCTGCGAAAAATTGCTAGCCAGTACGCTCATAGAGAATTTTTCCTGCAGATCGTAGGGGTTAAAACGTCCCAAAGCCATAAACTCATTCCAAGAAATTTCCAATAATTCGGCAAAATGCGACATATAAACCCTTATCAAGTCTTCGTGAAAAGCATCGTGTCCGGCCGGAACAGGCGTATGCGTGGTAAATAACGTAGAAGCTCTTACTATTTCGCGAGCCTGCAAAAATTTTATTTTTTTCTCTTGAATAAAATCAGCCATACGCTCCAGACTATTGAAAGCGGAATGTCCTTCATTATTATGGAAAACATCTGCTTCTATGCCTAACGCTTTCAGTAAACGAATTCCTCCGATGCCTAACAACATTTCTTGTTTCAAGCGGTTTTCCCAATCTCCTCCATATAATTGATACGTAACGGAGCGATCTAACTCGCTGTTTTCAGGAATATCGGTATCCAATAAGTACAACGGAACGCGTCCAACGTCGCAACGCCAGATTTTTGCAGATAAAACCCGTCCGGGTAAAGCTATATTTACCTTTCTCCAATTTCCATTTTCGTCGTATACGCCTCTAATGGGTAAAAAGGAAAAACGTTGCGGAACCGTATCTGAAATTTGTTCGCCTTGTTTTGTTATTTTTTGGGAGAAATATCCATAACGATATAACAAACCAATCCCCACCATATCTTTATTGGAGTCGCTGGCTTCTTTCAAGTAATCGCCGGCCAACATACCCAATCCGCCGGAAAAGATTTTTATGGAATTATGCAACCCATATTCCATGCTAAAATAGGCGACTTTCTTCCCCTGTTCTTGTTTTTTTACATCGGCCATATAAGCGTCAAATTCACCGGCTACTTTTTTCATTTTGGTAATGAATTTAGCGTCGGCGGCTAAACTTTCCATTCTGCCTGTGGAAAGAGACGCTAATAATTCAACGGGGTTTTCGCCATAGGTAGTCGAAAAGTTCTGACTGATAGACCTGAATAAATCCAGTGCGCTTGGATTCCACGACCACCAAAGATTCTGACTTAAACGGACTAAGTCTTGCAAGGCTTCGGGAACGCTTGGTTTAATGAATATTTTTTTCCATTCAGGCGTTTGATTCCATTCGGTTTGCGTAGGCTCTTCCTGATGAACGGCAGTTTTAAATCCATACAAAGGTAAACGCTGATCTGATTTTTGAAGCGCCACATCAAAAGATTTTCTGTAATAATCAATAAAATTGCTCCACAACGTCTGCCGGGAAATATTATAGGATTCGTTTCGTAAACTTTCTATCTGTTCTTTCGTCATCTTTACGCTTTCCAGTATCCCTTGGACAATTTTATTTATTGTTTCTTCGGTATTAGCATCATTTCTTTCAATAACGGCCAGACTTCCTTTCATTCCTCCCACGCTTTTTCCTATCCATTGTCCGAATCCGGATAAAGTAGTAGTGATTGTAGGTATATGAAACGCCAAACTTTCCATTGGCGTGTAGCCCCAAGGTTCGTAGTAAGAGGGGAAAATACTGGAATCAAAACCAATCAAAAAGTCGAAATAACTTAGGTTGAAAACGCCGTCGTTTCCGTTCAGATAAGATGGAACAAATATTATTTTAACCTTGTCATTTTCGGAGTTAAATAATCTATTTTCCAAAATACACTGAATAATAGGATCTTTAGCATATTCATACAAGGTATGGGTAGTATACGGATTAGGAAGTTGATTGTCAAAATTATTGTTTTCGAGCCGTTGAGTTAACTCAAAAGAAACCCCCATATGATGGGCAGGCACGGCTATAACAGCTATAATGGGTTTAGAAATGTCGCTGACATTTAATTTCCCCATGGCGTTAATAAAGACGTCTATCCCCTTATTCTTAAATTCATAGCGTCCGCTATTTATTATCAGCATGGCGTTTCTGTCTACGGAATGATTAAGGATGGCGTCAACTACCTTGAATATTTTTTCCCGCGCTTCATTCCGCTTAATTGTAAACGTTTTGTCTTTAGGAACAAAATCGTCTTCAAAACCGTTGGGCGTCACTACGTCAACGCTCTTGCCTAAAAACCGGATGCATTCTTTGTTTGTAATATCGCTCACGGTAGTAAAGCAATCCGCTTGTTTAGCAGACAAACTTTCCAAAGAATATTTAGCCTTTACCTGAAAATTATTTGCAACCACTTCGGGATTATATTTTTCCAAATCGCCGTACAACGGAAGTCCGTTACCTGCAATGCAACGACCTAAAACGGTTGCATGAGTTGTAAAAACGGTTGCTATTTGAGGGTTATTTTCCTTCAGATAAAGCAATCCGGTTCCTGTCATCCATTCATGAAAATGAGCTATGATTTTTTCATGCGAATATAAATAGTAATCATAAAAACTGGCAATGACTTTAGAAGCGGCATAGCCGAACAAAGCCGGTTCTATGTAATCCCATTGTCCGCTGATACTATCTAAATTATAACTTTCCCAGAATTTGGCAAGAATGGCGTTTTTTTCAGAAATACAAGGCGTAAAATCAACCAAGATTGCAATCGGTTGTCCTACTATTTTCCAACGACCTATCCTAAGGCGTATTCCTTGCTTCTCGGCGTATGCTTTCCAATTTTTGTACAAAAAAGCGTCTTCTTCAAATTCTGGGTTTTCAGACGTTTCTTTCCATACGTCCGGACCTATTAAAATATAATTATTACATAAATCATCAACCAGCGTTTTTGCTTTCGTGGATATCACCGTGTGTATTCCGCCGACTTTATTACAAACTTCCCAACTGACTTCGAAAATATAATCAGGATTCATGGTATTCATAAATTTTTATTTTAAAACTATTTTCATAATCGTCTTTCAAAATAAGGGGATAAAATCCTCTTTAAATGCCGTTATTCTTCGCAATACAAAACAACAACCCTGCCAAAAAACAATTCTTAAAATATAGTTTACTTTCATTCCCAGAAAATTCTGCTGGTTTTAAACCCGCGTAATAAAATTTCTCTTTATTAAAAATGAACAAGATAACTATTCTATCAGATGTTTCCTGGAATCTGAGTTCCGTGTCTCGAATTTGCGCTTGACAAAATTTTTTCAAAGGTAATGAAATTATTATTTCTTTTCAGAGTGATTGAAGAATAAATTGATAACCGGAATGGTAAAATCAAAGTACATCTCCATTTTTTCATTCCGCTCTACAGACTTTTAAACAATATCCTTAATATCAAGCACGTATATTAAACGCAGATGCAAAGACAATATAATCATATATGAATCAAAATTTTATGGATCATGTGAAAAACTTATTTATTATGAGCGTTTTTCTCATATTAAAATTTCGTACTTTTGTCGTTTGAAAAATATTTAATTTACAATCTATATGGATTCGTTCAAGAATAAAGAAAAGGAAGAAGTTTTTTCAAGGTCTGTAAAAGCGCGTAAGCGGACTTATTTTTTTGATGTAAAGGAAACCAAAACAACAGGAGAGCGTTATTTGACCATTACTGAGAGTAAAAAATGCTTTAATAATGAGGATGGGAGTTTTTACTACGAAAAGCATAAGATATTTCTATATAACGAAGACATTGAAAAATTTTTAAAAGAGTTAAAGACCACCATAAAATTTATAGAAACAGGAGAGGTACCGGAAGAAGAAATTATGGAAGATTTGCTGGAGCAACCTGTGGATTTTGACTCGGAATTGGATAAGTTAAAATTCTAACGAATAATTTGCATAAACAGATTTTTGTCCCGCAAAAAAGGGGCAAACAATAAAACTATCAAAGCCTAAAATGGGGAAAGTAATTTCTATTGCTAATCAAAAAGGCGGGGTGGGAAAAACCACTACTGCTATCAATTTAAGCGCTTCAATCGCAGTTTTAGATAAGAAAACGCTTTTAATTGATGCAGATCCCCAAGCAAATGCAACTTCGGGTTTAGGAATTGACACCAATACGGATAAGAATTTATACGAATGCATTATTAACGGATCCGAGGTTAAGTCATGCATTGTAAACACTTCGACCCCTAACTTGGATTTGTTGCCTGCTCATATTGATTTGGTAGGCGCAGAAGTAGAAATGATTGATTTTCCCGACAGGGAATATTATCTCAAAAATAATGTTATTCATCAAATAAAAGATGAATACGATTATATTTTTATTGATTGTTCGCCCTCCTTAGGTTTGATAACAGTAAACGCTTTAACGGCTTCCAATTCTGTAATTATTCCCGTTCAATGCGAGTACTTTGCATTGGAAGGACTTGGCAAATTGTTGAATACCATTAAAATTGTACAAACGCGGTTAAATGAAGATCTTGATATTGAAGGAATTCTACTTACCATGTTCGATTCCCGCTTGCGTTTGGCAAAACAGGTCGTTGACGATGTAAGAACTCATTTTCAGCAAATGGTCTTTAATACAATCATCAATCGCAATACCAAATTGAGCGAAGCACCCAGTTTTGGAGAAACGATTATTATTCACGACTTAAATAGTATTGGGGCTATTAATTATTTGAGTTTGGCTCAAGAAATTATCAACAAAAACGAAGGAAAAACATCAACAAATTAAATTATACAACGGAATGAGCGCAAAAAAAACGGCATTAGGAAGAGGATTAGGAGCGCTATTGCAAAATGTAGAATCGCCTGCCGAAGAAATAAAAGAATTAAAGACAATGGGGTCTGTGGCGGCAGGCATTGATTTTATTCCCATAGATCAAATAGAAACCAACCCATTCCAGCCTCGTAAAGAATTTGATGAAGAGGCGTTATCCGAATTAGCGGAGTCGATTAAAGAACAAGGAATTATAACTCCTGTTACCGTTCGGAAAGTTACCAACAACAGATATCAACTAATAGCGGGAGAAAGAAGGCTCCGGGCTTCAAAGGCCTTAAACTTGAAGGAAATTCCGGCATACATTCGGGTAGCAACAGATGTGCAGGTACTTGAAATGGCATTGGTCGAAAATATTCAACGTGAAAATTTGAATGCCATCGAAATAGCTTTATCTTACGAAGCGTTGATTAACGACTGTAACCTGACCCAGGAAAAACTAAGTCAACGTGTTGGAAAAAATCGTTCTACCATTACCAATTATTTACGATTATTAAAATTACCGGCAGAAATACAAATTGCGCTCAACAATGAAAAAATCAGCATGGCTCACGCCAGGGCGATGATAAACATCGAAGATCCTGAAAAGCAGCTTTATATGCTCCATCAAACCATTGAAAAAGATTTATCGGTTAGAAGCGTCGAAGCGCTTGTGAAGAATCTAAATAATCCGAAAATTGTCGCCAAAACGGAAAAAGCAAAATTGCCGGAACATTATGTTGCTTTTCAAAATGATTTTTCGCAAAAAATAGGCTCTTCAGTGGAAATTAGACGTAATAAAAGAGGACGAGGAGTTATTAGTATTTCCTTTGAAAATGAAAAGGATTTTGAAAGACTTAGCGGATTATTAAATATTAATGAATGATTGCTTATCGCTTACATAACCTCGATATAAAGAAAAAAGCAGGGAAATTCCTTGCTTTTTTTGCAATTTTTTGTTTTTCCCTTCTTTTTTTATCCGGGCAAACTTTCGCTCAATACACCGACACAACTGCTACGCCGATTAATGTCGACGTCGAATCTTATTCCGAAACGGTATCTTCGTCTATTCCTAAACAACATTCTCCTACAAAAGCAACGTTGATGTCTACTGTTTTGCCAGGATTGGGACAAGCATACAATAAGCAATACTGGAAATTACCGATTATTTATACCGGCGCCGCTTTAGTAACTTATTTTGCAGTGGATAACTACAGGGGCGCTCAAAAGTTCCTCAAAGAATATAAGTATAGAATTAATGGAGATTCCGTTAATTTTAATCCTAACTATCTCAATTATTCGGCGGATAATATTTTAAATCTGTATAACGCATATCAAAGAAATTTCGAACTTTCTTTAATTATCGGAGGCGTTATTTATTTGTTTAATATTTTGGATGCCTATGTCTTTGCCCATTTATTTACCTTTGACCTCAACGAAGACATCAGTATGCAATTTACGCCAATCATTAATTCTTCCCTTGCCAGTTCAAGTTACCTGTCTCCGGAACTGGGTTTTTCATTGAAATTTACATTTCGATGAGTGTTATGACAAATAAAATAGCTTTTAATAGCGTTTCGGATTGAAAATTAAAACGTTTAGACGGTTAAGATTTTTAGAATCATTATGGTTTTACAAATTTAGACGTCATTTTTTCTTCGGCAAATAATAAAGCCGTATTGATTAACGCCAAATGCGAATAAGCCTGGGGAAAATTGCCGAGTTGGCGCTTGGTTTTAAAGTCCAAATCTTCGCTGAATAGCCTCAAATGGTTAGAATAAGAAAGCAATTGATTAAAAATGCTTAACGCTTCCTTTTTTTCGCCTATAACATATAAAGCCCTTACCAACCAAAATGTGCAGATCGTAAAAGACGAAGAAGGCAAACCAAAACCGTCTTCATTTTTATACCTATACATCAATCCGTTAAAAAACAGTTTCTCTTTAATTCGTTTTACTGTTTTAACAAATTTTTCATCATCGGGTTTCATAAAGCCGTATTGCTCCATTAATAGCAATGATGAGTCCATATCCTGATTGTCATAAGTTTGGGTAAAACTTTGCAGTTCCTCATTCCAACCACGGGTTAAAACATCGGCTTTAATCAGGTCGGCTTCTTTCTTCCAGGCAATCTCATAATCTGTTTGTCCCAGAAATTTAGCAATTTCAATAGCTCTGTCTAAAGCCACCCAACACATTACCTTCGAAAAAACAAAATGATTTTCCTTATGCCGAAATTCCCAAATACTGCAATCGGTATTTCGCCAACTGCAATACACTCTTTTGGCAATCGTTCTTACCACTTCCCACATTTCTTCCATTTCATCTAAAGTCCCTGCAAAGTGGTAATAATAATGATGGATAACATCCATTAAATATCCTAAAGAATCATTTTGATGCTGATTGTAAGCCGCATTGCCAATCCGCACAGGTTGCGAGTTTTCATAACCCGATAAATGAGTCAATATCTCTTCCGTTAAAACACGACTTCCATCAATGCCATACATAATTTGGAAAGAATCGGATTTGGACTTCAATATTTTCTTTATGAAATGCATAAAACGTTTAGCCGTTGATTGATGTCCCATTTTCAACAAGGTTTCTATAGACATCGACGCATCTCTGATCCAGCAAAAACGGTAATCCCAGTTTCGAACCTCGCCGATGGTTTCGGGAATACTTGTCGTTAAGGCGGCTATTACTGCCCCTGAATATTCATATGACATCAACTTTAAAATCAAAAGGCTTCTGGATATAATATCGTTATATTGATTAAATTTTCGGGAACGATTATCCCAATTCAACCAATAAACCTTGGTGCGTTGATATTCTAAATAAATACGTTCAATATCAATAGGAACAAGTTTTTGACCATAGGAAAGCAATAAAAATTCATCTTTTTCCAAACAAATCTCTTCGCTGTTTATAATTACATCAAAATCAAGGCTTGAATATAAGTAGATATTATTGTCTCCGTTTTCTAGTGAAAAAGATCTGATATAATCCGGGAATTTACGATGTAAAACTTTCTCTTTCCCATAATTCATTACCGGATCATATTTCACGCGGAAAGACGGTTTCCCTCCTATCAACCTGATGTAACGATGAATCTCGGAAGGCATATAATGATCCTGGTTGAAAGTACGGTATCGAGGCATAAAATCCATTATTTCAAAACCCCCTTCCGTCGAAACAAAACGAGTGCAGAGAATATTCGTACCCTTCAGATATTTTTGTGAAATAACATATTCTTCAGAAACAACAATAGAAAAACTTCCGCCTTTTTCTTTATCCAAAATTTTGGAAAATACGGAATGCGAGTCAAAAATGGGAAAACATAACCAATCGATGCTACCTTCCTTTGATATCAAAGCGGCTGTTTTACAATTGCCGATTACGCCATAATCCAAATTGTCCATAAGTATTACTTCTTGATATTTGATTTGCACAAAAGTAACAGTTTTGATTGATTTGGACAAACAGAGTTATTCTTAGAAACTTATGAATATAGCTATCAGCGCTATATTTTGTTTTTTAGCATTTCATTTGTTCATTTTTTAGTTGATAGTCTAGTCAGGGTGTGACGCTAAGTCACGCCCTGACTTATAACTTTAAGAGATTTGGACATTCCATAAAAAATTGGACTTAATTTTTCATGTAATTGATATTAATCAGATATTCAGGATTTTAGTGTGTTAAATGTAAAAGCCCGTTCAAGATTCGAAAAATTTTGAACGGGCTTTAATTTTACACTTTTAGAAATAAAAAAGCTTATTCCCTTTTTATTAATCCGATCGCTTTTCCGTAAAGAGAAATGTTACTACTATCTTTTACCTCATAATTAAAGTTTCCTGAGGGAATATTGTACATGGAAAAAGAACTTTCTGACTGTAACCGTAAATTTAAATTGTGAACGGTGGTAATACTGTCTAAATACACGTTCGCATGAATACAATCTACAGATAAATCTTGGATAATACATTTATTGATATTTGCATATGCTTCATTTTCCAGATTAAGTTTCAAAGAATTGATTTTAAAATCCTTTATCTTTATATGGGATTTTTTGCTTTTTACTTCCTCCAATTCTTTCAACATAATAAATAATTTATTCTTCCAGTGTTTATTACTTATGTAGAGACCCGTATCGGTATATCGATATGAAAATTGACGAGCGTCGCGGGTAATAATTTGGTTTTTGTTTCCATAAACTATTGTGAGACTGGAAAATCCTTTATATAGCGTAGTATCAATAATAACAGTATTTGTAGGAGGAATTTCTATTTTTGTGCAATCATAATACGGATCGCTGAAATCGGTACTGAAATATTTACTCCGGAGTTTAATAGAATCGAAAAAATAACATCCGGTAATAAGTACAATAGTTGCTGTTATGATAATATTTGACGTTTTCATAATGTTTATTTATAAGCGAGCCCCCTAAATCCCCAAAGGGGGACTTTACTTGCACACTTCTTTTAATCATTCAGTTTGATGTGCTAAAGGCTTGTAATTATTTTATTTGTTCATTTTAATTAAATTCAGTTTTCCTAGCCAAGAATTAATTCTGAAGCCTTCGAGCCTGTTTGAAAAGTTTATGTTTCGATACAATCTCATCTATATCAATATCTAATAAATCGATTTTGTAGAAAAATTCCGGCAATTCGCTTTCGAAGAAATTTTCTTTACGCAAAGACAAAATCTTCCCGCCAGCATTCTCATCAATAAAATAACCGATCCCTCGTTTATTGAATATAATATTTTGTTGTTGCAAATATTCATAAGTACGCATTACTGTATTGGGGTTTACTTCCAATTTAACTGATAACTCTTTGATGGAAGGCATTTTTTCCCCAGGCGGCCACTTTTTTATGAGAATATGATCGCAAACGTAATCGGCAATTTGCAAATAAATAGCTTGTTTACTCTTGAATTCCATAACTAAACCTCTTTCTCTTTAATTTTTAGATATAATAAAATCCAGCACAACGGAATTAACAGATACTTAAATTGGTACACAATAAGGCTTCTGCTTAATGTTAATGTATTTCCGGTAGTATCGTCGACGAGCATGCCCAAATACATCTGAGTCGTGTTGGCCGGAGCAAATAAATATTGGATAATTATAGGAAGAACAACCGCAAGAAAAACAAATACAAGAAAACTGATAAAGACCCCATTTTTACCCAGAAACAAAGACCCTAACACCGCAAAAGAAGTAAGTAAAAATAATATTATCGCCCAATCCAATCCAATTTGAGCAGGAGAAAGCATATGAAAATGAATGTGATATATGGAATTTAACGCCTGTATCACAAAGAAATTGACGGTATAAAAAAGCCCCAAATAAATCAAAGGAAATATGACCATCGTATAACTGAATGCTACAGCCCATTTTTCCAATTTAGACGTAGGCAACGAAAAGAAAAACATTCCATTCTCTTTGGTATTTACCCGCTGGAAAAAAGTCCCGGAAAGAATCAATATAAAGAACATCCCTGCTGCAATAAAGGTAAACGATCCGAAATCAGAAAGAAAAACTTCTTCTCTATTTTCAAGACTGCACATGAAAAAAGTCAAAATTCCTAAGACAGAAGGAATTCCAAGCAGATATAATTTTCGGTTTTCCACCCATTGTCTTTTCATGAGTAATGCATACCGTTTAAAGCTGAAAATATCGTTCATAATTATTGTTTTTTAGCGTTAAAAATATTTCTTACCAATTGTTTGTTTCTGATTACCGCATTAAAGAATAACTCCAAGTTGAGTTGCGTATAGTCGTTGTCGGTATTTTGCAACACGGTTTGGTAGCCATCTATGCTTTCTTCGGAATAAATAGCTTCAGAGACAAGATTTTGGGCAACGGTAAACTTCAATTTCTCACAAATATCTTCTACATCCCTGCTGAGAACAACTTCTCTATCATCCAAAATGATGACGGAATCAATTAGTTTATCAATATCCCTTACCTGGTGAGTAGAAATAATGATGCAACGATTCTCTGTTGCCAATGACGCAATTATACGCCTGAATTGCGATTTCGACGGAATATCCAAACCGTTGGTGGGTTCGTCCAGAATTAAAATCTGAGTATTGGCCGCCATGGCAAAAGCCAACATTGCCTTTTTCTTTTGTCCCAACGACATTTTTTGCAAATGCGCATTTCGCATAAGTTCAAATTCCTGAAGATAACAATCAAATTCTTCATGATTGAAATGGGGATAATAGGGGGCGTACAATTGCTTATATTTTTCGATGGTAAACGAAGGCGTATAAAACTCTTCCGCCATGAAAAACATTTTGCAAAGGATAGAAGGTTTCCGTTTTGAAGAATCGTCTCCCAAAACAATACAATTCCCCGATTTAGGGAACAACAGGCCCATTATAATTTTGAGCAAAGTAGTTTTTCCGGTTCCATTTCTGCCAAGCAAACCGTAGATATGTCCTCCCTGTAAAGACAAATCCAAATTGGCAAACACTTTAGAGCGTTTGCCATAGTTAAATTGCAGGTTTTCAATTTGTATCATATTCTATTTAATTAGTGTATTATTTAACTATAACACTACAAAAGTAAAAATACTTTTTAATATGACCAAATTTTCAAAGAAAATAAACCGAATTTCTTTTAAGATCCCATTTTATTTATCCTATAAATTCAATAGGAACAAGCCTTAGGGTTGATTCTAAGGAATCTTATTAATTTTCATAAAAGATCTTGGAAGATAAAGATAGTTATTTTCAAGAAAGGCGATGGATTTCACTTTCTTATATCAGTATCAAATCTTTAAAATTCGTCTTGGGAAGCGGCATTGAATTGCAATTCAATTAAACAAAATTCAGAAATGCTGCCTATTCTAAAAGGAGGCCCCCATAACCCAAGTCCTGAAGAAACATAAATATGCGTATCTCCCTTTTTTTTATATCCATAAGGAACTTCATACATATTTTTAATTAGCATGGTTAAAGGCCAGATTTGTCCATTATGAGTATGTCCTGAAATTTGTAAATCTACTTTGCAATTTTCGCTTATTTCCAAATGATACGGCTGATGATCCAACAATATGACCGGTAATGTTTTATCCAGGTGTTCCGTTAACGAAGATAATGATTTCCTGGAAGGATTTGTCCGGTCGTCGCGACCAACAATGTAAAAGCTATTGTTTATTTTAACGACTGTGTCTTTCAAAAGTTTTATCCCCGTCTCATTCTCTATATATGCTTGGGATTCCTTCATTCCTCCAATATATTCGTGATTTCCCAACACGGCATAAATGCCCAATGGAGCTTTTACGCTTCTAAACATGTTTCCTGTTTTTCTTTCTATTAAAGGCTTTATGCTTCTGTCAACTACATCTCCTGCTATCAAAACAATGTCGGGATCCAATTCGTTTATCTTATGTATATATTTTGATAATTGCGCTTCTTGTATTGTATAACCTAAATGAATATCGCTGATAGCGACTATTCTTAACGTTTGTAACGAATCTACTTTTTTACCTACTTTTAAGGACATATTCTGCACTACCGGATTTCGAAACCGGATGTTTCCAATAATCAATAAAATACCCACTCCGATTATTGTAATAATAAAACATAAAAACTTAATCATTGGGTAGTGGGAAATAATACGTTGCGGATAAAAATGGATAAAATGATTCAACAGTCTGATGAGATCAAACATTGCAGTGATAATAAGGAAATAAACGGCGGCTCCCAGCCAGATAAATCCTACATTCTGCAGAAAGGTTGTAACAGGAATCGGTAATTTATCTCCCAAAAACATTCCTATAATAAATGAAATAGAAAACGTAGAAAAAACGACTGTAAAAGCAACTTTGAGAAAAAATTTATTGGGAAGCGCCTGCCAACCCCTTAAAAACAGATAGATATGAACAAGTATGAAAATCGTTAAAAATGAAGAGAAAAACAAAAGCATTTTTGTATTCATAAAATCAGATCTTAAAAAAAAATGATAGGATGTATTTACTCGGGGTTCTGATATATAAAAAGCCTCCCAAGCATTTGCCCGGGGAGGCTTTATCCACTTACATTTATCTTATTTAGAATCGTATGCCAAATCCGGCATTAATATTAAATGTGCCAATGCTCTGCTCTCTATCGTTATTTTGAATTGAAAATGTTGGAGTCGTCCCCAAATAATCAAAATTCAAAAGTAAGCAAAACATACTGCCGATATCATATCGAGCGCCGATTCCTATTAAATAGGCAAAAGAACTCGTCGTATAACTCGATGTTTTCATTTGCATTGGAAGTACTCCATTGGTTCCGAACTTATCGTACCAATTCGTTCCTTCGTAATATGTTTCTATATTAAAAGAAGGAGAAGTAACCCTGGCCATACCTAATAACACCTTTGCTTCGAAACTAAAAGGCGATTTTTTACCTAAAGGCATATGGAAATTAGGACCTGCCATAAATAACCACATTCCCCACGAGTCTTCTTGCAATTGTACTTTCATTTTCAAATCAGCTAATGCTCCTTTGCCTGCAACCATCGGATTACTTTCAGGCGTCGCAGAATAGGATTGTCCCTGAACCATCCCCATTGCGCCAATATAGTCAGTGAACCGATAACCGAAAGTAGCATTATACATAAAACCCATTTCTGCTTTGCAAGGCGCGGTAAGCTCTCCTTTGGTTTTTCCCGTGGGTACTGAAAATGTCAGGGAAGCGTCTGCAAAATCTCCCATAGGCATACTGATTCCCCCCGAAAGAGCAACGAATCCTTTCGTATCATCGGCGCCTCTTTTCTTCGATTTTCTTTTCGATTTTCTTCTTTTCTTGGCCGCGATTTCAGAATCATGATCTGCCGAATAAGAATCAGTCGGATACACATCGCCAATGCTTATAAAAAAGCATATCATGGAAATAAAAAATAATTTCTTTTTCATATAAATGATTTTAAGACAATTAAAACAAACTTTCGTTTTATTTTTATTCTAAATAAACCCTTAACTCCCTTGCAAATGTAGCAAAAAAAATACACATTACAAATCTTTATAAATGATTGGGTGCATTTCAAAATGTCGCATTAAGCAGCCAATTTACTTTTAGAGTTAACAATATCTATTACTTTACGCCACTGTTGGTTCATATAAAGTGTTCTAAGTTTGAGATTCGGTATCGAATGCGGTGGATAACCGTTCAAAACAAACGGTCTGCACTTTGCACAATGCGCAAACAACATTCCAAAGAACTTAATGCGGGCAAGATTCATCTTCCCCGTTAGATGTTGACTTAAAATCGAAATAAGTTGAGTAGATTTGTAGTCGACCTTGAGATTTTGTTTTTTCATTATAACCAATTAGAAATCAGTTATAAAGATACGAATTTTCAAGGTCTTTTCCAAATATAAACACATATATTTTACTGATTATCAGAAAAATATATCGACAATGATAATTTTTGTCATGTACTAAA
>JAVBLV010000115.1:0-9699 GCA_031553195.1 Bacteroidales bacterium
TTTGTTTAGCCGCAACAAATGATTTTTTAGCATATCTGTCGTCAGCCTTGACTTTTTGTTTCTTTTGCGTCAAGGCAAAAGAAAGATCACAATGCAGTCTATTACATTCTTACCATTATGATAGAAACATTAAAAATTATCTCCACCTGTTTTTTACACCGATCCTGCAATTGGGCAAATGGCGTTTGGGCGACAAGAAAGAAAGTTTCCCAACCAGTCGTGGTTTCGATGAAACGTACCACATGACGTCTTATTATGCAGGCGTTTATATTCAAAATCCCCTGAGGTAGAAGCGGACTCTTGGTTTCTAATACCAAAATGATTATTTAGTTTGGACTATCGATCAATAAAAATGGTCATAAATTTAGTAAGAAACTATCCTTGTCAATGCTCAAAGCGAGGGATTCGAGATCGACCCGCTATTTCTTTATAAAGCGCCGGATAAGTTTTGTCAATTCCACCAATGGCAATGGCGTTGAAGATAAACCAATAACAATTAACCATTGTATTCCTGTCAGGGTGGAAACCTGGAAGAACGAATGTAAAACCGGTATTTCCAAAATGGCAAGAACGATACCCGCCGACAGCATAATGGCTCCCCAAAGATACTTGTTGGTAAACATTCCCCTGAAAGCGGAACGTTTTTCGGAACGGACATTGAAAATATGAACCAATTGAGATAATGCCAACGTGCCGAAAGCCATGGTTTGTCCCACGGCGACGCTTGTTTGGCACCCTATGCGGAAAGCAATCAACGACAACGCGCTCATCATGGCTCCTTGTATCAATATCCGGGTAACAAACGCTTTGTTAAGAATCTTCTGATTAGCGTTGCTGGGTTTTTGTTTCATAATATCCTTATCGGCCGGATCGACGCTTAAGGCTAAAGCGGGCAAACTATCCGTAACCAAATTGATCATTAATATATGGATCGGCATTAAAGGAGTCGCCCAATTTAAGAGCACGGCTACAAAGAGCAGCAATATTTCTCCGATGTTGGTAGCCAGTAAAAAATGGATAGCTTTGATAATATTATTGTAAATCCGCCGCCCCTCTCCAACAGCCGTTACAATGGTGGCAAAGTTATCATCCGTGAGAATAATATCCGAAGCTTGTTTGGAAACATCCGTTCCGGTAATCCCCATTGCCGTTCCGATATCGGCTAGTTTCAATGCGGGAGCGTCGTTTACGCCATCGCCGGTCATGGCGACAATTTGTTGTTTTTGCTGAAACGCTTTTACAATACGGACTTTATTTTCGGGAGAAACGCGGGCATAGACATCGATATCGTCAATGTTTTTCATGAGTTCTTCTTCCTGCATCATATCCAATTCGCTACCGGTAATTGCTCTATGGTTCTCTTGCAAAATCCCCAATGATTTTGCAATGGCCTCCGCCGTAATTTTATGGTCGCCGGTAATCATTACAGGTTTTATTCCCGCATCGCGGCATATTTTAACCGCATCTTTCACTTCCGGACGCGGAGGATCGATCATCCCTAACATTCCTACAAAAGTAAGTTCTGTCTCCAGATTTTTTATATCCCGCTTTTCGGGAATATCCTGAAGGTTCTTATAGGCCATTGCAAGCACCCGTAATGCATTCTGCGCCATTTCACGATTCGCTTGTTTAATAACTTCCAGATGTTGCGTCGTAAGAGAAACAATTTCTCCATTCAGTAAAATAGTCTCGCAGCAAGCCAGTAATTCATCCAACGCGCCTTTTGTATAAACCTCGTAATTGTTATCTCGCGCGTGGACGGTTGTCATTAGCTTTCTTTCGGAGTCGAAAGGAATCTCTTCCTTGCGGGGATATTTTTGTTCAAGCGTATTTTTATCCAACGAGATTCTTAAGCCTGCATCTACCAAAGCTGTTTCGGTAGGGTCCCCAAGCATTGTCCCATCCTTAATTAATTTAGTATCGTTACAAAGTATGGCAATTTCGAACAATTTAGATTGTTCCTTCGTTATATTCAAATCGTTGGAAAAGTCAAGAGTCGATTGGTTGGAAAAAACATGGGTAACCGTCATTTTATTTTGAGTAAGCGTTCCGGTTTTATCCGAACAAATAACGGTGGTACAGCCTAATACTTCTACCGAAGGCAACGTTCTCACAATAGCTTTCTTTTTCGCTAATCTTTGCACGCCAACAGCCAATACCACGGTGGCAATAGCGGGAAGCCCTTCGGGAATAGCTGCAACAGCCAAACTTACGGCAGTCATAAACATCTCCATCAGGTCTTTTCCGTAAAGGATCCCAATGATAAATATGATTACGCAAGCAACCAACGAAATAATTCCCAAACCTTTTCCCAGGTCGTTCAATTTCCGTTGTAACGGCGTTGTAGTGTCGGGAACGGATTGTATCATTTCCGCTATTTTTCCCACTTCGGTTTGCATTCCGGCGGCGACCACAATTCCCTTTCCCCGTCCGTAGGTCACCGTCCCCGCGGAAAATGCCATATTTCTTCTGTCCCCTAGCGGGATCTCATTTTCAAAAATCAAATGCGCATCTTTTTCCACAGGCACAGATTCTCCTGTCAATGCTGATTCTTGTATTTTCAGGTTAATACTTTCCGTCAACCTTAAATCGGCGGGAACCGAGTCGCCGGTATCTAATACCACTAAATCGCCGGGGACTAATTCCCGTGAAGGGATTATTTGTTGAATGCCATCTCTGATTACCTTGCATTGGGGAGCGCTCATTTTTTCCAACGCCTCCAGCGACTCTTCGGCTTTTGCTTCCTGGACTACTCCAATAACCGCATTTAAAATAACTACGCCTAAAATAATAAGAGAATCGATAAAACTTTCTCCTTCTACAATTCCGATTATGCCCGAAACAACGGCGGCAATAATCAGGATGATAATCATGAAACTTTTAAACTGCTCCAAAAACCGGACAATAAGCGTTTTTTTCTTTGTTTTTTCGAATTCATTGTATCCGAATTCGTTCCGGGCACTATCTATCTGATTATTATTTAATCCCTTAGACGAAGTTCGAAGTTGTTCTTGGATTTTTTCTATTTTTAAACAATACCAAGCAGTATTTCTCAAATTATTGACCATATAGTAACGTATTTATATGCACAAAGATACGAGTTTTCTCAACATATGCAGACCCAAAACCAATCGGCAGGAATAGTTTATAGATAATTCCCTCATTTTATTTTAACAACTGGAGGTTATTAATAAAAGATTATTTAAATTTGCACTGGAAAGCAACGGACTGAACATTTTGTCTATTTTGTGCTAAATCTATTTACATACTACGCCGCTACTACGCTTCCCCTTGAGGGATGGACTATTACTATCAGATACGGGACGGACAAAAGGGTCCTGATAATGCATTATTATTTTGGGGAAAAGGAAGATTGTCTTAACCTAAAATAAAAAAGCGAGGTAATGCCCCGCTTTAAAAGTTTTCACTACGGAATAATCCTTATTGTGATTTGATGGTGCAAAAGTATAAATAAATTTTTGAATGACAAATAAAAAATGCAGGCCGATTGATCAAATCACAACTCACAACACAGATGCTAACTTTTGTATTGTGCAAATTTTCGACCTGCAAAATAAAAAAGAGAATGTACTAATGTTATTAATGAGACAACATCGCATTCCATTTTATTGGGCTGAAATGATAGCCCAATAAAGCAACCCCTATAAATTTTTTGGGGCATTTTTTGCAAAGATACAATTTATATTTTAATTAGCAAGTGTGTTGTGAAGGAATTTTATTTATTGAAATTTTTGTACATTTGCAACGAAATTAGAAATTCAAAGCAAGTAATGATATGAAAAATGATTTTAAAAAGATTTTGGGAATTGATTTAGGAATAGCTAGTATTGGATGGGCATTGATTGAGGCGGATGATAAAACACCGCAGAAAATTATAGATATGGGTGTTCGTATTATTCCGCTTACTGCCGACGATGAAAAAGAATTTTCGCAAGGGAATGCCATTACCAAAAATCAAAAGAGAACTGAAAAAAGAACTCAGCGAAAAGGGTTAGACCGTTATCAATTAAGGCGAAAAGCTCTCTTGCGATTGCTTGAAGAAAAAAAAATGATGCCGAACAAATATCTTCTTTTAGAACTTTCGCCACTTGAAATTTGGGGATTGCGTGATAAGGCGCTTCATTCAAAATTGTCGTTACAGGAATTAGGGCGTGTTTGGCTGCATCTTAATCAGCGCAGGGGTTATCAGCATAGCAAAATTGATGTTACGGATAGCAAACAAACCGAATATGTTCAAACAGTAAATGCCCGATACGATTACATCAAATCGAACAATCAAACCATTGGGCAATATTTTTATGCAGAACTAAAAAAATATTTTGCAACTGAGCAAAAAATAACAGCCGCTTTTCGGGTAAAAGAAGAAGTATTTCCGCGTGCAGCATACATAGAAGAATTTGATAAAATTTGGGAAGTACAACAGAAATATCATCCTGACTTACTTACGGATGAATTATTTGAACAAGTGCGAAATGAAATAATCTATTATCAACGTAAATTAAAATCTCAAAAAGGCTTGGTAAATGTTTGCGAATTCGAAGGCAAATACTACACCGATAAATCCAATCCCGAGAAACAGGTTTTTTCCGGACCCAAAGTAGCCCCGAAAAGTTCACCATTATTCCAAATTGAAAAAATATGGGAATCTATCAATAATATTGTTGTAAAAAATAGAAAAGGTGAAGAATTTCCAATTACCCAAGAACATCGCCAACAGATTTTTGAACATTTAGACAATAATGAAAAATTATCGCAAACAGACCTATTTGCTATTTTGGGACTAAAGAAAAATGATGGTTATTTTACCAATGCCATGATCCGCCGGAAAGGCCTTCAGGGTAATTTAACCAAAACTGCATTAGCAGCTATTTTAGGAAAAGATCATCCAATGCTTGCAATGTCTCTTGAAACTATGAACTATGAATTCATCGATGTTAACACAGGTGAAGTTGTAAAACGCATAGCTATTTCGCCCGAAGTAGAGAAAGCACCTTTTTATAAATTATGGCATTGCATTTATTCATTAAACGAAAACGATTGTATAAAAACGCTTGTCAATAAATTGAGCATTGAAGAAACGATAGCCCGAAAACTTACAAATATTGACTTTACAAAAGCCGGATTTGGAAACAAAAGCGCTAAAGCAATCAGGAAACTACTGCCCTATTTGCAGCAAGGTTTAACTTACGACAAAGCCGGCGAAAAAGTAGGGTATAATCATTCCAATAGCATTACAAAAGCCGAAAATGCAGATCGGAAATTAGAAAAAGCATTACAACTTCTTCCCAAAAATAGTTTGCGCCAACCAATTGTAGAGAAAATATTGAACCAACTAATCAATATTACCAATGCTTTACTTGCTGAATATGGGGAAATAGACGAAATAAGAATTGAATTAGCGCGTGAATTACAACAAAGTAAGGAAGAACGGAACAAAGCTTATAAAGCAATCAATAGGAGGGAACGAGAAAACAAAGATATTGTTAAATTACTTTTAGAACACTCTGAATTTAAGAAAAAAGCACCAAGCAAACGCGATGTTGAGCGTTACCGATTATGGGAAGAATTTAATAAAGTTTCGCCCTACGAACCTCATAAGATTATTTCTTTTTCCGAAATATATAATGGAACTTACGATATTGAGCATATTATTCCTCGCTCTTTACGTTTTGATGATTCGTTCGGCAATAAAACGTTGTGTCCACGTAAGTATAACAGTGGTGAGAGTGGAAAAAATACAATGACAGCTTACGACTTTATGTCGAGAAAACGAAGTAATGAAGATTTTGAAAGTTTCATTGCTTGCATTGAACAAGCCTATTCCGATGGACGAATTTCCAAAACCAAATATGAGAATCTTCTGCGCCGGCAAGAAGAAATTAGAGAAGATTTTATTAGCCGTAATATAAATGATACCCGCTATATTACACGAAAATCGAAAGAAATATTAACCCCTGTTTGCAGGAATATATTTGTTACATCAGGAATTATTACCCAACGATTGCGTTCGTTGTGGGGATGGGATGAAATATTGGAATATCTGAATCTTCCTAAATACAAAGAATTAGGAATGACTTTCAGAGAAATATATATACATAATGAGCAAGAACATGAACGTGAAAAAATTGAAGGGTGGACAAAACGTGATGACCACCGTCACCATGCAATTGACGCTTTAGCAGTAGCTTGCACACGACAAGGATTCATCCAACGCATTAACACCTTGAATGCGAAACATACAAGGGATGAAATGTTCGATGAAACGAAAAATACTCAATATTCGGAAAAACTTAATTTGTTGGATAAGTATTTGCTGCAATACAAGCCTTTTGAAACAGCAGATATTCTAAAAGCAACGGCAGATATAAATATTTCTTTTAAACCAGGTAAGAAAACAGCAACATTCAGTCGCAGACTTATTAAGGCAGGTGGAAAAAAACAATTAGCTCAATCAAAAATAATTGAACCGCGGGGGCCCTTAAGCGAAGAAAGCGTATATGGTAAAATAACACGAAAAAGTTCAAGAAAAGTAAAACTCAATGCAGCTTTTGACTCGAATTTATGCAAGCAAATTATAGATGATAATATTCGGCAAATTATAGGAAAACGTTTGTTGGAATTTGAAAACAATCCGGAAAAAGCATTTTCCAATTTAAAGAAAAATCCCATCTGGCTTGACGATCAAAAACAAGAATCTATAACACAAGTAGAAATACGCGATATAATTAATGAATTTGTAATAAAATATCCGTTAGAAAACATTACAATCAAAGATGTTCCGTTTATTGTCGATCCTGTTGTAAAAAGCAAAGTCTTAGAACGTTTAAAACAATTTGGCGAAGACCATAAAACAGCGTGGAAAAATCTTGCTGAAAATCCATTGTGGCAAAATGAGCAGAAGAAAATTCCGATAAAACGTATTCGGCTTTTTACGGGAATAGATTCATCTAGCGTAGTTCCTATAAAAGTAATTGATGAGAGTTGGGGTATTGAATATGAAAAATATGTAAAACCGGGAAATAATCACCATATTGCTGTGTATAAAGACAAAGACGGAAAATTACAAGAACATGTCGTTACATTTTGGCATGTTGTTGAACGGAAAAAATATGGATTCCCCGTAATTATCAAAGAGCCGGAAAAAATATGGTCAGAAATTTTTGAGAAAGACAGAGAATTACCCCAAAATTTTTTAGATAATCTACCTTTGGAAGGTTGGGAATTCTGTTATAGCATGCAGCAAAATGAGTCCTTTATTTTTAATATGCAGAAGGAAGATGTGATAACAGCTATTGAAAGCAAAGATTATAACATGCTTTCCAAAAATATTTTCAGAGTCAGAAAGTTATCATCAGGTGCTTATTGGTTTAACCAACAATATGAGACCTCGCCACGAGAGAGTTTACAAGATAAAAAAGCTAATCGTTGCGTTCAGGCAAGTTTAAACAGCATGAGTGGCATTAAAGTAAAAATCACATTATTAGGCGAGATTATTTTGAGCGAATAAATCTATAAAAATGACAACTTCTGAAGCTAATAAAATTATCCTTTACACCGCGCCCAATGGAAATATTCGTGTAGATGTTTATATTGAAGACGAAACGGTTTGGCTTACGCAAAAATCCATTGCAGAATTATTCGGTGTAACCAAATCTACGATTAGCGAACATTTTACCAATATCTTTGAAACTCAAGAATTAAATAGGGAGGCAACTGTTCGGAAATTCCGAACAGTTCAACAAGAAGGTATCCGAAATGTTACAAGGGATGTTGAATTCTACAATCTCGACGCTATTATTTCCGTAGGCTATCGTGTCAATTCATCCAAAGCCACGCAATTCCGTATTTGGGCTACGCAAACCCTAAAGGAATATATCATTAAAGGATTTGTGCTGGATGATAATCGGTTGAAACAAGGACAGACCTTGTTCGGAAAAGATTATTTTAAAGAATTACTGCTTCGCATTCGCTCCATTCGGGCAAGCGAACGCCGTATTTATCAACAGATTACTGATATTTTTGCCGAGTGCAGTATTGATTATGACCGAAATTCTGAAATTACCCGGAATTTCTATGCCATGGTGCAAAATAAATTCCATTTTGCTATTACCGGACAAACTGCTGCTGAAATTATTTACAAAAAAGCCGACAAGTCCAAAGAAAATATGGGCTTAACCACATGGAAAAATGCGCCGGAAGGACGGATTTTAAAATCGGATGTGATTGTGGCCAAAAACTATTTACAGGAAAACGAAATCAAAACCTTGGAACGAACCGTTACCGGTTACTTCGATTATATTGAAGGATTAATAGAACGCGAAAACACATTTACGATGTCTCAATTGGCCGATAGTGTAAACCGTTTCCTTAATTTCAACGAATATAAAGTGTTGGAAGGAAAAGGGAAAATATCTAAGCTGCAAGCCGATAAGAAAGCGGTTAAAGAATATGACGAATTTAACAAAACCCAAAAAATCATTTCAGATTTTGATAAACGAATTAAAGAATTAAAATAATTGTAAGAATACCAAAATGTCAAAAGCAGCAGTAAAGAAAGAGTTAAACAAACTCACAAAAGAGCAGTTAATTGAGCAGATTTTGGATTTGTATGACAGCAATAAATCTGTGAAAGAATTTTATGAGTTTTATTTAAACCCGTCGAAAGAAAAGGATTTGGTTGAAAAGTATAAGAAAATCATTATCAAAGAATTTAATGTGGCAAATCCGATGAGTGCAGGACTGCGATATTCGGTGGCCAAAAAAGCCATTACGGAATTTCGGGCATTAAAAACATCACCGGAATTTCTGGCCGATCTAATGCTAACATTACCTGAGGCTGCATGCGAGTTTACATACAATTATGGCGATATGTCCGAAGCATTTTACAACAGTGCGGTCAATAACTTTGAAGCAGCATTAAATTTCATAGCCAAAAGTAATTTATTGAATTATTTTCAAAATCGTTGCGAAAAATGTGTCAAATATGCATCTGTATGCGGTTATGGTTTTGCTGATGAAATGGCAGATATTTATTACAATTATTATCAAACAAAAATTTAGATTATGTCAGAAAAACTAACATCAGAAGGTAAATGCCTTTTTTGTGGCAAAACTTTTGCCAAAGCAGGAATCAACAGACACTTGTCAACCCATTTAAAAGAAAAATCAAAAACCGAAAAATCCGGTTGTTCTTTCTTGGTAAAAGTAGAAACCGACAAAAGTTGGGGTGCAACGCCGTATTTTTTAAGCCTTTGGGTAGATGGCGAAACTACTATGAAAACCATCGACAAATTTCTGCGCGATATTTGGTTAGAATGTTGTGGACACATGAGTAAATTTTATGGCGCCGGTATGGCCAAAAAGGCTCAAGATGTATTTGAAAAAGGATTTCAATTGGATTATGAATATGATTTTGGAAGTTCTACAAATTTAACTCTTTCAGTTGTTGAAGAATACCCCATAAAAGCCGATAAAAAAATTGTATTACTCTCCCGTAACGAACCTCTGAAAATAATGTGCAGCGGTTGTAAGAAAATACCGGCAACTCAAATGTGCTCAGTTTGTTCTTATGAAGAAGAAGCTATGTTTTGCGACAAATGTTCCGAAAAACATGCCAAAAAATGTGAGGATTTTGCCGACTACGCAGCCATGCCAATTACCAATTCACCACGTATGGGC
>JAVBLV010000041.1:0-11291 GCA_031553195.1 Bacteroidales bacterium
AAATGTTCAGAACTTTGCTTACTGTCATGGAGAAGAAGTCTCTGCTTACACATTCATTGGAAATGTTCCGGGTAGCGTATTTAATTGGGAACAAACAGTAAGCGGAGGAAATAACGGTATGGCTACCAGAGGTACGGATTCCATTCCTGCATTTGTAGCAAATAATACAACATTATTGCCGATTACTTCAACCTACAAAGTAAAGACAGTTTATGTAAACGGATCATCGGTTTGTAGCGGAGAAGAACGCATATTCACGGTTACGGTAAATCCGGAATTGAAATTGGCTAGCGCCACGGAAATGGGAGAAATATGCTCTGATACGCGCTTCAACTATACAGCTAGAAGTAATGTAAATAATATTAGTTTCAGCTGGAAACGTCCCGCTGTTGCCGGAATTAATAATGGCGCGGAAGGAAACGGGTCTGGAGCAATAATAGACGAAGTATTATATAACCATACTTCTGCTTCTATTACTGTAAATTACATGATAGAAATGATATATGGCAATTGCAAGGATACCGCATACGTAACGGTTGTTGTTAAACCGACTCCCGAAATTACCATTCAATCTGTTGTAGAAGCTTGTATGGGAGATACAAAAGCATTGCTTCCATATACGCTTAGCAGTTCTCAGCAAGACTTGGCAGTACAATATAGCATTACATTTAATGAAACAGCATTATTGGCAGGATTCAAAAATGTAAATAATATTGATTTGTCAGGTGATACAATAGCAATAACATTGCCGAGATCATTGGTTGCAGGTAGTTACGGAGCGACCTTAAGCGTAAATGTTGCCGGCGGTTGCGCTAGTACCGTTACGCATCCATTCTATATTCAAGTAATGGAAGGCGTACAGATTACAAAACAGCCGGAATCTGTAAGTCTTTGCGGAACAGATGGGTTTACATTGTCGGTAACGGCAATTGGCAAGGACTTGAATTATAAATGGTATCATAACAACCAAATAATTCAGGGAGCCACATCATCCGTATATACTGTAGATGTCAGCGATAGCGCTACTCACTATGGAAATTATTACGTAGTAGTTACCGGCGCTTGCGGAAGCGAAACCAGTAAAACGGTTGAAGTAGGTAGAAACGGTTTGGTGTTGCTCACTAAATGGACAGATGTGATATTCATCTCGAACAAAGAAAAACAATTTGTGTCGTACCAATGGTATAAAGATGAAAAATCCATTGCTGTTGAAGGAAATTATCAATCGTACGTAGAAAAAGGAGGATTGGATGGAACTTACCAAGTTTTGGTTACTTATGCCGACGGCTCCAAAGAAATGAGTTGTCCGTACACTGTACATAAAGCAACTCATAAGAGACAGATTGCTATATATCCGAATCCGGTGGCTTCAAATGAAGATCTGATAGTAGACTTGAGTCAATTTATATTGGGCGAATTTGAAAATGCAAAATTGGATGTATTTGATATGAGTGGAAAACAAATTGTGAGGATGAATATGTTAACATCTAAACAAAGGATTCGTATCAACGCTCCTAAAGGAACTTACGTTCTTCGCATTACAACTGCTCAAAATGAAGTGATTACAGAAAAAATCATAGTACGCTAAAAATTGATAATTAAAATTTAACAATAATAAGAACCTCTTTGCCCTCCTCGCGTAGAGGAGGGTTGAAAGAGAGTTAAGAAAGGAAATAATTATGAAGAAGATAATTTTGGTACTAGTGATATTCTTCGCAATGACAACAGTGCAGGCGCAAGAAAAAGGATTTTATCTAACCCTGGACGGAGGTTTGGGATGGACAAATCTTGGCTATGACTTAAATGGAGGATCAACAAAAGGAGGATTAGGATATGGCGGCGGCATAGGCGCTCAATATTTCTTTAATCGTCATTGGGGCGTTTCTTTATCGGGTGAAATTTTTGTGTTCAATACGCAAAGTCTTTTTTCCGATAAATCATTTACATTCCAAAACCAAATAGACGACGAAGGAGACATATATGATCTTAAAATTCGTTTAAGAGATTGGAAAGAAAGTCAAACAACAACTTTTCTGGAAATTCCGCTTATGTTGATGTATCAACACAAATTTGGAAAAAAAGAAATGCATGGTTTGTATTTCGGAATAGGACCTAAAGTGCAAATTCCTATTAACTCAACCTATAAAACGGAAGGGCTTATAACGAACTCGGCTCTTTATCATGACTGGGAACTCCCCTTTGAAGAAGGCTCTAGTTCGGATCTTCCGCAGCATGGCTATTCGACAAATAAAGATCGTCCGTTTTCCGGCGATAATGAATTAAAAACCGGATTTGCCATTGCAGGGGAAATCGGCGCATTGTTTGGTCTTAGCCGTAGGGTGGATTTAACTCTTGGCGTTATGGCCGACTATGGATTAACCGATATCAAAAATAAAAATGAAGACCTTTTAGGACCTACGGGCGGTCAACAAACATCTGTTGTAGCTGAGAATGTATTTTATAATGGCGTGTTGAATAGTAATCAGGCCGACAAAATCAATACAATGTCTGTTAGAGGGAAAATAGGATTACGTATCAAGTTAGGTAAATTGAAAGAACGTCCCGTAGAAGAAGAAAAAGACGAACAAGTTCAAATTCCTTTGAGGGACACGATTATTGTAAATCCGGTGGTTATACAGGTGCCTACTCCGGTAGTGACTCCAATACCAACAGTTCCTACTCAAGAACCTGCAAAGGTTTTAGATCTGCCTAAACAAGTTGAAGATGAATTGGAAGAATGCATTTATTTTGACTTGAATAAATATGATCTGAGAAAAGAGTCAATAGAAGTTTTAGACCGTAAGGTAGAATTGATGAGAAAATATCCGAATGCGTCGTTATCTGTTATAGGACATACCTGCGATTTAGGTAATAATCCTTTGAACGATAAATTAGCCTTTAACCGGGCGGAAGCTGCGCGTTATTACCTCATAAGAAAAGGGATTAAGGCTTCGCGGATAACAACTATTGCTAAAGGAAAGGATGATCCGGCAGTACCTAATACTACTGAGAAAAACCGGGAATTGAACAGAATGGTTGAATTTATTCTGACGAAGTAAATATAAAAGTTTAATTTGAACAACAAGAAAGAGGCTGTCCGAAAAGGGTAGCCTCTTTTGCTATCTATACCTACCATTTGTATCCTCGAAACCTGAGTTTGGGATAATGAATACAACAAATTTTGTAAACGAGCAGCATATCCTTATCATCCTGAATGATATTCAGGAAATGGATTGTTTTAAATTACTTTTTATTAGTAATAGAAAGGGAATAATAAATTAAAAAGAATCTTTTTCACGCTAAATATATTTTACGTTGTTTGTTTTTGTTTATCAGCAAAGTTTTTGTTTTCTCTTTTCTTTGAATTTTATTATCTTTGTTGATATTTATCGGAATAGCATTAGAAACTTTAAATATAAAAGCAATGTTGTTTTGCGAAAAGATATTTTCCGTTCAGCAAATTCGGGAAGCAGATGCTTATACTATTAGCGAAGGAAATATTTCTTCTCTAGAGTTAATGGAAAGGGCGGCAACGGCTTGTGTAGATTGGATAAACTCTCATGTTGGGTTTGCAAATCGCTTTGCCATTATATGCGGATTAGGGAATAACGGAGGAGACGGTTTTGCAATTGCCCGTTTGTTGTCTCAAATACAAGAAGTTGTCTCCATAGAGGTTTTTATTCTTCGCGTGTCGGAAAGAGAATCTCCGGATTTTCATGAAAATTATATAAGGCTAAAACGATGTCCTTTAGTAACTGTGCATGAGATTCTACCCGATTCTGATCTCCGCATTGAACAGCCTTTCGATTTTTTGATAGATGCCATTATCGGCTCGGGTTTATCGGCCCCTATTACCGGCTGGATAAAAGAAATTGTAGAAGAAATCAATTCGTTGCCTATTCCGGTTATTTCTATTGATATCCCTTCAGGCTTATTTGCGGATACGCCTCCTTTGTCAATAGATACAATTGCTATTAAGGCGGATTATACGCTTTCTTTCCAATTTCCGAAGTTATCATTTCTCTTCCCAGAAACAGAGAGTTTTGTAAAAAAATTCCAAGTATTGCCTATTGGATTGGATGAACGGTATATCAATCAAACGCCAACGCAAAATTATTTTGTAACTCAAGAGTTTGCCTTCTCTCTCCTGAAAAAAAGGAAAAATTTTTCACATAAGGGAAACTTTGGTCATGCATTGATCATTGCAGGCAGCTATGGCAAGATGGGGGCGGCAGTATTGGCTGCCAAATCTTGTTTGCGTTCGGGAACAGGATTACTTACGGTACATGTTCCTGCAAAAGGAGTAGAAATTTTACAAATAGCTTTCCCCGAAGCGATGTTGAGCATTGATTCTTCGGAGAAAATGTTTTCATCGCTACCTGAAAATATTTTGTTGTATGGCGCTATTGGCGTAGGTCCCGGGATAGGGAGAGAAAAGGACTCTCAGAAGGCATTGTATCAATTGATTGAAAGGACAGAAAATCCTATGATATTAGATGCCGATGCGTTAAATATACTTTCAGAGAATCGGGAATGGCTAAAGAAAATACCTGAAAATTCAATTTTAACCCCTCATGTGAAAGAATTTGAACGTTTAGCAGGGGCATCATTTTCTTCAGGATTTGAACGCTTAAAAGCGGCAAAGGAATTTTCGGCGCAACATAAGCTTATCATTGTGTTGAAAGGAGCTTATACGGCTATATGTAATCCTAATGGAGACGTATATTTCAATTCAAACGGAAATCCGGGAATGGCTACTGCCGGAAGCGGAGACGTTCTTACCGGTATTGTTACGGCTTTTTTGTCCCAAGGATATTCTCCCTTGGAATCGGCGGTTTTAAGCGTATTTATACATGGAAGAGCAGGCGATTTAGCGGCTACAACCAGAGGACAAGCTGCTTTAATCGCTTCGGATATAATAGAAAATTTATCGAAATCAATTGATAATTAATGAATTAATATTTTCTGTATAGGGAAAATTTATTTATTCAGGCAACCAAAATCAGTATAACCGTGTCTTATATGTAATCTATGGCTTTTGAAGAAGATGTAACGGAATTAGTAAAAGCTTGTAAGAAAAAAAACAAGAAAGCTCAACATGCATTGTATGAACGATATGCGCCAAAAATGCTGGGGGTTTGTTTGCGTTATACAAAGGACAGGAATCAGGCGGAAGATATATTACAAGAAGGATTTATAAAAGTATTTTTATCAATAGAGACATATACATTCATTGGCTCTTTTGAAGGGTGGTTAAGAAAAATAATCATAAATACAGCGCTTAATCATATTAGAGATAATACAAAATATTTGAATTATAAGGAATTATCCGTAAATATGATTGAAATACAAGATACAAAAGTAGACTATGATAGTTTTTCGGTTGAAGCAATGTTAGCTGCTTTGCAAAGTTTGCCGGAAGGATACCGGGCAATTTTTAACCTTTATGAAATAGAGGGATACTCTCATCAAGAAATAGGAGAAATAATGGAAATCTCTATTTCTACATCAAAATCGCAATTATCAAAAGCGAAACAGTACTTAAAGAATAAGTTGTTGAATAAAGAAGATTTTATATAGAATGGAAATGATGGAGGATAAATCTGAAATAGGGAAAGCATTTAAAGAAAAATTTAAAGATTTTTCCGAGACGCCGAATCCCGAAACGTGGGAGAAGATAAGAAATTCTATTCCTAAAAGTAAAACAGTAATTCTTAGGTATGTTCTAGGAGGCGGCATACTTGTGTGCGGGGTTGTAGGCACGGGACTTTTCTTTATGCAAACAAAAGAGGATTCGGTATCCAAGCCCGAAAGAAAAAATATAGAAAAAACAGAAATATCTCAACCGGGAAAATCAAATTATCAATATCCGGTGGAATTTCATTTACAGGGATTGAAATTCAATACAAATATATTGCCTTCCATCGAAATGAAAACATTGGCGACAAAATCTGTAGAAGAAAGTCTTTATCCCATGGAACAAGTAACTTCAACTGTAATTCCAGGACAAAAAGAGTTGACATTAACCAATAAAAAGGAAGAAAAAATAGAAACCCCTGCAATTATAGTTCCAGAGGGGAATCAGGTTAAATCTTCTCAAAATTTATTACAAGAGGGACAAACCATCACAACCGGTAGTACGCAAGGGAAACAAATTTCGACACAGACGCCCGTGTCAACGGAAAAGATTCAACCGCAAACAAAATCTTCATCAAATCCTGAACCCGTAAGTGTAAAAGCATCCGAACCAAATCCAAATCAAACGTTCGAAGTATGGGTTCCTTCTGCGTTTACGCCTGCCGAAGCGACAAATAACGTATTTAAAGCTTCTTCGAATGACGTCGCTAAATTTGAAATGATTATTTATAATAGAAGCGGGCAGCAAATATTCGAGTCGAAAGATATCAACGTTGGGTGGGACGGGTCAATTAAAGGTTCCCCGGCCCCGGTAGGAGCTTATGTTTACATTATCCGATGCACAAATAAAAATGGCGCGTTAACTCAAAAAAGAGGAACGGTTAATTTGCTCCGGTAAGAAGAAATACACAGGAGAGTAAAAAAACAATAATCCCCATAATTGTTGTTTTTTTGTTCTTAATCTGAAAAGCGGGTAAACAAATCAGGTTTGTTTTATCCGCTTTTTTAGTTCGCCCAGCATGGATATAACTCTAACGGATCAATGTAAAATTCCGGTGGAGAACTAAAATATTTAAGTGAAAATATCAAAAGTCAAAAGAGGATGAGTAAGGGAATAACAGCCTACGACAGATGGCGTTAAGAAAAATCATTAGTGGAGGCGTTAAAAACAAAATTCTGTTCGAAACCTCCTTTCGAAAAATAGCGTGACAGCGGCTATTATTTAGGGGTTGGAATAACAACGTTGCCGCCTTGGATCGGGAAATACTCCGCAATCGTATGTATTGTTCTTTTGTCAAGAACATATCGTCATTTTTTGCAAAGATATGAGATTATGTGTTAATACGCTTTAATCCAAACTGTTCGAGAAGCCTTTTTCTTTAAGGGAATTAACTAATTTTTCCGAAATAGAAACATTCAATGTTTTGGGATAACGTTTCCGGGTGAAAACCTGAGCCAAATTGCCTACTTCATTAATTTTAATAAAATGTTGAGACTCCGGCAAAGCTTCTTTTTGTTCGTAAAGACGGTTAATATCCGATTCGGAATAATCGGTATATTCTTCATAATGTACGACCGCTTCTAAAGGCAACCTGTCTGTTAATGATGGATTTTCATCAGGATAGCCCATAGTGATGCATGTTACAGGAAATACCCCGTCGGGAAGCTTTAGAAATTCGCTGATTTCGGGAGCATTATAGTTAACGGTTCCCAGGTAACAAATACCCAGGCCCAGTTCTTCGGCGGCTACGCAGATATTTTGGGTAACAATAGTCGCATCTATGGTTCCTGTTAAAAACCACAAAAAATTGTCATACGATTTTTCGGCGTTACGTAATTCGCACCATTTATGAAAACGGTTTACATCCACGCAAATGGTCAGAACCGCGCCGGCGTCTTCTACCATTTTCTGGCCGAAGTGAAGTTTTGAAAAAGCTTTCTTTTTTTCAACGTCTTGCGTAACAATAATACTGTAAATCTGCATGTTACCTGTATTTGAAGCGCGTATGCCGGCCTCAAGAATTTTATTCAATACTTCCTTTTCAATCGGTTTGTTTACGTATTTCCGGATGCTGCGATGGGCTAATAAATTCTCTAATGTTTCCATATTATTTAAACGAAGTTTTTCTAAGATTTTATACTATATAGAATCTTTGCAAAGATAAAAAACTCCGGGAATCTCGAAGTTTTTTGGAGAAAAACGGGTTCATATTTTGGGCGAATCAGTGTATAAATGTTTTAATGCGTTGCTTTATTAATTTTAGATGGGCGTTTTCATTTTGTCGCTTTTGCTAAAATTAGTAACAGATTCCTCCATTTCGCTCGTTCCTCGCTTCAGTCGGGATGACGAGCCATAATTAGCTAGAAGTGGAAGATTGCGGCGGCGAAGCCGCCGCCCCTTTTTCTCCTTTTCAATGAATGCCGTCATCCCGAATGCAGAGAGGAATCTCATGCAAAACATAGTCCATTTCAAAATCTCCTCTCCAGAGAAATTAGGTTCAGATTACCCACGTTTTTATATCTTCTCAAAGGTCTTTCCATTCAAGATTCATTCTATCAATAAGCGTTTCCTTTTTTCACTCTATTCCATTTCTTTAGCTGAGTTTCTCGTTCAATAGCCTGTTCAATGCTGCTAAAATATTCATAGTAAATACAATATTCCAAATTATATTTTGCTATAAACGAATGCTTATCATAATGAGTTCGATGCTCCCATACCCGGCGTTGCAAATTGTTTGTAATACCAATGTATAGTGTTGTTTTATTCCCATTTGTCATTATGTAAATAAATCCGCCTTTTTGCATATTGTCCTAATCAATTAAAAACCTTGAACCGAAACAACTCTTATTGGTATTTTTCATCCAGCTCATCATTCAACGCTTGTATCTTCAGGTTATTTCTATTTAATTTTACTCCTTTTGGGAAATAAATAGTATACGTTTGATTTGGTAATATATCAAAAAAATTATCCGACATGCCCGATTGGCTCCCATTGTGTAAAATACAAACATTTTTAACCAACTTATCCGATTTCAGAATGAGTTCATTCTCTTTTCCAAAAGAAACAGTAACCGTTGCTTTTGGATATTTTACATTCTTTGGCAATGCAAAATAATGTACTTCATCGGCCAATAATTTTCCATTGTTGGTAAAACGAGCATAGCAATATGTTTGAGTCGTATCTTTTACAAAATCCCCGGTTTTGAATCCCCATACTTTTTTTGATTCATTGGCATTAAGCGTAACATCAATAGATTTTTCAGATAATTCTTTTCCTGAAAAGTCGCAGAAAATAATTTGTAACTGTCCGCTGATTTTTTCAGTAGAATCGGTCACGAGCCATATTCCGGTGTTATCGTTCACGGTATTGAAACTAACCAAATGTTGGGCAAAAGCCTTTTTTGCAAAATACTGTAACGCTTTCCATTCCTTGTAATAATCAATTCCCGACCAGGAAACCACCGGCCAGCAATCGTTGAATTGCCAATACAAGCTTCCCATACAATAAGGTTTTGCTCTGCGGTGCGCATCCATGGCGGTTTTCATGCCGTAAGCCTGTAATAACTGACTAACATAAGCATATTTTTCAAAATCCAAAGGAATATTATATTCTCTTTCCATGTAAGTTTGAATGGTTTCATATCCCTTTGGGTGCTTCTGATGGGTCTTCATAGAAGGCGAGCCCAAATACAATTCATCTTCAGGAATGACTTTTTTCAAAGAACTTATCGGTGGAAATCCCTGAAAACCATATTCGCTCATGAACCGAGGAACTTTTTGTTTGTAAACCTCAAACGGTTCCATTCCCCACCAAACGCCCCAATAATGACTGTCGCCATGCGACATACTTTCTTTTTTCCCCCAACCCAATACAGGCGAAGAAGAAAGGTAAGAATGTTGCGGATCGTACTGTTTTACCAGATCAGGTAAAAGTTTTTGAAACAACATTTTGTAATTTTCCCAAGTTTGATTGGTATCTTTGCCGAATTGCGCTTTCCAACCCCAGTTATGCCAACCTTCATCATTTTCGTTATTACCGCACCATAAAGCCAAGCTTGCGTGTTGAGAAATTCGCTGAATATTTTCAACGGCTTCCCTTTTCACATCTTCTAAAAACGCTTTATTTGCGGGGTAAAGCGCGCAGGCGAACGCAAAATCTTGCCAAACCAAAATACCATATTTATCGCAAGCATTATAAAAGGCTTCGTCTTCATAAATCCCTCCGCCCCAAACTCGCAACATATTAAAATGGCTTAATTTGGCTTGTAAAATCAAAGCGTCATAATCTGCCTCGGTTAAACGGGGTAAAAAACTTTCGGCAGGAATCCAATTAGCGCCTTTCATAAAAACTTCTTTACCATTTACCAGAAAATAGAAACGTTCGCCTTTTTCATCTTTTTCGCGTTTGAGTTCTACATTTCTAAAACCGATCTGTTTTTCAATAGAATCGACTTTAATGCCTTTTCCGTTGTATAATTCTATTTGAAAATCATACAAATGTGGTTGGCCCAATCCATTAGGATACCAGCGTTCGGGGTTCTCCAACGAAAAATCAAAAGCGAATAACGAATCCCTTTGTTGCGAAAGAATATTTTTCTCTAATAATATTTTTTCTGAATTCTTCTCTTTTACTATTAATTTACAGCGCTCCTTTTCCTGAAAAATGTACAATTTTGCTTGCAATTCCAGTATGGCAGATATATTATTTAATTGTTTTTGTTTTAACGAAACCGAGCGAAATTGAGATTCATTATCAAAACATTCCAAATAAACCGGTTTCCATATTTCCATGGTAGCGAATTTAGGTCCCCAATCCCAACCGAATTGATATTGGGCTTTCCGGGCAAAGGCACGGGGTTCTTCATCTAAAATCAAATAATCGTGCGGTTTGTATTTTCGGATTTCTTTTAACACAGAATGAAATACAACTTTCACCGTATTTTTCCCCTCGCGTAATTTATTGCGATGATTGGAGGCAGAGGATTGGTAAAACAATGGAATTTTTTTATGGTAAAACATGTTTGTATTGGAGCCGACTTTTTCTTCGTTTACAAATATGTCGGCATAGGTATCCAATCCTTCGAAAATTAAATTTATTTCGCCGGATTGAAGCATTTGTCCGGAGGTTATTTCAAAAGAGGTTTCATATATCCAATTGCAGGTATCTATCCACTGTACGGCATTCTCATTTGCGCCATAAAACGGATCGGGAATTAACTTATTTGCCAATAAATCGGTATGCACGGTTCCAGGAACAGTCGCTTTGTGCTTTTTAGAGTTTTCTGCCTGGTAGAATTGCCAATCTGCTAAATAGATTCTCTTTTGGGCAAAGGAAACAAAAGAAAGTAAAATTAACAGGAAAAAATATACGAATTTTCTCATGATTTCTATTCAATTGATTTACTCGCAAAGTTACGAAATCTAAACGTCTCTACTTTTGAACCCGCTTGAATTCCAATTCTTCTTTAAAAAGCTCTATCCGCCAAGTATTATAGTGCGCCAGATAATAAACATATTGAAACGACCCTTTAGGTACTGGTTAATATTTGTCTGTAAGTTATATGTGTAGAGGCCAACATTCTCATTGTGAGTTTGTGAAAAGCATTTTCCTTGAAGCAATGTCTGTTGAAGCGATAACAATATTCATCCAGAT
>JAVBLV010000058.1:0-14909 GCA_031553195.1 Bacteroidales bacterium
AGTGTAAAAACAGGTGGAGATAATTTTTAATGTTTCTGTCATAATGGTAAGAATGTAATAGACTGCATTGTGACCTTTCTTTTGCCTTGACGCAAAAGAAACAAAAAGTCAAGGCTGACGACAGATAGACTAAAAAATCATTCGTTACGGCTAAACAAAATAACTCGCCCGTCAAGTTTTGTTACTTCATTTAATAAATAATTAACATCGTCAAATTACTTTCCGGCAGGAGGCTTCGAACAGAATTTTGTTTTTAACGCCTCCACTAATGATTTTTCTTAACGCTATCTGTCGGAGGCCGTTATTGGCGCTGCCTTATTCAAGCGCGTCAGCCAATAAAACGCCATGCGCAGCATACCTTTTCGAGGATTTTCCGTTCAAGCGCAGCCGGTAGGCGGAGCGCGTTTAAATCCTCAAGCCTTTTTTGGTTCTCTTTTGAGGCTTCAAAAAGAACAAGAAAAAAACACCCCGCTAAGAGGTTGTTTAAAAATTTCTCTATGTAGTATTTTGGATCTAAAAACACTCCTTTTTACCGGAATTTTACTAAATAGCGCCACTATTCTTAAAAAATCCAGTCCGCAAACTCGCTGTTTTTATCTTTCAAAATCTTTTCTACAAAAATTTAAACGGTTACTTAAACTCGTTTGGTAAAGAGATAGAAAATTTGATTCCCCAGTTGGCGTATTTAAAATCCTCAAACCCGACAAATACGCCTATATTTCCAAACAAATAGATATTCGTAAGCGCATAGCCTATTTCTATGTAATCTTTTGTCACAGGCGTTTTCAAATAAGAGGCATATAAATCTTCGGTCATAATTGTTTTATCGAAGATGGGAATGTATTTTAATAATAAATAAGGCGTCCTGTATTGTGCAAATGCCGACAAATACCATTCATTTGTCGAGGCTGAATAGGTTTTCATGGTATGATAAGCAGGAGAAAGAGAAGTTGTCATAACGGGAAATTCGTAAATGCCGAAATGCTTAAAGTTGGAGAAATGCATTTCGTTATTATTGGGGAACCAGCCAGCAATTACATTATAATTGAATGTTTCGAAAAGCCCTAATTTAAATTGATGTTTTATTTCTGATTCCAATTGATCGAATTGATTATTTGCATTGAATAAATCTGTAATTCCTTTTTTCCAGGAAAGCGAAAAGGTCGGATATTTAGAGGATAAATTCTCTTTCTTTCTGCCCTGATACCGGTAGTACATCCGGGGAGTATATTCAAACTTTATATCTAATATCGACGAGGAAGCATCTTGCAAATAAACGGGATTCGACAAAGTATAGGAATTGTCAGGTTCATTGCTGCGGTAATTCCACGAATCTCTGAAAAAGAAAGAATAATCGGTAATATTATATAATTGTTTTTGTCTTTCATAAGCAAAACCCAGGTTTACAATGAATCCATTAAAAACTTCTATGCCATGATTCAGATTAATAAAGGTCCGATCATAAAAATTGATGTAATTTTCCCTGAAAAATAAAGACGAAAAAGCGTTAAGCGCATTCCCCACTCCTGTTTCTTTATTGAAATCAAAACTTTTGCGTCCGGCTTGCAAACTTAGCGAAGCTTGTTTCATAGGATTGTAATGATAAGTCGAACTGAACGTAAGCGGAAAATGCTTGCTATCGAATGTATAAGCGGCCGTTAAATGACTTTCCCAACGTTTGTCATTTTTCAACTTTTTCTTTAAGGAAAATCCCATACCATAAGCCCATCCGTCGACCAGATTGAAATTAAGTCCGGATAATAGGTTAACATCAAACGTCGTCAGGCTGTCGATTTGAAAATATAAAAGAGGGAAAACAATTGCAAACGATTTGTTTTTCTGTTTTTGGGTAGTTGTGTCGTTCTTCTCTAATTCCAGAAGAGCCGCTCTCTTTTCAAACCCTTTCTTCTCTTCGAGCGACAAAGGCGCAACCCGTTGTTGTTCCCAATAAACAGAGTCTTTATTACGGGCGTTGCTATCTATCGACATAGAAATATATTCTTCTATTCCTTTTACTTCCAAGTCGTCTTTTTTTATGGTATCCTTCCCAAATAATTCCTTGTTTGTTTTTGCGTCTTCTTTTAATTTTTTCTCAAAAAGATTCACCATCTTAACCGCATCCCGATTATTTAATTTTTCTTTTTGGGAAAGTTTATCGATTTCTTCCTGAATTTTCTTCGATTTTTCAGACACATTCAAAGAAATCCTTTTATCAACTAAAGCCGAGTCTGAAACCGGCAATGAAGTCATTATATTTTTTTGCGAACGGTTTAAAGTATAATTGATATATTTTATGGAAGACATATTCGAGCTGGACATATCGACTCCCATTATTTTGGCATCGAATTGAATAGCCGTACTCGCAGGCAACCATACGTATTTTTCAATTTCGGAATACATTTGTTGAAACCGGAAATTCATATCTACGAAACCTGTTTTTATTTCTCCCGATAAATTGAAATGATAAACGCACCATAACGAATCCACAATATCAATGGTTCCCATAACCAGATTAGGATTGGCTGTTCTGGGCGTTACCCTTATATGGTAAATTTTTACGCCGTTATTTATATTCGAACTTTCCAAGCGATACTTATAATATGATAATCCATAAGGTCCTAAAGGAGAATATTTTCCATAAATTCCGTAACTCAAAAACATATTGTACAAACTATATGTAGCCGTATCGAACATTTCCGGCATCGAGCTATTTACTGATAAAACTCTATACTTCGTTTTTTTAGAATCTCTCGTAATCTCGCTTACACTCTCTTTCATATATACATCCCCTTCCTTGGGAAGGAAATCATTTTTGGATTTCTGATCTTTTTCGGTTAAAGAAACTACTTTTTTCATCCATCCGGGAACTTTTTTTACAGAATAGGTTCCTTTGATATAAGCATTCAATTTTACGTATGACAATAGATTGCGGTAATAAGGCCCGTAAGCAATTGCCCTTCGGATAATTCTATAGGCGGGATCCTCGTCTTTAGCATTAATATCAACTTGCCTGAGTTGAAGCGCCACGGGTTTCATTTGCACATTCAAGTTCTCATCGCCTGTTATTTTTACTTGTTTTATCTGGGTTTCGTAACCTAAATATTGAAACCGAAGGTTATAATCGCCTTTCTCCAAATGAATGGAGAATTCTCCTTTCTCATTACTTACAACCCCTGTAAAAAGCTCCTGCACATAAATAGTTGCATAAGACATCGGCTGCGATTTTTCATCCACAATCTTTCCTCTCAGAATCTGCGCCTGTAAACCAACGGTTGCTAACAAACCCAAAACGACAATAGTAAAAAGTTGTTTCATATATTTAACTTTGTTGAACCGTTTAGAGGTTATTTAAAAATTTTTCTATGAAGTATTTTGAGCCTAAAAATGTTCTTTTTTGTCGGAATTTTTACCAAATAGTTCTACTATTTTTGAAAAATCCCGCCTGCAAAAGCTTAGGCACACAATCGCGCAGACGGCTAAGTCCCAAATTCTGCGCATTGTTTTTTTTTGCAACATTTCGGTAATGTCTTCGTCGCCAATTAAATATTCTCCGAAAGGCACATTTTTATCATTCATCCTTCCCGTCGTCATTTAATTGCGGTTGTTCCTTTTTTTCCACAACCATTTGCTTAAAGATAGAAACAATGAAGAGGCTCTCTTGGATAATAATCATTAGAAGGATCCCTGCAATAATAGCTAATAGGTAATTACTAATCTTCTTCATGTGTATATTTTTATTTGATAGTCTCGTCGGGGCGTGACTTTAAGTCACATCCTAAATTACTTACATTAAATTGTTTATATTTTTCTTGCAATGTCTCCATCGAAATTCCCAGCAAATTCATTTTCTTGAAAAGCTCCGGCAATTCTTCTTTAAAAAAGAGATCCTGTTGCAAATTTTCAATAATCCGGCGGGCGGTTTCTGTTACAAAAAAACCAATCCCGCGCTTATTGTATATAATTCCATTTGATTGCAAATACTCATAACTCCTCATTACCGTATTAGGATTCACTTCCAACTCTACGGCAAGTTCCCGCACAGATGGTATGCGACCATTCTCCTTCCATGTTCCGGAAAGAATCTTTTCGCATACATTTTCGCTTATCTGCAAGTAAATAGGTTTGTTGTTATCAAAATTCATAATTAATATTCTTGTTCTCTCATTTTAAAAAATGCCGTTATCCATGCCCCTGCAGGAAAAATAATGTATGATATAATTTCTTTAGCATTTTCTATAACCGAGTTTTTCGTTACTACCACCGAATTCGACGCCGAAAACAAAGTAGGGAATTCACTCAGAGAAACGCTTGCGTCATTAACAACATAGGCTATTCCTGCTCCTAAAATTATTACGTAAACAAAGAAGCCCAGCAAAACAAATCCTATTGTTTTAAGGAATTTTTGACGTTTAAAAAATAAATTCCCCAATAAACCAATAGATTGCAGAGATATACAAGTATAAAAATCTTCCATACTATTAAATAAGAAATAACTCATCCTACTAAAATTCAACATATTGCAAAACAAGACACCTATTGCGTAGCCGACCATGCAAAGAAGAGGAATGAAAATGGCGCAATGAAGCAAAATAGAGACCAATTTTTCAAAACCGGAAACCGGCGTCATCGCATAACTAATCCCTCTCACCCTGTCGTTTGTACGTGGATAAAGTATATATGAAGCGGAGAAAATAATAATTATAGCAAGGGGAGAAAAAAAATTCTGGTTTTGCGAGGGCGTGGCAAGCGCCAATAACAATTTAAGAACAAATATACCCGCCGCTAAGCCTATGTATAGTTTTTTAAAATGATTCAATTCCTGCAAAAAGAGTTTCAAAAATCGAGGAAAATAAAAAATTTGGTTCATGGCATTTTGAAGTTTGTGAGGTTGCAAAGTTTATAATGTTTTCCAGTCCTACTATTTTAATGCTTAAATAAATCTTTGAAAAGATTTTTATTCTTTACTACTGCATTGAAAAGGCACTCGATATCTATTTTACTCTCTTCGTCAAAGTTGTTTAACTCAATAGTGGAAAAACCTCCCAAACGGGTTTCGGAGTAAAACGTATTATTATTGACAGCCGTTTGCAAAGAAAATTTCAATTTGGCCGTAATTTCCTCTACAGAATTGTTCAACAATACGGCATTTCGTTCCAAAATCATGATTCTGTCCATCAAGTGTTCTATGTCGTGAACCTGATGCGTAGAAATAATAAATGTCCGCTTTTCATTCGCTTCGGCAGCCATAATTTTCCGGAATTTGGCCTTGGAAGGAATGTCGAGGCCATTGGTAGGTTCATCCAAAAGTAGAATCTGCGCATTGGTTGACAAGGCCAGCGAAATTAACGTTTTTTTCTTTTGCCCTAACGAAAGTTCGGAAAATTTTTTGTCTAACTCCACTTCAAACTCATTGGAATGCTTAACAAATTGTTCCATGCTGAATTGGGGATAGAAAACGCCCAATTCCTGCGCGTATCGTTTTACTCGAATATGCGGCGATTGAAATTCTTCGGGCAAATAAAACGTTTTCTCCAGAATTTGCGGCAAACGCTTGAAAGCGTCCACGCCGTATACGGCGCAACGACCCTTTTTAGGAAAAAGCAATCCTGCCATAATTCGCAGAAGAGTCGTTTTTCCGACTCCATTTTCTCCCAGAATTCCATAAATCTGTCCTTCTTTAATATGCAAAGTCAGATCTTCGAAAATATGCTTATTCTTTCTATAACTAAAATACAAATCATTTATTTGAATCATAATAATACCCTTCTTTACGTTTCAAAACAAATTAAAATTTCACTTCCACAGGCGTTAAGGTATAGCCTTTTTCCTTTAATAAGTTAGCTAAACCTTTTATCTTTTTCAAATCGTTAATATGCGCGGCTCCCACCGCTACAAACAAAGATCTTTTTTTATCGGCTTTCAAAAGGGAATCAATTCGATTGGCCATATTTATATTCCGTTCCTTCAGCAATTTTTCGGAAGAAAGCGGATCCATGGCCATATCTCCTTCTACCATTTCTTCAAAAAATTTGAAATTCTGATTCTTATATGCATTCAATAATTTGACAAACATTTCTTTACTATCCGCGGAATCCCTCAACGATTTTTCCAATTCTTCAATCTGATCTTCCATTGGAAGCTTATCTATAGTACCTATTTGCTCCTCTATGGTTTCCAAGCCTATTATCTTCTTTGTTTTACCTACCGCATAATTATATAACTCCGTATCGACAGAAAATTCCGGATTCCCTAAATCTGCAATAAGCGTAGTTATAAAGAAAGGTTTAAATTTTTTTACAACCTCTTCTCCTAACATTTCTGCGGCAGGAAACTGCATAAGCTTTGCGAAAGCTTCGGGCGAAAGCAGTTCATCCAATGTTTTCTCATTTGCAGGAAACAACATTTTTTCCATTAGAGTCGCTTGGTTTATGCTGCCGAAATCCACTTCCAACGCCAGAGCCTCACATTGGTCTAATATCCTGTAAATATTTTCCGGTATACGGAAAACGCTTGTGTCATATATGTGTACGGTTCCAAATAAATAAGACGGCGCCGGCAAACTTTTCCCCGAAACTTTCCATAAAAGCGAAGCGCTCTTATCTTCTTTTGTAGTTTGCGCTTCGGCATAATTTCCCGTAAAAACAGTCCATAAAATATAGGTTAATACGGCTGCTTTTTTTACTTTTTCATGCTTTGTTTTCATATTCATAATACAAATATCGATCTCATTATAAAATAATTACGAAACAAACAATCACTGTACTAAATCACTAATACAGCACAAATATACAACATTTTTTATTACTCCCAATTTTTTCTCAAAAAATTTTCATTTTCATCAGATTTTTCTTTCACCGCAAGATGATTGCCAAATCGGCGCTTAATCGTCCCTATTCTATACTTCTTGTTTTTTAGACGCATCAGAAATTTCTTTGCAGAGAAAATACATGTTTAAATAAGAGATAAACTCTTCTAACCCAACCAAAAGTTATATCTTTGCACATATTTAGCGGATAATTAATAATTGACAGTAAAAAATACATTATAGTTTTCAGATACAAGTAGACGAGATACCAGACGTTACAGACCTTATGAACATTATAACCTTACAAACTTTATAAACCCAAAATGTACCCAATACTCAATAATTTACAACATACTTCGTCGGGGAATTTCTTTTTAATGGCCGGCCCTTGCGTAGTAGAGAATGAAACCATGCCTTTTGAAATTGCCGAAACTTTATTGGAAATAACGAATAGATTGGAAATTCCTTTTATTTTTAAGGCTTCGTATAAAAAAGCCAATCGTTCGCGTTTGGATTCTTTTACCGGAATTGGCGATATTAAAGCCTTAGAGATACTAAAACAAGTGGGACTACAATATAATATTCCGGTTGTTACCGATATTCACACCGAACAAGAAGCCGTTTTGGCAGGTCAATATGCAGATGTATTACAAATCCCCGCTTTTTTATGCCGGCAAACGGAATTGTTGGTCGCAGCGGCGCAAACGGGAAAGGTTATCAACATAAAAAAAGGACAATTTCTTTCTCCCGAATCCATGTCTCATGCGGTGGAAAAAATCCGTCAAAGCGGAAATAACAACATTATGCTTACCGAAAGGGGAACAACCTTCGGCTATCAGGATATGGTGGTCGATTATCGCGGCATACCTATTATGCAAGAAAATGGAGTTCCTGTAGTGATGGATATTACCCACTCTTTACAGCAACCCAATCAAAGTTCGGGCGTTACCGGAGGAAAACCCGAATTAATCGCCACCATAGCCAAAGCCGCTATTGCGGTAGGTTGCGACGGTATTTTTATGGAAACTCATCCCAATCCGGCTATGGCTAAATCCGACGGAGCTAATATGCTGCCATTAAAAGAAGTCGAAAACTTATTAACCAAACTCATTGCTATTCATAAATCATTATTATAAAAATTCCACTTGGGGATGTAGAGGGGGCTTACATGCGAATCGATATTATCACATTATTTCCCGATATGATGTCAAGCGTATTCGGAGAATCTATTTTAAAGAGAGCGCAAAACAAAAACTTGGTTGAGGTGTACATGCATGATTTACGCCAATATTCCACCAATAAGTACAAAAGCGTAGACGATTATCCGTACGGCGGAGGCGCCGGCATGGTGATAGCCATAGAGCCTGTGGCTAATTGTATAGAAGATTTACAGAAAGAGTATAAATACGATGAAATTATCTACACCGCTCCTGATGGCGATTTGCTCGATCAACCCTTGGCAAACCGTCTTTCTTTGCAGCAGAATTTGATGATTTTATGCGGACATTACAAAGGAATTGACGAACGGATACGCGAACATTTTATCACAAAAGAGATTTCCATAGGCAATTATGTTTTATCCGGCGGGGAATTAGCCGCGGCCGTCATTTGCGACGCCATTATCCGCGTTATACCCGGCGTACTGAACGACGAAACTTCCGCGCTTTCCGACTCGTTTCAGAATAATTTGATTTCACCGCCTGTGTATACGCGTCCCGCCGATTTCAGAGGCTGGAAAGTGCCGGAGATACTATTATCCGGCCATGAAAAGAATATTGAACAATGGCGTTTTGAACAATCGTTGGAACGAACAAAAAAAAGACGCCCGGATTTGTTGGCGGATAACAGTAAAAAAGCCATATAGACAACGTCTTTAAAAACGAGAAACGGCTACTCGAAAAACAGCCGCTCTTGTTACAAAATTTATATCTTTAATGATGATCCGTATTGTTGACATAACGCCAAGCGACACGCTTTCAAAAGATTTTGATACGTCTCTTTTAGCAACATATTCCGAATTATAATCGTACCTTTGCATTCTAAAATTCAAAATTAACTAGACATGGACGAAGGCCCCTATCCGAGTTACAGAAAAACAGAAGTATTAATCTCGCTGTAGGGGAACTTTTACAATCTCCTATAGATTTAAATTATCAGGAGATTGTGTGATGACAGAAATCAAAATCCATTTCCAACAACTCATTGAAGAAAGGAGTTGGAAAGCCGTAAAACAAGAGTTAAACAACCTCGAACCGCTTCAAATAGCAGAGATCATCGAGAGTTTGCCGAAATCCGACCAAATTATCTTATTCCGTCTTTTACCCAGAGAATTAGCCAAAGAAACTTTCCAATATCTTTCGCACGATGAACAGGAAGATATTATCGAAGGTTTGGCAGCCAATGTAAGTAAAGTAACCGGATTGCTCAACGACCTTGATCCCGACGATCGAACCGCCTTTTTTGAAGAGCTTCCCGGCAAAGTCAGTCAGCGTTTAATACAAATGCTTTCAAAGGAAGAGCGCGTAATTGCCATGCGCTTGCTTGGTTATCCGGAAGACAGCATAGGTCGTTTAATGACGCCGGAATATGTAGCCGTAAAGCCTTATTACACTATTCAACAAGCGTTGGAACACATTCGCATATTCGGACGCGATTCCGAAACCCTCAATGTAATTTATATTGTGGACGACCAGTGGAAACTTATTGACGATATACGAATTAAAGAAATAATATTGGCCTCGCCCGATCAAATTATTTCCGAAATCAGCGATAATCGTTTTATTTCTTTGAATGCATACGACGACCAGGAAATTGCCGTAAAAGTGTTTCAAGATCACGATCGCGTGGCTTTGCCTGTAGTGGATACCGACGGCGCTTTGCTCGGTATTATCACTTTCGACGACATAATGGATATTGCAGAAGAAGAAAATACCGAAGACTTTCAAAAGTTTGGGGGGACGGAAGGATTGGATTTATCCTACACAAAAACCTCTTTACTCGAGATGGTGAAAAAACGCGCCGGATGGCTTATCGTACTTTTTTTTGGCGAAATGTTAACGGCGTCTGCCATGGGGCATTTCGACGAAGAAATATCAAAAGCCGTAGTACTGGCATTATTTGTTCCGCTAATTATTTCAAGCGGGGGAAATTCAGGTTCACAAGCTGCCAGCCTTATTATCCGTTCGCTTGCATTGGGCGAATTAAAGTTGAAAAGTTGGTGGTATGTTATGCGTAAAGAGATCCTTTCTGGTTTGTCTTTAGGAACCATTCTCGGACTTATCGGATTTGTCCGTATATTTATCTGGCAACAAGCAGGGTTTTACAATTATGGAGAATATTGGCCGTGGGTTGCCGCCAGCGTTTCCGTTTCACTTGTTTTTATCGTATTATGGGGCACGCTTTCAGGCTCCATGATTCCGCTTCTCTTAAAAAAAATCGGTTTAGACCCTGCCACTGCCTCGGCCCCGTTTGTCGCCACTTTGGTAGATGTTACAGGATTGATTATTTATTTTACTTTTGCCGCATTATTTTTAGGAGGAAAACTACTTTAGAGGTTATTTGACTTCTTTCTTCCTGTTTGTTAATCGTGTAATTACCACAAACAATACCGGAACCGTAAAAATAGCCAGCAACGTAGCGGCAAGCATTCCCCCCTAATATCGTCCAACCAATGGTTTGACGGGAAACAACCCCGACGCCATCGGCAAATGCCAAAGGCAATACGCCTAAAATAAATGCGATGGATGTCATTAGAATGGGGCATAAACGGGTTTTCACCACATTTAACACGGCATCTCTATCAAAGGTATGCCAGAATCGAACCGGTCTTTGGCGTACTCTACTATCAAAATGGCGTTTTTGGCGACAAGTCCGATTAGGGTGTGTTAACACTATTATATCATAAGTACTCAGCGGAAATTAGTTTATACTATTCTGAAATACAAATCTGCTAAAAATAATTAAAAATCAAATATTTGAGATGCTTTTATAATGCAAACTAAATTTCGCTACATACTTATGAGTTATTTAAAATTTGAGTTACAAAGATACGTATTCCTTTTTTTAAATAGTAATTAGCAATGAGTAATGAGAAGCAATTGTTGCGTAAATGTCTGAATTTCCCACTGCGTTAGCCGATAATAACTCCATGCGTAGCATTCCATTGCGAGGATTTTCCGTTCAAGCGCAGCTGGTAGGCGGAGCGCGTTTAAATCCTCAAGCCGTTTTTGATTCTTTTTGAGGCTCCAAAAAGAATGGAAAGAAAATATCTCCACCTGCTTTTTACACTGATCTACAAAAAATCAAGGCTGACGACGACCTCTCCTGACTAAGCGTAATTTACAATTGCGCTTCAAATATATTCGAATTTGTAATTCGGAATATTAATCAAGCAATTATAAATTGCTTAATGTTGCGAGCGGCAATACAATTGAACGCTTAACCACCTACTAATTTCCGCTCAGCAGAGGGAGATGCTGCGTCTCTTTGTCATTTGACGCTGCAGTCGATGGCTATCGAATGCTGCATCTCTTTTTTTCGAATGCTGCATTCCCTTTTTTCGAATGCTGCGTCTCCTTTTTTCAGATGCTGCATATAATTGATGGCAACTTGAGCAGGTTTGACAAATCCTGCCCAAGTTGATTCCCTTTAATGCTTATTTCTCTTTTTGGTACTTTAAGTTCTTTAATGTGTTGGCTAAATCTTCCCCTGCGCGGAAATGGATAACTGTCTTTTTAATTCGCTCCGCCGTTACATCCTCTTCCTTATCACAGCCCTCGCTGCTTAACGTAATAGTAAAACTTCCGAAATTATCCCAACGAATACTTTTCCCTTGCGTAATGGCTTTTTGTATTTCCATACGCAAAGCGCTGATAACCGAGAGAATATCCGGTTCCGACAAAGAGGTGAATTCTCTGATATCCTCTATCATTTCCTTAATGTTTACAGTACCAGAACTTTTTAAGGTTGCATAATACTTTTGCGGAGCCGTTAAATCTTGCAGATTCTTTCTCGGCATTACTCTAAATTTTACTGCCATAAACTTTAATGTTGTTTGATTAATAAATTGAATTTATCCATATTGATTGTATTATTTAATATACGCATCAATACCTTATAAAATAAGTTACAAGTATACACAACATAATTTATTACAACAAAAAAATTAAAGCAATTTTTCCCATTTATTACTCATTACTAGCTACTAATTCCTCATTACTTCTCCGTCCGGAAAGATATTTGTTATCCCTATGGCTTCTAAAGTTAAAGTAGCCAGCAAAACCGAAGCCACTATATAAACCATTATTGTTGTGTAAACTCTCCACAAATATCTATTCTCATTCAATATTTCCCCTATTAACAGGCTCGCCTCATGTACAAACAAAAGATTCATAAAATAAAAAATACCGAATAATAAAAATGATACTATAATCATGAGTAATTACAATTAACTTTCTATTGTTGTTTTATCAATAGAGTTGGGTTATGATAGGAGATACCTATTAGAATAGAGTTGGGTTTGGGCTATGCCCAAACCCAACTCTATTCTAATTTTAAAACCTCTGATAAGCTGGATAATTGATTTATTTCAAAATACCTTTTTCTTTTAAAAGAGTTGAAATTTCATAATACTCCATTACATATCCCATCAATGAAAATCTCAAAATCTCATATTTAGAAAAATTATCTATCTTTATTTCAAAGTATCCATCTTCCTTTGTTTCGTATAATACTTTCTTTTCCTTACTCTCTTTCTCAATTGAAATTGAAACACCAGATAATTTTTCTAGATCTTCTTTATCAAACACATAGCCATTTGCATAAAAAACATCTTTATTAATATTTGCTTCTTTAAAATCAATTTTCATAAGTAATTCTCCTAAAGTAAATACTTCATTATGCTTTTTTACCTTTTCAAAATCATAATTCTGAAAAATATATTTACCCGTTTGACAGGAGAGAATAAATAATATTAAGTAAAAGCAACATAATATTGATTCGAATTTTTTCATATTCTCTGTATTATTAAAATTTATTATCTTCTCATAGAGGGTACGTGTCCAGGCATTAAATTCCCAAAGAACGTCCCCTCTCTCTGAGTTGCATATAAATGAGCCCCACTTCCATCCTTATGCATATATGGCATACCTAATTTTGTCCGCCCATAGGATTCTGCCATTTCATGAAAGACTACTGATGGTCTGCCCTCCCAATTAGTTCCTCCTAAAATAGATTCCATTTTAAATGATCCAGAAGAAAGACGAACATAGGCATCCCCCTCTACAGGTGCAAGTTTCTCAAATCCCGTTCCTCCATTAGCATTTCTAGGTGTTTTTGAAATATTACTTACTGCCGAGTAGATATCTCCTTGATAAGAAGTCTCTTTAATCTGACCTGTCTTCCTATCCTTCCCATATCCAACATCACTAACATCATAAATAAATCTTAAATCGTTCCCGTTATCATCCTTTGCATTAATTAAATCATAAGTTAATGCAAGACCCCGATCATTATTTATTCGATTATTAATTTCATCCTGATTCATATCCCCAAAATTTAATCCTACTCTATTATTATCGAATGTCAAATATTGCTGATTTCCCTCATTAACTATACTTTTGACGTCTGCTATCGCGGCATCATTAGTTACATCCCAAATCATTCCGGTAGGATCTACCCTTGTTATGGGGGTTGTTTCCACAATAGCTATATGGAGATTCCCATGGTCGTTTTTCATGGAGGACGTCAGATGAAAGCCACATGCTCAAATCGCTGTCATAATACCTTGCTCCGTAATAATTATAGCCTGTTTCTTCGTCTTATCAGCCCTCCTTCCGTCCTCCCGAAGGGAGGAAACCGCTTGCGCAAATGTATTTATATACGCAAACGGTTTCTTTTTTGACACTCACCACTCATTGCTAGTTACTAGCTATAAAGATTTGAACTTTTGTTTTTTAAGCATTATTTGCGATGCATTCCACTACTTTACAACATATTTCTGTGAAAAGTCTAAAGAGAAATCCTTCCTATTCAAAAGAAAAGTTACAGTTCCTTTAACCTCTTTTTCTCCTTTAGTTGTTGAGGCACGAGTGAATTTTGTATAAATTTCATCTTTCATTAAAATTTCTTTTTCTCCATTGATATTAATGCGAATAGGATTCTCCGTATTATTTGCTCCAACTAAAATATAACACTCGTAATTGTCCCCTAGATTTAATGTATTATTTTTAAATTGAGCATTCGAAAATAAACGAACTCCTACATTATCAAATTGAAAGTACCCTGCACTTTTCTTTTCCAAATAATTATTAAGCATAAGATATTCAAGTATTTTATAGGAATATATACGTTGTCTTTCATTTTTTGAACTTAAATATCCAAGCATAGCTGTATTATTTTTTAATAATGGAGATATCTGATCACATGCAATATCAATAAATTTATTTATTGAATCTTTTACATTATTTTTTAGACAATATTCAACTAAATCATGAATGTATTTCGTTTCTTCTTTCCCTATAGATTCCTGCTTCGTTTTTATTAATTCAGTCAATAGGGTTATTGGGATGACAAAATTCTCATTTGCTGTTTTTCTACTTATTATTATCTGATAAATTATAATAGCGAAAAGGATAAAAATAATAGATATAAATATTGTTTGTCGTTTATTTTTCATAATTTATTTATATTTGATTATTCATAATACTTAATTATGGTATCTATTTGTTTCTCTCTTTTTTTAAGATTATCTACTTTTTCAGAGGAATCTTTACTATCTTTATATACATCTCCACTTCCATATGTTCCAGATGCATCCCTTCCTGTATATTTTATTACACCTCTTCCAGTGTAAGTGCCTTCAGCTTCTTTATTTCCATAGGAATATCCCAAAGGATTTACCGTTGGAGAATTTTGTGAAGAGTTACTTTCAGGTAAAGTCTTCCTAATCTTTTCTGTTCCTGAGACTGCATCATTTGCTCCACGTAACACCTGTATAATACTGGTTACTGCCTTTTCAATCTTACCGACAGATTGTTTTACAGACCTGTAAGCAGATCCTAATATAGGGAAATTGGTCATATCTATTGTCCCGCTAGACTCTCCT
>JAVBLV010000061.1:0-4353 GCA_031553195.1 Bacteroidales bacterium
TCCTAAAAATAGGCGCCGATATTTTCTTTCCATTCTTTTTGGAGCCTCAAAAAGAATCAAAAACGGCTTGAGGATTTAAACGCGCTCCGCCTACCGGCTGCGCTTGAACGGAAAATCCTCGCAATGGAATGCTACGCATGGCGTTATTATCGGCTAACGCGCTTGAATAAGGCAACGCCAATAACGGCCTGCGACAGATGGCGTTAAGAAAAATCATTAGTGGAGGGGTTAAAACAAAATTCTGTTCGAAGCCTCCTTCCGAAAAATAACATGACAGCGTTTGTTATTTATGGGTTGGAATAACAGTGTTGACAGGCGAGTTATTTTGTTTAGCCGTAACGAATGATTTTTTAGCCTGTCTGTCGTCAGCCTTGATTTTTTGTAGATCAGTGTAAAAAGCAGGTTGAGATATTTTCTTTCCATTCTTTTTGAAGCCTCAAAAGAGAACCAAAAAAGGCTTGAGGATTTAAACGCGCTCCGCCTACCGGCTGCGCTTGAACGGAAAATCCTCGCAAAGGTATGCTGCGCATGGAGTTATTATCGGCTAACGCGTCTGAATAAAGTAGAAACTAATAACGGCCTACGGCAGATGGCGTTAAGAAAAATCAGAAGTGGAGGCGTTAAAAACAAAATTCTGTTCGAAGCCTCCTTTCGAAAAATAGCGTGACAGCGGCTATTATTTAGGAGTGGGACACCCAATAAAAATCATTGAATTCTGCGCCACTCCTCGACCAACTCCAATACCTTCGGCGGTTCGTCGTCCATGTTAAGGATTCTGGTCAGATGTTTTCCGGAGAGAGGTAGTCTGTAGGTAAGTTGGCACATGTTTTTAGATATATCCTGCACGCGATTCAGGGTCAATGAGGATTTTGCCGGTTTCAATATTCTTTCCATTTCCAACATAATAGCGTAAGTAGTAAAACCGATAAGGCAAGACTTATAAAAAATTGATTTTAAAATAGTTTTAGATATTTGGCTGGGATCCTATTGGGCCGCGAACGGTCAAAGACAAAAACCGAGACAAGGCTTACAAAACATTGATTTTGCAGGCCTTTTTCGTTTTTACTAAACTATAATTTATTCGGGATTATTATTGCTTTGTTGCTTAATAGTCTCGAGGATAATTTCTGCAAAACGGTTCATTTCGGAAGCTCTTTTTTCTTGTCCTACCGACAAATAAGCTTCTTTTAACGTATACAAATACAAAACAGCAATTTCGGATGTAGAGCAGGGTAAAAAATATTGAATTTTGTTCTCCAGATTATATCTTTTTAGAAACAAATCAATTCCATTTTTCGAAAAAACTTCGCCATTGGCAGGATTTATGTAAAACAGAATATCTTCTTCGGTTGCCGGAAGTTCTTTTTTTGCGTAAACCAATACTAAGTTTGCAGGAAATGCAACCGTAAAAATAGGGAGACGACGCTTTTCGGCCAACATACAATATAGCATACAGAATAAAAACGGGGATCCTTTTTTAGTTTCATAAAAACTTCCCAACAACAATGCAGAGAAGTCCAACGGCTGATAGCTGAATGTAAAGGCAAACTTTTTATAGATAAGTTCTTGCAACATCTTTGCATTTTCTTCAGGGGCTTTTAATTCCTGAAAGTCGGAAAAAAATTCTTCTTCGTATTGTTTTAACGTATCCAATGCTTTTTGCCTGTCGAAAGCGGAGTTGCAAAATTCCGATAAAATGTAAATGAAATCCCAATTATATCCATCGTTAATAAACGCCCAGGTTTTTAGCTCGGAAGAAAAATGCAACGATCTGAGTTTGGCATAGAGATAATTACAACGATTTTTTACTAATACATTTTCAGAAGAAGTTTCTAATTTTAACAGAGCGTCTCCGGCAACCAAATAACCCAGATTCAAAATGCCCTCTTTCACGTTTTGGTATATCGTCGGGTCGGTATCATCCAACAAGTCTAAAAGAGATTGCAATTCTTCGTTTTTTTCCATGATGTCAGGATGTCATATTTTTAATTTGTTTTTATTTTAATGCGGATAATCTCTCCAGAACAAGCGCAATCAGCTTTTTCATAGATTCGCTATAGTGATTTGAAAATACGCCTTGGATCCGGTTAGCAATTACAATGCAAATAGTTAATGCATTATGTCCCAACAAAGCCGAAAGTCCGTATAAAGCCGATGTTTCCATTTCGAAATTCGTAATTTTCTTATTTTCGAATGAGAATGTTGTTAAAGAATCATTTATATCGGGAATGACTGTTTTAAGCCGTAATTCTCTTCCTTGGGGAGCATAAAATCCCGGCGCGGTAGCCGTAATTCCTTTTCTGATATCAAAAGCCAGTGCGTTTAATAAGAAATCGGATGCTTTTACCGTGTATGGGCGTGGAAGTTTTTCATTCCAACCCATATGTTTAATAAAAGTTTTGGTCAACAATTTTTCAAATTTATTTTCCTCCAAACAATAAAAGTGCAACAAACCATCTAATCCCAAAGCATATTCGGATGCAATGCTCGACTCTAGTTCAATATCTTGCTGCAATCCTCCCGAAGTTCCTAAACGCACAATATTCAATGTTCTATGCTCCTCTCGAATGAGACCCGTTTCTAAATCTATATTTGCGGCGGCGTCTATCTCATTTAACACAATGTCAATGTTGTCGACGCCCATGCCGGTAGAAACGACCGAAATCTGTTTATTATTAAAAAATCCTGTATGAGTTTTTAGTTCGCGATTTTCAGCCTTGAAGACAATTCGATCAAAAAAAGAAGAAACCATTTCAACTCTCGAAGGATCTCCGACCAATATAATATTATCGGCAATATTTTCTCCTTTAACACGCAAATGATAAACTGATTTATCCGGCGCCAACACTAATTCTGAAGGTTTCATGGCATGCATAACATCTATTGTATAAATACAGTTTACAAAAATACGACTTTTGAATATTTTTAATCCTGAAAACAGGATAAATAATCCATTGAATGCAGAGGCAATAAAAATTTTAGACCAGGTTGCTTGAACAAATTTAAATTTTGAAATGTTCTTATTTTATACTCCGGGTACGATTTTCGTTAAGTCCGGATATTTTTCAAAATTCATTTTGAATTTTTAATATAAACAAAAATATTTTCAAGTATGTTCAAATCAAATTCAAACAAAATATTGGTTCCTATAGATTTCAACGAGCATTCCGTGGATATCGCTTTGAACTATGCCATTATGTTGGCAAAGAAATTTAATCTGGAAATAAATTTATTGCATGTAATAGAGGAATCCGGTTTTTTCTCCCGCTTTTTTTCATCCGAAGACAATGAAAAGATAGCTTCGCAAGTAGAAGAAAAGCTAAAAGAATTGGCTTTCAACATATCGCGGAAGCGCAACATAGAAATTACGCCCATGGTTACAAGAGGTAAAATTGCTTCAAAAATAGACGAAGTGGCAAACTTGTTGGATGTCGCTTTTGTTGTTGTTGGAGCTTCCAATCATTCTGACGATAGCGACGAGAAGACATTGGGCGCACAAACACATAAATTAATTCGTATCTCGAATAGGCCCATTTTAGTTGTGCGAAATCCTGATTTCCGTCCCGACATTCAAAATATTTTATTACCTATAGATTTAGTTCCGGCTACACGACAAATTGTGCCTCATGTTGTTGAATTGGCTCAACTAAGTTTTTCGAAAATCACTTTGGCAGGAGGCGTATGGGACGATACGGATAACAAAGAAATGGAACATAAAACGGAATTCCTGCTCAATCAGGTGCAAGAATATATCTTAAATAACGGGTTGGAGTGTAAAACCGTATTCTGGAATAATTTATCCTCTGGAAAAGAATTTCAGAAGAAATTGTGCGAATATGGGCAGTCTTCCGAAATGGACTTAATTGTAGCGCTCGGACGGAGTGAAGAAAGCCCTGATTATTTCATCAGCAGCAATACTCTCCACTTGGTTTCCTGTTCTCCTATTCCTGTAATAAGCATCATCCCAAAAGAAAGAGGAATTACTTTTGCCACAGGAAGAATTTAAAAAAATACAATAAATAGGAATGCTATTTTGACCCGTTTTCTCTGTTAAGTTAGAAGTTGCCGAGAAAATGGGTCATTTTTAAAAAGGACTTCTTTGGGAAAATAGGAATAAGGATCTTTTTTAGTTTCATAATCTGGATCAGTGTAAAAAACAGGTGGAGATAATTTTTAATGTTTCTATCATAATGGTAAGAATGTAATAGACTGCATTGTGATCTTTCTTTTGCCTTGACGCAAAAGAAACAAAAAGTCAAGGCTGACGACAGGTATGCTAAAAAATCATTTGTTGCGGCTAAACAAAATAACTCGCCCGTCGACGCTGTTATTCCAACCCCTAAATAACAAACG
>JAVBLV010000018.1:0-10343 GCA_031553195.1 Bacteroidales bacterium
CAATGCCAAAGACTTTCATCAAACAATAAAAGATTTTTTTGCAATTATAAACGATAAATATCAAAACGAATTGATCAGTCTTTTGAATCTTAAATTTCAATTCTTTGATATTGACAACTCACAAAAATAGACCGCATGAAGTATAACAAACTAATATAATACCGGAAAAAATAACAACCTCTTTATTAAAAGGCAAAAAAGGGCGTAACATTGAGTTATGTGTAAAACAATAGCCTGTAATAGCCCAAAAAAGTAAATGGCAAAAGAATTCAATTATTTGAGGGTACTTAATAGAGCTAAGAAAATGTTGTTGTTTCATGATGGTTTATTTTTTAATAAAAGGAAACGGGAAAATCAAAACAATGAGTAGCTGGTAATGAGGAATTAGCAATGAGGAATGAAAGACGATATTTAGCTTTATAAACTATAAACTTTTCAATCCTCCAGTCATTCACCCCCCTTCAATGATTCAATCCCTCTGTCATTCAATGATTCAATGATTCAATCCCTCAATCATTCAACCCTCGATCCTCCCGTTTCGTATCTATTTAATTATTCTGGTAAACAGGAGAGGTGGTGTAATACACTTCATACAAAGTAAAATAACCTTCTATATCGCGTTCCAGAAGTTGCTCAGGAATATTCATCCAAAGCTGCTGCTGAGCGCCGTTATTGATATCTACCAATAAAGAACGATTGGGGAAATAGAAAGAGTCTTCGTCGGTTAAGTCATATTGTCCGGTTAAGTAAACAGAGAAAGAATTCATATTGGCCAGATTATATAATCCGGTGGTTTTATTTAATTCGGGCAATAGGGTAAAGGAAGTAGAAGCGTTTTTAGCACATTTTATTCCATATCCTTGACATTCTGCATGATATTTATTTCCTGTTATTCCAAGACAGGCATTTCCACAAAATGATGCCTCATGTCCAACAGCAAATGAAACCACAAAACTGCCTCCCGTTTCTACTGAAACTTCTTTGGTAGAATTAGGAATGAATTTAGCCACCGCTTCGCTTTGTAATTTAATTCCGGTAGCCTTTGTATCTGCATCCTGTTCTTTGTTGCAGGAATAAACAACAAACAGCGCTGATACTGCCATAATGGCGAACATAAATAGAATAGATCTTTTTTTCATAAGTAAATGTTTTTTTGTGATTTTAATGGTATAATTAACAGGACAAATATACTAAAAATTTAAAAATGAAAAGTGAAGAATGGGAAATAAAGGAAAGAAAATAGTGAATTATTTGAATCCGGTTTTCCCCGCTTTAAATATATCCGAGTTTGTATTCGGATACCATACCATACATATGTCCTCCATTTCAAACCAATTTGAATAATATTCAAAATAATATTTATTTCTGCATAATTCCGTTCGCTTGAATAAATATATTCTTTAGTCAAGGACAACGGCTCTGATAGTTACATCTATTTCTTATTCTTTTTGAGGCCTCAAAAAGAGAATCAAAAATGGCTTGAGGATTTAAACGCGCTCCGCCTACCGGCTCCGCTTGAACGGAAAATCCTCGCAAAGGTATGCTACGCATAACGTTTGACGGGCTAACGTAGTCTGAATAAAGCAAAGCCAATAACGGCCTACGCCAGATAGCGTTAAGAAAAATCATTAGTGGGGAGGCGTTAAAACAAAATTCTGTTCGAAGCCTCCTTTCGAGAAATAGCGTGACAGCGGTTATTATTTAGGGGTTGGAATAACAACCTCGACGGGCAAGTTATTTTGATTAGTTGCAATAAATGATTTTTTATCAATAAAAATTGTGTATAAACATTAGTCTTTTATGTAGATAAATAGGATTTTTTAATTATAGCAAAGTTCTTAACCCTTCAACAAATAGAAAATAAACAATAGAAATTTAGCAACTCAAATTTGTTTTGACTGTGAAAATATTTTGATAAATTTTATCGCAATAAAAAGAAAAACCACTCCGCGAACGATAAGAATTTGAATGATTTTAAGAAAATTTTAATGAGCAGTTTTTTACTCAGTGGAATTCAACCAAAAAAGATAATGTTTATTGAAAATAAAATTGTACCTTTGCGCATGCTCTCGGAGCCTGATCTATGCGGAGTTTAAATGTTTTTTCGAAATATTGCAATTCGTATGAAGGAAAAAAATAAAGCATGTTTAAACAGATATGCGCCAAGAAATTAATTTGTATTATGCCGAGTTTGAAAAAACGAGTTTAAAAGTTTCTAAAGTTATAAGGAGAATTGAGAATTAGCAACGAGTAGTTAGTAATGAAGGAATCATGTCAATTTAAACTTTAAGTCATAAACCATTTTATTCAATAATTCAGTTATTCGATAATTCAATAAAATCAAATATTTTCAACTAAATAAGTCTGACTGATAATACAAAAATTTAAAAGAATAAACGGATGAAGACATCAATAAAGAATCTTTGGATTGTGTATTTGATTCCTGTGTTATTTGTTATCTCGAATCTGGTATTAAAATTTTTGTTTATTACCTCTGTTCCTATTGATCACGACGAGCCGTTTACAATTTTCTATTCGCAAATGAGTATTCCGGCAATGTATAAACATTTGTTCGCATCAGAAAATAATCCTCTTTTTTTTGAATCGCTTTTACATATCTGGACGCAAATTTTCGGAATCTCGCCTTTTTCCGTGCGATTTCTTTCGGTTGTTTTCAGCAGTTTTACCGTTTACGTTATTTATCAATTATGTCGTAAAAATTTCAACATTACAAGCGCCGTTATTGCTTCCGTAATCTTTACCTGTTCCAATTACCATTTGGGATTTTCGCACGAAGCCAGAGTATATGCCATGTTCGCTTTTTTAACGACTCTTTCCATGTACCTTTTCTTTGAATTAATTAATCATCGAAAAGAAAAGAAATACATCATCCTCTTAGGCGTAGTTAATTTATTTTTGGTTTATTCTCATTTTTTTGCTTTGTTTATTCCTTTTGTACAATTGATTTTGTGCGTTTTTAGAGCCGACTTGAGAAAAAGCATCCTGAAAAAATACCTCTATAGTTGCAGTATTCCATTGATAGGCTATCTTCCTATGTTGTTGGTTATGCTTAACCGGTTTCTCGAATCTGCAGGTAAGGGAACATGGCTTCCTGCCGCGGGCATTGGGGAATTATGGTATGTTTTAACATGCCTGACCAATGGCAGAACTATTTTCTGGATATTTGTATCGATCCTTCTGGTTGCAAGTATAAAATATTTTGTTCTAAAGGGTGTAAAAGTTCCTTCCAAGAATGTAATTATTATTCTTTGGTTTTTATTGCCCTTTTCCATTATGTTTCTGGTTTCGTTGAAATATCTTCCTTTCAATATTCCTATGTTTCTGGAGAGGTATATGATTCACACTTCGATTCCGATTTTCATTTTGGTTGCGCTTGCGCTTCATTATGCAGCAACAACCATTCAAATAAGGTGGGTGCAGTATTCAATTTATCTGGTATTTTTCATTTTCATGATTAAGTCAATGCATAAACCGGAAGATTTCAATAAAATGCCCGGGGTAGTAGCCAAATTAAACGAATACAAAATGCCTAATACGCTCGTTTGCCTTGCTCCCGAATATTATATTTTAAATTTATGTTACAATTACGACCGATCTTATTTCGAAGATGTTGATGATATTGATCCCATGGGTAAATTAAGTCAGAAACTGGCAAAAAATAATATTGTCGCCGCATATAATTACAATGGAATAAAAAAAGAAGCTTTCTCCGGTAAAAACAGGGTCATCTATGTTGATATTGCCGCAAAGTTTTTATATCCCGACAATCATATAGTAGATTCTCTTAGCATGGGCGCTTCCAATATTCGAACATTCGTAATCAACGAGTCAAGAGATGTATGGGTTTTTGATTATCCAAAGGCCTTTGATTAAAAAACTTTGCAATGTTCATATTTTATCTTAATCAGGAGAAAACATGGACGCCGCTAATTTGTTAGTATGAAATATCCATTGGACAAAGGTCTTATAAAATGAAAAATATGTTTACAGGAAAATGAGTAAATAAGGGAGTGGTAAATTTTGAGATCGAGCATTTGTCAATGTTTAAAAGTTTCTAAAGTTATAAGAAGAATTGAGAATTAGCAACTAGTAGTTAATAATGAGGAACTTAAATTTTAAGCCATAAGCTATAACCCATTTTATTCAATTATTCAAATAAGATCAAACACTTTCAATTCTCCATTTTCAATTAGATAAGTTTGAGCAAAGTATAAAATAAAAAGGAAATAAATTTTTTCTAGTATGAAGCAACTTTTCAAGTCAAAATTTTGTCATATATGTTGTTTTAGGAACGGATAGGTTAACAAAAGTTCCAAATTAACGCATTATACTTTGATTACAAAATATTTAAAATGAGAATCAATAGAAAGTGGGAAATATTTTTAAGGAAAAATTATCTTCCGAGGTGGGTTATTTTTCTTATTGATTGCGTTCTTATATTCTTAGGATATCTGTCGTTCATGCTTTTATGGCGGGCGATAGATTTCGAATCCCTTGTAAGTTCGCGTGAAATTCCGGTAATTCTTTGCTTTATTTTTCTATACATATTATTTTCCCTCATTTTTAAAACATACGGAGGCATCATCCGGTATTCGGGAAGCAAAGATACATTCCGGTTGCTTTTAATGACCGTTTCGGCTTCTGTGGTTTTTTATATTCTCAATTATTACTTTAAAATATTGGATCGATCCCCATCTACTTCATTTATTGTTATTTCTTTCTGGACGATTTACATATTTTCGATTCTTTATTTTTTCCGCCGGATTGTACGGTTTTTATATTTCGCATGGTTTGAACCGATTTATGGAAAAAAAAGAGTCATTGTTTTAGGAGATGAGTTAAGTTCTCTGAAATTGATCCAATCAATTAATGCGGAACCATACGGATCTTTTAGTCCGGTGGCTATTCTAAATATACGCGCCAATAGAAAAGTGCGCCAAATTGGAGAAATCCCTGTTGTCAACCTTGGAAATAAAGGAGTCGCAGAGGTTTTTAAAGAGTATAGCGCCGATACATTGATATTCTTCAAAAATCAAATGAAGATTGTCAAGAATAAAATTGCCGACGAATGTTTAAATAATGGCATCCAATTACTGATGGTCAGCTTATTTGAACCCTATTCTTCTGCCGGAAAAAGCATTTCGAACCAAGCGCATAACATTTCTATCGAAGATTTACTGGGAAGAGATGTAATTGCATTAGACGATAGCGCCATACGTCAAAAAATACAAGACACTATCGTATTAGTTACCGGCGCCGGCGGTTCCATAGGGAGCGAAATAGCCCGTCAGGTGGCTTCTTATTCTTGTAAAAAAATAATTTTATTCGATACTGCCGAAACGCCTCTTCATTCTATATGGCTGGAGACAAAGGAACTCTATCCTTCGATTGAGGTTGTCCCTATTATTGGAGACATTCGCAACAAACAAGATATAGAAAACGTATTTATGAAATACGCTCCTGAACATGTTTACCATGCAGCGGCTTACAAGCATGTTCCTATGATGGAAATGTATCCTTCCGAGGCTGTGTCCGTTAATATTGCAGGAACTAAGAATGTTGTAGACGCTTCTTTCCGGCATGCGGCAAAAAGTTTTGTAATGATCTCTACAGATAAAGCCGTAAATCCGACCAATGTAATGGGCGCATCGAAGCGGATTGCCGAAATTTATGTACAGGCGCTCTTTTATGAAGAAAAGACGAAAGCGAAAGCCGAAGGAAATACTTCCTACACAAGAGTTATTACAACCCGTTTCGGGAATGTGTTGGGGTCTAATGGGTCGGTAGTTCCGTTATTTAAAAAACAAATTGCCAAGGGAGGCCCCGTTACTATTACACATAAAGACATTATCCGTTATTTCATGACTATTCCCGAAGCTTGTAATTTGGTTTTGGAAGCCAGTTGCATGGGCAAGGGCGGCGAGGTCTTTATTTTTGATATGGGAGAGCCTGTCCGCATATACGATTTGGCCAGGAAAATGATACAACTGGCAGGTTTGGTACCTGACAGAGATATTCAAATAACAGAAACAGGTTTGCGCGACGGCGAAAAATTATATGAAGAACTTCTGACAAACAAAGAAACGTCCATTCCAACATACAATGAAAAAATTCTAATTGCCAAAGTTCCCAAAGTACAGTATGAAATTATTTCCGAATTAGTGGATGATTTGATAGAATCTGTCCGTCGAAATAGCGACGATATTGAAATTGTAAGGAAGATGAAAAATTTGGCGCCGGAATACAAAAGCCAGAATTCGAAATACGGGATCCTGGATAAATAACGCTTTTTATTCTTTAGAGAAAACGAAATATGGACTACTCTTTTGTAGAAGACAAAGTTTTTGATAAAATAGATTTTAAAGAAACGCCCTTGGAAAAAGGAGAATATGAAAATTGCCGTTTTATTAATTGTAATTTCTCTGAAACCGGCTTATCCGAAATAAAATTTACAGCTTGCGATTTTAATTATTGCAATTTGAGTTTGTCCAAAATAAAAGCGACGGCTTTCATGAATGTTAGATTCAAGGATTGTAAAATGATCGGACTTAACTTCGAAAATTGTAATCCGTTTGGGTTATCGTTCCGATTCGAAAAATGTATCCTGAATCATTCTTCGTTTTTTAAAAACAAAATAAAGAAAACTATTTTTAAAGATACGCAACTACAAGGAGTCGATTTTAGCGATTGCGATTTATCAGATTCTGTTTTTGATAATTGCGATTTATCAGGAGCCATGTTCGAAAATACGTTACTTGAAAAAGCCGATTTCAGGACTTCTTATAACTACTCGTTACATCCGGAAGTCAATGTAATTAAAAAAGCAAAATTTTCGTTGAGAGGGCTTGCAGGCCTTTTGCAAAAGTATGATATCGAAATAGAAGATGTATTTTAATATGCAGATGCGCATTGAAACTTCGACAAAAAAGAAATTGGTTGGAAAACGGATAAAAATGTCGTTTTCTGAAGATAGGACGATAGAATTATGGCGAAACTTTATGCCCGTACGGAAAGAAATAAGAAATAATGTAGGGACTGAATTATATTCGATTGAAGTATACGAACCTGCATTTTTTGATAATCTGAGTTACGAAAAGAATTTCGACAAATGGGCGGCAGTTGAAGTTACAGATTTTGACTGTTTTCCGGAAGGCATGGAATCCATTATTCTGGAAAGCGGACTGTATGCCGTGTTTCTATATAAAGGATCTGCGAGCGAGGCAGACAAAATATTCCAATATATTTTTGAAGTCTGGCTGCCCAATTCCGGCTTTATATTGGACAACCGACCTCATTTTGCCGTAATGGGAGAAAAGTACAAAAACAATGATCCGGATTCGGAAGAAGAATTTTGGATACCAATTCGAGCCAAAAGCCGTTAATAATATTTTTAAAGATAATCTGATAGAGACAATACAACGATTATAGGTCAGGGCATGACTTAGATTCACGCCCTGACTAGACTATCAAATAAAAAATAAACACATGAAATTATTACAAAAGAAATATCTTGTTCCCATCGTCGTAATTTTAGGGATTCTTATTATAGACCAGATTATTAAATTCCGGGTAAAAACCACTATGTACATAGGCGAAGAAATACCTGTATTTGGTAATTGGTTTCTCATTCATTTTACCGAAAATGAAGGAATGGCTTTTGGAATGAAGTTTATAGGAAAATATGGAAAATTGGTATTAAGTATATTCAGGATTATTGCTATCAGCGCTATCGGCTATTATTTATTTACGTTGATAAAGAAGAATGAAAGCCGGTTGGTTGTGGCAAGCATTACCTTGATTTTTGCAGGCGCTGTGGGAAATGTAATTGATTGTTGCTTCTACGGACTGATTTTCAATGAAAGTTCGTATAGTATTGCTCAGTTTATGCCGGAAGGAGGGGGCTATGCTCCGTTTTTATACGGAAAAGTTGTCGACATGTTTTATTTCCCTTTATTTACAACACATTTACCTTCTTGGGTTCCTGTTTGGGGAGGAGATTCGTTTACGTTTTTTAGTTTTATATTCAACTTTGCCGATGCGGCCGTAACAATCGGCGTATTTTTGCTCGCCTATAATCTGATTATAAAAAGCAAAAAAGAAAAGGCGCAGGAAATTGAAAAATAATTATTTGCAAATTAAATGCCCATTCTCCAAGATTCCCTGCAGTTAAAATTATGCAGAGAATCTCGAAGGAATATTAAAGTTGGGCATTATGCAATAACCGGTTTTAAATAGAAACTCAATAATCGTTTTAATTATTAAGTCCGATTTTTAAGAAATTGAGCTTTGAATAGCCTTTCAATCCGAAAATAACGACTTCTCCTGACGGAAGTTGTCCTATGTTTGCCGGTTTTAAAACGGTTTTGTTGCTTTTTGCCGAGTGAATCTTTTTGCCGCTTTCTTTGCCATTTTCATCAATACTTATTAAAACCAATTCCGAATCTTTTGCTTTCCCCTGACCGGTCAACTTTCCTTCCCTCATTGTATTATAAATAATTTGGGTGGAATTGTCTTTCATATACGCCAACCCAAAAGATCCCGCTATCCGATGATCGTTTACAAGGTGGATATCCCTGGGTATTTTTTGCATCCATTTCACAGAGGCGTCGGTATTTTCGAAATTAGCGACTATTATATCCCCTTCATAAGAATGGTACGTTCTGGTTTCGCCCGTCCGGTCTCTCATTATGCTGACGGTTCTACGTAATTTTTCTATTACAAGGGCAAAAGTTTCGTTTGTTCCGAAATGAATGTTTCTAAGATTATATTCGTACTCTTCAAAATCAGATCCCTTTTTCATATTCTTCTTAAGATCTTCTATTTCTCCCTCATCCATTCCTTTAGTCAAAAAATTATAGTCAAACCCTTTTGTTTTAATTTCCGATGTTTTTTGCTCGTCGATGTTTATTTTTGTCGAAAAAATTCCGACGGCATTGGTCATTCCCGTTTGAGAATAAACGCCCGCGCAAACCAGGTTAGAGTTATTATCAACGCCTATTTGGGCGCTAATGGGATACTTGTTTTCGGGAAGGGTTACGGCAATAGGAACCGGCTTTTTCTGATTTTTAGGGTAAATAACAACAAAATATTGGTTATTTTCCTCCTCTTTTTGATATTCTTTTTTGTTGTTGTAAGCTTTTCCCGCAAAAAATACATTTCCGGAGTTGTCTACCGCCGATCGTTGAAATAAAAAGTATCCGCCTACATTCGAAGAAATATTCTCATTTTTCCATATCAACTCAAAATTTTCGTCGAATACTTCGAAACCGGAGCGAAGAATTTCGTTGTCTTTGTTTGTTAAAACATAATGAATCAAAATTTTAGAACTATCCGGGGAAAATTCATAATTAAATGTCGCCGGACGCCTTTTGCTCTCGCCCTCATAATCGAGTTCGGCAATTTTTTTCAGGTCTGAGTTTAAACTAAAATTATTTTTATTGATTGTTTGAACGAAGAGGTAATGTTTTTTGTGTTTTTTATTCTGGAAAGAAGAAAAGAAATATATTTTATCTTCCCACGAAGTTGCAAATTCATATTCACGCTCACTTCCATCTGTTTTTAAATTATATTCCAGGGTTTCAATATCCCCTGATTTCAGGTCGCACCGGATTAGTTTCTCCGAATAAATATCCCCGTAAATATAATTCCAAGGCAAATAATGAGCAAAGACATAACGACTGTCGCATCCGATTATTTTTAGAGGAAGGAGTCCTTCCGTCATAGACGTTTTTTTTTCTTGCCCCCACTGCAATTGAGAATCCTTCAACTGATTTTGTGCAAAAGAAAAGAATGAAGCAAGTAATAAAGCGGCAATAAGTAACGATAATTTTTTCATATGTTTAAAATTTATAAGCCCCTCTAAATCCCCCTCCCCTCTTTAATTCTCCCCTCAAGGGAGATTAATCGGATTTTCTTATTTGTTTGGGAGACTTGGTTGACGCGCGCCTTTAATCATTCGCATTGGAGCGCCAAAGGCTCATGATTATTTCATGTTTTTATTTTTTATTTGATATTCTCGTCAGGGCGTGACTTAAAGTCACGCCCTGACTTACTTATACTCCCTAAACAGAGATTATACGGGATTTTATGTTTTATTTGGGGGAACTTGGCCAATGCCAGTTTTTATCACCCGTCTTGGTATGCTGAAAAGCTCATGGTTATCTAATTTATATATTTTTAAAATTTCAATAGTCCGTTAAAAATTAAACGGCTTTAGTTCCGAAATAAATAAGTTCTTTGAGGTTTTGGTTATTTTTAATCATGTTTGGCTTTAGCCCAAACATGCGATAAATTCGCTGGATTAGTAAAGCATTGTAATTCAT
>JAVBLV010000036.1:0-18900 GCA_031553195.1 Bacteroidales bacterium
ACAGGGTGATGCAAAGCCACTTGCATCACCCTGTCTTAAAATTGAAAACTTAGACTAAATAGATAGTTCAAAAATCAATAAATACAGATGTTAGATATATACATCACAGGTCTTAAAAACCTGTGATGTATGAAGGGATTGGACTGAATTGGACATGTAATGATATTCGTCGCTTATTTTACGGATCTTTATTACTGGACAATCAGTTTTTCAACCTTTGTCCAATTTTTATGAACTAAACGTATCAGAAAAGTTCCTTTTGATAAACCCTGTAAAGTAACATCTTTCGTTATCGACGGCCGGCAATTGATTGTTTCTTTCTTCAACAATTTGCCTTCTAGAGTCAACAAGGTCATTTCCACTTTGCCGCTTGCTCCTTCTATATTCAATTGGGTATAGTCGCGAGCGGGATTTGGAGCCAGAGTCACTTTTACAGAAGAGGCTTCGCTTAGAGCAATGTTTCCATGATAGTACGAAGTAACACTTATCCATTCTCCGTATTCTCCGTCGCCGCAACTACCCCTCACATAAACGTCATAATTTTGACGATAATCGTCCACCTTATAATACACCCCTTGGTAGGTATTTACCATTACAAACTCCTCGCCTCTCGGACTGCCCATCGGAACGACGCTCATTTCCCAATTCTGATGGCACTCGTTGTTGTTCCAACAGGCAAAGATAGAATCTTCTGTCGCGCCTACACGCGGGACCATCAGGTTTTCAATAGGCTCGCAAGTTCCGGTTTGCACGCTTACAAGAGCGCTGTAAGTTCCCGTGTCGCCTTCTCCGCAAACAGGACGGATCTTCACTTCGTACGAAGCGTTAGGCATTAAACCGGTTATGGTATCGAGGTTTCTATTTATGGTTTTGACTATCGTATTACCGCCGCCTGTAGCTTGATAGGATATTTGCCATTGATTTTGACCTGCCGCAGCCGTAAAACTGATAATTGCCGTTGTGGGGCATGCGCGCACAATGGTTACATCGCTCACATTGTTACATTGATTAATCGTAACCGGCGTAGAAACAACTGCTACGCTAGTGTCTTCGGCTCCGCAAATATTGCGTACTTCAAATGTGTAGGTAGCGCCTCGTTGTAAATTGGTAAATGTATAAGTTGCGGTATTCACAATTTGCGAAGCGACAAGATTTTCGGTTTGCAAGCAGTTTACCTCCCATTGCATTTGTTCTGCTGGCGCCGTCCAATCTACTTTTACGGAGGTGCCTGTTGTTTGCGTGGTAACTGTTGTTACCGGTCTGCATATTGGACTACCCACCCTTATACTATCTACGAATAAGTCGCAATCATCAGGTCCGCCGGGATCCCCACTTGTTGATTCAACATAAAACGCAATACGCACTTCGCCTGTTCTATTTGTTAATGGAATCGTTACATGTTCGCCGGCTGAATCTATGTCAAAATAAACTCTTGAAGAACCTGCATTATCCCATAAGGCTAATGTGTCATTTATTGTCCAACTTCCTGTTGAAGAAATTAATACTACAAACTTATCATCAAGACCTATTCCTTCGGCTCTATTTGAATAATAATAGTCGGTTAAAGCTAAATCAAATTCTAATATAGCATTTCCAGATGAGCCCAAATCTATAAAAGGTGTTATTAACCAACCCTTTGTATCAGTCCCATAAACATTGACGCTTGCAGATTTGCCTCTAGTTACATCATTTGCAAAATCATCGATTCCCCATATTGCGTTTGAAGAAAGAGAGACCGCTGTTCCATCCGTTGGCAATAAGCCGTCCATCAGGTTCCAACAGTTAGAGGGCGGGAAGATTGTACTTGTAAACGTTTCTAAAAATGGGAGCGTTGTCGCAACACAAGATGTTTGGAACGTTAGCGTATTAGTTACAAGACTTACATCTGTTGCAGAACAAATAACTTTGATGTATACCTTATATTCGGTATTCGATTGTAAACCTGTAAGATGACATACTGTATCTAAAGGGGTAGAAATAGAAACCTGCATTGAATCCCAAGTAGAAGCGGCTGTTGTTTTATAGTAAACATAAACGGTTTGACCATTTGCAGGCGCTTGAAAACGAACATCGGCTGATATAGTTGCAATATCAGTTATTTGGGAATTAACAGGACGGGAACAAAGTGACGCAGTAACAGAAATATTGTCCACTGCTGCAGGAGGTTGAGTTCCACTGCCGCCATCGTTCTCCCAATAGAATACTAATTTGTATACACCTGATTGAGGAATCAAAAACGTAGTTTGTTTATGTTGCCATGTAGATTGTCCAACTAAATTATCATCGCCATATAAATTAATCCAATTTGATGTGGAAGGGGAACTCCCCGCAGTAATAGAAGCATTAGCAGGCGCTAACCAAACTCTAAGATAATCATAACCGGATTCCCCATTTGATTTCCAATCAAACTCTATGGAATAATCTCCTGCATTGGTAAATTGTAATAATTTGGTAGCATATACATACGATTCGCTGGTGGTTGAATATGCATTTGTAACCCCATTATTATTTGAGATGTACAATCCATAACTTCCTCCTGAGGTATTGTTTGTATTGGCTGCGGTACCGATAGCCCATTTGTTGGTTTGTGTCCCGTTTACAAATGCCCAATCCGGCGTTCCTTCAAAGTCTTCGGTAAAAGGAATAGATACCGGTATTTGATCTGTAGTACAAAATATGGAGTAAGTCCAAACCCCCGAATCGGAACCGCATATCGACCGTACCCTGATTTCATACTGCGTATTGGATTGCAAACCGCCGATACCAAAAATCGTATCTGTTGTTGAGGTATTTCCCCAAGTTGAAGCGCCTGCAATTCTATATTCGATGTAAAAGTTAGTTGCAGACGAAGAATATGTTATGTAAATGGAGTCATTTGTAAATCGGGTGTAATATAAATCCAGCACATCGGGACAAGGAGGAAGTTCTTCTATAATAATATCATCTATATAAATATTTTGATACGTAGTAGTATTTCCATGTTCATAAGCAATATACCATGTACCGGCCGGTTGGACAACGGTCGAAAATTTAGAAGATATTACATCAATCCAATACCCTGAAACTAAAGGAACTGTATCTACCGGTATAAATGTGGAAGCATCGCTCGGATCTGTCATTATACCCACTCTCAAATTTCCACTATATACACTTTCCGCGATGAAACGGGTTCTCAAATTCGCAATGCTTAGATTGGAAGATAAGGGAGGAGAGAGTAATATTGTCGCTTGCAAACTGCTCGAGGAACTATTATGTAAGTCAACGCTATTGGGAGAAGATATTGAATTTGAAGATGTAGTCGTAACAGAAGCATAACTATATTGCGCTATTTTTCCCCAACAAGCGGGAAGATTAGGCGCTGTTTCCGAATCAAAATTTTCGCTCCATGGCAATGTTGCAATAACCACGCATTCCGTTTGGAAAGTATATGTATTCGTAGCAGGACTGTATTCAGAAGAACAATCGGTTTTAAGATAGTATTGGTATTTAGTTCCCGACAATAAATTGGTTAACAAATATGTGGTATCATTTGCATTATTTGAAACAGGAACATTTACCGAATCCCACACGGAAAGAGCCGCAGGTTTATAATAAATCCATACGGATGAAGCGTTGGCAGGCGCATGAAAATGAACTGTTGCACCGGTTGTCGTAATGCCGGTTGTTGTAACTCTTATGGGCATTGAACAAGTAAGTTCTGTAATGGAAATATTGTCTATGGTTGCAGGAGGATTATCTCCCCCGCTATCATCATTGTCCCAAAGCATTACCAAATTATATACGCCGGGTTGAGGAACAGCGAATGCCACTTCTTTGTGTTGCCATGTATTTGAATTGCTTAACCCCGGATTTCCATAAAGGTTAATTGCATTGGCATACATTGGAGGCGTTGTTGGTAGGGTTTCCGGAGCGCTTCCGGCCGTTAATACTATTCCAGCCGGCATTAATAACACGCGAAGACAATCATATTGAGTACTTGAGAGCCTATCGCTATTATCTTCTCCCATATTTTTCCAATCGTATGTTATCAGATACCCACCTGCGTTATTAAACTGTATGGCTTTGGTAGCGTAAACATAAGATGTAGTGTGTGAATATGCATTTGTTACGCCATTATCGTTAGAAATATATAAACCATGCGTGCCTCCTGCAGTATTATTGGTATTGGTTGCAACTCCTATAGCCCATTTGTTGGTTTGTGTTCCATTAATAAATGCCCAACTAGGCGCATTTTCAAAATCTTCGGTAAAGGGGATTGCAACAGGGATTTGTGTAGTAGAAACAATTATACTATCGCTCCATACTCCAACATTGCTTCCACAATCGCTTTGTATGCGAATTTCGTATGCAGTTGAATCCATTAATCCGGTAATAGTTCCTGGCGAAGCGTTGAAAATAGTCGTTTGCCAAACAGTTGTTCCCATTTCTCTGTATTCAACATTAAAACTGTTTGGGGTTGATGTTCCTGCTGTTGTAAAAGAAAGAGTTATAGAGTTTTCATTAGTAGCTGATGTTGGCGTAATATTTTCAACATCTGGACACAAAGGGATAGGTTCAATAAAAATATTATCAATATATATGCCGTCATAATGATTGGCGTTTCCGTGCAAAAACACAATGTAATTTCCTGAAAAGGACGCCGTATCGAAGGTGATTTTATATTGTGTCCAGGTATCGGTTAGCGAAATGGTTTTATACAAGCGGAAGGTAGACATATCCGCCGGATTTGTCATGTATCCAATTTTTAACGTTGCCGCTGAATACCAGAAGAACGCCATTGCCATAAAGCGAGTGCGAAGGGTGTTAACCGGTTCTGAAAAATAAGGACTGATTAATGCCGTATTTTGCGTCGATGAAGACACAGCATTATACAAACTATAGCCATTGAATGGGGAATAATATTCGTAATCGCTCACATTGGCCTCGGCAAAACTATAATCTTGTTTTCTATACCAGCATACAGGAACGGGCGTTCCCGTAGAAAGCGCGTCGAAATTTTCGAATATAGGCAGCGTTGCCGCTACGCAAGGCGTAGTAAAAGTAACGCTCGCAACAGAACTGGTGTCTCCTATTCCGCAATAGCCCATTACATTAACGGTATAAGTAGTTGCCGGAGTTAATGACGTAAATGAATAAGCCGTGTCGTATGCTATATCGTCGGTCCATGCAACATCGGAGGCGGCCTTGTAAGAAACTATCCATTGGCTGGCGCTTCCATTCCTGTACCAATTCAAATCAGCGCCGGTAGAAGTTATATTATTCGCTGTTAAATTCAATGGTCTACTACAAATAACAGGAGGAGTGGAAGAAATGGTTATTTGAATGTTAGGTCTAAAATTATCGCGACCTGAAACCCCATAATAATATATATCATCAAAAGTATCGTCATCGTCCATATAACCGTCCGCGCTGGCATATGCATTATTATTGGTTCCCGAAAAAGTATAGTACCAATAATTCTGTTGGCTTGAAGTTCCGGAACCTCCTAAATTACATTCAACCAATACCATCAAATTATTGGTTCCACTATAATTAAAAACGCCTTCATTTAAATCAACAGTAAACCAACCCGAAGCAGCGGGAGTTGTTAAAGAGGCGTCAAACACCAAAGCAGCTCCTCCTTTCAATGTATTCCAAGTCATAGAAGCTGTGGAAGGTAATGATGTATCGGTAACTTCTCTCAAATAAATTTTAACCGGAATCGTGGCTGCACTTCCTGATCCCTTATTCCATGCCAGTTGAGTAATATAGCCGGCAACTAAACCATCTGAGGGTGTATACAAAGTTGCCATACGTTCATAGCCCCGATAACCGGTAATGGGACCATTCTGGGAAGTTGTTCCCGTTCCGATGGTAACTGTTTGCTGAGCCTGCAACAGGATTCCGCTAAACAGAAAAGCAAATAATAAAATAAATTGTTTTCTCATAATTTTGATTTTTTAGATTAAGATAATATAAATTAATTGCAAATATAATATATTTTTTTATTTTATAAAAACTACACATACAGAAACGATCAATCATCAAGACAATTGATCGGTAATATTTGAGTATGAACATATTCCGTATGAAATAAAACAGAGAACGTTTGAAAGTTTTGAAAAAAATGTAATACCTTGACGCGCAGGAGAACGATTTACTAAATCGCTTGGTGTTTGTGCTACGCTTTTCCGTCTGAAATGCAAGAAAACGGACAGATTTTTTTTGGGGAGATTTCAAGGAGGGGTATTGGCAAAGGCAAGTATCATCCCTCCATGAAATCATTTTAAAAGTCATGCAATTCACATAAAATACAGGGGATATGGCATTAAAAAAGTTCATATTTCAATAAAATCTCTTTGAATGACTATTCATCGTTTTATGCATTAAAATCATACAGGAATCTTGCGAAATCTTGTCTTTTATATGCCAAAAAGAAAACACTTTTTTGTAAGAGGTTGTCTAAATTTTTATGGAAAAAATTTTGAGAGATAAAAATAGCAGGTTTGCAGGCGGGATTTTTCAAGAATAGTAGCGCTATTTGGTAAAAATTCCGACAAAAAATTGCATTTTTAGACTCAAAATACTTCATAGAAAAATTTTTAGACAACTTCTAAGTACAAAGTTTAAATTTTAGACGGCTCTAAAGCTTATAAAGAAAGTATGAAATATAAATAATTAAGATGAGTTCCTTTATAAACGCCAGAATTTTTTTGAACTTGATAGGATACAAACCACTACTGGTATGCATTTTCTTATTAAATCTATAGAACGAGACAAAATAAATCGCCATAAAAATTCTAACTATTTGATTTTGGCATGCATATCTAAATAACGAATCAAATATACGGCAAAACATAATAACAGCCAAGCAAATTTCATTTTTTTAATAAAAATGAAATTGATGAAACACTTGTTCATTATTATTAAGGAAAACACTTGAAAAAATGAATATTTGTCTTGAAAATAAAATTTGTAAAGGAATAGCAGGGTTATTCGGATGAAATCTTTGATAAAAAAACAAAGAACTATGTCGCGAAAAATTGCCATTAAAGAATACGCTCAGGGAGAAACGGGTCAGTGTAAAAAACAGGTGGAGATAATTTTTAATGTTTCTATCATAATGGTAAGAATGTAATAGACTGCATTGTGATCTTTCTTTTGCCTTGACGCAAAAGAAACAAAAAGTCAAGGCTGACGACAAATATGCTAAAAAATCATTTGTTGCGGCTAAACAAAATAACTCGCCCGTCGACGCTGTTATTCCAACCCATAAATAACAAACGCTGTTATGCCATTTTTCGAAAGGAGGCTTCGAACAGAATTTTGTTTTTAACGCCTCCACTAATGATTTTTCTTAACGCCATCTGTCGTAAGCCGTTATTCCCTTACTCATCCTCTTTTGACTTTTGATATTTTCACTTAGCCCAACTTTCACTCAATAAATTATTTTTCATGAAAAATAAGCTCATTTCAAGAGTCTTCATAATGATAATACACTGAAAACCAGTCGTAGTGTTTTGCTGAATCTTCTCAAATCCGAAATGTAGGACACTTTTGGTAAAATATCTTATTGTAACTTTGTATCAAGCTCGGGAAGGGATTCTCCTTATTACCGTTTGGAGGATTCAGCAAAGCAACCTGTACAGACACACAGCATTAAAACTGAAAAATAAAAATCTGTAGGACACAGTTATTATTCTGATTGTCGTTATCTTCTTACCAACAAATAGTTAGCAAACAAAAGAGTGAAAGTTGGGTTAAGCCCTTTTTTTGATTATCGAAGCCGGTCGGCGGAACGCACCTTTCTTTCGTCTTTTTTAACGGCGTTTTGCGCCCATATAAGCAAAGCAATAGTAACCAGCGGGATATAGGTTCCTACAAAATAGGAAATATGAACGGATGTTTTAAATTGTTCCTGTAATATTTTGGCATAGCCGTCTACCGCAAGAAAGAAAACAAGAGCAATATAAGCCAGATTAATCAATACGGCAACAGCTATCATCCGAATTTGAAGAATTCTGTTCCTGTACATAAAAATGATGATCAGGGTTAAAATGCCCAAAACAGTAGCCGTTATAGGTAGATAGATAGGATTTATATAATCGGCTTGATTGATTTGCGAGGGGCTTTCTTTAGGAAAAAGGTTCAACTCTGTTTTCATTTTAGTTCCGGCCACATCTTCGAGAGAATAAGTCGCTACAGGAAAAATAAACATTAGAATAATGCCTACCAAAACAAAAACCAAAAGCACAGATTGGATTCTTTGTATCATACTATTTTTATTATAAAGTTTGTAATGTTGAAATGTTTTTAGCGTTTAGCGTTTGTAATGTTAGAACGTTTGCGCGTATTTAGTTTAAAGTTCTTCGGTTAAAAAAAAATCAAGCTATTTCACATCCGCTTAAACCCTGAGTTTATAAATTTCGGATCGCTATTAAACGTTGAATCGTATATGCAAAATATCTCCGTCTTGTACGACGTAATTTTTGCCTTCTACAGATAGTTTCCCGGCTTCTTTGCATTTCAGTTCGCTTCCAAGCGTAATTAAGTCATTGTATTTTATCACCTCCGCGCGAATAAAGCCTCTTTCCAGGTCGCTATGTATTGCTCCGGCTGCCTGAGGGGCCAAAGCGCCTTGTTTCACTGTCCAAGCTCTGTTTTCTTTTCCGCCCACCGTAAAAAAAGAAATCAAATTCAGAAGTTTGTAAGCCGAACGAACCAAGCGGTTCACGCCCGGTTCCTGCAGACCTGCATCTTGCAAGAAAGCCATCTTATCTTCTTCATTATCCAATTCTGCAATCTCGGCCTCCAAGGCTCCGGCAATAACCAAAACTTCGGTATTCTCATTTTTGACGGCTTCTTTAAGAGATTCTACATACGGATTGGTTGTAGCGGCAGATTTATCATCGACATTGCAAACGTACAATACCGGTTTTTCTGTCAGCAACATCATATCGGCTACATATTTATGTTCCTCCTCAGATACTTCCAACGTTCTGGCATTTTGGAAATTTTCAAAATGTTCTTTGTATCTTTTCAATACTTCCAAGCCTTGTTTGGCATCCTTCTCTCCTGCTTTAGCCGCTTTTTCCAAGCGTTGCATTTTACGTTCTACCTGTTCCAAATCTTTTACCTGCAATTCCAGATCGACGATTTCCTTATCCCTCACCGGATCTATGCTGCCTTCTACATGAGGCAAATTAGGGTCGTCGAAACAGCGCAACACATGAATAATTGCATCCGTTTGGCGAATATCGGCCAAAAATGAATTGCCGATTCCTTCCCCCTGACTGGCTCCCTTGGCCAATCCGGGAATGTCTACTATTTCTATGGTTGTAGGAACCAATTTTTCGGCTTTGATAATTTTATCCAGTTCAAGCAATCGAAGATCGGGAACGTCGGCCACTCCCATATTTGATTTGTTTACGCTATACGCAAAGTTTGTCGTTTGCGCTTTTGTATTGGAAATACAGTTAAAAATTGTCGTTTTCCCTATGTTGGTTAACCCAACAATACCACATTTTAATCCCATTTATACTTTATTTTTTTTCTTCTATTTTTGATTCCGGTTTGCTTTCAGGTTCCGGCAATTTTTCAATAATACTAATTTCATCTATCATAATCCAGGGTTTCAAACCTTTGGCTGAATGCCAATCGGGAATCTTCCCTAAATTTTTGGCTTCTATTTTTACAAATCGTATATTTTTCCCTTCCGCATCTACTTTTATATCCACGGCGTTCGGCATATCCGTTTTTTCGTCGGCGGAATTAAATGGGGAAGATACTTTTACGGGAGTAGAAAAATTCGTTCCGTCTTCCGAAAAAGAAACGGCCATGTTTATAGGCAAAAATGCCCACGCATCGGGAATATGCGCGAAACCAACTTCTACCGATTTTATATTCAAAGGTTTCACCAATTCCACCGTGGCAATAAAATCATTCCCCGAAAATCCTACCCAATTATTTTCCAAATTTGTCGCCTTTCCCCGGATATTATCAAACGGAATGCTTTCTATACTTTTATTATACGGAGTATTGGGGGAATATTCATAAGTTACCGATTTGGCATAATTAAAATTGAAAGAAGCTTTGGCAGTAAACGACGGCGCAAAATCTTTTTTAAACGCCCTGGCACAAATTATCGTCGTTTTTTGTATTTCAAAAGGTTTTGCATAAAGCGTGGAATGTTCTGTCGGTTCGGTTCCGTCCAAGGTATAATGGATTTGCACGTCGGGCTGATCCGAAACCAAGCTAATAAACATCGTGGAATCGAAATTTTTTCTATCGGAAACAATCTTAGGGGTTGAAAGAATATCGTTAACAGGATGTTCAAATTTTGTCATCCTGAAATACTCGGGTTTAGCCTCGTCAAGATGGAACGGCTTCATGTGCAAGGTAAACGAAACATTCTGATTTCGTATCACATATTTATCGGGAAGATCGTTATCGCAAGTCGCCGAACCAATGCCTGCTTGCGCATAGTCTATGTTCAAAACATAGTAAGGTTTCTTCTGCAATTCAACGGCGCTTTTTGCGCCGGCAAGGTTTTCATCGTCATAAGGGCGAACGCTGAAATTAAAATTGACATCCGCATCGAAAAATAATCCCAAGTTGTTGTTGGCGGCAAAACTCACCCATCGGGTATCGACGTGATTTCCGCTTTCCTGGGGACGCAAATAAACATTGTACAGATTTTCTGTCGGAACGTTGTGTGCGCCGATTTTTCCGGAAGCTTTGCGATCGGAATAGGTTTCGTTATCCAAACCATACCAATAAGCATTAACAAAGCTTGAAGGAAGCTGCATCTGCATCCCGATTTTAGGCAACGCCTGCACTAATTTGGTTGGGTTTATCCTATTCTCAATAAAAATATCTCCGCTTCCATAAATGGTGTAGGTTTGGAAAATATTAAACAACGGTTCATTCATTATGTTATCTAAAGAAAACGCCAAAAGAATTCGTACGATATTTTTATTTATCCTTCTGATTTTCACATCGTTTATACGAGTTTTCAAATGATTGAATCCGCTTACCTTCCAAATATTTTGTCCGTTATTATCTTCATAGTCGTTATCTGTCGGCGCCCTGAAAAAATTAAGCGTTGGCGACGATTTCAAAACTTCGGCATCATGAAAAGCAAAACGAGTAAGTTTTACGTTCTTTTTATCGAAAATCAGTTCGATATCTTCGGTATAGATTAACGCTTGCGCCGAATCTTCTTTAACAAAAACCTCTTTCATATCGGTTTCGGAAACAACCGATTTGGAAGGCTTATTCATCTTTAATTCAAATTGTTCAAATCCCAACTCGGTTCCCTTTTCTATTATATTTCCCGTTTGTTTCTGACGCAAAGTAAAAATAATGTAATAATCTTCGTTGGGATAAGTATTCATTTTCGGAATTTTGATACTGAATTTGGCCGATTGGCGCGGTCTTACATCGACAGTGATCTCGCCCTCAGAAACGCTTTGCTTCAGATTTGAAAATATCCTGTAATTTAGCTCCAATTCTTTCAGATTGGTAAAGTCGTAAAAATTAAACACTTCAAATTCTCCCTCAGAAATATTGACAGGAACCACCTTCATATTTTGATAGGCTCTCTTTACTTCGGCCAATTGAGGATGAGGAATTCTGTTGGGCAGCAGCAAACCTCCCATATTATAAGCTTTTGTAATGCTCATATTATCGCCCAATGTCCAATATTTATGATTACTGGCATCCCTTTGTATTTTCCCTTGGTCTATCCAACTACCGATACAACCGCCTTGTAATTGGGGGTATTTGTAAATCGTATCCCAATATTCTTTTAACCCGCCCAGGCAATTTCCCATTATTGGCATATATTCCGCCATAATTAAAGGTAATTTTTGGGTTTTGCTTCCATATTCCGACAGGTTTTTGAGCGTAGGACAAGTCGGGCTATGCACATCCGAATTCCAATATAATTGAGCGGATTTATAAAGGATGGGCGTAATATTATCCCTTTCTTTCAGCCATTTGTAAGCGTTTTCGTAACAAATTCCGTTTGAAGATCCGTTTCCTAACGACCACATAATGATACAAGGATGATTCTTGTCTCTCTCGTACATGTTGCGCACGCGCGCTACGGTCGGTTCTTCCCATTCTATGTTTCGCGCCAAATCGTCGCGGTTGGCTCCTTTATATAATGCGGCATTGGCCTCGTTAATAACGTACAATCCGTACAAATCGCAAAGTTCATAAAAACGCGGATGGCTTGGATGGTTAATTGTGCGCACTGCATTGATATTGTTTTCCTTCATTAACTTAATGTCTTGCAACATTACCTTTTCGGAAACTACGCATCCCATGGAATCTTCATATTCGGGCCGGTTTACGCCCTTAATCTTTATGGCTGTTCCGTTCACTAATAGCAAACCGTTTTTGACTTCAAAAGTCCTGAAGCCGATTTTACAACCCGTCAACTCCAATTCATTTTGCTTTTTATCTTTTAGTCTGAGTATTAGAGTGTATAAATTAGGCGTTTCTGCCGTCCACTTACGGGGAGATTCAATGACTTCATTGAACTCAACATCTATAAATTTTTCTTTGCCGCCAACAGTAAAATATTTGTAATATTTGTTCATCATTCCTTTTTCATCCCAAATTTCAGCCTCGAGATAATATTCCTTTTTCCCCGAAAGGAAAGATGAACCCATGTTATTTTCCAGTTTGATTTGCAGGCGCAGGTTGCCGTCTTTAAATTTTTTGTCCAACGTAGTTTCTACTTTATAATCATAGATGTTGATCAGCGTTTTAGAGTAGATAAAAACATCTTGTTCAATCCCGCTCAGGTTCAGTGCATATTGCGTTTCCAAATAAGAACCTGCAGAGTAGGCATAAACCATTACCAACATTTTGTTCAAAAGGCCGGGTTCTACAAATTTGCTGATTTCAAATTCGGAAGGCGTTTTTGAGTCTTGGCTATATCCCACATATTTTCCATTTATCCACACCTTAAATGCAGATTTTACTCCGCCGAAATAAAGGTAAATACTTGTTTCTTTCCAATCTTTAGGGATCTCGAATTCCTGGTAATAAGCGCCTGTGATATTTTCTTCTTCGGCAATTGACGGGGGCGTAGAAAGAAACGGAAGTTTCCCGTTAGAAAGGGTTCCTATACCGTTCAGTTCCCAATTGGAGGGCGCTGAAATATCTTCCCAGGTATTATCAATAACATATTTAGGATGAAATATGCTTTCGGGTTTTTCTGCAAAATTCCCTTTTGCCCATTTAAACTTCCACATTCCATTTAATGAAAGCACATAGGGAGAATTTTTATAATCCTGTTTCAATAAGTCTTCTTCCGAAGAGTAGGGAATAACGTTTACTCTGGGATATAACTTATTAACCTCGTACGTAAACGGATTCTCCATTGTTTCGTCTGTTTGGCAGAACCCTGAATAAACTAACAAAAATGCAATAGTGAAAAAGAATGCTCTCATCGTTCCGTTGAATTATAGTTTTTCTGCACAAATTGCAAATTTACTAAGAAACCATTTAAAAGAGAAATCTATTTTAACTGCCATTCTATTCAAAACGGAATATGTAATCCACAAAGGCGCTAAGGGCGCTGAGAGTTATCCTTGTTTGCAACGTTCATAAAGTTATCAGGTTTATAATGTTGCTACGCAGTCGTCTTCCCTATTCTATTATTTTCTCGTAAAAAACCATTCTTAACTCTCAATTCTCAACTTTCAATTAAATTGATCAAATTATTTCAATTTTGCTTTTGCCATTTATCGTCTTTACTACCCGTATTTGTGTTGCAATACGTTCGGTCATTTCGGCGACATGTGAAATAACGCCGATTTTACGGCCTTCGGTTTGAAGACGTTCGAGCGCGTCCATAGCAATGCGCAAGGTATCAATATCCAACGAACCAAAACCTTCGTCGATAAATAACGACTCTACCCTCATCTTACTGGAAGAGAGAGACGAAAGTCCCAAAGCGAGAGCCAGTGATATCAGAAACGATTCTCCTCCCGACAAAGAGTGAACGGTTCTAACTTCGCCAAGCATATCCAAATCAGTGACCTGCAAAGCAAGCGTTTCCGGAATCCGTTGCAATTCGTAACGTCTGGACAGCTCCTTTAAATGTTTATTGGCATAGGCCAATAGCGCATCCAAAGTATAACCTTGGGCAATTTCTTTAAATTTCGATCCGTTTGCAGAGCCCAATAGTTCATTCAACTTTTTCCAATTCTCGGATGATATTCGTTTTTCGGCAAGTTCTTTTTCAAAAGCTTTTACCCGCTCTTTCCCCTTAACGTGATTCGCAAGAGCGACATCGATTTCTGCAATGCGCTTTGTCTTTTGTTCTATTTGGAGATTTTCGCCATCTAATTGTTTCGATAAAAATGCTTCGGTTTCTTCTTCATTTTGAGGTTTGGTTAATGAGTTATTATGTTTTGCATAATTATCTTTCCGTTCCGAAAGCCTTGTTTTAGCCGAAGTTTCCCGCTCCTTTAAACTATTCAAAAATTGCTTTTCAGCATCTAACCAATGGTTATCTTTTAATAATAATTCCGAAAGCCGTTCCTCCGAAATCTCTCCTTTTTTCTCTTCAATCCAATCATTCACAGTATTTTGAAGAGAAAAATTCCGTTCCGAAAGTCGCGCAGATTCATTATTTATTTGACTAATAATTCCTTTTAGCGTTTCTTGTTTTTTGACAAAATCATTTTTAGTTTCTTCCGATCTTTTTAATTTTTCAGCCCATTCTTTTCTTTTAGCCGCAAAAGTCCTTGCAACTTCGTCTGCCGGTTTGCCGCCTAGTAATTTTGCCCTTTCTTTTTGCAAATTTTCAAGGATTTCCGCTAATTCCGATTGTTTTTTTGTTTTCAGGTCGACGTTATTTTTTGCTTCGGCAAGATTGTTTTGTTCGCTCAGAAGCAACGCGCTTTTACTTGTAATAACCCCTTCGGCTTTTGCATTATTTTCGTTATTTTTATTCCATTGAACGGCAATATCCTTCAATTTTGTTTGCAGAATGCCTTGTTCCCATTCGTCTTTCGAAAACGTTAAAACAGACAGATAATTTCCGGCTTTAGCCATTGCGTCTTCGGACTGTTTTGCATAATTTTCAATCAATGCAGTCAAACGGGTCATTTCGGTTTTCCTTTTATCAATGCTTTCGGTTAATAACAATATCTCATCCGAAATAGATTGCTTTGCTTTGGTTAGTTCCTCTTCTTTCAATTTTAACTTTTGATCCTCTTTTATTTCCTGTACAGGATGATGCAAACTTCCGCATACGGGGCAAGGATCCCCGTCTTTTAACTTTGTTCTCAAAGCCGCAATTTCAGAAGGCAACAAATTACTCAAATGCTCAAGTTTTTCTTTAAATGCAGTTAATTTTTTTTGTTCGTCCTCCAGAATACCCCTGTTTTTATGCTGTAAGTTCAAGTTCAGGACGCCTTGTTCTTTGGTCGCGCGCGCATCGTCGAGCAAAGAAATAATCAAGTCGATCTTAGGAATTATTCCTTTGTAAGCATTGTGTTGACTGAACCATTGAGCGAATTTTTGAATCAATTCTTTTGCTTTTTCGATATCTTTGGCAAGAACTTGAGTGTTTTTTTCTATTCGTTCTTTGGATAAACGGGCTTTTTCCAATTCTATTCCGGCTTCTTCGACATTTGTTTTTGTCCCATTGATTTGAACGTCTAATGCCCTGGCTTTTATTGCCTCAGGCTCAATTGTCTCTATTTGTTTATCGAGTTCCGTTTGTTCCTTTTCCCATGTTACATGCGCTTCCACGGCTTGCGATAATAATTTCGAATTATTTTGATATTCGTTTTCTTGTTTTTTCAAATTTACGTTCAAGCCCTCCAGTTGTTTTTTTGTATTCTGAAGTTCATTAAAGGGATCCCTGATTTCCTGAACGCTTTCAATTTGAGCAATAAAATCAAACCTTGGCTGGGCCAACGCAATAGCGCTTTGCGCGTCCGCTAATAGTTTTTCTGCTCCGGCGACAGCTTCGCGCAAAATCCGGTCGTTTTCTATCCATTTTATCTTTTCCGTCAAAACTCCGATTATTGTTTTTAACTCCAACTGTTCTTTCCCGATGGCTTCCTTTTCCGAAATAAATATTTCTATTTGTTCATCCGTAAGCAATTCTATATCCTGAACCCTTTCTTTAAGCGCTTGATATTCCTGTTCATTTCTTTTTGATTTTTCATAAATAGCCATTGAAATACGAGAATAAATATCCGTTCCCGTAAGCTTTTCCAATAACTCTGCTTTTTCGGATTGCTTAGCTTTTAAAAATGCGGCAAAATCGCCCTGGGCAAGTAATACGGCCCTGGTAAACTGGTCGAAGGTTAGTCCTATCAATTCGACTATTTTAGCGAGCAATTCTGTTTTCCGTCCCTGAGCCTCGGTTCCTGAAGAGATATTTAACAGTCTGAGTTCGCTACTCTGCAAAGATCCCTCCACTCTGTTTCTGGCTCGTTTTACAGACCAGGTAGAGCGATATTTTTCTCCGCCAAGCGACACAAAATCGACTTCGGCATACGCATCGGAGGTTCCCCTTCGCAACAAATTCCGGCTATCTTTCTGGTGAATGGTTTTATCGCCCACATCAGGAATAAAAACATTATTTTCTCCTGCATGGCTAACCCTCGGGGTATTATCAAAAAGGGCCAGGCACAAAGCGTCGAGCAATGTAGATTTCCCGGAACCGGTGCTGCCTGTAATGGCAAAAATACCGGCCGATCTTAAAGGTTCCGTCGCAAAATCAATTTCGAAACCCCCTTCCAACGACGCCAGGTTTTTTCCTCTAATAGCCAATATCTTCATTGTTCTACCTCCCTGATAATGGTTTGCAACAAATCTTTCATCGTATTAGGCATCTCCTCCCCTCCGAATCGTTTTCTGAATACGTCTACGGCTATATCAATCGGGTTAATGGTTTGTAATTCTTCATAGGTTATGTTTCCCATTTCGATTCTTCTTCCGGGAGTTACCGCTACAATACGAGCCAATCGCGCCGATTTATTTTTTAACGCTTCTTCAATTTGATGCCTGAGCGACGGCTCGGGCTCTGTAATCAACACTTTTATTTCCAAATAAGGAGAAGTTTCCGATATTTCCCCATCAGAAAGTAAGGCAATTTCCTCCAACACTTTGTTTAAAGGTTCCGCTTGGCGAGGAATACTCAGCATTTTAACCGGCGTATCGAATTCGATGTGTTGTATTTTTAGCTGATCTGCTATTTCAAAAACCGTAACGCCTTGTTTATTATTTTTTTCGGCAAACGACATCGGTAAAGGAGCGCCCGAATAACGCACATTTTCTCTTCCCGACACTCGTTGCGCCCTGTGTAAATGTCCTAAGGCCGTATAAGCAATCTTAGCCGGAAATGAATCGGGCGAGACGCATTCCAACCCTCCGATTACAGTTCGTTCCGAACGATCATTTTCCGAAATTTCCGAACCCGAAGCCTGCAAATGCCCCATGGCGATTAAGGGTTCCCGTTTATCTTGAATTTTTTCAAATAAGGTTTCATACATTTTTTTTACTCCTTGCGCATAATTTTCCGCATTCGGATAATCGCCCTGGCGCAAATAAGGAACAGCCAGACACCACGCCGCTATTTCTCCGTCTTTATGAATAGGGATGATCAAATGTTCATAGTCTATATCTCCTAGTATCGTCCTTTTTATAACTCCTCTAACAAAAACATTCATTTCCCGGAGCAAAGGGTCAGGCGCTTCGAGCCGCGCCGCCGAATCGTGATTACCGGCAATTATGATAATTTGTAATGGAGGGTTTTGAGCAGTGGCTTCCCTTAAAAATTGATAGAACATTTTTTGCGATTCGGCAGACGGATTCGGACTGTCGAACACGTCTCCCGCTATTAATAAAACATCTATTTCCAATTCCCCGATCTGATCTTTCAACCAGGTAAGAAATTGCAAATGTTCGGTCTTACGATCATATTCAAAAAATGTTTGTCCTAAATGCCAATCGGCGGTATGTAAGAATTTCATTCGATTGTCTTGTTACCTCGCAAATTACAAAATATTGAATCCTGAAATTTTATTTCAGCAAAATCCAGGGTAAAACGGCTAAAACTATTCTTTTATTATTCAATTGATTAAGCTCTTGTCTAGAATTTAGCGTGTATTATATCGAACTCAAAAATTTATTTGCTCGCTTAATTCTATTTCCCCCAAAATTTGCCTTTCCAGCATTACAAATGTAAGAAAAATTAGAATCAATTCCACCTCTCAAAATCTTTCCTTAAATTTTTAAATAGTTTCCTATTATTATTACCTCCTCGCGCTAAATCAATCGCTACAAAATCATGGCTTTATTGACAAAAAAACTTTTGTCCGAACACTTTCCATCTGTTAAAAACACAAAATTCTTTGGTTGTTGTCTTATTTTTGTTGTAAATTTGAAGAATCGTTTAAATATGCCTGATTAAGAAAAGGGTATTTTAAGTATTTTGTTCTTTTTGAAATTTACAAATGCACTAAGGTGTCGAAATTAATTTCACAACTGAATTTCAGAAATTTATGCATTTTAATATTAACGACTAAACATAAATATATTTATCGGTATAGTTTTTGATGTATAGACAGAAATAGTTCAGGCGTGGGTACAAAAACACATGTTATTATTTACCAAAATGGAATTCTTTAACGTTAGAGCGTCAATATTTCACATAAATCGCATGAATTTCAAAATGAATTCACACCTCAATGGTATTGATCTTTGGCAATACTCTTCTTCAAATTTTTTTCAAAAAATATCTGCCTTTTTTCTTGTATTTCTGACGAAAAAGTGTAACACACACACACACACACACACACACACACACACACACACACACACACACACACACACACACACACACACACACACACACACACACACACACACACACCCCCA
>JAVBLV010000034.1:0-23424 GCA_031553195.1 Bacteroidales bacterium
CCCCCCCCCCCCCCCCCCCCCCCCCGCCCCTTCTAACCCAAGAATGCTCATTATTCTGAACGTAGCGAGGGATCTCTTAATAGCATAGATTTTTTTTGACGCATATTTAAATAGAATAGGCAACTAGACTAGAGAAAAGAATTACTTTATTTATATTTGCAACTTAAAATTAAATTTTGAATTAAAAGTATGAACGAATCAATTGACATTAAAGAGCTCAATGAACGCATTCAGCAAGAAAGCGCGTTTATAGACATTCTTAACCTGGAGTTGAAAAAATCAATTGTAGGCCAAAAACACATGATGGAATGTTTGGTTATCGGTTTGTTGTCTAATGGGCATATACTGCTCGAGGGGGTTCCAGGCTTGGCAAAGACATTAGCTATTAATTCATTGGCCAGCGCTATTCAGGCAAAATTCAGCAGAATTCAATTTACGCCGGATTTATTGCCCGCCGATTTAATAGGAACCATGATTTATAGTCCTAAAGAGGAAGTATTTTCCGTTAAAAAAGGCCCGATTTTTTCTAATTTTATTTTAGCGGACGAAATCAACCGCGCTCCGGCAAAAGTCCAGAGCGCATTGCTCGAAGCCATGCAGGAACGCCAGGTTACCATCGGAGAAAAGACTTATAAACTAGAAGAACCTTTTTTGGTATTGGCCACGCAGAATCCGATTGAGCAAGAGGGAACCTATCCTCTTCCCGAAGCCCAGGTGGATAGATTCATGATGAAAGTGGTTATTTCATACCCTCAAAAAGAGGAAGAAAAACAAATCCTTCGCCAGAATATGGGTAATACAACCGCTAAAATTAATGCAGTTTTAAAGCCGGAAGACATTATCAAGGCACGTAAAATTACAAGAGAAGTTTATTTGGACGAAAAAATCGAAAATTATATTACCGACATTGTTTTTGCCACCCGTTATCCCGAAGAATTCAAAATATCCAAGTTCAAAAATTTGATTAGCTACGGCGCTTCTCCCCGCGCAACCATTAATTTGGCTTTAGCCGCTAAGGCATACGCATTTATCAAGCGTAGAGGATATGTAATTCCCGAAGATGTCCGCGCTATTTGCATGGACGTGATGAGGCATAGAATCGGATTGACTTATGAAGCGGAGGCTGAAAATATATCTTCCGAAGAAATTATCAATGAGATCCTTAATACTGTCGAAGTTCCTTAAAAACCGATTGGGTAAGAAGAAAGTTTTTGAATAATGAGTTCATTGGGATGAACATAAGAATTTTAGATAAGGAAACTAGAATAAGTCTTATTTCCTTTTAAGGAAATGGAAAGACCTTCTCAGAATGATTTTTATATGGAAACTAATTTATTAACAAAAGTTCGGAAAATAGAAATTAAAACCAAGCAGCTTTCCAAACATCTATTTTCCGGGGAATATCATAGCGCGTTTAAAGGAAAAGGAATGGCGTTCAGCGAGGTGAGGGAATATCAGTATGGAGACGACGTTCGTAATATCGACTGGAATGTAACGGCTCGGCTTAATCATCCGTATATCAAGGTTTTTGAAGAAGAGCGGGAATTAACGGTTATGCTTTTGATTGACGTAAGCGGATCGCATCAGTTCGGCACAAATCTTCAATTTAAAGGGGAATTGATGGCCGAAGTATCGGCCATTTTGTCTTTTTCGGCTATTTATAATAACGATAAAGTAGGCGTAATTTTTTTCAGCGACCGGATAGAGAAGTTTATTCCCCCTAAAAAAGGGACCAAGCATATTTTGAGAATTATACGGGAACTGATCGATTTTAAGCCTGTTAGCTCCAAAACAAATTTAAGCGAGGGTTTACGATATTTTACCAATGTCATTAAAAAGAGTTGCACCGTTTTTCTTTTGTCTGATTTTTATGATGTCGGTTTTGAGGATGCATTAAAGATTGCTTCCAAAAAGCATGATTTGGTGGCGCTAAGAGTTTCTGACCGTCATGAAAAATCGTTACCAGATTTGGGTTTGGCTCATTTCTTAGATCCGGAATCGGGGCAACTTGTATGGGTAGATACCTCTTCCAGGAAAATAAGAGAGGAATTTTCGGGAACCTATCAGAATCATGAACGCTATGTAAATGAGATTTTTAAAAGATACGGAATAGATAAGGCTGATATACGGACAGGAGAAGATTATGTAAAACCGTTATTGATGTTATTTAAAAAACGTGAACAAAAAATGTAATATGCTTAGAAAAGGCTTTTTTCAATTATTTTTTTTAATTCTTTTGTTTAGCGGTTGTATTTATGCTCAGTCTTCCGAGAGTCCGCTTCAGGTAAAGGCGTCTTTAAATCCCATAAAATTAGTTATGGGAGACCAGGCGGAAATGAAAATCACTGTAGAAAATCCTAAAAATGCGATTCTCTTTTTCCCTTCCGCTCAGAATAATGAAGGATTGTCGAAAGAAATTGAAATACTAAGTTTCCGGATCGATACGTCTTTCAACGAAAAGAAGGAGATTGCCGCTGTAACGGAAACTTTAATTCTGACCTCCTTCACCGAAGGACAGCATGAAATAAACGGTTTGTCGGTGCGGTATCAATATCCGGACGATACTACCATTTACGAGGCCGCTATCGATCCGATGTTCATCCATGTAACAGCTATTGCCGTTGATACGACGAAAGCAATTAAGGATATTAAGAGTATTCAAAAAGAACCGGTTACATTTAGGGAAATTCTTCCGTACCTATTGGCGATACCAGCTATTGGGTTGATCTTATTGGCGTTAGTTTATGCCATTAAACGATATAAAGCGAATAAACCCTTGATTCCTTTGCCGGTGAAACCTCCTTTACCTGCCCATCAAATTGCATTGCGCGATTTGGAAACTTTGCGGTTGAAAAAGCTTTGGCAAAATGAACGGGTAAAAGAATATTATACTGAATTAACGGATATATTGCGTTCTTATATGACGGCGCGCTATGGATTTTCTGCCGCCGAAATGGTTAGCGACGAAATTATTGACGAATTAGGAAAAGTCGGCGAACTAAATAAAGAATTGATTCCTAAAATGATCAAGGTATTTCAGACCTCCGACTTGGTAAAATTTGCCAAATCGATGCCGTTGCCGGACGAACACGACGCATGTCTGCAAACGGCCGTATCTTTTGTGAAACAAACGATTCCGCAAATACAAACGGAACCGGAATCAAAACAAACAGAAACAACAATCACCGAAGTAAAAGAATAATTTATGTTGCACGGAATCGTTTTTCATAATCCATACTTTTTGTTTGGATTGATATTGATCCCTATACTGATCGTATGGTATATTTTTCATCGGAAAAAAATAGAACCCTCTATTCAGTTCTCAAACGTAACTTTGTTTAAGGGCGTGAAGAGAACGTTCCGTCAGAAAATTTATCCCTCGCTGTTTATTCTACGGATGTTGGTATTGACCTTATGCATTATCGCTTTGGCGCGTCCCCAAGCGAAGCTGAGCAAGAAGGAAGTGAACATAGAGGGAATAGATATCATGCTGGCTTTGGATATTTCGAGCAGCATGTTGGCGGAGGATTTTAAACCCAACAGGTTGGAAGCGGCAAAAGAAGTAGCGCTTAAATTTATTGAGGGGAGGCCCAATGATCGTATAGGTTTGGTTGTTTTTGCAGGAGAAGCCTTTACCCAATGTCCGTTGACGATAGACCACGACGTATTGTCTCAGCTATTGAAAAATGTAAGGACAGGAATCATCGACGACGGAACTGCTTTAGGAGACGGATTGGCTACGGCCGTTAGCCGGATTAAAGATAGCAAAGCCAAAAGCAAAGCCATTATTTTGTTGACGGACGGAGTGAACAATATGGGTTCGATAGATCCGCAATCAGCGGCCGATATTGCGGCTTTATATAATATCAGAATTTATACAATAGGGGCAGGCCGGATCGGGATGGCGCCTTATCCGTTCAGAACGCCTATTGGAATCCAATATCAGAATGTGGAAGTTCAGATAGACGAGCCTCTTTTGCGCAGAATTGCCAGTTTGTCGGGAGGAAGTTATTTCAGAGCTACAGATAAAAAGTCGCTCCAAACCATTTTTGAAGACATTGATAAGATGGAGAAATCAAAAGTCGACGTAACCTTATTTGAAAAAAGTAAGGAAGAATTTTTCCCGTGGATATTGTTTGCCTTGGTCTTTTTAGGATTGGAGATCATCCTCCGTTTATTGTATTTCAGGACAACGCCGTAAATAAAAGATATAGATTTTCAATAACTTAGTAAATTATGATACGTTTTGAGCATCCTTTTTTATTATATTTATTACTTCTTATTCCTGTTTTTATTCTTCTGTTTATCTTAAAGCGGAGAAGAAGGAAAAAAGCGCTGACGGAACTGGGCAATTCTTATTTGATTGATCGCCTCACTCCCTCGGTTTCCAAAACGAAACCCATACTGAAGTTTATTTTGGTTATGTGCGTATTTTTGTTTTTGGTATTGACTTTAAGCAATCCGCAAATAGGGTCGTCGATTGAAAAAGCAGAGAAAAAAGGAATTGATTTGGTTGTATGTTTGGATATTTCAAATAGTATGATGGCCGAAGATATTCAACCGAATCGTTTGGCAAGAGCAAAACAAGCGATTTCCAACATGTTGGATAAATTGACAAACGACCGTATCGGTATAGTTATTTTTGCGGGCAAGGCATATACGCTTATTCCTTTAACCAGCGATTACGGAGCCGCCAAAATGTTTTTAGAGACCATTTCTCCGAACATGATAGAAACGCAGGGCACGGCCATCGGCGCCGCTATTGAAAAAGCCATGGGGACTTTGGGTTATGATGAAAACGAAACAGGCGACAACAAAAAATGGGTAAAAAATGATAACAGGGCCATTATTATTATTTCGGATGGAGAAAACCACGAAGACGATGCCATAGAAATGGCAAAATTAGCTAGAAAAGAAGGCATTATGGTAAACACTATCGGGATGGGATTGCCCGACGGCGTGCCTATCCCGGTATACAAAAACGATGTTCGCATCGGTTACAAAGAAGATAAAAACCGGATGCCGATTACCACAAAACTGAACGAAGATATGCTGCTGCAAATTGCCAAAACAGGAAACGGAACGTATGCAAGGGCAAATAATTCAAACGCCGGCTTGGAAGATATTTTTAAAAAAATAAGGAGTTTGAACGCCAAGACATTCGAAACCCAGGAATTTTCAAGTTATGAAAGCCGTTTCCAATTTTTTCTTATCATTGCATTGGCATTTTTGCTATGCGATTTTTTAATTGTTGAAAAAAGGAATAAATATTTCAATCAATTCAATTTTTTTGGGAAAAAGGAAAACAATAACAATCGTTAGAATATAAAATGACTATCCTCGATAATACCCCCAACCCCCTAAAGGGGGCTAATTTAAGAAAAAAGACTGTCCAAAAGTCCCCTTTAGGGGATTTAGGGGTAATAAAACCTGTCTTTTCAAGGGTTAGCGGGAAACATTGCGGATTATCATAAAATATAAAAACTCAATTTCTTCAACAAATGACAAGATTTGCGCAAATGAGAAAGATAAGTTTTATAAGTATCACATTGATATTAGCATTAATTCCATGTTCCGCATGGAGTCAGTCCAAAAAACAATATGTGAGGCAGGGAAATAAAGAATATCAGGATAAAAAATATGCCGATGCGGAAGTATCGTACCGTAAAGCGTTAGCAAAAGATTCGAATTACGTCAAAGCCGATTACAATCTGGCAAATTCCATGTACAGGCAGAAACATTTTAAAGAAGCCAACTTATATTATCAAAAGTTATTGGAAGACCCCAATCTTGATAAGAATTTGAAAAAGGAGACTTATTATAATATGGGCAACAGCTACGTACAGCAAGGGTTGGAAAGTTCCAATTCCAATCCGATGGAAAGTTTTCAAAACGCCGTGGACGCTTATAAAAATTCGTTGCGTATCGACCCGAAAGATGCCGACGCCAAATATAATCTGGCTTATGCGATGAAGTATCTTCAGCAGGAACAACAAAAACAGCAACAACAGAATAACGATAAAAACGATAATAAGCAAGACAAGAAAGACCAACAGCAGCAACAAAATAATAATCAACAACAGCAACGGCAGCAACAACAAGAAGAACAGCAACAGAAGGAAATGAAGAAAAACGATGCCGAACGGATTTTAAACGCGCTGAAAAATAACGAAAAACAGACGTTGGAAAAGAATAAGAAAAAGGAAAAAGGAAAACCGGAAATTATTGAAAAGGACTGGTAAAAATGTAAGATTGAATAATTGAAGGAACGAATAATTGAAAAAATAGCTAAAGTTAACGAAACTTCAATTCTCTGTGGCCCAATTTATCGATCAATGTTATGGAAAGCGGAATAATTTTTGAATGCAGTAATCAACGGCAAAGAGATGCTCTTCAGGTATTGGGAAATATAAACATTTTTGATACTTTGCGCGAATTTAATCCCATTTGGGTTGGTACGATTCCTTTAGGAATAGACATTCCCTGCAGCGATTTGGATATAATATGCGAAGTTTATAATTTTGCTGGCTTTAAAAATCTTGTTCGCCGGAGTTATTCCGGTTACGAGAATTTTTCCGAGAAGGAGGATGAAACTCGTTATGTGGCAAGTTTTATCGTGGAGGGTTTTGAAATAGAGATATATGCCGAATCCTGTAAAATAAAGAACCAATCCGGATATCGACACATGTTGATAGAACATAAATTGCTGGAGTTATTGGGAGAAAATTTTAAAGGAGAAATAATTGCTTTAAAACGAAGAGGATATAAGACCGAGCCGGCTTTCGGCAAAGTATTAAAACTCGAAAACCCTTATACGGAATTGCTTGAACTGGAAAAGCTAGGTCATCCGGAATTGAAAAAAAGATTTGAAAATATCTGAGCAACAAAAATATGAGTACAAAAAGAATTGTTTGTTTATTTGTTATTTTATGGGGAGCAGCGTTATTTAGCGCAGGCGGTTTTTGTCAAAATGTGAATATTTCTGCTTCAGGACCTTCAGTTGTTGGAGTAGGGCAGCAGTTTACAGTGACTTTCACCGTAAATGCACAGGTTGACAATATAAAACCCCCTTCATTCAAAGATTTTGATTTTTTAGGAGGCCCTTCCAAGTCGATAAGCAATTTCTTTTCCAGCGCAAACGGACAGGTACAACAATCTACAAATATTTCTTTTACTTACTACTTAAGAGCCAAAACCGAAGGAATATTCTCTGTACTTGCCGCCAGTTGCCAGGTAGATGGAAAAACCTATGAGTCAAATGCGTTAACTGTCCGGGTTGAAAAAGGAGGCGGTTCTCCCGCTCAGACCCAACCGCAAACTCGTCAGCAAACGCAACAACCTCAGGGGCAGACAACTCTGGACGAAAATTCCATTTTTGTACGGGCGGCGCCTTCCAAAAATAATGCGGCGCAAGGTGAACAAGTAATTATTACGTACAAAATTTATACCTTAGTTCCTCTTTCTCAATATCAAATATTAAAGTTGCCTGCAAATAAGGGCTTTTGGGTAGAGGAATTGGACAATAACAAGCAAGACAGGGTAAAGCAATCTACCGAAAACTATAATGGAAGGACATATTCGGTTGCCGAAATCAGAAAAATTGCCATCTTCCCTCAGGAAAGCGGACGGCTTTCTATTGATCCCTTAGAACTGGACGTAATTGCGCAATTACAAGCCCCTCGCCGGTCTACGGGTAGTATTTTCGATTTGTTCGACGATCCTTTTTTTGCGCAGGTGCAACAGGTGAAAAAGACGTTGCGTTCCAATCCGGTTACCATTACGGTAGAGCCCTTGCCCTCGAAGCCGCAGGATTTTGCCGGCGCGGTAGGAACCTTTACTCAGCAAACCTCGGTAGACAGGCAAAAAGTAAGAGCGAACGAAGCGTTTACATACAAAATGACAATCTCCGGTAAAGGAAATATTATGCTTATCGATAAGCCGGTTGTCAATTTCCCTCAGGGATTCGAAGTGTACGAACCCAAAACATCGTTAAATTTAAGTAAGAGCGATGCAGGCGTGAGCGGTTCTAAAACTTTTGAATGGATATTGATTCCCCGCTCCGAGGGAAAGTATGTTATCCCTTCGGCGACATTTACATTTTACGATCCTACAACCAAACGTTTTGTGGATCAGAAAACGAATGAATACGCCATAGAAGTTGAAAAAGGAGATCCCAATTCAAGCGCAGTTTTGAGTTCCTCTAATAAGCAGGAAGTAAAATTGTTGAATAGCGATATAGAATACATTAAAGATAAATCGGTTAAATTACATCCGAAAAACAAATCATTTTTCAGGTCGGATTTATTTTGGATTCTTTTAATTATACCATTTGTTTTGGCCACAGCGTGCATATTGTTGTTGAGATCAATAATGAAATCCCGAAACAATGTTTCTGCTATGCGGTTGAAAAGGGCTACTTCTGTAGCTCGCAAACGTTTGAAAAAAGCGGAAAAATTTCTTGAAAATAAAGATGTCAATGGTTTTTACGTCGAAATATCGCAAGCCATGTGGGGATACCTGAGCGATAAGTTTAACATATCTCAGGCCAAATTGTCAATGGACTCGATTCAGGAATCTTTGGCAAAGAAAAATGTAAATCAGGAAATCATAGCTCAAATTATGAACGCTTTGAATGATTGCGAGTATGCCCGTTTTGCTCCGGGGGATACAACCGAAAATATGGATAAACTTTATCATGAGGCTATTCACGTAATTACAAAAGTTGAAAACGAATTGAAATAGAAGCCGTAATGGTTGAAGAAAACGAATTTTTTTTCTTTTTAAATGGTATGTTTTTAAAATAAATAACAGCATGAGTACGATGTATTTTATAAATAGAAATCATCATTTTTTAACTTCGTTTGTAGTGAGAAAAGCGCTTCTTTTTTTGTCGTTTTTCTTTGCGTTCTGTCTTCATCTTCAGGCAAAGCAGCCGCAGGAGTTAATGCGCGAAGGGAATGCTTTTTATAAAACGAAAGACTTCCGGCAGGCAATCTCATCTTATGAGAAGGTACTGGAAAGCGATTTTGAATCGGCAGAACTTTATTATAATTTGGGAAATGCATATTACCGTATGAATGATTACCCATTTGCTATTCTAAATTATGAACGCGCTCTGCGTCTTTCCCCGTCAGATCCCGATATCCAAATGAATTTGAAAATTGCCAATGCAAAAATTGTCGATAAAATTGACGAATTGCCTGATTTTTTTCTTGTAAAGTGGTTTAACTCTGCGGTTAATTTTTATTCATTTAATACTTGGGCAACGCTTTGTATTGTTTTTGTGTTTATACTATGTGCCGGAGTATGTATTTATTTTTTATCGGACAGATACAATGTAAAACGCGGGTCTTTTTTCGGAGGAATTGTTTTGTTATTCTTTGCGGTGTTGAGTTTTTTATTCGCTAACCTGCAGTATTCGGATTACAAAAGCAAAGATAACGCCGTTATTACGCAAGCGTTGGTGGTTGTGAAAAGTTCTCCCGACCAAAGTAGCCTGGATAAATTCGTGATTCATGCCGGAACAAAAGTCCATATAGAAGATGCATTGCCCGATTGGCTAAAAATAAAACTTCAGAACGGAAACATTGGATGGATAGAAAAAAATGCCTTGGAAATTATTTAATGGAGATTGAATGTCATGTGTTTAAAGTTTATGGCTTATAGCTTACATATAGTTTAAAAATCATTTTCGATTTTCAATTCTCCATTCTCAACTAAAAAATCTGACTGAAGTACAAAATTAAAAGATAAACCCATGAAATATTTTCTCCCCATTCTCCTTTTCTTTTTTGCTTCAAATGTCGCTTTTTCGCAAAAAGCTTCTGACGAAGATAGTTGTGATTGTCAGTTGTATTATACCGGCGGTTTTCGAAAAATAGTAAAAGACGGGAAATATGGATTTAAAGATAAGAAAAATAAACTGGTTACGCCCAGTATCTACGAATATATAGGTTATTATAAAAATGGTTATTGCCCTGTTGGCATCAACAGGAAAATGGGAATGCTTGATAAAAAGGGACGGGAAGTCGTTCCCTGCGAATGGGATTACGTAAATACGTTTTCCGGCGGTTTTTTCAGAGTGCAGAAAGGAGAGCGTTTAGGAGTTGTTGATAAGAAAGGGAAAATGGTACTGGATCCTAAATATCAAGTGCTTTCTGATTTTTCCGAGGGATTGGCTGTCATGGGAGAGTTCATTGGCGAATATGGTTCGGCTACAGTTATTTTGGGATACATCAATCTAAAGGGGGACACCATAGTTCCGTTACGATATTCCAGGGCGCAACCTTTTAGCGAAGGTTTTGCAGTGGTTACTTACGGAGACTGGTGCGGATTGATAAATAAAAAAGGAGAGACTGTCGTCGATCATGTTTATAGTAGTATTTCGCCTTTTAAAGAAGGTTTCTTGGTTGTAGTGCAGAAAGATAAATACGCTTTTATCAATACAAAGTTGGAATACGTTACAAAGTTGGAATATGATAACGCAAATTCATTCAATGAAGGAATGGCCTCGGTGCAACGGGATGGGAAATGGGGATATATCGATAAATCGGGAAAAGAAGTAATCCCTTGCCGGTATGAAAAAGCATATGATTTTATAGAAGGCTTGGCTCACGTCAAATTAGATGGTAAGCATGGTTTTATAAACAAATCGGGAGAAACGGTAGTTCCTTTTATATACGAGGATGAATGCTGCGGCCCTCCGGCCTATATTTTTTCAGAAGGTTTAGCGGTTATTTACCGGAATGGCATGTATGGATACATCAATAAAAAAGGAGAAGAGGTAATTCCTGCGCAGTATGAGTATGCTCACCGTATTGAAGATGGATTGGGTTGCGTAAAAAAAGATTATAGAAACGGATATATCAACAAAAAAGGAAAAGTTGTGATTCCGCTCCAATACGAGAATGCTTCCATATTTGTAAACGGAGTAGCCGAAGTGAAGCAACCCGGAGCAAAAGGAAGTTTTTATATCAATAAAAAAGGGGAGTGCATTCATAATTGTAAATATAAAAGATAATGTCCGTCGCGCATCAGGGGAAAATAACTTCTATTTCGAACCGGGTAATCCATGTGAATATTCTTTCCGTTTCGGCTTGTTCAACTTGTAGCGCCAAAAGAATATGCAACCTCTCCGAAATGAAAAATAAACAGATACATATTCCCGAACCATTACAACATACTTTCCAAACAGGCGACAATGTTCTCGTCGAAATAGAAGAAAGCAACGGAATTCAAGCCGTAATACTAAGTTATATTTTACCTGCCGTCATTTTATTTGCATCCATTATCGGCGCTATTTTGTTTTCCTTTTCCGAAACAATGTCTGCTTTAATTGGAATTGGCTGTACGGCTATTTACTTTGGATTTATATACTTGCTCAGGAAAAAAATAAACAAGAAATTCATTTTCTCTATTCGTAAGGAAGATACATAATATGCAAAAGGAAAATTCTGTTGGACAGATGGTTCCGTTTCTGGTTTTTCTGATAATGCTAAGAGGTTGTTTAAATTTTTGTGGAAAAGATTTTGAAAGATAAAAATGGCTATTTTGCAGATGGGATTTTTCAAGAATAGTAGAGCTATTTGGTAAAAATTCCGACAAAAAGAGCATTTTAAACTCAAAATACTTCATAGAAAAATTTTTAAACAACTAAAATTTCGAACTTTATTTTACCATAACCGTTAATGTTAAAGAGCATTTCTTTTTACCCAATATATTTTTATGAACGCATTTAAAGCCTACGATGTACGCGGAGTTTATGGAAAGGACTTCGAAAGGGAGGATGTGTATAAAATAGGATATTTTCTTCCTGAAATCTTTGAAACCAATACAATTGCCGTTGGACGGGATGTGCGGTTGTCTTCTCCCGAGATTTTTGAGGCCTTATGCGAGGGAATTACCGACGGCGGGGCGAATGTGCATGATTTGGGTTTGTGCACAACTCCGTATGTTTATTGGACAACAGCCGAATATCGATATGATCTTTCGGTAATGATTACCGCTTCGCATAATCCTAAACAATATAACGGACTGAAAATTTCTCGGAAGAATGCCATGCCCGTTGGATTCGAAAATGGATTGGATAAGCTTCAGGAAACTATTACAACACGTCAAATATTTGTCAAGGAGGAAAAAGGGAAAATTTTTTCTATCGATTATAAAAAAGAATATTTGTCGTTTCAACGGCAATGGAAGACCGATTTATCTAATCTGAAAATGGTGATTGATTGTTCAAACGGAATGGCCTCGCTATTTATTAAAGAATTGATGAAAGAGGAGAATCCGGCGTATTTGTTAGATACCTTAGATGGCAATTTTCCCGTTCATGAGCCCAATCCGTTGGAACCGGAGAATATTAAATTGCTACAAGATACTGTAATTCAAAATAAGGCTGATGTCGGAATTATTTTTGACGGAGATGCCGACAGGGTTATGTTTGTTGATGAAAAAGGGAATTTTATTTCCCCCGATTTATTAATTGCCGTGTTGGGTAAGTATTTCCTAACGGAAAAGAATCTGAAGGGAAAGGTGTTACAAGATATCCGCACTTCTAAATCCGTTTCCGAAGCGATATGCGAAATGGGAGGGGAAATAGAAATGTGGAAAGTGGGCAGAGCGTATGCGGCTCTGAAGTTACGGGAAATAGACGGCATATTCGGAGGAGAATTGGCCGGGCATTATTACTTCCGCGACTTTTATTATTCCGATTCCGCCATCATGGCTTGCTTGATTTTGCTGCATATTTTTTCTGAAGCTAAGGAAAGATCGAATCAAACCGTATCGGAAATCATACGACAAATTCAAACCTATTTTAATTCGGGAGAACTTAATTTCATTATAGAACAAAAAGATAAGGCAATGGAGACGGCGAAAAATTATTTCCTCCAAAAAGAGAAGTCTTTGGCGCTCTATGATTTTGACGGGTATAGAATTGAGTTTGAAGATTGGTGGTTTAATATTCGTCCGTCCAATACGGAACCTTATTTACGCTTGATAGCGGAAGCAAAGACTAAAGATATATTGGATGAAAAATTAGGCGTCATAAAATCCTTGCTTTTGCCCTTTTTAGTTGAAAGTTGAGAATTGAAAGTTGAGAATTTAAGGGTTATAGCTTATTGTTGAAAGTTTAAGTTTAGAACTATTTGAATAATAAACCATAAGCCATAACCTATAATCTAAAAACGAATATTTATGACATTTTTAAAAGAAGGGCAACCTGCGCCCGATTTTCAGGGAATAGACCAGAATGGAAATACCATCGGTTTGGATATGTTTAGAGGACAAAAGATTGTTTTATATTTTTATCCCAAAGACAGCACTCCCGGATGTACGGCTGAGGCCTGCAACCTCCGCGACAATTACCATACGCTTATGTCAAGAGGCATAAAGGTAATTGGAGTTAGCGCCGACAATGAAAAATCGCATAAGAAGTTTTCCGAAAATTATCAACTTCCGTTTCCTCTTTTGGCCGATACGGAAAAGAAGATTATTCAGTCTTATGGCGTTTGGGGCGAAAAGAAATTCATGGGAAAAACCTTTGACGGGATTCTGAGAACTACTTTTTTGATTTCGGAAGACGGAATTATCGAACACATATTCGATAAGGTGCAAACCAAAAGCCATACGGAGCAAATATTGGACTTTCTGGACGAAAAAGTTGATTAAAATTTGAAACGACTACTGTTGGCGGAAAGAATTTTGAAAGATGAAAACAACTGTTTGATAGTGGAATTTGATAATGTAATTTATTATTATAATAAATCAGGTAAAAGGAAGATAGATAAATATATAGAAAGGAAGCGCATTCAAAATGAAGTTTCAACTTACATCCGATTTTAAACCGACCGGAGACCAACCAGAGGCGATTCGAGCATTGGTAGAGGGTTTTGATAATTCCAATTCTCAAGTTTTATTGGGCGTTACAGGATCGGGAAAGACATTTACCATTGCCAACGTCATACAACAACTTCAAAAACCGACCTTGGTTTTTAGCCATAACAAAACCTTGGCGGCGCAACTGTATGGCGAATTCAAGCAATTTTTTCCCAATAATGCAGTCGAATATTTTGTTTCGTATTACGATTATTATCAACCGGAAGCTTACATTCCGACTACGAATACTTACATTGAGAAAGATTTGCAGATTAATTCCGAATTGGAAAAATTACGGATCCGGGCAAGTTCGGCTTTGCTTTCGGGACGTAAAGACGTAATTGTAGTAAGTTCTGTTTCTTGTATATATGGAATAGGAAATCCCGAAGAATTTGCCAATGGCACTCTTTATATTAAAAAGGGAGATAAAATAAACAGGAATGACTTTTTATTGAGGTTGGTGGATAGTTTGTATTCCCGTAATGAAATTGAATTCGGGAATGGAAATTTCAGGGTGAAAGGAGATACCATTGACGTTTTTCCTGCTTATGCCGATTTTTGTTACCGTATTTATTTTTGGGACGACGAAGTCGAAAATCTCGAATCATTTAATCCGGTCAATGGACATAAAATTTCTGATTTTGAGGAAATAACGATTTATCCGGCCGGTAACTTCATAACCGGAAAGGAACGTTTGAATCCGGCTTTATACGAAATTCAAATGGATATGTTTAAGCAGGTCGCCTATTATAAAGAAATAGGAAAGCATTTGGAAGCTAAACGTTTGGAAGATCGCGTAAATTATGATTTGGAAATGATCCGGGAATTAGGCTATTGTAGTGGAATTGAAAATTATTCCCGCTATTTCGACGGACGCAAGGAAGGGGCGCGCCCTTTCTGCCTGATTGATTATTTTCCGGACGATTATCTGATTGTTATTGACGAGAGTCATGTAACCATTCCGCAAATCAGGGGAATGTATGCCGCCGACCGTTCGCGTAAGACCGTTTTGGTCGATTATGGTTTCCGTTTGCCTTCTGCAATGGATAACCGCCCTTTGAAATTCGACGAATTTTATAATCTAATTAACCAGGTTGTATATGTAAGCGCTACGCCGGCAGATTATGAATTGGAGGAAGCGGGAGGAGTGGTCGTAGAGCAACTTATTCGCCCGACAGGTTTGCTGGATCCTTTAATCGAACTTCGTCCTGCCATAACCCAGGTAGATGATTTATTAGACGAAATCAGTATTGTTGCCGGAAAAAATGAGCGGGTTTTGGTCACTACTTTAACAAAGAAAATGGCCGAAGAATTGACCAAATATCTCTCTAATCTGGGAATTCGCGCTAAATACGTCCATTCCGACATAGATACGTTGGAACGAGTGGAAATTATACGCGATCTTCGTTTAGGCGTTTTCGACGTATTGGTGGGCGTTAATCTTTTAAGAGAGGGATTAGATATACCGGAAGTTTCGTTGGTCGCCATCCTGGATGCCGATAAGGAAGGATTTCTTAGATCGGATCGCGCATTGATACAAACCATTGGCCGGGCGGCGAGAAATGTAAACAGTCGAGCCATTTTATATGCCGACAAAATTACGGGATCCATGCAACGCGCCATAGATGAAACCAACCGCCATCGCGAAAAGCAAATTGCCTATAATGAAAAACATGGCATTATTCCCCGTCAAATTACAAAAACGACAACTGCCGTTTTAAGCCAGACGGTGGTAGCTACAGAAAAAGCGGCCGAGGAACAAAGTAAATATATTTCAAAAGGCGCGAAATATTATGTAGAACCCGAAAATACAGATTCTGTTTCCGATCCTGTAGTAAAATATATGAGTAAACCTCAACTGCAAAAAGCGCTTAAAGAAGTCCAGCGTAAAATGCAAACGGCTGTAAAAGAAATGGATTTTTTGGCGGCAGCCGAATACCGTGACGAAATGTACAGGCTTCAGGAACTCCTCGGAGAAAAGAAGTAAACAATCTTTATTAATATGCGAAGTTGTATGAATTAGTTGTTCAAATGGTTTTGCGTTAAGACCATATAAACCTTATAACCAACCGATTCGTATTTTGCGTTTAACATTCTTATTTCTTGTTTTTTGCATCGTTTCCCGTACTTCGTTTCAGGTGTAATGATTTGAAATCGTCTGTATTTTCAAGGATGAATATATTGTCTTTATATTTTATTTGGATTTTTTGATTTTTGAATTCAAAAGAAACCTCTTCCGGTTGGTAAAACCCAAATAAGACCAGTTTATCGGGGCTCATTCTGTACCCTGAATAATTAATGGGCGAACGCCAAAATTCAATACGGAGAATATCTTTTTTTTGCGGCGTAACATCGTCGATAAGTAACGAGTCCAATTCTTGCTGCCGGGTTCTTTTATCTTCGGAAACAGGAATATATATCGTCTTCACTGATATTAGTTCGTCTTGCGCAATATTATCGTCGTCCGAAGCGCTTAGGACAACGACATTGCCTGCCGATGGATTCGGATTGTCTTTATTAACAGGAAGGAGTGAAGTCGTATCTTTATTTTCGGTTTTTATTTTTGTTGTCGGTTTTTCTTTTTGAGAAAAAATATCGGAAGATCTTGTCTTTTTAGTCGATAAGGGCCGGCTCTTTTTTGAATTTTCAATGGATAAAATATCTTTATTTTTGGCTTGATGACTTCGTTGGTAATATAGTATCCCCCAGGCAGATAAAAGTCCCAGGCAAATACCTGATAAAAAAGTGATGATGAGTATTTTTTTATTTTGAGATTTGTATTTTTTTTCTTGCATGAAAAAATATTATTAGATTATTTTTGAATCATTTGCTTGTCATTTACGAATTTCCCGGGAATTGTTCTTCATCAGGATCCTCTTCTCTTGCTTTCGAGTCCGGTTTTTTTATTATTCTCTCAGGATTATCAGACACAGGGCTTGGATGACGTTGTTTGAAAAATTTGCGGTATCCGATATCCAAGTATGGAAAATGCTCAATAAATAAAATCCAGATAGAAGTAAATGATATGGATAAGAAAATGACGGCATACGTAATATCCTTGATTTCTTCGCCTCCGGGCATGCCGAACTGTTCCGGCATGGCGGCCAATGCAGCAGCGGCGAGACCTTTGGGGATCATGAAAGAAATAATTGTTTTGTCATACGAATTAACCCTGTTTAGCTGGATAAAGCGGGTTAATATCAGCCGGGCAATAAATAAACAGATGGTAATAATGAGTCCGTAAAGAATATAAATTAAATTGTTGAAAGGAATAGACACCCCGATGTATACAAAAAAGAACGTTTTCAAAAGGAAACTTATTTCGGTGATAAAACTTCTCTCAACAGGGACAAGTTTAAGCATTCCGTGTTTTTGGAATGATTTTAGAAATGAAAATTGGAAATACTCAATATTTGAAATAGCAATTCCAAATGCCAAGGCAGTAATAGCGCCGCTAAAATTCATCGATTCCGAAATGCCGTACAAAATAAAAACAAAAGCAGGCGTCATAAAAATCGGATTTTGTAATTTTCTTACGTTGTATAGTAAGCCCGACCAGACAATTCCTCCTGAAATACCTATCAACGAGGCCATTGTAAAAGAAGAAAGAATGTTTCCGAAAATGCGGGCGACATGTAAATTCCCATATTGAAATGATTGTAAAAAGGCGATGGCCAGAACGATACATAGCACGTCCGTGATGGCCGACTCCAATATCAAAACTGTTTTTGCTTCTTTTCCGACTTTTAAATGAGACACTAAAGGAATAACAACGGCGGAAGAGGTGCCTCCCAGAATGGCCCCAATAGTGAGAGAAGCCAGTAGCGATAAACCTGTAAAATATCCGATTGCCGCAACCACGGCCATAGAAAGGAAAAAGGCGGAAAAAGTAAGTCCCACCAACGATTTCCAGGAAGACACCAGCGATTTGATACTGATATCAAGTCCTCCTTCAAGCAATATGACCAATAGGGTAACCGATGAGAAAATAGGTCCAATTTTTCCTAAATCCGAAGGCGAAACAATTCCCGAAATAGGCCCCAGTACAATTCCGATAATCAATAACCATAAAACATCAGGGATTTTCTTACGGCTGAAAATCATTGAAAATAGATGCGCGCAAAAGATCAAAAGCCCTAACGATATCAGAATCTCGCCCATGAAAGTTGTTTCTTTTTATGATTTGGAAGTATTCAATGTAAAAACGATTATCCTTGATAAATGTTTGAAATAGCCGGAATTAAAAATCAATATCCAAATCCAGATTAGCTCTTAACGCGTTTAGAATGGGATTTTTCTCCGACATAAAAAGGTACTTGTCTTTGGGAGTATACAATTTTGCCTCTTTTGTTTCTGTTACAAGCGTTATAGATAGTTTACAATTAACGCCGCCCGCATTTTCTCTTAAGTATTGCAATAAATTATGTTTGATTTTTTCGATTTCTTGCTCCTGCAAGCTATTTTGGACGGTAAAGCCGATGACATTTTTTTCATTAATTTCCGGTTCCGATTGAGATAAAGCAAAATATAAATTAGGCCTGCTCTCTTGAATGTTTTCAGCGAAAAAATTCCAGTGTTTAATAAGTTCTTCGCGGGAAAGAATCTTATTCTCGGCGACTATATTTTTTTTTTCGCCGGCCGAAGAGTCGGCTAGCGGTTTGTTAATTGAAATGGTTCCCGAAGAAGGTAATTTGATTGGTGGATTTTCTTCTTTGTCAGGCGTTTTTTTTTCAACAACAGGCGTTGCGGTAATTTCCGGTTGCGCCACAAACATATTTTCTTTTGGGAGCTCGGCAGGTTTTACCGGCGCGATGGTTTTCTCTTTTACTGTCTCAGTTGTATGGCTTTGAACAGGAACGGCATGATGTTGCTGGAGTCCCGCTATTTTAATAAGCGTAATTTCAACTTTCAATCGTTTGTTGTTAGCGTCTTTATACTGCAGGTCGCATTCGTCCATTATTTCCAACGCTTTTAACAAGAACGCCAATGAACAATTAGAGGCTTGTTCCCCATATTTGATTCGTATGGTATCGCTAACTTCCATTAATTTATTGGTAATAGGATCTTTGCAGACAAGCAAATCTCGAAGGTGAGAAGAAAATCCCGTAATAAAATGTTGTCCCTCGAATCCTTTTTCCATTATGTCCTGATACAGTAACAAGGCGGAAGAAATATCGCCTTTCAGCAATGCGTCTGCAACCTTAAAGTAATAATCATAGTCCAAGACATTCAGGTTTTCTACAATATTAGCATAGCTTAACTGTCCGCCCGTAAAACTGACAAGTTGATCGAACATAGAAAGAGCGTCCCGTAAACCGCCGTCCGATTTTTGGGCAATAATATGCAAGGCTTCCGGTTCGGAAAAGACGTTTTCTTGCTCGGCGACATAAGCCAGGTGATTCGCAATGTCATCATTTTTAATTCTCTTAAAATCAAAGATTTGACAACGAGACAAGATGGTAGGGATAATTTTATGTTTTTCGGTCGTAGCCAGGATAAATTTTGCATAAGCAGGCGGCTCTTCCAATGTTTTCAGAAAAGCGTTGAAAGCGGCTTGGGAAAGCATATGAACCTCGTCGATAATATACACTTTGTACCGGCTCGATTGAGGGGGAATACGCACTTGGTCTACTAAATTCCGGATGTCTTCGACTGAATTGTTAGAAGCGGCGTCCAACTCAAAAATGTTGAAAGAGGTCGATTCATTGAATGATTTGCAAGACTCGCATTCGTTGCATGCCTCTGTTTGCGCCGTAGGATTTTCACAATTAATTGTTTTGGCCAGAATACGCGCGCAGGTTGTTTTTCCTACTCCGCGAGGCCCGCAAAACAAAAAAGCTTGCGCCAAATGATTATTCTTAATTGCATTTTTCAGAGTAGTGGTGATATGCGATTGCCCCACAACCGTCTGAAAAGTGACGGGGCGATACTTACGCGCCGAAACAATAAAATTTTCCATAAAACAACATTACAACAACATTCCAAAAGTACGAAATTTTTGGCAAAGCGAATAAAAAATAATGCCCGTAGATTTGTATACATTGAATGATTGTGTGATTGAATAATTGAATAGTTCCTTTTGATTCTTTCAAAAAACAAGAAAAAAGATTTTTTATCAATTTCAAGATATTATTATCTCGCCCGACCGAAATGAGAGAGGAGCAAACGAATGGAGCGGAGGAATCTGTTTAATAAAAACGACAAAATGGAATACGTCTCGTCGCTTTTATTTTGAATGATTATCGCCCAATTTCCGTACCTTTGCATTTTATTAGAGCGTTTACGAGTACCCTTTTTATTCTCGTACGCCGGTTATTACACAAAAAAATAAAAATGGCAGATATAGTTCGACTTCTTCCCGATTCTGTGGCAAATCAAATTGCGGCCGGAGAAGTAATCCAACGGCCGGCTTCGGCGGTGAAGGAACTGTTGGAAAATGCCATTGATGCCGGAGCTACGGAAATAGAATTGATTATAAAAGATGCCGGAAAAACGCTTATACAAATAATAGATAATGGATGCGGAATGTCCGAAACGGACGCCCGTTTGTGTTTTGAACGGCATGCGACTTCAAAAATAAAAGCGGCCGACGATCTTTTCTCTATTCGTACGATGGGGTTTAGGGGAGAGGCATTGGCTTCCATTGCGGCTATTGCGCAAGTGGAATTAAAAAGTAAATTGCACGACAGCGAATTAGGAACTCAAATCCTTATTAATGGTTCGGTAGTGGAAGAGCAAAAGGTTTGTCAATGCAATTCGGGAACTTCTATTTCCGTGAAAAACCTGTTTTATAATGTTCCCGCAAGGCGTAATTTTCTTAAATCCGATCCGGTGGAACTAGGACACATAGAGGAAGAATTTAAAAGAGTCGCCTTGCCTAATCCGAACATTGCTTTCAGTTTTTACAGTAATGGAAAGCTATTATACAAGCTTGATAAAGCTTCGTTTTTGCAGAGAATCGTAGGCGTTTTCGGAGATAATTATAAAGAACGTCTTTTACCGGCCGAACAAAAAACCAATATAATTGACGTTTCGGGCTATGTTGCCAAAGCCGAATTTGCCAAAAAGACAAGGGGAGAACAGTATTTTTTTGTAAATAAGCGTTTTATAAAACATCCTTATTTGCATCATGCCGTAGAAAATGCATTTGACGAACTTTTGGCAGACCGTTTAATCCCTTCTTATTTTCTCTGCTTGGAAATTGATCCCGGACAAATAGATATCAATATTCATCCGACCAAAACGGAAATTAAGTTCATAGACGAAAAACCGATTTATGCCATTCTTCGTTCAACGGTGAAGAAAGCGTTGGGGCAGTTTACATTGTCTTCGCAAATAGAATTCGACATGGATGCCGGCATACAGTTAAATGCGCCTCCAAAAGGATATATTCCCAAACCGCCGTCGGTAAATATCAATCCAATGTTTAATCCTTTCGAAGAACGAAAGAAAAGCGATTCCGGATCGGGCCAGGCAACCACGCATCGGGAAATTTCCAATAAGGAGAATTGGCAAAAATTTTATGAAACGCCTAAAGAGCGAACTTTTCAATCCGAAATGCCGTTGGAAACTCCTGCTACAGAATCTCTGCCCATGCAAGAATCGTATCAGGCGGATATAATTCAGGTTCATAACAGGTATATTGTAACGACCCTGAAATCGGGTTTAGCGATCATTGACCAGCAACGCGCGCATGAACGGGTCTTATACGAGCGTTTTTTGCAGGCCGACAATAGCCCCTCTAATGTTTCGCAGCAATTGTTATTTCCTGTCAACTGTAACTTTTCCCCTGCAAATTCCGAGATTTTAATTGAAATTTTACCGGAATTGAAGGCTTTTGGATTTGATATCAATGAATTCGGAAATAATAGTTTTCTTATATCAGGAACTCCGGAAGGGATTCAGCAAGAGAATGTTCCCGATATTCTGGAGAGCTTCATAGAAGGTTATAAAAATAGTTTATTGCAAAAATTTTCGAATAGGAGAGAGGGTGCGGCGGCTTCTTTGGCTAAACAAATGGCAGTTAAGGCCGGAAAAAAGTTGAAGCAGGAAGAAATGCAAGAAATTGTAGCCCAGTTGTTTACTTGCAAATCTCCTGCTGTCTCCATTTGGGGAAAGAAGACAATATTGTTTTTGACGGAACAAGAATTAAATGAAAAATTCAACAAAATATAAGAATGAATAATACACCAATAGTCCGTTAAAAATTAAACGGCTTTAGTTCCGAAATAAATAAGTTCTTTGAGGTTTTGGTTATTTTTAATCATGTTTGGCTTTAGCCCAAACATGCGATAAATTCGCTGGATTAGTAAAGCATTGTAATTCATCGTTTTAATATCGGTTAAAGAGAATTCGTTTCGTTGTTGTTTATCCAAAGCATACCCATGTGCAACCTTAGCCAAGTTGACCGATGAAAGCGAAATATTGAAATGAAAATCCAACTTTTCTTTATCCCTAGCTTGGCAATTAGTTAAACCTGTCTGCTGTTTTGCATCGCGGTAGATAAATTCGATTTGAAACCGCATTTGATAGTATTGAAGGATTTTCAAAGGTTCGGCTTTTAGGTCTGTAGAGAAAAAGATTTTGGGCGATTTTTGTTTTTTATCATTAGTTTGGCAAACGATGACAAGGTTTACTTTTCGTTTCAGGGCAACGGCATAAACAATGCCCGAATAGATTTTGGTGTTTTCATTCCCGCTTTCTATTTGCTGAAAATATTGGGTATCCAAATTTTTGACATCTACTTTTTCGCCTTTGGTTTTAGGTCTTCCCCGTTTTCCGGTTTTTACCACAGGAACGATGTATTGCAGTTGGGCATCATCGCGCAAGCGCGAAATAATCTGCAATCCCGAATCGCAAACAGCTTTGACGAAAGGTTCTTTTGAAAAATAGGCATCAAAAACGCCTACAGGGCTTATTTTTTTCAATTTTTCAGCTCGGCTGGTAATCACTTCGGCATAGAAGTCAAGCAAGGATTGCCCTTCTTTTACTTCGGTTTGAACGGCTTCCAAATGCAAAGCGGTATGGTTTTCGATATCCAATACGGCAATGCCGCCAATTTCCAAGCCCCATTTAGCATTGCCGGCACAGCCCGACCAATATTTACCCAAACCGTGGGTCTTTTTGCCCGATTTGGGGATGTAGGAAGGGTCGAAAGCAAAAGCAAGTTCTTTGCCGCAATACTGCTGCACCAAAGTTTGGTTGAATTCAAAAAAGTCGAACCCCGAAGCAAATTGCTGCCGGTAACGTTGTTCACAATGCGTTCCATAACGTTCCAAGGTTGAAAAGTTAATCCGCGATTTTATACTCAAGAATAACCAAAAGATTTCAATCATAAATTTTTTTCTACTTTTGCTCAAAGGTTGAGAAAGATTTTTAAAAGCTTGTTCACATAGTGAACGATACAATGTTTGAGTCCTGAAAATCATAACTGAATAGGATAGTAGAATAAACTATAAAATTACTGATTTTCAGCGACTTAAACAAATTAAAATGTCATTTAATTGATTGATTTATAGATATTTAACATTAAAAGTAACGGACTATTGT
>JAVBLV010000008.1:0-26272 GCA_031553195.1 Bacteroidales bacterium
CCTTAAAAATATAGGGATTGAAACCGTACAGGGCAAGGAGAACGTATTTAAGGTGTACCCGAACCCGACGCCGGATGGAAACCTTACCGTTGAAATATCCCCGGCAGAGGGAGTTGGGCATAAAAAATTGGAGATATACTCGATAAGCGGAACGCTTGTGGGCAGTTGCCCGCTTTATGGCGGAAAGACAAAAGTCGGCATTTCGCATTTGCCGGCGGGAACTTATCTTTTCAAATGGGGATTGCAAACGGTTAAAGTGATTAAACAATAGACTTTCCCGCGTTGCGGCCAATAAATTTAGCGTCGCCGGAGAAAAGCAAGGTTATCCGCTCAACTAAAATGAGAATGGCTTTGTTTTATCCGGCGACGTTATTTTTAAAATCCGTTTAATCCGGGAGCAATGAATAATTCCTGTGGAGAACCAAAATATTTAAGTATGTGGCGAAATTTAGTTTGCAATATAAGAGGTTGTCTAAAAATTTTTCCAGGAAGTATTTTGAGTCTAAAAATGCTCTTTTTTGTCGGAGTTTTTACCAAATAGCGCTACTATTCTTGAAAAACCCCGTCTGCAAACTCGCTATTTTTATCTCTCAAAATCTTTTCCATAAAAATTTGAACAACCTCTAAAAGTATTTCAAATACTTGATTTTAATTACTTTGAACAGCTTTGTATTTCAGAATAGTATAAACTAATTTCCGCTGAGTACTTATTAAAATTGCTTTATTCAAGATACGATAACCTATCCTGCTTGAATAAAGCAATTTATAATTTGGAAATCAAAGTATAAAACAATTTCTAAATATGGGTCTAATTATTTTTATGGAATAAATTTTTCTATCATCGGAATAAGCGTAATATAAAGTCCTGTAATAATAGCCGTAGTAATTACCCCCGAAATATTGGCGCCCAAAGCTTCAGGCAAAATCAAAGAGCCTGAATTATCTTTACTGACAATCTTTTGCGCCACTTTAGCCGTTGTAGGAACGCAACTAACCCCTGCAATACCAATTACCGGATTAAAATTGCCTTTAGTAATAAAGTACATTACATATCCTCCTAAAATGCCCCCAATTCCAGATAAAAGCAAGGCCAACATTCCTAATATTAACAATATTAACACCGTAGGGTTTAATAATAAGTGTGCATCGCATAAAACGCCTAAAAGAATACCCAACATGAAAGTGGATCCGTAGAGCAAAGGCCCGCCAATAAAATCTATTAAATGTTTCAGACCCGATTCGCGAATAGCCACTCCGATAAATAAGGAAAAGAATAAAGGCGCCGCTACAGGGAATAACAAGCATAGAACCGTGCACATGATTACGGCAAAAGTAAGCTTAATGCCCGAATTATATTGTCGTCTCTTTGGAGGACGTTCCATTTTTATGGCCCTTAATTTTTTAGGAACCATTAATTTTACCAGATAAGGATAGCCGCCATAAGCCAAACCTAAATATAAGTAAGCAACTACCGTAATAGGAACGAATAGCTCCTTAGACAAAGACAGAGATGTAAACAATACCATCGGGCCGTCAGCTCCCCCCACCATGGCAATAGAGGCGCTATCGCGAAGACTTAAGCCCATGGCATGTGCAATGGGCAAGGTTAAAAAAGTACCCAACTCTGCGCATAAAGCAATGAACATACAGGCAATAGGACGTTGAAGCAAATATCCCACATCTAACAAAACGCCTATTCCCATAAAAATAAAACAAGCAATTAAACCATTGCTGAATGTCAATGTATATACAGGTTGTAGAAAATAAATCTGCATAATATCGACCAAATTCGTAGGGTTGCTTTCCATCGGATCTACAAAAAGATTTCCCTGACTTCCGTCGGGCATAAAGAGTACGCCGGCGTTAATTGCCGCCATACCTAATCCCATCGGTATCATCACCAAAGGCTCTAATATGCCTTTACGCCCTAAATACACCAATAGTATTCCCAAAAGAATAAGACCGATACGAGCAATAAGTATTGCCGTATCTGAAGCCAATAAAGTCGAAATCCCTTGGAAAAGTTTACCAATCTCAACAGTTTCCATAATAATATCGGATTATTTCATTTTCATTCGGGTTCTCATTCTTATCTGCATTTTCAGGTGTGTAAGGATAATGATAATCCAACATCTCGCTTTTTACTTTTTTTTGAAGCGTTATCCATGAACATTTAATGTTTCTCTCTCGAATTTTATGGATACGAGAGTACCTTTTATGAATGGCAATTGTTTCGGTTAAGGAAAATTTTTCGAAATAACTTAACATCAGACTGATGATTTTTATAAGATAAGCAACTGAAAAGCCTATCACAAAAGCCCCTCCCATCATCAAGAAGGCGCTTATGACCATTTTTGACATATACATAAATTTTCAAAGTTGATAAAATAATATCTCGCGCTATTCCAAAGTAAAATAACGCCTTACGTCAAAATATTTAAGATATTGACGAATAAATAAGAAAAACAGATATAATTTTAGATATTCAACCTTTGCAGTTTAATGCAACTTCGATGGTGGTATGCTAAATAATTATTGTATACGACATAATTCTTAACAAATTTTTCTATACGAAGATTTTCTTTATCGAACAATTTGTATTTGAATAACTTTCCGTGTAAATGAGTGTTTTCAGAGTGAGAAATTTCTATTGTCCTTGAGTGAAAATTTAAAACATAAGGCTCGCAAATTACCATTACTTTACTTACGGAACCATCAGACAAAGAATAATCATTTGTTGTTTGATCAATGGACAGCACAGTCTCCCCTCTTGCTTCCATAGGCGCAACAAATGCGCCAAAAGCAATGCATACAAGCATTAAAATGGGGAAAAAGCATTTTTTCATCACAAAACCTCTCCTTTTCAAACTTTTGCAAAGGTACTATAAAAAAACGTATGAATGTATTTTAACGAAAGTATTTTGATTTTATTTTGATCCGAAATGAACCTTGAACCTATAAAAACAGGCTCGTCCTAAAATGCTTACAATTTAGGACGGGCCTGTATAAAAACGTAATAAAATTATTATTCCTTTTTACCTTCTTCCCTTGCAGGACGAGGCAGCAGTACTTTTCTCGACAATTTTAATTTTCCTGTTTTAGGATCGGTGCCAATAAGCTTCACTTGTACCTTATCGCCTTCTTTAAGAACTTTATCAACAGAATCAAGACGCTCCCAAGAAACCTCGGAAATGTGTAATAAAGCGTCCTTTCCCGGTAAAATCTCTACAAACGCGCCGAATGGTTGGATGTTTTTTACTGTTCCTTCGTAAATTTCTCCCACTTCCGGAACTGCCGTAATCACCTTTATTCTGGCTAAAGCAGCATCTAACGATTCTTTGTTTACGGCCATAATATCGATAACTCCTAAATTTCCTACTTCCTCAATGGTAATGGTGGTATTGGTTTCGCGTTGCATTTCCTGAATAACTTTGCCTCCCGTTCCAATCACCGCGCCAATAAATTCCTTAGGTATTGTTATTTGAATAATACGGGGAACATGCGACTTATATTCTGCTCTTGGTTCTTTAATAGTTTCTTCTATTTTATCCATAATAAACATACGGCCTGCCTTAGCTTGCGCCAAAGCCTGCGATAAAATTTCGTATGAAAGGCCGTCCACTTTAATATCCATTTGACAGGCAGTAATTCCATCGCGAGTGCCTGTAACTTTAAAATCCATATCGCCTAAATGGTCTTCGTCGCCAAGAATATCGGAAAGCACCGCCCATTTTCCAGCTTTCGAAATAAGTCCCATGGCAATACCTGTAACCGGTTTTTTAATCTTTACGCCGGCATCCATCAAAGCTAAAGTCCCTGCGCAAACGGTAGCCATAGAGGAGGAACCGTTAGATTCCAAAATATCGGAAACAATACGAATGGTATATGGATTTTCCGGCTTTGTAGGCAACACAAACTTTAAAGCGCGCAATGCTAAATTCCCATGTCCTATCTCGCGACGTCCGGTTCCTCGTATAGGCTTTACTTCGCCAGTAGAAAACCCGGGGAAGTTATAATGTAAAATAAAATCATTAGAACCTTTGATAACAGCGCCGTCAATTTCCTGTTCATCTAATTTAGAACCTAAAGTAACGGAAGTTAACGATTGCGTTTCACCCCTGGTGAAAATAGCCGATCCATGAGCAGAGGGCAAGTAATCTACTTCGCACCAGATAGGGCGAATTTCATCCAATTTTCTGCCGTCTAAACGCGTGCGTTCATTTAAAACCATGTCTCTCATGGCTTCTTTTTCAATGTCGTGAAAATAACGATTAATTAAAAAAGTTTTTTCGGATTGTTCTTCTTCCGTCAATGTTTCAACAAAGGACTGTTTGATAGAACCGAATCCTTCTGCGCGTAAAGATTTATTAGCAACGCCTTTTTGGGCAAAGTCATAACATTTTTGGTAAACTGCCTTTTGCATGCGGGTTTTCAACTCCTCGTCGTGAGTTTCGTGGCAGTATTCGCGTTTCACCGTTTTTCCTACCATTTCTGTTAGTTCATTCAATGCGCGACAAGCCGTTTTAATAGATTCATGCGCTTTTTTTAACGCTTCTAGCATTAAATCTTCCGACACTTCTTTCATTTCGCCTTCTACCATCATAATATTATCCATGGTAGCTGCAACCATTAAATCCAGATCTGCGCGTTTGACGTCCTTTAATGGAGGATTAATAACCATTTTACCGTCAATATAAGCTACTCGTACTTCGGAGACCGGCCCATTGAAAGGAATATCCGAAACTGCCAAAGCGGCGGCGGCGGCTAACGCAGCCAACGCATCTGGAGCCGTATCTTCTTCAGCTGAAATGAGAGTAATCTGTACTTGCACCTCGGCATGGTAATCATCCGGAAAAAGCGGACGCAAAGCTCTGTCTACTAAACGAGCCGTCAATATTTCCTGCTCTGAAGGACGCGCCTCCCTCTTAAAAAAACCGCCGGGAAATCTTCCCAAAGCCGCATATTTTTCTTGGTATTCGACTTGCAAAGGCATGAAATCAACATTTTCTCCAGCTTCTTTTTTGGCGCATACGGCCGCCAATAACATTGTATTTCCCATTCTAACCACAGCAGAACCGTCTGCCTGTTTGGCCAGTTTTCCGGTTTCTATTTCTATCGTTCTCCCATCTTCGAGGGTAAATATTTTTTTTATCCCGTTCATAATTGATAATCTATTTAGAATTAATGATGAAAAGAAATTTATTTAAATCTTTTCGTATAAATAACAAAAAAGGCAATTAGGATTTAATTGCCTTTTGACATATCTCGGTGTACAAATTGAATTACTTTCTTATGTTCAATTTCTTGATAATTTCGCGATACCGTTGAATTTCAACTTTTTTCAAATAATCGAGTAAACGCCTCCTCTTTCCTACTAAACGAACCAAAGAACGTTCGGTATTCAAATCCTTTTTATGTTCTTTCAAATGTTCGGTTAAATGTTGAATTCTGTAAGTAAACAAGGCTATTTGACCTTCTGGCGAACCTGTGTCAAATTCCGATTTTCCATATTGGGTAAAAACTTCTTTTTTCTTTTCCGTAGTCAAATACATACTTTCTTATTTCTTTTTTTAATCCTTTTATTCTTTAAAACAGGGTGCAAAGATACGCTTTTTTTAGATATAAACTTAATAACGCTGTTCAAAAAAAAATCTTTTTCGTATTCTTACTTTTGATGAAGATATTAACAGGCTAAAAATTAATTAATTAAAAAATATCTTTTAGGGATTTTAGGAGTAAAATGGTACTTTTAAATGCTTGCATCTTCCCGCTCGAACGTTTTTCTTTCTTTATATAATATCCTTGGCAGTAATTACATTCTATAGTTCTTATTGTATTGGTTTTATAATAATTAGTCAAAAAGTGAGAAATGTATATTACCGGTTGCCGGCATTTATAAAAAAGAACCGCTGGGATCCTAGCGGCTCTTTCGAAAGTGTGAATGTGAGATTGTTTTATTTAGCAGGAATATTTTTAAGCGTTTCTACCAAATAATCCCAGAATTTTTTAACGGAAGCGATTTCTACTCTTTCGTCGGGGGAATGAGGATTACGAATGGTCGGCCCAAAGGAAATCATATCCCAATTGGGATAGGCCCCGCCCAGTAGTCCACATTCCAAACCGGCATGAATGGCTTTGATTTCGGGCGTTTTACCATACATTTTATGATAAATTTCCTGCATGGTTTTCAGGATAGGGGAGTCCATATTCGGCTTCCAACCCGGATAAGCGCCGTCTAAACTACAATTTGCACCCGCCAATTCCATGACGCACGAAATCATCTGTCCCAGGTCTTCTTTGGCCGAATCGACGGAACTGCGTAATAAACAGTTTACCGAGATTTGTTTTTCATTTGATTTAACAATGGCTAAATTGGTAGACGTTTCTACTAGCCCCTGCATGGAGTCGCTCATACGGATGACGCCGTTCGGACATCCGTAAACGGCGTTGATTAAATTGTTTTGAGTTTTAGCGTCGATTACGGAAGCAGGCATTGGAGCCGGTTCCAGTTTTATCTCCGGTTTTGTTTCATTTTTATTTTGAGACAACTCTTTTACCACGATTTCTTGAAACGTTTTTAATTCTGCTTTGGCTGCGTCTATTTTTTCATTAGGAATTAATATACAAGCAAAAGCCTCGCGGGGAATAGCATTGCGTAAACTTCCGCCGTTGATCGACGCTATTCGTACCGCATATTTTTTAGATGCTGTTTTTAAGAAACGGAACAGGATTTTATTGGCGTTTCCTTTGCCCTGTACGATATCCATTCCCGAATGTCCGCCGGATAATCCGGTAACGCTTAATGTAAAAGCCGACATGTTGGCAGGAATGTTTTCGGGAGTATAATTGAAGGTAATATTGGCGTCTACCCCGCCTGCGCAACCCACATAAAGTTCGCCTTCGTCTTCAGAATCCAAATTCATCAGAATGTCGCCTTTCAACATGCCTGCTTTTAATCTGAAAGCGCCTGTCATACCGGTTTCCTCGTCTATTGTAAATAACGCTTCGATGGGTCCGTGTTGTAAATCTTTAGATTCTAATATAGAGAGAATAGCCGCTACGCCGATCCCGTTATCGGCGCCTAAGGTGGTTCCGTTGGCGCGCACCCATTTGCCTTCGTCGGCAATGCGGGTTTCTATCGGATCTTTTTCAAAATCATGAACTTTTTCGCTGTTTTTTTGAGGAACCATATCCAAATGCGCTTGTAGTACGACCCCTTTCCGGTTTTCCATTCCGGAAGCAGCCGGTTTGCGAATAATTACATTTCCTACAATACCATCCGGTCCGGCAGGTTGCTGTTCCCATTCCAGATTATTTTTCTTAGCAAATTCAATAATAAATTCAGCTATTTTTTCTTCTTTTTTAGAAGGATGCGGAATTTGTGTAATGGCATGAAAGTTTTTCCATACTATTTTGGGTTCCAGGTTCAAAATCTCGCTCATACGATTTATTTTTAAAGGATTACTATTTTATATTTTAAAGCGCTAAGATACGTAGAATTATTGAATGATTATAGGGTTGAGAATCCTTGGGTTAAAGTTTATAGTCGGATTATTGGATAGGATTACTCATTACCAGCGTCATGTCAATACTCAAAAGACAGGTTGTGCCAGATGATGCAATGTGAGACTTGCTGCACGTTACAAACGCGAGAGAGCTTAATTGTTGATTATTAGCTTTTAACCAACTTTCATTCTTCAGTATTTTCTCATATAAAATAAAAACGGACAATGTATTGTATTACATCGTCCGTTTTTATATTTAACAAAGCGGTAGGCTATTGAACGATCAATTTTTCGACCTTGGTCCAGTTTTTATGCGTGAAATGTAGTAAATAGGTTCCTTTTGCCAAACCTTGTAAGGCAATGTCTTTATTTACTGTGGGACGACAATTGAACTTTTCTTTTCTCAAAATTTTACCTTCCGGCGTCATTAAAACCATTTCTATTTCTCCGCTTGCGCCTTCAATGCTTATTGTGGTATAATCGCGTGCCGGATTGGGCGAAAGTATTATTTTTGCAGAAGATTTTTCTGCGAACAAAACGCCGGCGTCAAGAATCAATTTTTTTATCCAGTCTCCGCGTGAACCATCATCGCAAATTCCTCTTACGCAAACATATTGAGGAATATAGGGATTAGGAATTTTTTCCCAAATGCCGTCCGGAGCGCTTTCTTCCTTTATTGTTCCGGCATCAGGGTCTGTATCAACCGGCACAATGGTCAATTCCCAGTTTTTATGGCACGGATTGTGGTTCCAGCTTACAAATACGCTGTCGCGGGCGGTGTTATAAGGCGCTTCGATAACGCTTAATGCTTGACAACGGACAGTCGTAAACAATTTTGGGTTATTGAAATCTCCTGTATCGCCTACATTGCAAATGGGTCGTATGCGAAGTAAGTAAGTAGTTTCCGGATCAAGTCCCGTTATTGTGTCGGGAATTTGCGTAGCTTCTTTATAAGAGGTATTGCCTCCGCTTAGAGGGACATAAGCCAGTTGCCATTTATTTTGTCCGGCGGCAGCGCTCCAATTAACAATAACCGAAGACGCGCAAGTTTCGAGGCTGATATTTTTTACCGTGTCGCAACGACCTATGGTAAATGTTTTTATAACCGGACTACTGGCGTCGTATTCGGAACAAATGTTGCGCACCGAAACAGTATAATGATTTCCCCTGGTTAATCCACTGACAACGTCAGAATTAACATTTACAGTATGAGAAGCAATTATTGAGTTCCCTTCTTTCCAAACCACTTCCCATTGCGTTTGTCCTGAAGCATCCCAATTTGCGGTAGCATTTGTTCCTGCATTAGAAACAGATAAGTTTTCCACTATAGGACAGTAAGGAATTTTTACTGAGATATTATCAATGAATAAATCATTGTCGCCATTGCCGTCGATGGTAGATACCCCATAAAAAGCGATACGCGCATTTCCGGGAACGCCTCTTAAACGGATACTAATGCGTTCGCCGGTTACATTATGCGAAATATTATTAAATGATCTGGACGCTCCTTGGTTATCCCATACGGCAACAGTATCGTTTATAGACCAATTTCCATCTCTCGAAACCAATACCATAAATTTATCGTCGGAACAATCGCCTGTGGAAGGAGTGGAGACATTATGTCCTACCAACGCCAGATCAAATTCTAATAGCGCGTTGCCTGTAGCGCCCAAGTCAATAGGAGGAGAAATTAACCAGTCGTTAATTTGCGTATTTCCGAAAATATTCAATGCTGTTCCGCTTGACGGGTTGCTTACATCATTGGCAAAAGGTTTTCTTTGCCACGTTTCGCGTTCGGTTGCTATTACCGGATTATTTAAGATTACAATTCCTCCGGAAAGGTTTAATAAACCTTCTTTTCTATCCCAGCAAGAAGGAGGAAACGCTTCGCCTTCGAAGTTTTCGGCAAAAGGCAGATTTTCGGAAGCGCAAGCCGTATTTGCCTGAACATATATCCATGCGCCCGTATCGACGGCGTTGCATTTAGAGCGTACGCGAATTAGATAATCGGTTCCGGACTGTAATCCGCTAATGATACAAGAGTCGGCGGTTGTCGAGGGCATATTGTTCCATGTCGCGCCTGTTGCCGGTTTATATTGAATGTCATAGCCGGTAGTCGACGGAACAGCGTTCCATTTTACTTTGATAACCGGACTTATTCTTGCATAGGTTGATAAGCCTGTAATATCTCCGCAAATAGGAATCGGTTCTATGAAAATATCATCTATGAAAATATTTTCAAAGGCGGCGTTTTGTCCGTGCAAGAAAACAATAACGTCGCCGTTAGTAGTCGCCGTATTGAAAAGTACTTTATATTCTCTCCATGCTGTTGTTAGTTTAACGCTATCTTGTAGTTCGAAGGTAGAAATATCCGATGAATTTGTCAGGTAGCCCACAATTAGTACGCTATTTATGGAAGCGCCTTTTGCCATAAACCGTACTCGCATGCTATTAATGGGTTCTGAAAAGTAAGGACTAATCAAGGCTGTTTTTTCTGTCGGCGATGAATTTCCATTATAGAGATAATAGCAATTAGGATTTGAATAGGAGTTTCCGTCATAAACAAAAGTGGAGGCTGTGGAATTATCCTTTACAAACGACCAGCACGCAGGCGCATTGGGGGTATTGTTTGAACCGGCAGTCATATTGTCGAAAGTTTCTACAATAGGGAATGTATATGCACAGGGCGTTTTAATTAATATGGAGTCTGTCCAATCTCCTACATTTCCGTTGCCGCAATTGGAACGCACTTTTACAAAGTACCATGTATCAGGAGCTAAACCTTGTAAAGTAGCGGAAACGTTGCTTGCTTGCGGTCCTGCTATCCAGTTGGCCGATGCAGCCGTATCGCGATAAAAAATATCGAAATTTCCTGTTCCCGTTGAATTCCAGGTCAAATTAACAGATGTAGGAGAAGCGAATCCTGTGTTTCTTAAATCGGTTACTCCGAAACAGGGTGAAATTTCTACAGACAGGTCGTCTATCGATAAGTAGTATGGAGTTGTATTCGCTTTGCAGCGGATAGCAAAGCAATACGTTCCGGATTGAGATGGCGTATAATACCCCATATATTGCCGATAGTCGCCGTTTATTATGTTTGTCAAAGGCGCGCCTATAGTAGCAAGGGTATCCTGTATATTTTGATTGGAACAAACTTTGGCCTCCAGTTTTTCCCATCCGTCGTACTCGTCGGTTCTGTAGTAGAACGAGAACTTATAAGTTCCTCCTGATTGCAGGTTGAACTTTGGAGTGAAAATATAATCGTTCGAGCTCTTCACAAAACTAGCAAATTTATTGCCGCTTCTTGCCGCGCGGTTATAGTTGATTTGGGCGGACATTTCCGTGACGACATGCGTTCCTAAACTGGTTGCGCCCATGCAAAGCGGAAGTCTGTTCGATGCGGTAATATTTTCAAATCCTTCTCTCCAAGGAAGCGTTTGGGGCGCGCAAGGGAAAAGAAATTCAACGGGTAAGGATGATGTATTGGGGTTTTCCGGACAGTTGTTTTTTACATAAATTTCATACGTATAGCCATTATTTAAGCGATTTAAAATACCAAGCGTATAGGTCGTGTCCGAAGTATTCTCCGAACGCCAGGCGGTATTCCCGTCAATTTCTCTGTAAAATACCGTAAACGATTCTCCCGATGAACTCCATTTCAGATTTATGCTGGTATCGGAATAAGAATCGACTCTGAGGATGGCGGGCTTGAGACATGACGCGTTGGCAACACATATATTATCAATATTTAAGAAATCATTGGCGTTAATTACTGTTGATTCGGCATAAAAAGCCGCCCTGATGGTTGTTTGCATCCGGTTTAACGGAATATGGAACGTTTGGTAATTTTCGTTCAGACCGGAATAGGGATAGTTTGCAGTTGGTTCGCTGCTCCAGACGGTCGCATCGGTAGGATCCCAGGTCTCTCCGCCGTCGAATGAAACCAAAACAATAAACTTGTCGTCGGATCCCCTGCCGGGCGATCCGTTTCCATTGGCCGTCGACGATAATTTAACGTCAAAACCTAACGCCCAGTTTTCATCGGCTTGTCCCAATTCAATTTGCGGGGTTATCAGCCAATCTCTTTTATCTACGTTAGCCATATTGATGCTTGCTGTTTTACTTCCATTTATTTCTCCCTGTATCCAATGCGTGGCGACGGAACTCATCTCCGAATTGTGCATTATTATATAAGGAGTACATAATAATTGCTTACGTTCCCAGCAGGAATTAGGCGGGAATGTGGCCGAACTATCAAATGTTTCATTCCAAGGAGTAAGAGCCGGAACGCATTTCGTGCTGAATGTGTAAATAGGAGTGGAGTAACTTTCATACGATAATCCGCAATAGGTTATGGCCTTTATTTGATAAGTCGTAGCCGGTTGTAGATTTTCGAGCGTGTATGAATTGTTGTTAGATGCAACGTAGATGGTGTCCCAGTTATTAACAGTAGCTGGTTTATATATAAAGCGCACGCCTTCGGCATTTAGGCTCAAGTTATATTGAATGGTTGCTTCGTAACCTGTCGTTTCGGTAATTTCCAGATCGTCGGGCGGCGCGCATTCTAATTTTGAAATTTCTATGTTGTCTACCGAGGCGGGGGGTTGGGAACCTGAATTCGCGTCGTTTCTCCAATAAAATACCAGATAATATACGCCAGGTTGCGAAATACGGAACGAAACTTCTTTTGTCTGCCAAGTGTTTTTATTATATAAAGCAGTAGATCCGTAAAGATTTATTCCGTAAGATTCCGTAAATGTGCTCCCTGCCGTAACAAAAGGAATATTGGAGGGAATAAGAAAAACTTTGAGATTGTCGGAAATCTCTCCCATATTCTGCCAATCATATTTTATGGAATAATCTGATATTTCATCGAATAAGATACTTTTGGCGGCATATACCTGCGAACTCGTAGTAAGCTTGTACCTATTCACAATTCCATTGGTATCGGAGATATACAGTCCTTTTGTTCCTCCGTTTGCAGAAGCGCTGTCAATAAACCAGGCATTGGTTTGAGTCCCGTTTATCAGTCTCCAGTCCGACACATACCCTTCAAAATATTCGGTAAAAGGAATTGATTCGGGAGTGTTGGTAGTCGTAACTTTAAATGTGTCGGACCATATTCCGGACGAACAATTGGCCTTTATTCGAAATGTGTAATTCTCTAAAGAGCTTAATCCAAGTATTGTATATGAATTGGTCATTGAAGTCGAACTTTGCGTATAGCTCGAACGGGTTTCCGTAAATTCAATGGTATAACCCATAGGAGCCTGCATGTCTTTCCACCTGATTTCTATTTTATTATCATAAACATTGGTAAAGATATTACTTACTTTCTGGCAGGCGGTTATGGAATCAATATAAACGTCGTCTAAAAATATTTTTGTAGAAGGCGTATTTTTGTTATGTCCGAAAGCGATATTTGCATTTTCGCCTAAATATTCCGTAAAGTCAACCACATAGGTATTCCACTCTGTAGTAAGCGGGATTGTTTCGATCAAAGTGAAAGAATTTAAACTGTCGGTATTCATAACGCCGACCGACAAGTTTTGTCCAAAAGTATTGGTTCTGGCTTTAAAGCGAACTTGTAAAACCGGCATTGGGAAGGCGGGGTTTATTTTAGGAGATGCATAGTACAATACGTCGGAAGAGGAACAGTTTCCATTCGACATGGCTATGCCCTTGGCGGGAGAAACATATTCTCCCGAAGTCGTAGTGGCAGACACGCTTCCAATGACATTATTCCGCATTTGCGTCCAGTTATCGATTGTAGTTCCGTCAAAATTTTGAGACAACGGAATATCAAAAGCCGTCCAGAAGTTAATGGAATATGTCCAGGCGCCGGCATTGTTTCCGCAATTAGATTTCATACTAAGGTCATAATATTTCCCCGAGATCAAACCGGATAAAGTATCCGGTAATACCACTCCCGAAACGGTTGTCCAGTTTGTAGTCCCTTTTATCTTGAAACGGATATCGTAAGCGGTGGCGTTTTCAACCTCGTCACATGAAATTACCGCCGTTGTTCCTGCAATATTCCTTATTTTTATGTTGGCCCTGTCAATATCCGGACAATTAGGAATTTTTTCTATGAATATATCATCAAGATATATGCTTTGCGAAGTCGCTGTATTCCCGTGTAAAAACACAAGATATTTTCCGGTAAAGCTAGCCGTATCAAAAGAAACTATGTATTCTGCCCAGGCATTGGTCAATTGGATTGCTTTATGCAACCTAAACGTTGAAAGATCGGCAGGGTTTGTCAAATAACCGACATTCAAAATAACTCCGTTGGCGCTTGCTTTTGAAAAGAAGCGCGTACGGACATCCCGTACGGAATTTGAAAATTGAGAACTGATTAAAGCAGTTTTTTGCGTCTGGGTCGAAGAGGTGTTTGATAACAAATAGCAATTGGGGGAACTATTGTTATCGGAGGAATATACATAAGTATAGGCAGAGGAATAATCCTTCACATACGACCAGCATGTAGGCGCGTTGGGATTGTTATAGGCTCCTGTCGGCGTGTTGTCGAAATTTTCAAACAAGGGCAATGCTACCGGCGCGCAAGTTGTGGAACTTTTGATTACGGACGTAAAAATTCCCAGTTGGTTGTTTCCGCAATTACTTTGCGCTTTAAATTCGTAAGTCGTATTGGGATCAAGTCCTCCTATTCCTCCAACAGCGCCGGAAACGGCAAGCGTTTGCCAATTGACGTCGGTTGTTTTTTTGTAAAGTATATTGAATTGGCTTGCCATAGAGGTATATTGAACTGCAATAGAATCATGCGCGGAATAAATTACCTTTAAATCGAATACGTCTGCGCAATTGGGAATTAATTCAATATTAACATCGTCCAGGTAAATACTTTGGTTGCTTGCCGTTTGTCCGTGCATAATAACGACCGCCGCTTTTTGAGGAATGGAAGTAACGCTATTGAAAGGAATTATATATTGGGTATGGGCAACTGTAAGGGTAACGCTATCTATAGATACAAAAGAATTGCTGTTGTGAGGATCCGTTAAATAGCCGACGGCTAATTTGGGCATTGGAGTACTTGCCCAGGCCGCTCTTGCCATGAAGCGCGCCCGTACGGTATTTATAGATTCCGAAAAAGGAGGGCTTATCAACCCTTCTTTTTCACCGCCTTTAACAGTGTTCCCGTTTTTTAAATAATAGACGTTCGGAGGCGAGTTAGAATTTGTCGAAGAACTGTATACGAAAGCATAACCAGATAAGTTGTCCATCACAAAAGACCAGCAGGCGGGCGCGTTAGGCGCATAATACCCTCCTACGGTAGCATTGTCGAAATTCTCGAAAAAGGGTAGCGCCATAGGACTGCAATCAGTTTTAAATGCTATACTATAAGAGGAATAGCTGGTATCCGTCGCGCTGCATTTGGCTTTTACTTTTAGGTCGTATGTAGTGTTTGGCGTAAGGTTTGAAAGGGTGTGGGCGCTGCTGTTGGCAATCTCTTCCGTCCATGTAGAGGCGGTCTGTAATTTATAACAGACAATCCATTGCGATTCATTGCCAATAGGTATCCAATTAATATCGGCAGTCGTCGAACTGGCGCTTGAAACGCTTAAAGAAGCGATGGCAGGACATGTAATGGCAGAACCGATGGTAAGTTGGATATTAGGCCGGTTGCTATTTCTTCCAACCTGAGGCCATGAATATTGGTCGGCAAAGGAAACATTATCATCTATGTAATTGTTTTGACGTACATATGCATTATTATTGTTACCGGCAGCGCTGTAATACCAATTTACGGTTTTTCCGCTGCTTCCTCCGTCGCAGGCTACTAAAACCATTAGGTTTCCTGTTCCTCCATAATTAAAAGGAATTTGCAAGGGAGTTGTTACCCATCCGTTCGAGGCGGGGCAAGTGATTGTGCCGCTATAAACAAGCGTAGCGCCATATATAAGATTACTCCAAACCAAAAGAGTTGTGGTGTCCAGTTGTGAATTGGCAAGAGGAATCTCTTTTAAATAAATTTTAACAGGAATATCATACTGCGTTCCGGCAGATCTATTCCAAGCCAGACTGACTATTCCGCCTGCAATTAAACCGTCGGAGGGGGTATATATGCTGGCCGTCCTTTCATAGCCGTACGAGTTGGCAACGGGCCCAACTTGGCTGGTTGTTCCGCTTCCAATGGTGATTACCGTTGTTTGCGCATGGAGCGTTACATTGATAAACCACAAAATGCTTAGGAAAAAGAGTAGTTTTTTCATTTTTGATATTGTTTTTGATTTAAATAAAAATTGAAAAATTATTGATAATTAAGAATTTTTAATTCAATGAAATAGATATTTTTAGAGATACTGTTTTGTTGAAATAATTTGTAGTTATTCTTTTTAATACCCTGCAATTATTGCTTTTGTATATTTTAAATGTTTAATGATTGAGTGTTATAAAAAGCAAAAGTAACAAATAAAATTTATTTATTTGAAAATTTTGAACCTTATAATTGTCTATTTGAATTAATATATTGATAGTTAATTATTTTGATTAAAAACGCGTAGAGGATGTTTTTATAACTAGTTGGTTATTAATAAGGCGAGATTGGACGTTTGGAGGGAAGTTCAAAAAAAAATTACTAATGCATTTATAAGCCTACTTTCATAGATTTTCAGATCGCCTGTTAAATATAAATGATATTAAAACCTGCACGACTAAACTTTTAAAATCAACGCTATTATTATTAATCAGAATGTTTACAAATAATAATGTGTCTCAAAATCCATAAAATATATTCTTATTTTTGTATGCGTTTTGTATTGAGTATTTTGCCTTATTTTGAGGCATAGATTCAGGGAGGCTCTATAAAATGTAGAATTATTGTATTTTTTTTAGTAACATAAAATTCTCTACGTCAATAATAGGAATATAATTCTCATTAGAAGAAACGGAATCCGTATTTTGGTTTTGGAGATAATAGGTATGTCCTTTAATTGTATCTAAACAGATATTTTGATATCTGGCAAAGTAACTCTGCAAGCCCCAATTGGTAAATTCATCAAAATCTACGCTTATCCGGCTGTTCTCAGGAATATATTTGTTGCATGCAAAAACAGTTTGCAGTTCCTTTTTGTTCCTGGCGATTTTCCCGTATTGCGAAAGCGAAAAAAATATCACAGATATTAATAGGATAAAAGACATTATTTTGAATATTAAAAAGCCTTTGGAATGAACTTGTATTTTATCCATCAGGATTTTCAAATAAGGTTGAAAGGGGAGGGCTAAGGCAATAGCCATAAACGGATAAGCGGGCACAATGTAAAAGCCGCTTTGTTTAGCGCTAAGCATAATAGGCAATATGCCGCAAAGCGATAATGATAAAAATATTAGACTGCTGTTTTTATATGTTTTGAACAAATATGTTTTTTTCTTAATGATAAGTATTATCAGTATTATTAATCCTAAAATAATACAAGGAATCAAATTTTCTAATAATTTAGTGATGATATGAAATCTGGTGCCGGCTGTCTCTCTGTTTCCTGCAATAGACGAAAGTAATTGTTCTTGAATATAAGCGTCGAAAAAAAGTTTGGCTTGAGATGATAAAAAATAAATTGCAACAAAAGGAATGATTGTGCAGCCCATTAAAATAAGAGTGTCCTGCAAGGCATGTTTAAAAGAAATTTTCTTTGAGAAGATACAAATCAGCAATGGGAGCGTCCAGGGGAAAAGAGCGACAATTCCTTTGGAAAAAACGCCGAAGAACAAAGATAATCCGCTTAATATCAGAAAAAAATATTTATTTCTTCTTATTCGTCTTAAATAAAAAAGCGCCGAGCAACAGACGAAAATGCTCATTGTGTTTTCGAGCATATTATTGGTCGCCGCCCAGGTAATGACGGGGATTGAAACAAATAAAAGTAAAGGAAACCAGGCGGTAATTGTTTCGGAAGTGATTTCTTTCCATATTTTTACAATTAGAAATCCAACCAGAATGATGGCAAAAACGGAATAGAAACGTTCAACGAAAATACTGGATCCGAAAATACTGAAGAAAATACTTTCTATCCATAATGCAAAGGGAGGCTGTTCGTGAAATGCAGGAAAAAGGGTTTCGGAGAATTGAGGCGACCAGAAAGAACCTTTTCCCCAAGCCATGTTTCTTGCAATAGTGGAGTAAAAAACGCCATCCACGAACATGCCATGCGCAAAAAGAAGCGGGGAGCATATTCCCAAAAAAATAGTCAGGACAGCCAAGTAGAAATAGATGCTTTTCTTCATAAAGAAAATTACTCCGCTATTTTACTTCAACTTCCAAGACCATGTCGTATGCCTCCATTGTCCGGTCTAACAAAATGATAGTTGCGCCTGTTTTTTGGCTATAATCCCATTTTACTTTTTGTTCATAGTCAAACCATTTAACTGATTTTACCATAGCAGGAAAAATCAATGTTAACTGATTATTTTCAGGTTTTTGAAGAATGTGGATATAATATTTGTTTCCTTTTTGCGTAACGGCTCCCCATGATTGCGGACGAATAAAGCCTCCTTGCGTTCCATAAATGGTTGCGCCATATTGTTTGAGCCATTCTCCCATTGTAGCCAAACGACTTACAAACTCGACTTGAATTTCGCCGTTGGGCATGGGACCCGTATTTAATAAAAGATTGGCTCCGTATCCGGCAGCCCGCACTAAGTAATCAATTAACTCTTTGTCTGATTTGTATTTATTATCAGTGATGCTATATCCCCAGGAAGCATTCATGGTTTCGCAAGTTTCCAAGGGCAATTTCTCAGATACCGGTTGCCCGCTATATCCGGCTTTATTTTCGCCGGGCAAATCCCTTTCAAAAATCTGGAAATCCTCGCCGGAAAAGGGAGGTAAATGATGATTGTTGGCGATCAAACATTGAGGTTGTAATTTATGGATTAATCCGTAAAGTTCGTCGTAATGCCAATTGGTATTGGCTGCGTGGTCGGTGCGGTTTTCATCGGCCGTTTGATCCCAATGCCCGTCGAACCAGATTCCTCCAATAGATCCGTATTCGGTTAATAATTCAGTCAATTGAGCTTTCATAAAATCAATGTATGAATTCCAATCGCTTTTTCCGGTTCTTCCCGTCCCTTTTCCGGTTCTTCCTGTTTCCCACTGATAGTCGTTTCTTGTCCAGTCGAGTAAGGAATAGTATAAGAATAATTTAATTCCTTGCTTTTGACATTCGGCCGCCAATTGTTTAATAATGTCTTTTTGGTAATGTGTGTTGGTAATTTTCCAGTCGGATTGTTTTGTGTCCCAATTGCTAAACCCATCATGATGTCGGGACGTGAAGGTAATGTATTTCATTCCCGCATTTTTGGCAATGCTTACCCATTGGGCCGCATCGAAATCCTGGGGATCGAAAAATTTTAATAAACGTTGATAATCTTTTACTTTAATAGAACGATTATTCATTACCCATTCTCCGTTGCCTAAAACGGCATAAGGGCCAAAATGGATAAACATTCCAAAACGCGCTTCGCTGAACCATTTACGCGCTTCTATATTTTCTTGCGTAGGCGTATAAGTTGATTGCGATTGCACAGACAGCCAGCACAAAAGCGTAGCAAAAAGGAAGATTATCTGTTTCATGTATTTATTTTTTATTTGATAGTCTTAGTCAGGGCGTGACTCTAAGTCACGCCCTGACTTATAATCGTTGGGTTTATGAACGCGTAGAACATACAAAGTAAAAATTCATATTCCCTAACTTTACAAATGTTATAAATTTTTAAACTCTAGGCCTTAACCTCTTAATCCGCCCTCAGTTTTTTGTAACGGATACGCTTAGGCGTGTTATCGCCCAAACGTTTTTTACGGTTTTCCTCATATTCGGAATAACTTCCCTCGAAGAAATAGACTTGCGAATCCCCTTCAAAGGCTAGGATATGCGTGGCAATACGGTCCAAAAACCAACGGTCGTGAGAAATAATAACGGCGCAACCGGCAAAATCTTCCAAGCCTTCTTCCAATGCCCGTAAGGTATTTACATCGATATCGTTCGTTGGTTCGTCGAGGAGTAAGACATTAGCTTCGCTTTTCAGAGTCAAGGCTAAGTGCAAACGATTCCGTTCCCCCCCGGAAAGTACGGCCGTTTTTTTACTTTGATCATTTCCGCTGAAATTGAAGCGAGCAACATAAGCCCTGGAGTTGATCAAACGTCCGCCCATTTGTATTTGTTCGTTGCCTCCCGAAATGACTTCCCACACGGTTTTTTCAGGATCAATATCCGCATGTTGTTGATCTACATATCCGACTTTGACTGTTTCTCCGACTTTAAAGCTTCCTTTGTCCGGTTGTTCCAATCCCATAATCATACGGAAAAGCGTGGTTTTACCGGCTCCGTTCGGACCAATAACGCCCACAATTCCCGCAGGGGGAAGAGAGAAACTCAAATCTTCGAATAATAATTTATCTCCAAATGCTTTTGAAATGTTTTGCGCGTCAATAACATTATTGCCTAATCGAGGTCCGTTGGGAATAAATATTTCCAAACGTTCTTCTTTTTCTTTTACGTCTTCATTTAGTAAACGGTCGTAGGCGGCCAAACGGGCTTTCCCTTTGGCATGACGGGCTTTGGGAGACATTCTGACCCATTCTAATTCGCGTTCCAACGTTTTACGACGTTTGCTTTCTTGTTTTTCTTCTTGTTCCAAACGCTTGGTTTTTTGCTCGAGCCACGAAGTGTAATTGCCTTGCCAGGGGATTCCTTCGCCTCTATCCAATTCCAAAATCCAACCGGCGACATGATCTAAGAAATAACGGTCGTGGGTAACGGCTATCACAGTACCCTTATACTGTTGTAAATGTTGTTCCAGCCATTCGATAGATTCGGCGTCCAAGTGGTTAGTGGGCTCGTCTAGAAGCAAAATATCTGGTTCCTGCAATAATAAGCGGCAAAGCGCTACCCGTCTGCGCTCTCCTCCTGAGAGGTTTTTTACCAACGCTTCTTCGTCGGGGCAACGTAACGCATCCATGGCGCGTTCCAATTTGTTATCCAAATTCCATGCGTCGAATTGTTCGAGCAGTTCCGTAACCTCTCCTTGACGTTCTATAAGCTTGGTCATTTCATCGTCGCTCATAGGTTCGGCGAACTTCATATTAATTTCTTCATATTCTTTCAGCAAATCAACCGTTTGTTGAACGGCTTCCTGAACAATCTCTTTAACAGTTTTACTTTCATCCAGTTGAGGCTCTTGTTCTAAATAGCCTATAGAATATCCGGGCGAGAATACTACTTCGCCGGAAGTAGACTGCTCTTTACCTGCAATAATTTTAAGTAAACTGGATTTTCCGGAACCATTTAATCCGATAATTCCTATTTTGGCTCCGTAAAAAAAAGATAGATAAATATCTTTAAGTACTTGTTTGTTGGGAGGATAAATTTTGTTGACTCCCACCATCGAAAAAATAATCTTCTTGTCGTCCATAATTAACAGTATGAAAGTTTGTAAGGTTTTTTAAGGTTCAAAAGGCTCGTAGGTTTAGTAATTGTTTAAAAATTTATGGAAAAGATTTTGAGAGATAAAAACAGCGATTTTGCCGATGGGATTTTTCAAGAATAGTAGCGCTATTGGGTAAAAATTCCGGCAAAAAAGAGCGTTTTTAGACTCAAAATACTTCATAGAAAATTTTTTAAACGACCTCTTAATATTCTAACATAAAATTTCGGCCAGTGAAAAATGAAATTTGTTTTCCCCGGCCGAAATAATAATTTGATGTAAAATAAATGTTCTTTTTAATGTAAAGAGTCTTTTACCTTACAAACCTTCTAATTCTATGATATTATAAAATTCCCATTTGTTTCTGAAAGTTTGTCAATGATTCCAATGCATTGGTTTTTACATGTATGAATTCGTTTACGCCGGCAGTTTTAAAAGAATCGATATGATCTTTCGGGTAGCCTGCCAAGGTAATGTTCTTTACTTTTCCTTTTAGCGCATTGCAGATAGGAATGGTAATTTCGGCATATTCCTCATCGGAAGAACAAATGACAATAACTTCGGCTTTCGATGCCAAAGCGGCGGAAACGCCTTCTTCAATAGTTTTAAATCCCGGATTATCGATAATTTCATAACCTGCCACGGCAAAAAAGTTGGTGGCAAAACCCGCCCTTGCTTTGCGCATAGCCAAATTGCCGAAAGTAAATAAAAATACTTTAGGCGCTTTTTCGCTTTTTTCAGTTGCCAAACGCAAATTTTCAAAAGCTTGAGAACCACGATATTGTTTCAATATGCGGATATTTCCTTCTGAAATGGTTTTATTGCCGAAAGAATATTCGCCGGTTATTTTATCCAGCATTTTCTCATTCAAATTCGGATATTGGTTTGTTCCTAAAATAGCGGTTTTGCGCATGGCAATATCCATATCTCGTTGTTGCGCTACTTTTTCAATTTCAGATTGTAAATAACCGTTTTTGACAACGGCCGCAAACCCGCCTTTGGTTTCGATTTGTTTAAATAGTTCCCATGCGTGTTGGGCAATGGAATTAGTTAGATTTTCAATGTAATAAGAACCAGCGGAAGGATCTGCGATCTTGTCTAAATAAGACTCTTCTTTTAATAATATTTGTTGATTGCGGGCAATGCGATAAGAAAAATCGTCGCAATCTTTATATGTAAAATCGAAAGGCGCAACAGAAATCGAATCGGCACCGGCAATAGCCGACGACATAGCTTCTGTAGTGGTTCTTAACATGTTTACATAAGCGTCGAAAACGGATTTATTCCAACGCGAAGAACTTGTATGAATATAAGGGTGGTATGCGCAGTCGCACATAGGATTGTATTGTTCTACGATTTTGGCCCATAACAAACGGGCGGCTCTTATTTTGGCGATTTCCAGGAAATAATTGGATCCGGTAGCAAATGAGAATACCATGTTGGAAGCAATGCTTGCCGGTTTTACTCCTTTGTCGGTTAACGAGGCCATGTATTCGTTGGCTTCCGAAAGCGTAAAGGCCAATTCTTGCACAATACTGCCGCCTGCATTGTGGAAAATATTGCCATTTACGGTGATAGCGCGGAATTTAGGCAATTCGGCGTCTACAATTTCCAGAATTTTAATGGTTTCTTCATAGTTGACTTCTTCGCTTCCCCAAAAATCGCCGTGCTTTAAAGCGTAAGCAAAAATATCAAAATTCAAAGAACCGGCTACCTGTTTGGAGTCGATACCCTGGCTTTTGATTTCATCTATAAATAAACGGAGTATTTGCAAATAAGAACGGGCTGCAATAAAATTGATTTTGATTTTTGCAAGATCAACCCCTTGAAGCAATTGCTTCATATCCTGTGGGGACTTTACCTCTTTGACTTTTAAGCCTAGAGAAGTAACGCCTTTTTGAATGGCGTCGACAGCTAAGCGGTTAATTTCTAAAATGTTTTCCGATTCAATATCCTGACGTACGTCCCATACGTTATTGTTTTTTTTGAATCCTCTTGTATAAGGAAACTCATCAGGATTTGTATTTAAATATTCCAGATTTTGAATATCTTCTGCACGATAATAAGGTTTTATTTTAAATCCTTCAATTGTGTCCCATGCCAATTTTTTATCATAATCGGCGCCTTTTAAGTCTTCATGTATAACTGCTTCCCATTCTTGTGTGGAAATCGGTGGAAATTCAGAAAATAACTTATTGTTTTCCATTGTATTATGTTTTGCTTTAATACTATATTCAATATTGCAAACTTACGCCATTTTTTTGAAAAAAACCAAGGATTCGCCGAAAAGTACGATAGTTTTTACTCTATAGTTTAAGAATGAAAATAGGAAAGGAGAATACTTGTCTTTTTCCTTTAATTGTCGTATGCGGCAGGAATTTTTATTCTCATTTAAAATGAATGAGACGCTTAGTTGATGAAATGTAATTAAATGAGACGCGACGTCTAGTGGTTATAAGTCAGGGCGTGACTCTAAGTTGCGCCCTGACTAGTCTGTTAACTAGAAAACAAACACATGAAAGCTATTGAAAAGCATTATAATAAATCATGTTTACGATATTACACAAATGCCTAATTCAATAAAATTATTGTTTCACTATTTTTCGTAACACAACACCCTTATCTGTGAATATCTTTACCGAATATACGCCTTTAGGTAAATGCCCAATGTCAAATTTTGTTTGCTGGATTTCAAATACTAATTTCCCTGCAATATCCAATAGTTGTACATTGTTAACTCTCAATTCCCCACTCTCAATTTTCAACTGGGAAGAAATGGGGTTGGGGTATATCATAAGCGTTTTTTTGCCTATTTCGGTAGTTTCTTTTATTCCTATAGAACTTACCGTTACCAAACAACTGTCTTGAAAGCCTCCGGTTTGCGTGGTAATTATAATATAAGCGCTTCCTGCAGCTTTTGCCGTTATTTTTCCTGTATGGTCTACAATAACTATGGTCGTATCGGAACTGCTCCATACGACAGTCCTATCTGTTAACTCCGCAGGTTCTAAGGTGTAGGTTAAAATGGTGTCTTGATTTATGGTTAAATCTATTAAATGCGACGATAAGGTAATGCCTATCCCCACTATATTTAGAAACTTTTTCCATTCGGCGGCATTCTTGTACAAACTCAAACTTCCTTTAGCTACATATAAAACGCCTGTTGTTTTGGTACTGTTCTCAAAAACCGTGTAAATGCAATTTGGGGGTACAATACTTTTTGCGTAAACACTTCTTAAATTAGAGCACCTGGCAAAAGCATGATTATCAATAGTAGTAACGCTATTGGGGATAATTATGGAAGTGATATTGCAATAGGCAAAAGCATTAGTCCCTATACTTGTAACACTATTGCCAATAGTAATTGTATCAACCTCATGGCAAAAGGAAAAAGCGTCATTTCCAATACTGGTAACGCTATTGGGAATCGTAATAGAAGTAAGTTTGGTGCAAATGAAGAAAGCTCCACCCCCAATACTTGTAACGCTATTAGGAATCGTAATGGAGGCAAGTTCGCTGCAACGTGAAAAAGTCCCCTCTTCAATATTGGTAATATTATTGGGAATGATGATGGAAGTAAGTCCGCTATATGCAAAAGCCCCACTTCCAATGCTGGTAACACTATTAGGAATGGTAACGGAAGCAAGCCTGCTACATCCATAAAAAACGCTACTTCCAATAGTAGTAACGTTATTAGGAATGGCAATGGAAGTAAGCCCGCTACATTCTTGAAAAGCGTTACTTCCAATAGTAGTAACGCTATTAGGAATGGCAATGGAAGTAAGCCCGCTACAACCGCGAAAAACGCTACTTCCGATAGTAGTAACGCTATTGGGAATAGCAATGGAAGTAAGCCTGCTACATTCTTGAAAAGCGCTACTTCCGATAGTAGTAACGCTATTGGGAATAGCAACGGAGACCAGTTCGTCACAATTGGAAAAAGCCCAATCTGAAATATTCGTTACGCCTTGTTCAATTACGATTGAAGTCAAAATATTATGATATTTATCCCATGGAATTTCAGAAGAAGAAGTTGATGTCCAACCTTTCATTTTTCCTATCCCGCTAATCGTCATTACCCCCGTATTATCAAGAGTTGCTATTACAGTATCGCAGGTTGTACTGTCTTGGCAGTATCCTATATCCCATGTTATGGAAGGCGTTGTTCCTATGGCCATAATACGTCTGAAATTTCCCCAATAACTATCTCCCTGATACAACGATATTGAAGTTGCGGGAACATACAAATCTGAGGTAGAGGGCGAAAATCCAGAAGAACCTGTCATCGGCAGAGGCGTAATATGCTCTACTGTAATCGAGTTTAGTCTGCCGCAACCGTTAAAAGCATACGCCCCAATACTTGTAACGCTATTGGGAATTGTAATAGACGCAAGTCCGGAGCACCCACTAAAAGTGTATGATTTAATAGATGTTACACTAGCGCCTAGTGTAATAGAAGTTAGTCCGCTACAATTTTCAAAAGCGCCATTTCCAATATCAGTAACGCTATTGGGAATGGTAATAGACGTTAGCCCTGAGCAATTGCTAAAAGCGTATCCTCCAATAGATATTACACCGGTATCCAAAGTAACCGAAGTTAATCCGCTACAGTAACCAAAAGCGGCCTCTTCAATACTTGTAACACTACCGGGGATAGTAACCGAAGTTAATCCACTAGCGCTAAAAGCGCCCTCTTCAATACTTGTAACACTACCGGGGATAGTAACAGAAGTTAATTCGCTGCAGGCGCAAAAAGCAACAGCTCCAATACTTGTAATACTATTGGGCATAGTAATGGAAGTAAGTCCAGTGCAATCGAAAAAAGCATCCTCCCCAATACGAGTTACATTGTAGGTAGTTCCCAAGTAAGCAACGGCGCTTGGGATAATAATATTACCGATATATACAGGCGTTTTAGAGGTTACCTCTACCGTATCGCTGTTCGTAATATTATAAGCAATACCGTCTACTTCAAAGGTTTGGCTATGTGTTTGTATGGCAAACAATAAGCCCGCTAATAAAAGAGTAAGTTTTTTCATTTTGGTTATGTTTTAGTATTGTAAAAGAGCAACAATTATACGAAGAAAACTGAAATATGCAAAATAGCGGATTCAAATAATTACCGAAAAAACATATCTAAGACCTTATTAGTATTGTTATCCAGATGTTTTATTAAAAAAATATAAAAAAATACAAATTAATCATTATTAAATAATCATGAGCCTTTGGATATCCAATGGGTTGCATGTCAAATTGCATTTTTTGGATAAAATCTTACCTTTTCAATTATAACCCCAAAATATCAATTGCATATGTATAATAGAGCT
>JAVBLV010000119.1:0-11788 GCA_031553195.1 Bacteroidales bacterium
AAATCTTTCGTAATTTAGCTTCCGAATTTCATCTTCGGATAAATTTATTTCTTTAAGCATCTTTGAAATGAGGGGTTTCTTACAAAGGTGCTTATTTTTTGTTAACTCAACTCACAATTTTACCCCGCGGGAAGTATAATTTACGGAAAATGTTCTAAACGAGATATTGAGTTTATTTATACTATCGATTTTATGGAATACTTTCACGAATGGGGATACTTGGGTTTATTTTTAGGTTCATTTTTAGCGGCAACAATTGTTCCTTTTAGTTCGGATGCTTTGTTAGTTGGAATGTTGGCCTTGGGAGGGAGTATTCCTTTGACTTTATTTTGGGCGACTTTGGGAAATTGGTTGGGAGGACTTACTTCTTATTGGATTGGCTATAGCGGAAAATGGGAATGGATTGAAAAATGGTTCAGAGTCAGTAAACAAAAATTAGAAAAACAACAAGCCACGGTGAAAAAATATGGCAGTTGGTTGGCATTATTCACTTGGCTGCCTGTTATAGGGGATCTTTTTGCCGTCGCTTTGGGATTTTACAGGGCAAAATTCCTTCCTTCGGCAACTTTTATGCTTATCGGAAAATTTCTTCGATTCCTGCTTTGGGCTATTCTTTTCTTGAAATTCGGAAAGCAATTTATGATAGAACTCTAAAAGCGTATCCCGAAAACATTTTTACAAAGTCTGTCTAACAATTCCTGCAATATCGTCGAGAATCGTTTTAGCCAAATGATCGGCTTTTGTTATCGAATCGCTTTCCGTATAAATACGAATAATGGGTTCCGTATTTGATTTCCTCAAATGTACCCATTCGTTGCCAAAATCTATTTTCACGCCATCAAGCCTATCGACAGGGTAATTCTTATACTTTTCGGCAATATTAGCCAATATCATATCTACGTCAATTCCTTGGGTAAGTTCTATTTTATTTTTTGAAATGGCGTAATCCGGATAAAGATCGCGCAAATTGGAACAAATTAATTTCTTTTTAGCCAGATGGCTTAAAAACAATGCAATGCCAATTAAAGCGTCTCTCCCATAATGTAGCTCGGGATAAATGATGCCTCCATTACCCTCTCCTCCAATAACGGCATCTGTTTTCTTCATCATCTCCACAACATTAACTTCGCCTACGGCAGATGCAAAATACGAACCTCCATATTTTTCGGTAACGTCTCGCAACGCCTGGGTGGAAGACATGTTAGAAACCGTATTTCCTTTTTTATCCGATAAAACATAATCCGAAACGGCCACCAAAGTATACTCTTCGCCAAACATTTGTCCATTTTCGCAAACAATGGCCAACCTATCCACATCAGGATCTACGGCAAAGCCCAAATGGCATTGTTTTCGTACGACAAGATCCGATAAGGCGACCAAATTCTCCGGTAAAGGTTCCGGATTATGAGGAAAAATACCTGTCGGCTCGCAATACAATTTCTCAATGGCTTTTACGCCTAATGCATTCAAAAGCATCGGCAATGCAATTCCTCCGGTAGAATTCACGCAATCAATTGCAATCTTAAAATCAGCGCCGGAAATGGCTTCTACGTCAACCAACGGCAACGCCAATATTTCATCTATGTGTTGCTGAATACTTTGCGTATTTTGAGAATAAGAACCGATATTTTCAACCGAAGCATAATCAAAATTACAATTCCCGGCCAATTCCAGAACCTGTTCTCCATCGGCAGCACTGATAAATTCGCCTCTTTCGTTGAGTAGTTTCAATGCATTCCACTGAGCCGGATTATGGCTTGCCGTCAAAATAATACCGCCATCGGCCTTAGCGGCGATAACCGCCATTTCAACTGTCGGCGTAGTCGACAAGCCTGTATCGATAACGTTTACTCCCATGCCTGTCAAAGTTCCGACAACCAGATGATTCACCATTTCTCCCGAAATACGGGCGTCCCGTCCCAAAATAATAGTCAATTCCTTCTTATTGCTTTGAGATTTCAGGAAAACGGCAAAAGCCGTAACAAACTTTACTATATCTAACGGGGTTAATCCCTCTCCTGGTTTTCCTCCAATGGTTCCTCTAATTCCTGAAATAGATTTTATCAGCGACATTCGACTCGTTTTAATTAAATTGCACTTACTTAGTAACCGTTAAAAATTTTTCTATGAAGTATTTTGAATCTAAAAACGCTCTTTTTGTCGGAATTTTTACCAAATAGCGCTACTATTTTTGAAAAATCCCGTCTGCAAAATAGCCGTTTTTATCCCTCAAAATCTTTCCCATAAAAATTTAAACAGTTACTTAATTCGTTTCGTAATTTTTTCCGTTTCTTTTTCGAATCCGGGTTTTCCCAGCAGGGCAAACATATTTCTTTTATATTCCTCTACGCCAGGCTGGTCGAACGGATTTACATCCAACAAATATCCGCTCAGGCCGCACGCAAATTCAAAGAAATAAATCAATTCGCCCAAAGTTGTTTCATTCAATTCCGGAAGCGTTATTTTCAAATTCGGAACCCCTCCGTCTACATGCGCAAGAGTGGTTGCCATTTCGGCTTTATGATTAACCTCGGTAATGGTTTTCTTATGTAAATAATTCAATCCGTCTTGATCGTCGGAATCGTATGGGATGCTAATCTTTTTATGCGACCGCTCTATGCTAATAACCGTCTCGAACAAATGACGTTCTCCCTCTTGAATATATTGTCCCATAGAATGCAGGTCGGTTGAGAAACTAACGCCGGCAGGAAAAATACCTTTCCCTTCTTTTCCTTCGCTTTCGCCGTACAACTGTTTCCACCATTCTGTAATATAATACAATGAAGGCAAATAGTTAACCAAGATCTCTATTTTCTTCCCTTTCTGGTAGAAAAGGTTCCGCACAATGGCATACATCATAGCCGGATTTTTTTGTAAAGAATTGGTTTCAATACAATGTTTTTCCATATTGGCCGCCCCTTCAATCAATTTTTCTATATCGAAACCGGCAACGGCAATAGGAAACAAACCGACAGGAGTAAGAACCGAATACCGGCCTCCCACATCGTCGGGAATAACATAAGTAGTATAACCTTCTTTTACAGCCAGATGTTTCAACGATCCGTGCTTTGCATCGGTAATGGCAACAATACGTTTGCGAGCTTTATCTTTCCCATATTTTTGTTCGATATGGTTTTTTAATATCCTGAATGCCAATGCCGGCTCTGTTGTTGTTCCCGATTTGGAAATAACAACCGCTGCATACTCTTTTTTATCTAGTATTTCAATTAAATCGGCAAGATAATCTTCGCTGATATTCTGTCCCACATAGAGGATTAAAGGGGATTTTCTGTTTTCTTGCAATGTCGAAAACGAATGCTGCAAAGCTTCAATTACGGCCCTTGCTCCAAGGTATGAACCTCCGATGCCGACAACTACCAAGATCTCAACTTCTTCGGCGATTCTAGCAGCTTCTGTTTTCATCGATTGAATCAGATTCCTATCGAATTTCGAAGGCAAATCCACCCACCCTAAGAAATCTTTTCCTTTGCCGGTTTTGTTCAGCAAATTTTCTTTTCCCGTTTTTAATTTATGATGAAGTTTATCCAACTCTTTCTCTTCGAAAAAGCTTTCGGCGTGTTTGACGTCTAAATGTAAATTAATCATAATTGTATTGCTTTGGTTTCAAAAATTAAACGGCTGCCGGGAAATTTAATACATATGCACGACCTTTTTTGTTTCGAAAAAGTCTCCCTTAAAATAATCTTTGAGTTCATAAATTCTCCATTTCAAGGGCAATACATTCAGTTCTTCCAAAAAATCCCCTCCTTTTAAATATAAAATTCCATTGGGGATTTTATGCTGTTGATGATGGGAAAATTTATTTCTGACCCACTGATAAAATTCAGGTAAAGAGGTTACCGCGCGACTAACCACAAAGTCAAAAGAATGCTTTACATTCTCCGCTCTTATTTGTTCTGCTTTTACATTTTTCAGTTCCAAAACATCTGCAATAGCGCTCGTTACCTTAATTTTTTTTCCGATAGAATCAATCAAATAAAATTCCGTTTCAGGAAAAAGTATTGCCAAAGGTATGCCGGGAAATCCGCCTCCTGTGCCCACATCCAAAATTTTTGCCTCGGGCATAAAATTAACAACCTTTGCAATTCCCAGAGAATGTAAGATATGATGTTCATAAATGAAATCCATATCCTTACGCGAAATCACATTAATTCTCTTATTCCACTCGGTATATAAACCCTGCAACATTTTGAATTGTTCGATTTGCCGCCGGCTAAGGAAAGGGAAAATTTCATGCAGTTCGTCCATCTAAAACAATTTTTGCACAAAGATAGGTGAAAAAGTTTTATTTTTGCGACATGGTTGAAATATATGTAATGCATATCCCAAAAGATATAGATTCTTTTCTTTTGAAAGAGAAAATATCTCCGCTTTTAGAACGGTCGAAGTTTTCGGATTGGAATAAAAAAATAACCCGGCAAACAACCATTTCGATGTTAAGCTATGCATTTGTCCAATACCTCGTCAAACAAAAATACGAAATACAAAATCCAATTGCCGTTGAATACACAACCCTAGGGAAACCTTTTTTCCCAGAATTTCCCGACATTTGTTTTAATATTTCACATTCGGAACAGTATGCTTGCGTTGCATTGGCAAAAGAGGAAGTAGGCGTAGATATTGAACGGACGCGAACCTGTAAGCCTGAAATTGTAGCGCGTTTTTTTCATGAATCGGAAACAAAAGACATACTTGCCATCCCTCCGGGCGAATCAAGAAATATATATTTTACCCAGCTCTGGGCATTGAAAGAAAGTTATGTGAAGTTTCTCGGGACAGGAATTGCCAATGTATTCAATACTTTTCACGTCAGAATAAAAGACGGAATAATCCGGACATCCCAAAATATGCCAAACGCTTATTTTAAAATATATGAACAACTAAACGGTTATCAAATAAGTATCTGCTCATCAATAGATACCTTTCCTGAAAATCCAAAATTCTTTTCTGTGCAAGATTTAACAAGCTAGTATTGGGAATCCGAAAAGACAATGTGATTTTTAGTTTTCTTCCGTTTAGGAAAGGCAAAAATCATGTCCATTTCGAAGAAAGCAGTAAATTTGCAAAAAAAGCATACTTACGAATGAAAAAAGGATGTAAATACGGAACCCACCGCGTGCTTGAACCTAAGGGGACTTTGCCCCAGCCGGCTTTAAAGCTGGACAATACAATGACTATTTTTGATAATGAGGTGTTAATCGACGTCAGCGCTCTAAATATAGATTCGGCAAGTTACACTCAAATAAAAAAATCTTGTAACAACGATGCTTCGAAAATGAAAGAGATGATTCTTTCCATTGTCGAAGAAAAAGGTAAAATGCAAAACCCGGTTACCGGTTCCGGAGGAATGTTGATCGGAACGGTAACAGAGATCGGACCTAATTTCCCTTATAAAAAATTGAAAGTGGGCGATAAAATAGCAACGCTCGTTTCTTTGTCTTTAACGCCGCTAAAAATTAATGAAATAAAAAACCTTCACCCTGATTCGGATCAGGTAGACGTGGATGCGCAAGCCATTTTATTTGAAAGCGGGTTGTATGCCATTTTACCTGACGATATTCCCGAAAAGTTGGCTTTGGCCGCTTTAGACGTAGCGGGCGCTCCCGCTCAGGTTGACCGTTTGGTGGAAGAAGGCGATACGGTCTGTATTATTGGCGGAGGCGGAAAATCGGGAATATTATGTTGCTATCAAGCCATGAAAAATGTAGGCCCTTACGGAAAAGTAATTGTAGTAGAATACTCGCCCGAAAATGCAAAACGTATTTCGGATATGAATTTGGCTACTCATGTGATCATAGCAGACGCCACCGAAGTAATGAACGTATATAACAAAGTAACTGAAATTACCGGCGAACGGGGTTGCGACGTAACTATCAATAACGTAAATGTTCCCTCCACCGAAATGACGTCTATTTTAATAACAAAGGGTCAGGGTTCTGTTTATTTTTTCTCTATGGCAACCAGTTTTACCAAGGCTGCTCTCGGAGCCGAAGGCGTGGGCAAGGATATCAATTTGATTGTAGGAAACGGCTATGCCAAAGGACATGCCGACTTAACTTTGAATATTATCCGGGAATCAAAACCAATCCGGGAATTATTTGAAAAACTATACATTTAGTAACTGTTTAAAAATTTTTCTATGAAGTATTTTGGATCTAAAAACGCTCTTTTTTGTCGGAATTTTTATCAAATAGTTCTGCTATTCTTAAAAAATCCCGTCTGCAAACTCGCTGTTTTTATCTCTCAAAATCTTTTCCATAAAAATTTAAACCGTTACTTAATTATTAAAAATACGGGACTATGGATATAAGTGTTTGTGGAATAGATTGTGACATTGCTTGTATAGAGTGTAATAAAAATAATGAAGAATTTTCTAAAGAACCTTGTAGAGGATGCAATGCGGCAAAAGGTAAATTATTCTGGACTCAATTTTTGGGATTAGATACATGTCCCATCTATAACTGTTGTGTAAATGAGAATCATTTCAGCCATTGCGGAGAATGCAATAAACTTCCTTGTTCAATATATTTCAATACCAAAGATCCCTCTATTTCTGAGGAGATATTCCAACAAAGTATCCAAGAACGAGTGAATTTATTAAAAACGATATAAAAAAAGCCATTATGCAGGTAAATAATAGAAAACAAATGTTTCCTCATGTTTCAGACGAACAATGGAACGATTGGAAATGGCAGGTTAAGAATAGAATTGAAACGCTTGACGAATTAAAAAAATATATTCCCTTAACCCCTGAAGAGGAGGAAGGAGTGCAAAAGTCATTGGGAACGTTAAGAATGGCCATTACGCCATATTATCTAAGCCTTATCGATCTGAAAAATCCTCATTGTCCCATAAGGAAACAATCTGTTCCCACTGCTGCAGAATTGCGCCAATCAAAATTTGATTTGCTGGATCCATTGCATGAAGACGAAGATTCGCCTGTACCCGGACTTACGCACCGTTATCCCGATAGAGTTCTGTTTCTTATAACCGATATGTGTTCCATGTACTGTAGGCATTGTACTCGCCGACGTTTTGCAGGACAGAATGATTGCGAATCGCCTTCGGAAAGAATAAACAGGGCTATTGAATACATTGCTAAAACGCCTCAAGTCCGCGACGTTCTTTTGTCGGGAGGAGACGCTCTGCTCGTTAGCGACAAGCAATTAGAATCTATCATTCAACGTTTAAGGGAAATTCCCCATGTGGAAATTATCCGGATCGGCAGCCGCACGCCTGTGGTTTGTCCGCAAAGAATTACAGACGATTTGGTAAATATGCTGAAGAAATATCATCCGGTATGGTTAAATACCCATTTCAATCATCCTAATGAAATTACGCCCGAAGCCGCCGAGGCATGCGCAAAATTGGCCAATGCAGGAGTTCCTCTGGGAAATCAGTCGGTATTATTAAGAGGCGTGAATGATTGCGTTTCGGTGATGAAAAACTTGGTTCATGATTTGGTTAAGATAAGAGTCCGTCCCTACTATATTTATCAATGCGACCTTTCTATGGGATTGGAGCATTTTAGAACCCCTGTTTCCAAAGGAATCGAAATTATAGAAAATTTGAGGGGACACACTTCCGGTTATGCCGTTCCTACTTTTGTAGTGGATGCGCCCGGCGGAGGCGGAAAAATACCTGTTATGCCGAACTACCTTATCTCGCAAGCTCCGCACAAAGCAATACTGCGCAACTTCGAAGGGGTAATTACAACTTATTCGGAACCGGAAGAATATACTAATTGCGATTGTCCGGAGTGTAAAAAATATCATACAGAAGGAGTCGCCGCTTTAATGAAAGGAGACAAATTGTCTCTTGAACCCAGCGACTTGGAAAGGAAAAAAAGGTCGAGACACTAATTTAATTTCGAAGCAATCTTTTATAAATTGAAAATGGAGAATTGAAAGTTGAAAATGATTTTTTGAATAATAAACAATAAGCTATAAACATCAACTTTAAAATTTTTAAAAAATTGCTTCGCTATTCTTCTTTTGTAGCGCGCTTATTTCAGCCCTTTTTGAATCGTCTCTTATTTTTAAGTTTTTATCATGCCGTTCATTCAGGAAATATTAAAATGCAATAGTGTTTCAATTGTAGGATTGGAAAAAAACACGGGAAAAACGGAATGCCTTAATTACGTTATCCGGCGGTTGAAACAAGAAAATATTTCTGTAGCGGTAACCTCTATCGGCCTGGACGGAGAGGATAAAGACCAACTATATCAAACAAAAAAACCGGAAATAGAAGTATTTGAAGACATGATTTTCATTACTTCCGAAAAACACTACAGGGAAAAAAAAGTAATTTCCGAAATTTTATCTATCAGTTCGCAACAAACTTCTTTGGGACGGTTAATCACCGCCAGGGCAAAAAATCAGGGGAAAACACTTTTATCTGGTCCAAGCAATACAACCTGGTTGCAATCTCTTATCGATAAAATGCAAATGCTGTCCGTCCGGATTACCCTTGTCGACGGGGCGTTGTCTCGCTTAAGTCTGGCTTCCCCAACCATTACCGATGGTATGATATTGAATACAGGCGCAGCACTTTCGGCAAACATTCCACAATTGGTAAAACGGACAAGTTTTGTATATAAATTGGCTCAATTAGAAGAAGTGGATTTTCTTTTAAAACAACCATTATCAAAAATTGAGAGGGGAATCTGGGCAATTGATAAAGACGGAAATATCCATGATTTAAATATTCCATCGGTTTTTGGAATTAACAATCGCAGTAAAGATCTATTTAGTTTTGGAACGACCTTGTTTATTTCCGGCGCAATCAGCGATTATTTCCTTAATTATCTGCGTCTGCAAAAACAAATAAAAGATATTTTGTTAATAATAAAAGACTTTACAAAAGCCTTTGTCTCGGAAGAAATTTATCAATCTTTCGTTAAAAAAGGCGGGCAATTGAAAGTATTACAACGCGCCAATTTAATTGCGCTTTGCGTAAATCCGGTTTCCCCTAATGGAATCCGCCTCAATTCAGCCGAATTGCGTTCCATCATGCAACAGACATTACAAGTCCCTGTGTATGATATAAGACAAATTCCCCATTAAAATAATAAATTTAAAATCACTCATTTAAATAGATTCCTCGCGTTTTCTTTACGTTCTTTACTTGATACATTCTTTTAATTCGTTATCTTTGCCGACATTCTAATAGTTTTATTTTTGTAGCCCAATGCAAGATTTCTTCTCAAAAATTCTGATTATTAGATACTTTATATTAAATTATCTCTAAAGTTCTATATTACTAACGGTTTATGTTATCGTTAAAATGCTTATCATTATAGTTGTTTTAGTTTAAAGCGCTGAATGAGAATTTTCAAGATTCCATTAGCAATATTTATAAAAGTAAATAAAATTCAAGTAGATATACTGTTAACATAAATACCAATAAGCTGTAAATCGGGAGATTATATTTTCTCTTGAGAAGAATAAAATAACCGTTAACGATTTTATCGGAAAAAATATGGGAATCATTATCCGCCAAAGCATAAAGGGAACCATTGTTAATTATGTTGGAGCCTTTATTGGCTTTCTTACAACGCTTTTTGTTGTTACCAAATATTTAAGTCAAGAAGATTATGGATTAATCCGGGTGATTACAGAGGCAGGGTTGTTGCTATGTGCTATTGGACAATTTGGAACCTCTTTTTCTGCAATAAAATACTTCCCTTATTTCAAAACAGATGATAAAAAACATAATGGATTCTTTTTTTATCTAATATTACTCCCTTTAATAGGATTTTTTATCATATCTTCTTTAGCTCTTATTTTTCGCCATCCCATACAAAATTATTACTCAGAAAATGCTCAAGAATTTGTCCACTATTTCTATTGGATATTTCCTTTGGCTTTTTTCATGATTTATCAAGCAGTTTTTGAAACCTATTCTAACATTCTTTTGCGAATTGTTGTCCCCAAATTTGTTCGTGAAGTATTAATAAGAATTCTAACAGTTATTGCCTATTTTCTCTATGCTTTTAATATTATCAATTTAGATTGGTTAGTTATATCCTATGTTGCTATTTTTGCCATAGCTGCACTAATAAATTTATTGTATGTAGCGCATATTGGAAATATTTCATTTGGTTCAAAAACAACTATTCGTAAACCTGTCAAAAAGAATATTTTGTATTTTACCCTCTACATGATTCTTGCCAGCATAGGTGGGAATATTGTTTTGAAGATTGATGTGTTCATGGTTAGTGGTATGATAGGCTTGTCTGCAACAGGGATCTATACAGTTGCGTACTTTATGGCCGCCATTGTTGAAATGCCTGCACGGTCTCTATTCGGTGTTTCCACTCCTATTGCAGCTGAATATTTCAAGAAAAAAGAAATTGGGAAAATCAATGATCTGTACAAAAAAATTACTTTAAATCAATTTATTATTGGCTGTTTTATATTTCTCCTCATTTGGATTAATATAGACAATATTTTTACCATTATTCCAAATGGAGATGATTATATTGCTGGAAAATGGGTCGTATTTTTCATAGGTTTATCTAAACTAATTGATAGTACTTGTGGATTTGGAAATTCTATTTTATCTATTTCAAAATATTATTACTATACATTGTTTTTTACATTCTTTTTAGCAGGGCTTACTATTTTGGGGAATCAATTACTAATCCCCCACTTTGGTATTTCCGGCGCAGCCATAGCAACAATGGTAGCTTTAATTATCTACAATATAAGTATAATATTTCTCATTAAAAAGAAAATGGGAATACACCCTTTTTCAATAAGGATATTAAAAATAGCAATAATTTCATTTTTTGTATTTCTAATAAACTACTTTTGGTTTTACTTAGGAAATCCTTTTTTAGACGGAATCGTTAAAAGTATTCTATTGGGTGGTGCATTTTTTGCAGTTGTATATTTATTGAAAATTTCACCAGAAATAAACCAAACCGTTCAATCATTCTTTAAACTGTCACGTCCTAAAAAAAGTTGACAGATCAATCCTGTCCTAAATAAATTTTAGCAATCACATTTTAGGCGTAAATACAAGCTTAAACACAATTTTATTAGGTATTCTAAAAAAGAACCCCCTGTATGTATTTTGAAACAACTTCGGGTGGTTCCTCAAATGGCTTGTCCAACCAATGCTGTAAGTCAATCTCGACAAAGAGGTTCAACCTGATAAAAGCTATCAGGTTGGACAAGCGCCAGCCGTATTTGGCCATTGCTTTAAGCGCTTTTAAAATCAAGATAGTAATCAGGGCCGTCCAAATCTGTATCATCACTGCATTTTCGGAAGTACCAATGAAAGATTTGATATGTAAAAGCTGTTTTATTTCGCGGAAAAAAATTTCAATCTGCCAACGAGACTTGTAGAGTTCGCTGATTGTATTGGCCGTCCATTTCATGTTATTGGTGACAAGATACACGACAAACTGTTTCTCTTCATTCCATATAGCTATCCGTCGTAACGGCTTGGGATATTTGCCATTCTTCAACTCTATGATTTCATCCTTGAGGATGTGATGATGGCGGTTATCGGGCAACTCAAGCTCTTTTATTACAGTGTATTGTATATTGTCCTTATGCCGAATCACAAAAAACACCTCGTTGCTGTCCCAAATATTGAGCAGGTTAAAATCATTATAAAAGGGTGCATTTCAAAATGTCGCATTAAGCAGCCAATTTACTTTTAGAGTTAACAATATCTATTACTTTACACCACTGTTGGTTCATATAAAGTGTTCTAAGTTTGAGCATATTTTTGGCTCCGTGTATCGACCAATGCT
>JAVBLV010000042.1:0-49130 GCA_031553195.1 Bacteroidales bacterium
AATTGTCATCAATCATTAAAAATAAATGAGGAATTAGAAATTAGTAATGAGTAATAGAGAGTAGCAACATTCAATTATTCAGTTATTCAATCATTCAACCCTTTAGACCCATGAAAAAGTTTCTTGTTTTTTTATACATCATCCTCGAAAGGATGGAAGGAGATGGAAATTCAAATTAAAATACTCTCATCTTTTATCACTTGCCGCCGCCGCTGTTATTTTCGCCCGAAGAACCTCCGCTCCCTCCTATCCTGCTTTGTTCTTCTTCAGATGCCGTTTTACGTTGCCGGATTTTTATATCTTGTTTTCCAAATTGATAGCTAACCATTAACCACAGCGAACGACCGCCCCAATAATATTCCTGCTTTGACTTAACGCCGCTTGGATAGTCATATTCCGCTTTCCAACTCGAAGTATTAAAAATATCGTTTACTGATAGTTTGACGCTGAGCTTTCTATTCAAAAACGTTTGCCGGAGTCCTGCATTAATGGAAAACATAGCTTGGTTCGTTGAAAAATTATTGTCTTCCGACTTAGGACGTCCCCACCCGGAAATTTCTGCCGTCAGGTTTTTTGTAATAGTGAAATAATTTCCTAACCAAGCATAGGAATTAAATGTGTTATTATGTACCAATGAATCGACATAATCCAAACGGGAAACGCTCCATCCGAATCCGCCGTACAAAGAACAGTACCACCATTTTGTAATAGGAATACTTCCGCTGAGCGATATCCATAAAGAATTATTGATGCCTATATTTTGCGGACGGCTGACAGACACAAATGTTTCGGGATTAAAGTAACTAGTATGAATGGATTGATCGGTAGAATACGCATAATCGACGCTGGTAAAAAACATATTCATAAACGAATGCGTAAGTACTAAACTATGAGAATATTGCGGTTGTAAATCAGGATTGCCCGACGAGTAAGAATATTGATTGTTTTTATACAGAAAAGGGTTCAGACTAGAATACCCCGGACGTTGTATGCGATAACGATACACAAAATCGAAACTATTCTTTTTTCCCAATTGTTGGCGAAACGAAAGATTCGGAAACAGATCGAAATAATTTTGAATATTTGTACTGTCAATATTTTCCAAATAGCCTTTCGTATGGGTATATTCCCCTCTTAAACCCAACCTCATACTGGTTTGTTGGTTAAACATGATACTCAAACCTGCATAAAGAGCCGAGATATTCTCATTATAAATAAAATGGTTGGTGCGGTCTATATCCATATTACCGCTATTAAAACTTTCCCGATCATTATCGTTCGTAACAAACGAAGTTTTTGCGCCGGCTGAGAAACGGAGTTTCTGAGAAAAAGGATGTTCAAAATCTGCTTTTGCCGAATAAACAGAGGTTTTATATTGATAATTGTTTTCAATCAATTCGCTTCGTTTCAAAGCGCTGAAATCATTTTCATAATAAGAGGTATTATTATCAGACTCGCTTGGATTTTCGTTCAACGAATAATCCAAATCAATATTCAATTCGGTTCCCAAAGAATCGAAGATATGTTTATAATTCAGATTAAAAACATTATAATTATAATTCGAGTTGCCGTCGCCAATCGAGCTATAGGAAGAATCAACCATTTCATTCCGTTTTATTCGCGTATAAGACTGTACATCTGATGAATAATTGCTATTAGACATTCTCCAGACAAAACCGAATATATTTCTATCATTCAAATAATAATCGGCTCCTAATTTATAATTTTGTCCGTTATATTTATTGTTGTACAGCCATCTCTCATTATCTTGCATATTGGTTTCGAACGAAGTTCCATCCGGATAAATTAAAGAACTTTTCGAATCGCTTTTAGATGGGTAATGATTATTGCCGATATTTCCATAAACCGTCCATTTTTGTAAACGCATCGATAAATCAAGTCCTTCGCTATGTTTGAAAATATTGGAATAACCGCCGTTTACATATACGGAACCATTAACGCCGATATTTCTGTTTCGTTTTGTTTTTATATTTAAGATACCGCTTACCCCTTCCGCATCATATTTTTCGGAGGGATTGGAAATGGCTTCGACTTTATCGACGCCGCTGGTAGGCATATTCTTAAGCAACATAATCAAAGCGTCGCCCGACAAGTAGGTTTGCTTATTATCTACAAGAATTAATACTCCCGATTTTCCGTTTAGCTTAATGGTTTCGTCGTTGTCAACGGTTACTCCTGGCACTTTTTTTAATAACTCCAACACATTATCGCCGGTTCCGGCAGGATCGCTATCGGGATTTACTATTATTTTCCCCGCCTCCTGCTCTATGAATGGTCGCTTGGCTACGATTTCCAATTCTTTCATTTCAATGGCTCTCGGCGACAATTCTATGGTTCCAAGGTTAATATCGGGCTTTTCCGTTGTAATATCAAATACTTCGCTTGAATAATTATCATAACCCATCGCTCCGGCCATAACATAATACTTGCCCGCAGGAAGTTTATTTAAAGTGAACTTCCCCTCCATATTTGTTATCTCCCCTTTGACTTGAGTAGAGTCTTTTGCTTTAAATAACGCCACTCCCACATTCGGCAGATTTGCTTTTGTACTTTGATCTATAATAACGCCCGAAACGATTCCTATTTTTTGCGCTTGGGTTATTTGTGAAAGAAAACTTATGAATAAAAGGACAGAAAAGGCAAGCGTTTTTTTCATACATCTACTTTTTAAATATTATTTTGGTCAGACTTGTTTAATTGAGAATGGAGAATTGAGAGTGGAGAGTGTATTCATTCTCAATCCTCAACTTTCAACTCTCCATTAAATAAAACTTTGGTCTCATGCTACTTTTGGTCTACAATTCAAAGTATCAATTTTATTATCAGCAATTTAACATGCATGTTCTACTGTACTAAACAACTAATACAGTGCAAATATACAACATTTTTTGTTACCTCCAATTTTTTCTCACTTTTTTTCATTTTCACCAATTTCTTCCATCCCTAACGATTATTTTAATCATTACAGATCCGAAAATACAAATGATACGTTTCAATTGAAAAGTAAATTCTAAATATTAGCTGTATTGTGTTTTTTAACTACTTTTGCAGCACAAATATTGCATTCAAAATTTTTCATTAGACCTTAAATAGCGCTTTCAATTATTCGTCTTCAACTAGATCGCGTCGCTAGGCGCTCAGCTTTCAACCTTTACTTAAAAGATCTAACTTCGATTCAAAAATTGAAATATTAAACAGATGAAATAATCATGAGCCTTTGGCGCGCCAACGTGAATGATTAAAGGCGTGCGTTAGCCAAGTCTCCCCTTGGGAGAGATTTAGAGGGGCTTGTAAATTTTAAACAGATGAAATAGCCAAGAGACAAAAGTTTCGCCAAAGGGAATGATTATAAGTCAGGGCGTGACTTGGGGTCACGCCCTGACAAGGCTATCAAATAAAAATAAACACATGAAATAATCATGAGCCTATGGCGCTCCAATGCGAATGAATAAAGGCATGCGTCAGCCAAGTCTCCCAAACAAATAAGAAAATCCGATTAATCTCCCTTGCGGGGAGAACCAAAGAGGGGTGGGAGATTTAGAGGGGCTTATAAATTTTAAATACATGAAATTAAACCGGAAAATATTCATCTTCATTGTCATTCTTATTTGCATTGGAATAATGGGATATTTTTTTTGGAATACAGACACGGCCCAACGATACACGGCCAAAGTTCTGAAAACCGAGTTTATTCCCAATCAGGATTTTGATATTAATCAATGTCTTACTATTTTTAAAAAGGATAGCATTTATAAAGATTTCAGGTCTCGTTGTCCTTTTCATTATCAAATGTTGGGATTAGCTAAGTTTACAGATAGCAGCTACCTTTTTATTATTTCCGAACCGGCGCATTTTGTAAAAACAGATAGCGTGTTAAACGTTTTCAAGAAGTTCAATATCCACTCCGAAATTGCGACGCATCCTATCGGATACGACGGTTGGGTGAAAGATATGTTGGTTTGTGTGGGAAGAGCTACTTCTGAAAATATTGCTCATTTGACAAAAGATTTGAGCGAAGTATTATATTTATCCGATTATAAATCATTTACCACTCCCCTACCCTTAGATACTTCCCGAATTTACTATTCTTCCGGAAAATTGAACTACCGGATTTCTTTATCTGAAATCAATCAATGGTTTATAGACGATAAAGAACTTTTTCTGAATTTACCCGACACAAATAAAACTTTCAGTATTCCGGACATTTTTAAAGAACGTAAATATGGCGTATTCTATAGTCAACAGCCTGGTTTCGTTATCTGGAGCCTTGATAAAAAGAAAGACATTTCCGTTCAAAAGACAAAAATCCGTCAGTTTACATTGGATGCGGATTTGATTTTAGGCGCCATTTCGGATTCGTCCAGTTTAGTTATTATTAGCCGCGAACGCGAATCGGGATTAATGGAATTACCGCCTTTAGGCGTGGAAACCATTCTTTTATTAGCGTCGATTAAAGATGGAGAGCTTTCGCAAAGTCTGGATATCAACGATCTATTAGCGGGAAAAATGACTAACGACAAAGATTGGTGCCCGACATATTTAAGTCCGCAATTGGAAAATACGGAATTCGGGCATTTGCTCACCATCACAGATGTGTTACTCAAAGACTGGTCGGAAAACGGAACGCTGCGCTATGAAGATTATGCGTATCCAAAACCGCCTTTTTATCCTTTTGACCGTCCGCTTTTCAGCAAGCTCGGGTTGAATGAATTGGTTTACAATTGGAATACAGCCAACACCATGTTCGTTTATGATTATGACGATTTACATTTATATGCCTTGAACAGAACGGGTTCTCTTCCCGTCTCTTATTTCAATCCGCAAGCCAATTATATTTCGGCCGGACACCAATACGAAAATACAGCTTACAACTATTTTTCGGGACTCTGCAATACTGATCTTATCCGCGTGGTGCAATATACAAGTTTGTACCAGATTTTTATGGACAATGGAATTAAAAATGAAAGCGATTCCCTTAACTATGCCCCGAAGAATAAACCCTATCTTTTATTCTCTCCCGTCAAAACATTGCTTTCTAATATCCGGGATTTGAACGCCGAAAAAATCGACAGTATTTCACGGCAGATCGGCAAAAAAAATTATGACAAGTTTCAGCATTCGAAAGTCGTAAAAGATCTGGACGATTGGGAACACAACAACCGGCAAAAACTCCCCGACGGCCGCAGAGAAGAAATTATCGCCGACGTCTGTTTACAAAATCAGAACGGCATCAGGAATGATCTTTCGGCTTTGCAATATCAACTAAAAAACTTGGACGAAAAAAATTTTACGAATCTATGTCGCTATTTATCTTATCCGAGAGGAGAACAGGTTTCCCGTTCAACTTTACAACATCTATATCCGGTTATCGGAAGAACAATTAATACTTTGTTTTCCATCGGGAAGCCTAATCTTAAAGTATTCGGCGTAGATTTGGCAAGTATAAAAAATTATTATTCCAATAGTTTAAAAACCTGCTCTGCTCCCTGGATGAAAACGCCCTCTTTAATCGTATCTTATAATTCGCCTAAATTAACCGGAGGGCATAATTTATCATCAAAAGTCCGGCGGGTTAATTCTCTTAACGCCGACAAAGCCATTATTGCTTCAGGCCGTCCTCAATCCGTTTCAAGAGGTACCTACGACGCGCCAACGCCGACAAACGCGCCGGGTTCTCCGGGCAATTCAAACAAACCGTCATCTTCCTCAAAACCCAGAACAAAAAGCGTTGCTCCGCAAATAAGTAAAAATACCAAACCTACTTCCGACATTCCTGCTCGCAAACGAACAGAAGTCATTTCCGGTTCGGGCAGAAAACAAAGAGGATTTTAAATTGTCTCTTGGTGAACTTTTGTAAGTATACATTGTTTACTCTAAAACATTTATTACGATGAAAATGACCAAAACAAAAAAATGGATATTTATAACTTTGGGCGTTATTTTATTAGGGCTTGCGATATTTGTTTATTTCCATTTCTTTTTTGTATTCGGAGACGGAGTAAAAACAGGGCAACTCAATTATGTTGTGCGAAAAGGATATGTTTTTAAAACCTACGAAGGGAAATTAATCCAGTCCGGATTCCGCTCAAAACAAGCAAACTCAATGGGATCTAACGAATTCACTTTTTCCATCAGTAATAAAGAAGTAGCTGAGAAATTGATGCGGGCAGGCGGACACGAAGTCGAATTACGTTACAAGGAATACCTGGGAACGTTGCCCTGGAGAGGCTACAGCAAATATGTTGTCGACGAGATTATCAACATCAAGAACGCCAATCCATCGGTCAATGAAAGTGCTCCTCCCTTCCAAACGGGAGAATAAATAAATATTTGCATTCATTTCGTTTTTTATTTTTTTACTTGCGCCGGTAGAATTTTCTCTATCGGCGTTTTTTATTCTTTTAAAAGACTTTCCATTTTAGTCTTACCATCTGCTTTTACGCTCATAAAAAAAATCGTAATTTTGGTTACAGGATAATTAGCATATTAACTCACTTTTATACCATGTTTAAAATCGACTTTATTCAAAATCCGCCTACAGTGCAGGATCTAAAATCTCTTTACGAAAGCGAAGCTTACCAAGGCTTATTAATTGATTTTGAAAAATATTCAGGACACAAACTTGTTTCCAAAGAAGAGGGAGAGGTAATTTTAATGAAAACATTAAACTTTATACAACGTCTCTATCTCGTTTTAAACATTCCTTTTGAAGAGGTGACGCTGGCTTTCGGACGCTTAAAAAAAGACTTATTGGTTTTTACTACTTTATGCGTCGATTTTTTCAGTAAACTTGAAAATGAATCTGATGAGGAACTTTCTGAAGGAGAATCTTTGGGCGTTGCCCGGACTTTTTTCCTGGATAAATTTTGTGAACTCTATTTGTTAAGCGCTGGAAATGAAGAACGTCTTTTACACTATTTGGAAACCACTCGCATGCCCCATGCGAAAGAGTATATAGAACTCATTTCCGAATTTTACGAACAGATAAAAACATCCTCAAATTAAAAATTTATGATGGAAGGTTAGCTTATATCAAATCGGAATTTTCTAAGAGGTTGTCTAAATTTTTATGGAAAAGATTTTGAGAGATAAAAATAGTGATTTTGCAGACGGGATTTTTCAAGAATAGTAGCGCTATTTGGTAAAAATTTCGACAAAAAAGAACATTTTTAGACTCAAAATACTTCATAGAAAAAATTTTAGACAACCTCTAAGTTCGATGAATTAAAAAATAAAATCCAAATTTGTACTTATTTCTTTATTAGGACATTTCACAATAATATATAATGTAATTATCCGGTTTTTCAATCTTATGTATATTTGTAGAAACTAATTTAGATGGAGATGGAAAACAAGATTCAAAATTTCATCCGCTTCAATTTGCTTTTCCATTAAACATTCATTCAATTTCTCTGACTATATTTTTATCTATGAAAACGATTAAACTTACATTACTAATGCTTATTATTCCCTTATTGGGAATTACCTGTAAAGGAAAAATGTCAAACGTTAACGGGGCAAGTCAGGAACAGATTTCAAATGCTGATAATACGAAGCAAAAAACGAGTTCTGTAGAAATAAAAATACTCAATGGATATTTCTTCAAAAACACCCATAAAGTTGAAGAGAATCCTTCTTTTTTCGAATTTTCCGATAAAATATCGTTCGAAAATTACTTGGGTATAGGGCGCACCATGGGTAACCGGATAGACAAACCGGACTTCCCAAACCAAACAGTGATGGCTATTGTTTACCAACCCACGCAAACCAAAACGGAAATTTCTGTAATCAAAGCCGAAGAAATAAACGGAAATACGATAAATATTTATTTCAAAGCTAAAATGGGCGAATCGCTTTCTTATACAATGCAACCATTATTGGTTTTTTGTTTTGAAAAGAAGAAAGATCTAACGGTTGCAAATTTTATTACCAATGGGAAAACGATAAAAAGCTTAACCCTGGCTTCAAAGTAAGCCGTTTAGAAATTCAAATCCCCGTAACGGAAATAATATGATAAAAAAAAGGGGGGGGGAATAATCTTGTCTTTTTCTTTTCCAAGTTAATATCAAATTTATTATTCCCGTGTTATGCCTTTATTAAAGAAAACCTCCAAAGCATTGTCTTTGGAGGTTTTTTCATTTAGATTGATCAAAAAATATCCTATTTATTTATAAGGATCTTTTTGCTGATTACTCCTTCTTGCGTTTGGACTTTTACAATATAAATTCCATTATTCAGTTGCTGGGTATTTATATTGACGTTTTGAATTCCTTCTCCGTAAGAGGCTTTATTCAATGCCATTACTTCTTTGCCTAACACATCATATATCGAAACAATGACGCTATTAGGGTGATCCAGCGTAAAGGAAACGGTCATTTTATCTTTTACTGGATTAGGATAAATTTCCAGGTTTCCTATCTGACGATTTACCGTATTTATTCCAATATCTCCGGTAACTTTAAAGTATTTTGATTCTCCGTAACCAAACTTTCCATCGCTGGAAAATATTTTGTTTTCCCCTATCCAAATTTCATATTTACCGGCGCCGGCGCCGCCATTAATTCCATCTCCATATGTATCGTCTATTTGAAAATAATAGCAACCCGAAGCAAGCGTATCTTTTTCTATCGTATGTAATTGGGTTCCGTTAGCGCCCAGATTTGTATAAGGGCCTCCGCTAGTTATAATTTCTCCTTCCGAATCGAAAAGTTTCCAAGAGGTTTCCGAACCATACCGGTCTTGCCATATTTTTATGGTCAAAGCTCCTGCCGTTGTTACCGTTGTATCCTTTGTAACGGCAATTGTTTTTTGCTTGCTACTAATTAAATCCAAATCTTTATTATTTGCCTTAATCACGGTAACTGTAAGGTTCTTTCTTTGGTTAGCAATGGAACGTATAGCAGGCAACGTAATTGTATCACACATTCCGGATGCAACGTTTCTGCCGGTTACATTATAAATCGTGTCTGTATTTTCGACTCCGTCAACAACATATTTCAGCGTATAGGAATTTATGTTTTGAGATGAAATATTTTGCAGGCATACTTTAGCCCGGACTTCATCATCACATGTATTATGTTCTGCTTGAATAACATTACTCATTAATAGATCCGATTCCGGAGCATATACTTCTGTTATTGAACTAATGGCGCCGGTTATAATTTCCTTTCTATTTTCAGCAATAAATACGGCAACCGTTATATCTTTTGGGTTCAAAAATATATTTCCTATGTTATAAGGAATATCGTATGTATATGTTTTAGTAAAAAAAGATCCTTCGGTAGTTTCAGAGATTGTTTCTCCCCATTGGCCCGTAACCAAATCTCTCAACATGTGATTATGTCTGTATAAATTTCCTACCTGCATTTCAGGATAGGCTACGGATGAATTTACTATTTGCGGACCTATGACATTTTCCTGCAAAATGGCTACATTTAACAGATTGGTAGAAGAGTTGCTGTTTTCTGTGTAGTAAGCTTCCACCGTAATTTTCAGTTGACGTTTACCCCAATCCAACTCGGACTTTGCAGCTACATTTACACAGGAGGAACTGCTGAGTATTTGAGTGGCAGATGTTATCCATTTTTCTCTATCTAAAGCTATTACGCTTCCCGAAAAGATATGTCTATTTACAGTTCCCGACGGGTAGCCTGTCAACCCTGCTTGAGCTGCTAACGCATCCCCCCATTGGGTTCTGTAGTCAGGAACAGCATTCGCATATACTCCTTGATGAATATTTACAATAATAACCTTGCCGGGATTAGCCGCCGCCAATTGATTGGCTACTTTGTGCCCGCCCGGACAAAACTGGCAAGTTATTCCCGTATACTCTTCCAATACAACATTTCTATTTGAAGGCTCCGTGCTGACAAATGTTTGTGCTTTGATAGGCTGGATAAATGCCAAGCAAAGCAAAATACTTGATGAAAGTATTATTTTTTTCATAGCGCATTATAGTTTTAATGTAAGTGATAAATTTTAAAATATCTTTCTCCGATCAGATCGGAGAAAGGGAGGCAAAGTTACCATTTTTGTTGTAACATAACGTAACTTCAACGAAAAAAATATCCATCCTTTTGTTTTTTAAATTTTTATTTTTTTTGAGAAGAATCTTTTCGGCGGGACAAAAATGGCATTTTCACCAAAGGTTGTGAAATTTTCATAGAAAGCCTCCTGAAAAAACAGAAATAGCAAGCAATCTGAAAATTCAGACAAAAAACATTATTAACCTCAAATATTTCTTGAGGTCAAACCTTTAAAAAGTCTTGAATCTTTTGACAAGCTATTTTTGTGGCATTTTCTATGTCGATATTTACTAATGTCACATCGAATTGATCGGAATATGCAATTTCAACACTTGCTTTGTCAAGACGTCTTTTCAATGATTCTTCGGTTTCGGTATTGCGTTTCCGCAAACGCTCTTCCAATACGGCAATGCTAGGAGGGACAATGAAAACAGATAAAGCTTTGTCGCCCAAATGCTTTTTTATATTAATTCCTCCTATCACGTCAACATCGAATAAAACGGCATTTTCCTTATCCCAAATTCGTTTTAATTCGGATTTTAACGTTCCATAGAACGAATCTTTGTAAACCTCTTCCCATTCTAAAAAGTCGCCGGATGCAATCCTTCTTTTAAAATCTTCCGGAGTCAAAAAATAGTAATCTTTGCCGTCTATTTCTTTCTCCCGTTTTGGGCGCGTACAAGCGGAAATAGAAAATTCCAAACAATTAAAATGCGTTAATAACCGGCGGACAATGGTGGTCTTCCCTGCGCCGGAAGGCGCTGAAAAAATGATGGCCTTTCCTTCTTGCATAATCTAAAATTTTCTTTTAATAATTTGTAAAAGAGTAACATAAGCATGAGACGTATCTTGCCATCCCCGCTGATTTTTCATTTCCTGCAAAAAATATTCCACTTCTTCTTTCCCATTCGAAGCGTTTAATAACATAATAAAATCCGTATAGTCTTTCATATTTCCCGAAAACAAATCATTGATAAACAAAAACTTCTCGTTGATGCCGATAATATCCCTGTAATCGAGAATCGCTTGCTTTTGTATTTTTTCTTCAACGCTATAGCTAGAAGTTTGAGGCGCAATTTTTTCAATTACCGATGGTTTTTCTTGTTTAAAAGTGTCGCCGATTGTTAAACCTTGATCCTGTTTTTGAGTCTCTATCAGCTTGGATACGTTTTGAGAAATTTGTTCCATATTATTCGACTGCAAATACTCGAAAAGAGAGGGTTGCCGGGTTTCATCTTTATGCGAGGCCGGCGACGGATTCATTTGTCCGTTGTTATTTGTCCCGATTGGGGACATCTCTGGTTTCGCAGTTTCTTTCTGCGCAAAGACTTCTTTCTTTTCAGGAAAATCTATTTGATTTTCTTTCGGAACAGAGCTTTGAGAAGTTTGTTCGATTGGCGTTTCAGGTTCTTCTATCCGGATTTCTGTTTCATCATTTTTATCTTCGACAAGCATTTCCGGAGCAAAGGATTCGCTAATTTCTTCTTTCGCAGGAATTTGTTGTATTTGTTCGATTGGCGTTTCAGGTTCTTCTATCCGGATTTCCGTTTCATCCTTTTCATTTTCAACAACCATTTCCGGAGCAAAAGATTCGCTAATTTCTTCTTTCGCAGAAATTTGTTGTATTTGTTCGATTGGCGTTTCAGGTTCTTCTATCCGGATTTCCGTTTCATCTTTTTCATTTTCAACAACCATTTCCGGAGCAAAAGATTTGTTAACTTCTTCCTGTTCAGAAATTTGTTGAGAATTTTCAATCTCTTCTTGCCCGTCTGAAATTTCTATATTGACTTCTTCTTTTATTTGTTGAATATGATTATTTGCAACAAAGCCATACTCCTCAGGTTGAGAAACTTTCTCTTTGTTTGAAAAAAGCGGCTTTACTCTATTCAAATCATATATGTCTTGATAAAAATGTCGAAGCTTTTCCAATAAAATATCAATATCAATTTGTGAAAAATTTTCGTTTTTTACCAATGTATTCACTAAATTGGATATATGTTCCAATTGCCGGTTCAGATTTGATTCAATTTCCTTCATCTTTGTAAATGGTTTTACATTATTTTCTCCAGATAGAGGTTGTCTAAATTTTTAGGGAAAAGATTTTAAGAGATAAAAATAGCTATTTTGCAGACGGAGTTTTTCAAGAATAGTAGCGCTACTTGATAAAAATTCCGGTAAAAAAGAGCATTTTTAGCTTAAAAATACTTCATAGAAAAATTTTCAGACAACCTCTAAGCAAAGATACAGAATTGTTTGATGAAAAAAACGACTTTCGTCTGCAAATTAATAACAATGCATTGTGAATAAAAATGAGGGCGCAACCATTAATTACGCCCTCATTGTAAGTTGGTTGACGTTTATCAAATATTTTCCTCTTCGGCGATGTTCTCTTTTTCCGGCAGGGTTGCGGAAACCGGTTCCCTGTTTTGGAACCAATTAATTTTACGCGAAGCATACATAATAACCGCCAATGCTATAAATAACCCAATACTTCCTATCAATAATGCAAAATCTTCTAATTGAAGAACAACATACAAAAATACGTATAAGACACAGAATAGCGCTCCCATTAATAAAGTTTGTTTTAATTGCTTAAAGATGGAATACGAATAGGCGGTTATTAAGGAAACAATGGCGGAAGCCGATATCAGGTATGCCCAACTAAACGACATTTGTTCCGACAAGGCTAACAAAATGCTATAAAATAAAATCAATCCGATGCTAACCAACAAATATTGCATGGTATGAACACGTTTGCGGGTAATTAACTCAACCAGAAAGAAAGTAAGGAAAGTAAGCGAAATAAATATGATGGCATATTTAACGGCTCGCGTGGATTTCTGATAATGATCAACCGGAAGGATTAAATTAACGTCGATAGAAGAAGATTCAAAATCGGGCGAATCGTCGACCCACATTTGGGGAAAATTGCGGTTATAATTGAAAATGCTCCAGTCCGCCGTGAATCCATTCATGGAAATAGTACGGTTATCAGGCAAAAAAGCGCCGTCAAAATTGGGAGCGCTCCATGGAGAAGCCGCCGAAATTTTGGTTGTTTTTCCTACCGGAATAAACGAAAGGCCATTGCTTCCATTCAACGTTAAGTCAAAATTGAAATCGTAATTTGCATCTTTTCCCGCTTCAGGTAATAAAGGTAATTTAACGGTCACGCCCGAATTTAATATCTTCGAACCGTCAATTCCGGGCAACACTTCCTTCTCTTCTTTATTCCAGTTAAAGGCAATTTTATTCCGTATTCCTCTCATATCGGAAATACCGATAAACAAACAAGCATTTTTCCAATCAATAAATTCCGGGTTAACATTTAATTCGCTGAAATCAGGTTGTCTAAAATGTCCTTTGACTTTTATTTTCGCTTGATAAACCACGACGTTGTAAATGCTTCTGTGCAGAATTTCCGGTTCCATTTGCGCGCTGATTCCCAATTCTTCCGGTAAAAAATAAGCATAGTGTTGGGTCGCTTTCTGTACTTTATTATCCCAATACGTATTTTTGTATGGAATCATAATGATAGGGCCTGTCAATCGTTGGGCGTACCCCCATTTGGAACTGACTTCGTTAACGACCGATTCGTTGGCGTATCTCCTTTCCCTGATTAGTTCCTGCACCATTGTGACCGGAATCAGTAGCAAGAGAATTAAAATACCGATAGAAACGGCCTTAAAAGTAATACTGTTGGTAATTTTTGACCAAACGGACGGGACTGTGTTTTTTGTGTTCATCTTTATTTGATTTTAATGATTTTGAAAATGGTTTATATTTGTGTTTAAAATTTATAGGCTCCTCTAAATCTCCCCCCAAGGGGAGACTTGGCTGACGCGCGCCTTTAATCATTCACTTTGGCGTGCCAAAGGCTTAGAATTATTTTATATGTTTATTTTTATTTGATAGCCTTGTCAGGGCGTGACTTGGAGTCACACCCTGACTTATTATTTTAACCAGACTTCATTTAATTGTTGAATTATCGAATTATTGAATGTCGCTATTTTTATTCGCTACTTACTATTCTCTCGTTCTCACATTTTTTACTTTTCATTCTTCGTTTCTCATTTATAAGATTTTTGTTTCATGGCTATTTCATAGTTCAATATCCAGAAAGTACTTTGTATTGCAAAGTAAATGTGCAAAAAAATTATTTTGTATCCATCAACTGTTCTAATGCCTGTAAATGATCTTTAAAGAGTTTTTCGCCAAGCGAGGTAATCGAGTAAGAGGTGTTCGGTTTTTTACCGATGAATTGTTTCCTCACTTCGATGAGTTTGTTCTTTTCAAGCGCTTTAAGATGATTAGCCAAATTCCCGTCCGTAATTTCAAGCAAATCTTTTAATGAATTGAAATCCAACGAATCGTTTACCGAAAGCACAGCCATAATCCCCAATCGTATGCGATTGTCGAATACTTTGTTTAAGCCTGATATAATACTATTCATTTTCGGTCGTATTTAAAATAGATTTGCAAACCGGCGATTATATTCATGATTCCAAAACCTAAAATCCAAAAAATGAGACCATAGTTTAAAAGAAATCCGGCCAACAAACCCAATGCAATTTCGGCGATTCCCAAATAATAAATTTCCTTGACGGTAAACTTAGAGGAATTAACAAGCCCCAGGCCATAAAAAACCAACATCGCCGAGCCGATAAAATGAATATTATTATTAAGCATTAACGCAAAACAAAAAATACCTCCGGTAAACAATGGAATAATGAAATGAGTAAACGTACGTTTGGCGGAAGGCGTCCAAAGTTTTTGTCCTGCCTTTTTTGATTTTTGGAATAAGAAAAAATAAGCGCTTGCCGTAGCAACCAGCAATATTACAATTGCTAAAACAGCCATGCCAATGCGAATGTCTTCTGTGGAGTGTTTTCCTAAAGCGCGAAAATGTTCGTCGTATTTGACCATTCCTCTTTGGAAAAGAAGAAAATAAGCAACGGCCGCGCCCATCAACGCCACTACTCCGGCCGAAACCAAAGACAATCCGCTTAACGACATAAATTTGGAGGAACGCTCCATTAAATTACGTATATGTTTAAGATCTTCAATATTTTGCTTATCATTCATATCAAAAGTACTTTTGATTACAAAGTAAAATAAAATTTCCGAACCGGCCAAATTTTTTTCGATATGTGTCGGTTTTTTATCTTGAGTTACTGAATCGTTTTGTTAACCGCAACAGGAATAAGTGTTTAAAATTTAATGCTTATGGCTTAAGACATGTGAATGATTGAATGATTGAATAATCGAGTGATTGAATGCTCACTATTTCCTATTCCCTCATTTTCAATTTTCAACTCTCCACTAAACAACAGCTATTTCATCCGTACGGATCGAAAGCGCGCATTTGAAATGTTTCTGGGGACATTGTTTATATCCATGTAATCCGCAAGGGCGGCATTTCAGGTTTTCGTTTATTTGGACGATTATACTTTCATCCGAAAGAGGGCCAAAACCAAATTCGGGAACAGTGGAACAAAAGATGGCCGTCGTTTTGGCGTTAACCGAAGAAGCCAAATGCATGGGAGAAGAATCATTCACAAAATTCATAACGGCATCGCGCATTAAAGCGGCCGATTCCAATAAACTCAATTTCCCCGACAGATTGAGGGAATTCCGAACTCTTGTTTGTTCAATAATTTCATTGCATAAAGCAATATCGGCGTTTCCTCCCAGATAGTAGACATACAAATCGGAATCTAATCTATTAACCCATTCAATCCATTTTTCTTTTGGAAATTGTTTGGTAAACCATAGCGAGGCAGGCGCAATGCAAATATATTGACGCGTTTTTAAATGCGAAACTTTAGCATACTGAGCAACCGTAGGATAAAGTCTGGGAGACAGACTAGAAGAATCCGTTAAATATTGAATGAGAGATAAGTTTCTTTCAACCTCATGCATAAAAACGCCTTTTCTTTTTCCAATATGATGTGGAAAACGTTTGGTAAAGAACAATGAAAGCGGACTTTTTGAAAATCCTACCGTTTGCCTGGCTTTGGAAAAAACGGCGAACAGACTCATCGAAAAAAATCGTTGGACATTAACCAGTAGATCGTATTTTTCATTTTGCACCTGAGCCAAAATCGAATACCAATTTCTGTATTTACGTTGTTTTTTGTCCCAAATATAGACTTTATGCAGAAAGGGATGTCCTTCAAAGAGCGACTCATTTCCTCTTTTTATTAAAATATCCAATCGGGCTTCGGGATAAAAAGCATGTAGTTTTTCTAATAAAGGAGTAACCAAAATCACATCGCCTATAGAAGCCGTTTGGATAATTAATATTTTTTTCATGTGTTTAAAATTTATAAGCCCCTCTAAATCTCCCACCCCTCTTTGGTTCTCCCCGCAAGGGAGATTAATCGGATTTTCTTATTTGTTTGGGAGACTTGGCTGACGCATGCCTTTAATCATTCACTTTGGAGCGCCAAAGGCCCATGATTATTTCATGTTCATTTTTTATTTGATAGTCGCGTCATAGTCTAGTCAGAGCGTGACTTTAAGTCAGGCCCTGACTTACTTAAAACATATCATAGATTTACAAATTTACACGTTTTGCAGAACTTCTATTGAAACAATGTCATTACAGGATCTACATGCGATAATCCTAATCCGCATTGTTCGGAAGCGGCGCGACAACCTCCCATGCATTTTTCCCAGTGTTCACATTCGTTGCAAAAATCGGGAACAATTTCATTCCAGGATTTTACATAACCGGAAAATAAGATCTCACCTAGTTCCTTTTCGTAGATGTTTCCGGCAACTACTGGAGAATGATTACAAACCCGGATGTTCCCATTAATATCCAACGTGACGGGTTTTCGAAAGATATCGCAGGAACAATGCCCAAAACCGATATGAGGATAATCTTTAGGATTAAACAGACAAATGGGCGAACAGACGTTGGAGGTAATAGACAATCCTAAATCAATGGATTTTTGTTCGGCAACGACAAATGCTTTTCGCAATTCGTCGGGAGTTGCCGAAACTTCTGTTGGGTTTTTCAGACCGCAACCCCCAATGTTATAACGATTCATCATGATTCGCTTTAATCCCAGACCATAAATAAAATCTAATGTCTCGCCTAAGATTTCGACATTCAATTTAGTCACAACAATAACAGGAACTATATAAGCTCCCAGCTTTATCAATGTTTGTATCGAAGATATGGATTTTTTCCAACTGTCTTTTGTCCGCGTAATTTCATCATGAATATCGGAACGGGCGGAATGAATAGGTAATTCAAAGAGCCGGACGCCCATTTTTAATAACTGTTTATACTCTTTCTCCGTTCCCTTAAAACCATTGGTAATTATGGTTACCGATTTGCCTTCCATACGGCAAAACAAAGCGACTTCAACCATGCGTTCCGCCAAAAAAGGCTCTCCGCCCGTAAAAGCCACATTTTGTATGTCGGCTTGTTTGAAAAGTTGTTTCAATGTTTGGACGGCTTTGCTATATGAATTGAAAGGAATTCGTTCCACACCGGGCATTTTCCAGATGTTATAACAATACCGGCAATCCAGATTACAAGCATCTATAAGTTCAAAAGCAATATGTTGAAGCGGAAGTTTCATAAGTCAAAAATGAAAGTTGAGAGTTGGGAATGCTATTTAACGTCGATGTGTATGGAAATATTTACATAACAGGAAACCGGTTCGCCATATTGTTTGGCAGGCTTCCATTTGGGCATTTGGCGAACAAGATCAAGAGCCGCCGTATCCAAATCGGGACGAATGCCTTCGATAATTTCAGGTTGGCAAACATATCCTTTCCAATCAATAACAGCTCGTACAATAATGACGCCTGAAACCGTATCTGCGCCCAGAGGGCGTTTATAATGTTTTTTGATATATTTTTGCATGCTTTTCTCGCTTCTCGAAAAACGAGGCATTACATCGGCCGTATCTCTAACATAATCAGGACTCGGTACTAATGCAACACTATAGCATGCTATATCAGATATTTTTATTATTGGCGTTTGCACACGTATAACAATACTATTAATTTGAATAATCGTGTCATTAGGTAAAGGCTCCGGTATTTTTATTGTATCCTCCTCAAATACAAAATAAACAGATAACTTATATAAACCGTATGAATTTCCTTTTAGCCATTTAGGCATTGATTTAAGTCTTCTGACAACCTCGGCGCCACAATGGCCGCCAACATCTTTCAATATTTCTATGTTGGTGATATTTCCCTCTTTCTCGATTCTAAATTGAATATCAACCCTACCTGTTATACCATAATTAATTGCAACTGACGGATATTGTATATCAGACAAAAATGCCGCCAAAGCGTCTTCACCGCCTGGGTACTCAGGTTTTTTGTCCCATTTAACAATACTTTCGGACGCTGAAATACCGGAATCTTTAACAATAATAGCAGGCGTTGATTTTAAGCGTTTTGTTTCGGATGATTTTGTCATATCTGTTTCGCAAACAATTTGTTTATAACAGGTAGTTTCTGTTATGGTATCTTTTTCCGGCTCAACAGGCAAAATTTCGACCGAAGCAGTCTTTTGTTTGCAGGAAATAATGGCGATTCCCACCAACAAACTCCCTAACGCAATTTTCCATTTGGAGAAGAGCGGAAACCCTTTGGTTTTATCGGCTAAAAAAGCGACGACGCTGTATAGAAAATGGAGGAGTTTGGTTTTCATTGGACTGTAGATGATGTATATCTTTAAAGTACGAAATTTCGTAATTTTAAGAACCTATATTTTCAATCTCTATTGTGTCAGATTTCTGATTAAATCAAAGAGAAAACGATATCTATTTCGAATCCTTTTGAAACAAGATAATTGGCTAACTTTTGTTTTTTGACAAAAATATCTGTTTCGTTGATCTCTCTCGATTTTTTTTCAATCAGTTGCTTGAGAACATTCAGGTATTCTTTTTCGTCGATTTCTTTTATGGCATTATTAATAAATTCGTTGGGGATTTGCAATTGTTTTAAATGGGCGCTGATTTTCAGTTTTCCCCATTTATTCATCCTGAATTTTCCCCTGACAAATGTACGAGCAAAACGTTCTTCATTTAAAAAATTTTCTTCTTCCAATTGCTCAATAAATTTATCGGCAACCGATTTAGGAACGCCTTTCTCATACAACTTCCGACGAACCTCGCTTTTGCAACGCTCCTGCATGGCGCAATATTTTCTTATTTTTTCCTGCTCTTTTTCGAACATAGTCTTTCAGTGAAAAATTGAGAGTGGAGAATTGAAAATGAGGAACGCTTATCATTCTCAATTTTCAATTAATAACGTTTTATTATTTTGTAATAGGAATCCCTTTGTACAGGCTCCTTTCCCGCCTGGATGATCAACTCGCGCATTTCTTCTTCCGTCATGCTGGGATCTGTGTCTTTGGCTCCTGCCATTGAATAAATTTTAGTGGAATTATTAATAGTGCCGTCCAGATCGTCCACTCCAAAAGAAAGCGATAATTGCGCAAATTCTTTTCCAACAGCAGGCCAGTAGGCTTTTATATGAGGGACATTATCTAAAAAAATCCGCGCAACAGCATACATTTTAATATCCTCAATAATTGAGACTTCTTTGATATGTTGCATCGGATTATTTTGATTTTTAAATTTCAAAGGAATAAATGCATTAAAACCACTGGTTTTATCCTGCAATAAGCGTAAACGGTTCAAATGGTCGATACGTTGAGCATAGGTTTCTTTATGTCCATACAAAATAGTTGCATTCGTTTGAATTCCATTTTTGTGGAGCATTTCGTGAATTTCCAGCCAACGTTGCGCATTTATCTTTTCGGGACAAATTTCGGCTCGGAGGCTCTCGTCGAAGATTTCTGCGCCGCCTCCCGGAACCATTTCCAATCCGCTCTTTTTCAGTTCGGCAATTCCCTCCTGCAAACTCATATTCGAATGAACAATCATATAATCGATTTCCGGAGCGGTAAAGGCTTTAATACATGCATGGGGTTTAAGCGCTTTTACTTTCGAAAGTAAAGAAGTGTAAAAATCCATCTTCCGATCGGGATGAATACCGCCCACAATATGAATTTCCGTAATGTCGCCGGGAAGCGTTTTTACTTTTTCCAACATTTCCTTTTCGGACATTTCCCAACCCCCGTTTTGTCCTTTTTCTCTTGAGTAAGAACAGAACCGGCATTTGTTTATGCAGATATTTGTAGGCTCTATGTGGATATTTTTATTGAAAAAAACCTGTTTTCCATTTTGTTTCTCGCAAATGTAATCAGCTAAACATCCCAAAAAGCCAATATCAGCCTTTTCAAACAATAAAATGCCTTCTTCACAAGAAATACGTTGGCCGGAAAATACATTTCCGGCTATGGTTTTTAATTCTTTTGAGGAAGTATGTCGTGTAATAAAATCTTGCATATTTACCAACCTTTTTGATTATTCGTTTTAAGCGTTTTATTCAACAAAATACCAATTATTTTTTTTACGAAACAGTAACTTTTAAACCATTTCAAATCAATTCATAAACGATTCAATAATAAATCCACAACAATACCGGTTTCTTTTTATCTCTAAGCAGCCCATCTAACGTCTTCATCAATTCATTGTTGATTACCGGACAACCGGCGCTGAATCCTACCGGCAAATGAAAGGGATACGTTTCCGTTGAAGGAACCGGCGTGTAAGAATGAAGCACGACTATTCTTTTAAAGGCATTGTTATTGGTACTTTCAAGGCCATGCAATTTATAGTGTATATTTATTCCCCATTTGCTGTAGGAACGTATGCCTATTTTATATTTTCCCAACGAAGTACAATTACTTCCTACAACATTGCTGAATTCAGGTTTTTCGCCTGTGCTTTTACCTCCAAAGCCATGACAGCAAAGGCCGGAATGCATAATTTCCTTTTTTGCAAAATCCCAGACAAACAAACGGTTTTTCCCCGAATGAATCTTCATGTCGATTAAGATACAAAAAGTAGTATCAAAACCTTGCTTTTTACAATAAATGAACGCCGAATCAACTTTTGATTGAAGCCGGGGCAAATCCGCTTGAGCATGACAACTCCGCAAACTAAAAAATCCTATTATTAAAATAATACAGGAAATAAATATAAATAGAAGTATTTTCCTCATCAAACTGTTAACTTTAATGTTCCCGCTACAATATTGTTCTGTTATAAATTGATCCTGGAATATCCATCTCAGCAATAATTCAAATAACCTGAGTTCAACATAATAAAAGTAAAAAAAATGTTGCATATCTGAATGAAAATTCCACTTTTTTATTTAATTATCAGATAGATAAAAAAGCAACCTCCAAATATGCAAATACAAATATAGTCGAAAAATTTCTCATTATCGATGAATTCTGTCAATGTCTTGAAAAAAATAGTCCCGCTAGGTCTATTATTACAAGAGGACAACGAAAAGAAATCCAGAAATAAATCTTCTAAAATTTCGATGAGCGAAATTTTGCCATTCAGATTCTCTTCCATGAAGGATAATAGTAGAATTTGGAACTCTTCTATTTACATTTTGTATGTGAATACATGCAGAAATATTTTCCTCAAGCAGTTTACTATAACCATTTTGTTAAATTGCAACAAAAGTCATTACTGGACTTGGTTAAAGCAGTCTGCTCATCCAGTTTAGCGGGATTCCATTTGCTAATTCAACAAAATTTGCTGTATGTAAAAATAAACGTCAGAAGGATTTTATGGAAGAACGAAAATCCACTATGGGATAGATTCATGGATTCAATCTTCATTTGATAATTGATGACAAAGAGGAACTTTTTATTCTAGTCCTCTGGATTTTGTGGTAAGAAAATAAAAACAAGCATTTTGATGATGCATTATTTTCAAAGATGCTTATTCATGCAGGAGAGGTTGTTTAAAAATTTTTTCAGGAAGTATTTTGAGTCTAAAAATGCGCTTTTTTGTCGGAATTTTTACCAAATAGCTTTACTATTCTTGAAAAATCCCGCCTGCAAAATCGCTATTTTTATCTCTCAAAATCTTTTCCACAAAAATTTAAACAACCTCTGAGAAATAAGGCTATTCCTTAATAAAAATTTTGCTTTGTGCATAACCATCATAAAATATGGTTATGACGTAAATTCCTTTCTTGAATTTATTAGTATTGATTGTACATGTTCCGCTTTCTATTCCTTGCACTTTCTCAACTAATTCACCGGTAGAAACATTATGTATTATGATTTTTTGTATTTCAGTAGGTTTTACGATTTCAGTGTTGAGATTAATATTTAAAAATTCCTTACAGGGATTGGGAGCTACACTGTTTATATATACTGCTGAACTTGTTGAACCAGAACCGGTTTTACAACAGAAACATAATTCACAGGTTTGACAACAAGCGTAATATCCGTTTGAACATTTAGCGGAACAACCACAACCAACCCCAACTCCTCCCCCACCGGCATTGCCTTCTTTGGAACATTCGGTTGCTCCCGGGCCTCCGGATTTACATTTGCTACAGTCTTTTGTAGGCCCGCTACCACCACTTCCTGATCCACTGCCATTACCATTATCTGCAACCATTGTAAGGTACCCCAATGCGTCTTGATCCTCTTTAACCGGAGGGAGTAGGTTCATATAAATGTTCCTACCCTCAAGGTTTATTTGAGCAAGCCCATATCCCTTCATCAATAATCCTCCTCCGTCAAATTCATTCATTAATTGTAATAGGTCATTCTTTTCCAAAGAGAATATGAGGTATTCTTTTTGGTCATTAAAATTTACTATTAAGAAAGTAGGGAATATGGAAATTTTGGCGTTTTCATATAGGGCTTCTTGAAAATTTGAACCGCCCACGCCTTCGGTTTGTAAAACAAAAGCCATGTTTGCCATACCATCCGGCTTATCCGAATTTATATTATCTGTAATGAGAATAAATTCTCCAGCTTTTGTCTTTTTTGTTGCGAAAGCCCCTTGTAGCTGGATAGCGCCTTCTTGAGCAAAACAATTTACGATACTTGCACTTATAAGCGCAAACAAAAGTATTTTTTTCATGATGTTGTTGAACTTCATATTTTACCTACTCTATAAGCTTTTCGGCATTCGCTCTTTTTTCACGCAACTATTACCCTTATTTTCAAAGAAAAACAGACACGCCCAATTTAACCGTCAATTTATTGCGGTTTTCCGGGTATTTTTCTTAATTTTGTTATGCCTTCCTTGTATTTGGTTTTAAATCCTGTAAACTAATAGCTTCTACACTATTTTCTTGCATTTATAGCCTGCAGGGAGGGCTTTTTTAGTGATTTGTAAAGCTGGCAAGGCTTCCCTAATCCCTTTATAAAAATTCTCTTCTTATGTCTCATTCTAGCCAAGCAGTCTAAAAAAGAACAAAATCATCAAAGTTGTTTTTACCTACCACAAACAAAAAATCGCTTGCATAGCATAAATGTCGAAAATTTTTGAAATTAGAAACGATAGCTTTCAAGTAAGAGTAGTTGAAAAAAATACGAAAAAATTTAGATATTCCCGTAATTTTTTGTCCGAAGTTCTGAGTAGTTATCCTTATGAATCTTTGGTTATTCATAGGTTTTGAAAGGATTTTAGTTTTTGAATCAATTTCATTCCATTTCAAGGCGCTAAGTTACAAAAATATTTCTTTGAATTACAAATTTATTTTTGAATTTATCAGAAAATATTTTAATACATTATTCAATTCCATACTTTAGCTTTGTAAGATTTTTGTTGGATTATAATCTGCAGCTTAAAACAACAGGGGATGGATGTTGCAGGAATTCAATTGATTTTAAGAAGACTAATAAAATATTGAACTAATACGTTTCAAAAAAAATGTCTCTTCCGTCGAAAACGGCATAAGCGCCTTTGTTCGTCCATTCTCCCAAATTAATGTATCGGCTGTCGTTTATTCTCATATCGATAGGCAAATGCCGGTGTCCAAAGATAAAATAATCAAAATGTTCTTTTTCCAGAACGGACTTAATGTAAACGACCAGGCTCTCTTTATCGTCTCCTTTATAAATGCAGTCGGAATCAGCATGGATTTTACGGCTTCTTTTAGAAAAAAAATCGGCAATAGAAAAAGCGAGCGTAGGATGAATCAGAGCAAAGAGTCTTTGGAAAAACCAGCAAGTAAAAATATTTTTTAAGAAATTAAATCTTTTAACGCAGGGTCCGAGACCATCCCCATGTCCTATAAAGAATTTTTTCTCTTCTATTTTGAATAAGCAGGGCTTTCTGTGCATTTGAACATTGAATTCTTTTTCGAAATAAGAAAATGTCCAGATATCATGGTTCCCCGTGAAATAATGTATTTCGACTCCCGAGTCGGAGAGCTCGGCCAGTTTGCCTAAAAAACGGACATATCCTCTGGGGACTACGTATTTATATTCAAACCAAAAATCAAAAATATCGCCTAGTAAATACAAGGCCTTCGCCTGAGATTTAATTTCTTCTAAGAAAGCGACTAGTTTTTTTTCTCTTTCCAGGCAATTTTCATGATTCAAGGCGTCTAAGTGGCAATCTGAAATAAAGTAGTATTTCGTTCTTTCCGTCATGGATTTTTGGCCTTGTTAGCCATATTTTGGGTAATTTGATCTTTCATTCTCTTTACATGTTCCGCAAATTTTATGGTATGCGGATTGTTCGGCAAATTTTTCTCTAAATTTTCGGCTACTTTTTCGTACACGGGAAGGTCTTCATAGGGACTTAGTAATTCGCGATTGCTGAAATTTTTATAAATGCACACCAGCGTCGCTAAAGAGCCTGGATTTTTGCCGATAAAATCAAGAATATATTGGCGTTGATCGGCCAATGTTTTGTTAAATATTTGATCCAGACTATCCTTAACTTTTCCAAGATCTGCATTTTCCGCTTTGGCTTTTTCCCATGTTCGCGCTAAAGAAGCAACGACGGAAATTCCCTCCAGATTTTTTTTGTTCAGTTGCCAAAGCTGCCCGGAACCGGGAGATCCCTCTATTGTATAGGTACCTGAAAAAGATTTGGAATCTCCGTTGATATTAATTTGTTCCTTATAATCAGGAAGGAGGGTTATATATTCCCCAGAACCCAATTGAACGACATATAAACTTTGATAGGGCATTTTTCTGAGAAAATTAAATTCCCCTTTTTCGTCTACTGTTGAAGTATCAACTGCAACAACGCCATCCGGCGAAATTTCCTGAAGAATAACCATCTCTTGATTGGCGGCATTATCTAAATGTCCGGAAATAAGAAATTCATCTCCATTCGGTTTTTGTGAACATCCGGCAAAAAACAAGAGAAACGCAACGGGGATTATATTTTTTTTATGATAAACAATAATACCCGCCAAGCCCCTAAAAAGAGCTAAAACGTTGTAAATAGAAAAAGCCTGTAAAATGGGCGCAGCTTTTAAGCCGCTTATAAATAAAAAAGTCCTATTATTTTCCCTTTTATAGTAATAAAGAAAGGGTGAGAATTTAGGGGTGAAAAATGGGATAATCATATTTTTTTTATTCTAACGTTTAAATTATCGGGATTTAATTGCTTCGTAACGTAATAGATGATCGGCCAAAACCAAGGCTGCCATTGCTTCTACAATAGGAACGGCGCGAGGAACCGGACAAACGTCATGCCTGCCTCCGATTAAGATTTTTTCCCGGTCGCCGTTTTTGTTGATTGCTTCAACCGGTTTGGCAAGGCTTGCAATCGGTTTAAAAGCAACATTAAAATAAATGTCCTGCCCATTAGAGATTCCTCCCTGAATTCCTCCCGAATGGTTCGTCTGCGTGGAAAAATCGGAGTTGAATAAATCATTGTGAAAGCTTCCTTTCATGGCTGCAGAAGCGAATCCGGAACCATATTCAAATCCTTTTACCGCATTGATGCTTAACATGGCTTTTGCCAAATCGGCCTGTAGCTTGTCGAAAACAGGTTCTCCCAAACCGGCCGGGCAATTTTTTATAATGCAACTGATTATTCCGCCTGTTGTGTCGCCCTCTTCTTTGCATTTATGCAGATATTCCTGAATTAAAATTGTTTTCTCTTTATCAGGAAAATAAAATGGGAAAGAATCTATATCGGATAACTCTATTTCAACATATTTTTTATTAAGACCAATATCCCCGATTTGAGAGACATAAGCGGTAATGCAAATTCCTTTCTGACTCAAAATTTGTTTTGCAATGGCGCCGCCGGCAACCCTGGCTGCGGTTTCACGCGCAGAAGCGCGTCCGCCTCCTTTGTAATCCCGAATGCCGTATTTTTTCTCATATGCAAAGTCGGCATGAGAAGGACGAAAAATTTCTTTCAATATTGAATAGTCCTCTTCTCTCGTATTTTTATTTGGGATAAGAAATGCGATAGGCGTTCCTGTAGTCTTTCCTTCAAAGATGCCGGATAAAAATTCAATGGAATCTTCTTCCTTTCTTGGAGTAGAATAAGCGTCTTTGGGTTTTCGCCGTTCCAATTCATATTGAATTTTAACAATATCCAATTCCAGTTGCGGCGGACAACCGTCGATTACGCCTCCTATGCATTTTCCGTGCGATTCTCCGAATGTTGTCAAAGTAAATAACTTACCTATTGTATTTCCTGGCATATCCTTTTAGATCAATAAAGCAAAAATAACCAAAATCTTCCAGAATTCAAAAAAGGGGAATCGAAGAATAGAGTTTATATTGTTGATATTTATTATTTTGTATTCTGAAGAAACATTTCCCTGCAATAAAATGCAAAAGAGGCTATTTTAGAAACCTTCTTCAAAGGAAATTTGCTTAATTGCAAATCCACCCCATTGATTAAGATTTTTAAAACAGCCTCTTTTTTTGATTAACTTAAACCGGAATTATTCTTTTTCCTTTTTTTCAAGTTCTTCTTTAAGATTGGCTAAAGCGTCAATATCGCCCAATGTAGTTTTCTCCAAACTGTCATTGATTTTTTTCACGCTTTTCTTACTATCTTTTTCTTTCTTCTTTTCGTCATCTTCGCCTTTGGCTTTTTCTTCAGCTACTTGGTCCTGATATATTTTTGTATGAGAAAGAATGATTTTTTTGTTTTCTTTCGAAAACTCGATTACTTTGAAATCAAGCGCTTCGTCAGCTGTGGCATTGGTTTTGTCTTCTTTTTGCAAATGACGAATCGGGGCAAAACCCTCTACGCCATAAGGCAATGCAATAATGGCTCCTTTGTCGCTAATGCTTGTGATGGTGCCTTTATGTACAGAACCGACTGTGAAAATGGTTTCAAACACATCCCATGGATTTTCTTCCAATTGCTTGTGTCCCAAACTTAAACGACGATTTTCAGCATCCACTTCCAATACAATTACTTCTATCTTTTCTCCAATTTTTGTAAACTCGGCGGGATGTTTGATTTTTTTAGACCACGAAAGATCCGAGATATGAATTAAACCGTCTACGCCTTCTTCTAATTCCACAAAAATACCAAAGTTAGTGAAGTTGCGAACAGTAGCCGAATGTTTCGAGCCGATAGGATATTTTTCCGAAATATTTGTCCATGGATCGGGGATAAGTTGTTTTATACCCAAAGACATTTTGCGTTCTTCGCGATCTAATGTTAAAATTACGGCTTCCACTTCGGCTCCTATTTTCAAGAAATCCTGGGCAGTGCGCAAGTGTTGAGACCAAGACATTTCCGAAACGTGAATAAGACCTTCTACTCCCGGAACAATTTCTACAAAAGCGCCATAATCGGCAATTACAACTACCTTTCCTTTTACTTTGTCGCCCACTTTCAAGTCGGGATCCAAAGCATTCCACGGATGCGGGGTAAGTTGTTTCAGACCTAAAGCTATTCGTTTTTTAGTTTCGTCGAAATCAAGGATTACTACGTTGATTTTTTGATCTAATTGAACGATTTCTTCAGGATGGTTGATGCGTCCCCAAGAAAGATCCGTAATATGGATTAAGCCGTCTACGCCGCCCAAGTCGATAAATACGCCGTAGGAAGTAATGTTTTTTACGACGCCTTCCAATACTTGTCCTTTTTCCAAGCGGGCAATAATTTCCGCTTTTTGAGATTCGATTTCGTCTTCGATAAGCGCTTTATGGGAAACAACCACGTTTTTATATTCGTGATTTACCTTCACCACTTTGAATTCCATCGTTTTGTCGACAAAAACGTCATAATCTCTAATGGGTTTTACGTCGATTTGAGAACCGGGTAAGAATGCTTCTATTCCGAATACGTCGACAATAAGTCCCCCTTTGGTGCGGGATTTTACATAACCCATGATGGTTTCTTGCGATTCATAAGCTTGGTTAACGCGTTCCCAAGATTTAAGGATGCGCGCCTTTTTATGTGAAAGAAGCAGTTGTCCGCCGGCATCTTCCTGGCTTTCGACATAGACTTCTATTTTGTCGCCAATTTTAACATTGGGGTTGTATCTCAATTCTGACAAAGGAATTACGCCGTCAGATTTAAAACCAATATTTACAACCACTTCGCGATTGTTTTTAGCTACAATCGTTCCCTCGATGACTTCTTGTTCCGTAATTTGATTAAAAGTCTTTTCGTAAGCGGCTTCTAATCTTTCCTGTTCGCCTTTGTCATAAGGGTTTGCCTTTTTTCCTATCAAAGACCAATCAAAATCTTCAATAGGCTTAACGTTTTTTAGATCCATAATTTGGATAATGTTTTTATTGCCGCTTACTCAGCAGGGTTCAACCATTATTCTTAACTTCTTTTATAAAACCCTAAAGGATTACGTAATGAGTAAGCAAAACGTTTCCATTAGGTAAAAGGGTTGCAAAGGTATGAAATTTTTCTGATTTACAATAATTTTGAGGAAGTTATTTAACCTATCGATATTGTTAAAACCCCTGAGCAAAACTTAATTTTCCCCTAGGGTAAGATCGGGACGCTTTTTTGTAGGGGGAAGCCTATAGGTACTTAAAATCTTCTATGTTTCGTCGTTCTTTCTTTGTTGGCCGTCCCAATCCTTTTTCTCTTTTTTCGAAATTAAATTGCCTGGCCATTTTAATTCTTTCGTATTCTTCGGGAGGGGTGTGGTCTATTACATAGTCAGAAACCAGTTTTGCCGAAACCCTATTAGAGAGAAGCGCTTTTACTTCTATCGTTTTCTTTAGTTGTTCAATAGTAATTTCAAAGACATCCCCTACTTTTACTATATAAGAAGGCTTTAGAGTATTTTCTTTTATTTTTATTTTTCCCGCCCTGCAAGCATCGGAAGCCAGATTTCGTGTTTTGTATATTCTAACGGCCCAAAGCCATTTGTCAACCCGGATCTCGTCCATAATTTTTCTATTTTTGCCTAAAGTAAATAGCGATTGGCGTTCCCTTGAATGAGTATAGTTCCCTCATCTTGTTTTCTACAAAACGTTTATACGGATCGCGGATGTATTGGGGTAAATTACAGAAAAAAACGAAAGAAGGATAATTTGTTTGCAGTTGAGTAACATACTTTATTTTAATATGTTTCCCTTTATACGATGGCGGAGGATTTTGTTCTTTTACAATGGGAAGTATTTTCTCATTGAGTTCGGCCGTACTAATACGTTTGCTTCGTAAGTCATAAACCTCCCTCGCTTCTTCCATGATTTTAAAAATCCGTTGTTTGTTTATCACCGATGTAAAAATAATAGGAATATCTGTGAATGGCGCGGTGCGTTCGCGGATGAGTTTCTCATATTCTTTATGGGTATTGGTTTGCTTTTCGATGAGATCCCATTTGTTTACAACTACCACAACGCCTTTGTGATTACGCTGTATTAATGCAAAAATGTTCAAGTCCTGCGCTTCCATTCCCTGGGTTGCGTCGAGCATCAGGATGCAAATATCGCTGCTTTCAATAGCCCTCACCGAACGAAGAACGGAATAAAATTCAATATCTTCCGTTACTTTTCCTTTTTTTCGTAATCCGGCGGTATCTACAAAATAAAAGTCAAAACCAAACATGTTGTAACGAGTAAAAATGGAATCTCTTGTTGTTCCGGCAATAGGAGTGACAATATTCCGGTCGGTCCCTGTCAAGGCATTTATCAAAGATGATTTTCCCACATTCGGACGACCTACAACAGCAATACGAGGCAAATCTACATGTTCATCTTCCGAATCTTGCATTCCGGCGGTTAATTCGTCCAATAACTCGCCGGTGCCGCTTCCGTTTATGGCTGAAATGGAAAAGATCTCTCCCAGCCCAAGAGAGTAAAATTCAGTAATATCATTTACCCTTAAAGCATTATCTACTTTGTTGGCGACAAGGATAACTTTTTTTCCGGAACGTCGAAGCATATCTGCTACATCCTCATCCATGGAGGTCAAACCGTCTTTTACATCCAACATAAAAAGAATGACATCCGCCTCGTCGATGGCTAATTCTACTTGTCTTCTGATTTCTTCTTCAAAAACGTCTTCGCCATTTAATACATAACCGCCCGTATCTATGACGGAAAAATTAATGCCATTCCAATCCGACTGTCCATAATGCCGGTCGCGGGTAACTCCGCTTGTAGGATCGACAATCGCTTCTTGCGTTTCTGTTAAACGGTTGAATAATGTAGACTTTCCAACATTCGGACGACCTACGATAGCAACAATATTTCCCATTGGTTCTAAAGATTGTATAGTGTTTTGCGGAAAAATTACTAAAAAACAATTACTTAAGAAAATCTTCCGAAATATTTCCGTAACTTTCAGATTCAAAATTACTCAAAAAGTGTGGTATTTGAGAAAATAAAAAAGCCCTGCATTTAAGCAAGGCTTGTAAGCGCTTGGTTTTCTTTTGCGATTCCGACAGGATTCGAACCTGTGACCTACTGCTTAGAAGGCAGTTGCTCTATCCAGCTGAGCTACGGAACCAAATTTTTTGCAAAGGTATAGAATTTATATGAATTTACAAAACGGCATTCCAAATAGAATCCTGAATAATGAAGGCTGTTTCTTTATGATCGTAAACCATTTTAATTGCATTTTGAAAGCTCCGGCTTTTGCAAATTATATCAACGTATAGAATTAATTATTGCAGTATTAATATTTCCTGTATATTAGCAGGTTTTACCATGGGGCATGCGCTATGATAGGCGCAAAATAGCCGTTAGAAAAGGTGTTGGATTTATTAAATGGGGATCATTTATTACTCTTATATTTACGGCTGCCTAATCGTTTGGTTCATTTGAATTTAAAAATCTATACGAAGGAATTGTAAAAAAATAATTTATGGTTTGAAACATTTTTTTGAAATAATATTTACCTTTGTGGGCTTCAACGGCTTTTGATTTTGATTTTATCAAAGTTTGAAAAATAGGTTTTAACCTCATAAATGAGTGTTTTATATGTGAGTTTAAAATCAGACTTGAAAAGTTGAAAATAGCTTTAAAACAAAATATCTTAATTCTTAATTTAAAATGATGTAATCATGAAAAAGTTATTGATTTGTTTGTCTCTTTTGCCTACGTTGCTTATGGGACAAAAGGTTGTTAACGAAAGAGATGTTCCTGAAAGGATCGTATCTGACTTTCATAATAGAGCTCCAGAAGCTACTTCCACTAAATGGGAACGATTCGATTCGGTTACCTATCAAGTAACTTATTTGGCAAACAATATTAAGACGGCTCTTAAGTTTTCAAACGTTTCTGTAGAAACGCGTTGGAACGTGGATACCAAATGGACTCCGCAAACCATTAAACAGTACGTCGACACCGCTTATGCAAAGTCAAAAATAGAATCTGTTTGGATTGCAGATGCCCAAGGTAAAAAAACATACGAAGTCAATGTTAAGCAAAAGAAAAAAGAATATTTGTTGAAGTTCGAGTTAGACGGCAAGTTCATAGAGGCCATAGAATCGAATCCTAAGAAGAAAAAATAAATTTCGGATCTTTTTTGCTTAAAAAGGTTGTCTGAGAGGTTGTAATATTCTTCAATGAATAGGCAAATGATGAGTTGATTTTCCGTTTTATAGAACGGAGGGTGTTGCGATTCTTTTGCAGAAGTGTTTTACAAAGTCTTTCAGACAACCTTTTTATTTACTTTGATAAAATACTTGCTTTACTTTTTTCTGCATAAACAGTAGATAGATAATAAATTAGAAGATATTATTCAATGAAATATCCACCCATTCCGAATGCTCTTTTTATAAAGAACAGAGCTAAGCTTTCAGGAAAACTATCCGGTTATTCTATGGCTGTTGTTCATTCGTCGGCGCGAATGTTCCGTAATGGAGATCAATACTTTCCTTTCCGTCAAAATTCGGATTTGTTTTATTTAACAGGAATAGAACAGGAGAAAACAATATTATTTCTGTTTCCGGAACATCCCGACCCTTGTATGAGAGAAATATTGTTTATCCGCAAACCCGACAGATCTACAGAAATTTGGGAAGGCTCCAAACTCGGCAAGGAAGAGGCAAGCCGGTTGTCCGGGATAAAAAATGTTTGCTGGTTAGAGGAATCGGATTTTGTGCAACAGGAATTATCCTCTTTTTGTAAAAGTATTTATTCAAACAAACCAAATAATCCTGAGGATTCGGAAATAATTTTGCAAAATCAAAATGAGAAAAAACAGAGGAATATTTGTCATGAAGATTTGGCTCCGTTTATGATGGAATGCAGGGTTATAAAAGAACCGGAAGAACTTGATATCATAAAAAAGGCTTGCCGAATAACCGAAGAAACTTTCTTTGAATTATTAAAACATATTAAGCCCGGCGTAAAGGAATATGAACTCGAATCTTACATAACCTTTCATTTCTTATACAGGGCTGCGTCGGGACATTCGTTTTCGCCCATTGTCGCATCCGGGGGAAATGCATTGGCATTACATTACCAATCGAATGACGGAACGTGCGAAGACGGCGACTTACTGTTGTTAGATTTTGGTTGCGAATATTCGAACTATGCTTCGGATTGTTCCAGAACGTTGCCTGTGAACGGCCGTTTCAATAAACGGCAGGAAAAGTGTTACCGGGCTGTTTTAGATGTTTTTGAGAAAGCGAAAAAATTATATGTTCAGGGCAATTGTATTGCAGATATAAATAAGGCTGTCAATCAATTGATGGAGGAACAAATGATAAATTTGGGATTGCTCTCGCAAAAAGAGATTGAGAATCAAAATGAAGATCAGCCGTTATTTAGAAAATATTACATGCATGGCGTCTCGCATTTTGTCGGATTAGACGCGCATGATGTAGGTCTTACGCAGATCCCGTTTAAACCGGGAATGATACTTACCTGTGAACCGGGCATTTACATAAAAGAGGAAAATATAGGCCTCCGGATCGAAACCATGTTGCTTATTACGAACGCCGATCCGATTGACCTGATGCCCAACCTGCCATCCAAACCTGAAGAAATAGAGCGCCTTCTCAACGCAAATACAGCTTTATCTGTTTAATCAACAGGGTTCTTATTTGGTTGGAGCGCTTTTAATTGAACCACGCAAATTCAAATGTTCAACCCTTTAATTTTTGGGGTAATTTTCGTATCTTTGCATTTGTTTTAAAAGGTTGTTTGAGTTTTTCCGAAAGGATTATTGAAGAATAAAAGCAACTGTTTATAGCCGGAATTTTGCACGAATAATAAATTTCCGGAAGAGGAGAGTTTTTTACCTTAGAACATTATGGCGTTTTAAAGTAAACTTTTAGGGATAACGTGAAAATTTAAAATACGAATGACACAGGAAGAAATAGAAAGAGGGCAAACCAATTATACGGCCGATAATATTACCGTTTTAGAGGGGTTGGAAGCTGTAAGATTGCGTCCGGCCATGTACATTGGCGACGTTAACGCAAGGGGACTACACCATCTTGTATATGAAGTAGTGGATAACTCCATCGACGAAGCGCTTGCCGGATATTGTACAAAAATCGACGTAAAAATACTTGAGGATAATTCCATTTCTGTGGAAGATAATGGGCGGGGCATACCGATAGATTTTCATGAAAAAGAGGGGCGTTCGGCTCTGGAAGTTGTAATGACGGTTTTGCATGCCGGAGGAAAGTTCGATAAAGGGACGTATAAAGTTTCCGGCGGCTTGCACGGCGTGGGAGTTTCTTGCGTAAACGCGCTTTCCAAGCATATGAAAGTAGAAGTGTTCAAGGGCGGGAAAGCTTATATGCAAGAATATGAAAAGGGGGTTCCTTTATATCCTGTAAAAGAAACAGGTCTTTCTGAAAAACGAGGAACTAAAACAACTTTTACGCCCGACGACACAATTTTTACTACCACGGAATATAATTACGATACTCTGGTTACGCGTTTGCGCGAACTAGCATTCTTGAACAAAGAAATAGAATTGAAAATTACCGATTTTCGCGAAAAGGATGAAAAGGGAGAATATATTTCCGAAACTTTTTACTCGTCGGAAGGACTAAAAGACTTTATTAATTATCTTGACGAAACCCGCGAAAAATTGATGCCGGATCCTATTTGTATTGAAGGTGAAAAAGGATCGATTCCTATCGAAATAGCCATGCAGTACAATACCTCTTTTTCGGAAAACATTCATTCGTATGTAAATAACATTAATACGCATGAAGGCGGAACCCATTTATCAGGTTTTCGCAGAGGTCTAACACGAACGTTGAAAAGTTATGCCGAGAAATCGGGGATGCTGGAAAAGATAAAATTCGATATCAGCGGAGACGATTTCAGGGAAGGTTTAACGGCTATTATTTCTGTAAAGGTGGCAGAACCTCAATTTGAGGGGCAAACCAAAACTAAACTCGGAAATAACGAAGTAATGGGCGCCGTTGACCAGATTGTAAGCGAATTGCTGAACAATTATCTGGAAGAAAATCCCAAGGAAGCCCGGATGATTGTAAATAAAGTTATTTTGGCCGCCACGGCTCGTCATGCAGCCCGTAAGGCAAGGGAACTTGTTCAACGTCAAACTGTATTTGGAGGCACGGGGTTGCCCGGAAAATTGGCCGATTGTCAAGATACAGATCCTGCCGTATGCGAAATTTATTTTGTCGAGGGCGATTCTGCAGGGGGGACGGCTAAATTGGGACGTTTTAGAAAGTATCAGGCCATACTTCCTTTGAGAGGTAAAATTCTGAATGTGGAAAAAGCAATGCCTCACAGAATACTCGAAAACGAAGAAATTAAAAATATTTACACCGCTTTAGGCGTAAGCATTGGAACGCCGGAAGATAGCAAGGCGCTTAATATGGACAAACTTCGTTATCATAAAATTATTATTATGACCGATGCCGACATCGATGGAAGCCATATTGCAACTTTAATGCTCACTTTCTTTTTCCGGTACATGCGCGAACTGATCGAAAACGGATATATCTATATTGCAACGCCTCCCTTGTATCTGGTTAAAAAAGGAAAAGAAAGCCGTTATTGCTGGACGGAAGAGGATAGGATAAAAGCGGTGGAAGAAATGTCAGGAGGTAGAGAAACCAATATGCATATTCAACGGTATAAAGGTTTGGGAGAAATGAACGCTTTGCAATTGAGAGAAACGACGATGGATCCTGCATACCGGATATTGAGGCAAGTAACTATTGAAAACGCTTCGGAAGCAGATAGAACTTTTTCTATGTTAATGGGCGACGAAGTGCCTCCCCGCAGGGAATTTATTGAAAAAAATGCTAAATATGCCAAAATTGACGCTTAAGGGCAGAAGTCGGAATTAATCTGGAAATCAAAATATTTATCAGATCTGTTATCGTCGTTTTGGTAAAAAATCTTTATAATAAAGCCTCCAAGGTAAGTTATCTTTTGGAGGCTTTTTATTCATTTCGGCATCCATTAACATTTAAAAATTCCTGCTATATGTCTATCTGCCTACTCGGCATTTGAAGTTTTTCCGAAATTTCTTCCAGCGCTTCCTCGCTGTTCGAAATGAGAAGCAAAACATCATCGGGAAATACTTCGCTATGCCCGTCAGGGACAAAATAGCGATCTTTGCGTTTAATCATTACTACCAACGTATTTTCGGGAAAAGGAAAGTCAATCAACTTAGACCTTCCTTGCAAATGAGTTTTCGTAATGACAACTTCGGCTGTTACGGATTTTATATCTTCGGAAAACTCCACGTCGAAAAAAGATAGTTGGGTATCCGATCTTTTCTTTTTTATCAGCCCCAATATATGGGCGACAAAAGGCACGGAAGTTCCCTGAACCAATAAAGACACAATGGTAATAAAAAATACGATATTAAATATTGCGTGAGATTGATTCATGCCCGCCATCAAAGGATAGGTGGCAAATACAATAGGAACGGCGCCGCGTAAACCTACCCAGGAAACATATAATTTCGCTTTTTTGTACATTTTTTTAAATGGAAGCAAGGTCAATATCACCGCTAGAGGGCGGGAAAAGAAAATCATAAAAAATCCAATTGCAAGTCCGATTCCTGCCACCGGCAATAATTCGGAAGGATTAACCAACAAGCCTAAAGCCAAAAACATCACAATTTGGCATAGCCAAGTCAGACCGTCAAAAAAACTTTTGCTGGTACGTTTATGGATAAGTTTTGAATTACCTATAACCAATCCCCCTATATAAACGGCCAAATATCCATTGCCTTTTATAAAATTGGTTGCTGAGAAAAGGATAAAAGTAATAGCCAATAATAAAACAGGATAGAGCGCCGCATTGGCCAAATTAATCCGGTTAATGATACGGACGCTAAGTTTCCCTAACAAAAATCCCGCCAGACCGCCTACAATTAATTGGTAAAAAAACATTCCGACAACAACCCATATATTCCCCTCGCTATTTTGAATAAGCTGCATAAATACAATCATCAGCATATAGGCCATAGGATCGTTACTACCGCTTTCCAACTCTAGCAACGGACGAAGCCTGAATCGCAAATTCAAACCTTTGGAGCGAAGAATAGAAAACACGGAAGCGGAATCGGTCGACGACATAACAGATGCCAATAGAAGGGACTCAAAAAGGGAAAATGTAATGCTCTCAAAAAAATTATGAGTAAGCCAATATATAAAGAAACCAGTAATAATCGCCGTTAGCAGAACGCCTAAAGTAGCTAATAAAACGCCCGGCCAAACAACAGGCTTTATTTCTTCGTATTTTGTATCCATCCCGCCTGAAAACAAAATAATACTCAGTGAAACCATACCTATAAATTGCACTGCTTGCGGATTGTTAAAATGGATTCCGATAATACCGTCGCTTCCGGCAAGCATCCCTACGCCTAAAAACAATAACAGCGCGGGCACTCCAAATTTATAACCCGTTTTTCCGGCAATTAAACTAAGGAGTAACAGTAGAGAACCTATTAACAAGATATTTTCAGTGGAAAATGTCATATGCTTACAAAAATAAAAAAAATAGTTGGAATATGAAATTCGGTTTGCATTTTTCGTGAAACTTTGAGAAATAAAAGGTTAACTTAAAAATAGGATTTTAAACTGAAAATTAAGCTAATAATCATTATAATAAGCGGAAGAAAAAGTCCGTCGAAAAAATATTTTACGAAACCGCTTTTTAGCCGTTTCTATAAAAGACTCATTTATATTCATTAGATTTTAAGATTTGATTTTACTCTTAGATTAGGATAAAATTTTGACGTATTTTTAAAATAATTGGAATTTGTCGATTTAAGATTTTAAATCTAAATTATTCCTCAAAAATAATATATTACCTGTCTTATACGCTATACTGCGATTATTTCTTCATCACATATTCAAACAAAATTTACGATTGATTGTTAATTTTTGTACATTTGCATTGATCAATACTTTTTACCTATGAAAAAAATAGCCTTTTTTCTGTTAATCATGCTGTTATGTGAAGCCGGATTTTGCCAACCCAAAACGAATGCTTCCAAACCTCAGGGCAGCACAAAAAAAACTGCTCAAAAAGGAAAGACTCCCCCTGTAAAGGAAACGCCAAAACCTGTATTAGTACAGCTTCCTTCAAATTCTAACGATTGTTTTTTTGCCGTTGAGATAAAATCTGATTTTACTTCTGAAGCCATTGCCGCTCCAAAAGGAAGCGGATATATTATGGAAATTATAAAGGATGCTAAAAATCCAGAACTATTTGAACTGGAGCATAATGTCATTTGGTATACTTTTACGGTTCCTTATTCCAGTAAACTTCTGCTCAATATTATTCCCGAGAATGCAAGGGATGATTATGACTTTCTTCTATTTAAATCTACGGATCAATATTTTTGCAATAAGGTAGCCAATAAGAAAGTGAAGCCCATTTTAAGCAATCTGTCGGCTCCTAATCCTCAAACAAAAGGCGCCATAGGTATTTCTTTAAAAGGAGATAAAAAATTCATCAACAAAAAATCGACAGATGCCTATGTTTCATCCATTGATGTTGTGAAGGGCGACGTTTATTATTTAATTATAGACAATCTTTCTCCTCAATCTAAAAGTTATAAACTCAACCTGGAGTTTTATATAGACGGAATCAAACCAAATCTGAGAATTATAGACGATAAAGATCGAAAACCCCTATCGGCGGATATATTGCTTGTTGAAAAAGGATCTGAGAAAGCCGGGGAATCGACCGAAGACCGGATTGTAATGAATAAAAAGAATTTTCTGACCAATAACATTGTTCTCGTTCCGGGCTATAATTACTCTATTTATGTAAAGAAAGAAGGTTATTTTTCTTATCACGATGAATTCAATTCAGATAAATATTTATCCGACACGTTGATCAGTATTCCATTAAAGAAAATTGTAAAAGGGACTAAATTCCCGATCAAAAATCTTTCTTTCGACGACGAAACCGCAGAATTAACTCCGGAGTCAAAAGAAGCGCTTTCCGAAACGATACAACTTTTAACGGCTCATCCCGAAATTTCGATAGAAATAAAAGGGTACGTAAATCCTTATGACCAAAGCATTGAAAAGAGTATTGAATTTTCCCGCAAGCAGGCGGAATCGGTAATGAAATTTTTTACGGAAAACGGCGTCAACTCTTCTCGAATGACTGCAGTCGGGATGACCTCTAAAGAAGGCAAGTCAATCCTGGAAAATTATATACGAAACAGTGTTTTGCTTGATAAGAGAATAGAAATCATCATAAAATAAACACGATAAAAATTCATTAAAATCGTTTATTAGAAGAATATAGATTTTTGATATTTTCATTTCTGACTTCGGAGTTTAATGTGCGATTTTGATAATTTTTTGTACGCTTGTTTGTTTATTGTGAGAAATCTGCAGATAATAAATTCCTGATGGAATTGTTGAAACATCTAGCGTAAGACTTTTAGAAGTCGTTGCTTTATTCAAAATAATTTTAGCGTTCGTATTGATCAATTTAATTGTCTTTTCTCCGGTTAGAGAATCGTCAAATTGAATATGGATTGATTTGTCGGCAGGATTCGGATAAACAGAAAATCGAATATCCGTTATATTTATTGGGAAACCGATGGTTCCTTGGGAAATGGTATTTTTTGCCAATAGCCAATGTTCCGGATCAAATTCGATAGATTGAATATCCAAGCCCTGAGGAAGCGTATAGGTGAAAATTTGCAGATTGGTATCCTGATAAAATTTAATATTTTCGGAACTTGAATTGGAATAATGAATCTTTAATTCGAAGGGCATTTTAAACAATGGAGTATTAGAAGCCGAAGTCGTTTGTTTCGATTCCAGATACAATGTTCCGTTCGATTGTTCCCATTTGATAGCAAAGGTAGGAAAACCTTCGCCATAAAACCATTGATTAAAAAAGACGGTAAAATCTCTTCCCGAAAGTTCTTCCGCAACTTCCTTAAAATCATCGGAGGAGGCGGTTTTATCGGCAAATCGTTGTAAATACGTTTGCAGAATTTGGAAAAACAAATCGTCGCTATCCAGTTCGAACCGCAATAAATGCAGGATCGACGCGCCTTTAGAATAGCTTAATGCAGAATTGAAAATACGATAAATATCATCTATGCTTTCGAGGGGGACATATACGCTTCCTGTTCTCCGGGAGAGGGCTTCATGCATTTCGTTGTTATAAAAATTGAGAAAAGCCGTTTGTCGTCCATAGCGATGTTCGTTCCACAAAAGCGCGCAATAGGTGGCAAATCCTTCATTTAGCCAAACATGTTCCCATGAAGAGCAAGTTACGTTATCCCCAAACCATTGATGCGCCATTTCATGGGCGACCAATCCTTCGTTCAACAATCCAAGGGTTGTCATGGTTTGATTCTCCATTCCGCCGCTTAAAGGAGCCAAGCAATGCCCGTATTTTTCCAGGCGAAAAGGATATATCCCAAATATCTCCGAAAAGTATGCAAGAATATCTTTCGCCCTGTCCATGTTTTCTATATTTTCATTTAAGCAGGCAGGCGTATTATATATGAAATTCTGAATCAATACAGAATCAAGCGTATTGGACAATTTTGCGTAAACAGAATACTCCTGATAATTTGCTATGGCAATTGAAATAAGATAATACGCTATGGGGTAATGCGATTTCCATTCATACCGGACTTTATTATCTGGCAAAGGAGTAACCGCCGTCAACAAACCATTGGATCCTACCTTATTTGTATCGGACGTAGTTACAAAAACCCATACCGAATCGGCTTTGTCGTTCAGGTCTTGTTTTACGGGAAACCATTCATAGGAACTATTGGGAGCGGAAACCGTCCACGTGACGTTAAAACCGGATGCCGGATCTTTTTGGGTGGTAATACTTGAAAAGAACGTACCGGAGGTTGACATCATGCCCCTGTAAAATATTTGGATGCTAAATAACTCTCCCCGACCGAAGTTCAAATCGGTTATCCAATGTTCGTGGTTATTATTTATCCAACTTTTTGCAACGCCGTTTACTTTTATACTATCGATAGTATAAACTTTATGTAAATGAAACGAGAAAGTATCCAAGACGGATTTTGTTACTTGCGCCTTTATAGTTACGTCGCCAGATAACGCCACCGTATTGTTTTCCGCCTGGATATTTAAGAAATACCATTTAACGTCGTACGCATCTTGAAGCTTGGTCGGCAAAACCTTGCTCGAAATATTTTTGGAATTTTGCCCGAAACTTAAAAAATGGAAGCCTAAAAATAAAACAAAAAAACAGGTAATGATATGCTTTTTCATAAATAGGATTTTTATATTTCCAAAACGATAAAGTACAAAGTTACAGAAATATTTTGATGAAAACAGCCAGGAATCGACATATTATATTCAAAAAGAATTGGTTTGCGAAAACTGACGCTCTTTAACTCAAAGCAATTTAGCATGAGCATCATTTGCAAAATACTTCTATTTGAGTATAATTCTGCTAAAGTCATCTGTTTTTATTCAAAGGTAAACAGATTTAATTTTTCTCCACCCGTTTTTATATTGATCCAAAAATTGGCTTTACTTTATTTAGACTGGTTAGCCCGTCAAACGCCATGCGTAGCATACCTTTGCGAAGATTTTCCGTTCAAGCAAAGCCGGCGGAACGCGTTTAAATTCTCAAGCCATTTGAGAATCCAAAAGGATAAAAGAAAATATCTCCGCCTATTTTTTACATTGATTCCGGTTTTGCCTACATCAAAAAAGCCGACTTGCTAAAGAGGCTATAGCTGTTCAAAAAGCCGAAAACAGCAACTTAATTGCAGATTCAGCCGAACATTATTGTCTGTAAAATAGATTAATAGCGTTGAGTAAAATTTGTAATTCCGTTGAAAAATAGACTTTCTGAAATTCCTTAATTTTTGATAAAATACTTGATATTCCCTGTTCAATTTATCAATTGAAATAAAATATCGAATTGACTCAAAATAGGATTCAGTAATCTTTACACCTCAATTTTATTTGAACTTATTCTTCTCTTTTCCCCGCTCTCCCCTCTTCATAATCCGGCTCCTTTAAGGCATCATAATACTTATCGGTAGCGCGTACTCTCCAGAAAGCGGCCATTAATGCTTTTCGCGTCATAGAATCATAATGAAGCGTTTGATAATTATACTGGATGGTAAAAAAGATGGTTTGAAAAGAAAACAAAACAATGATTGCAATCAAAGGGATCTTCCATAATTTTCTTTTTAGAGAGGCCACCCATACTAAAAAAGTAGCCAATCCGATTGCTAATAGTGGATACGAATCGATCATGGCGCGCATTCCCAATGAACCGCCATACCACCAACACCACCAAGAAGAGATGACATATATATTCACTATAAGAAAAATGGCAGATGGAAGCGCCCATGTTTTATTCGATTTCCAGATCATAAACATCCCAATAAAAGCAAATATCATAGTAGGAGTATAAATAAACAGACCTTTCCTAAAACCAAATAAGATGCTCCATATTTTGGGGTCCATAAAGAAAAAGCGTTCATTGTCCATGTAGGAATAAAAAAAGAAATCTCCTGTCAAATATTTCCAATAAAATATTTGTGGCATCCATGCAACTAAAACAAAAATAGAAAGGGTAATTAGTTTTACAATATTTCGTCTGTAGAGCGCCCACCTTTCTTTTATTGTTTCTTTATTTGAAATTCCCCAAAACAAAAAAAGAATAACAAAAACACAGTTAGTGGGACGAATAAGGCTTATCATCCCCAACGTAAGTCCCAGAAGAATGCTGGCGCTATAACTTGGTTTTTTGTACCATTTTTCTATGAGGAGTAAAAAAATGCTAACCATGCAAAAACTGAAAACATGAGACATGCCAGCATCAAAAGTACTGTACCATAGTAGATTTGTGGCTAATGCAATAATTAAAAGCGTGAATGTGCAGATCCAATCGGAATAATATTTCAGCAAGAACTTTCGGAGAAACAATAACCCAAAAAATAGCGCCAAAACACTTGACGCGATGACCGAAAACGTGTATGGGGGCGTGTAGCCGTTCGCTGTATAGCCTAGCAAGGGAGCCAGCGAATGCGCGACCAGAAAAGCCGGCGTACACATGATGGCAACCCCCATGCTCATTTTGAGAACGCGGTTCCCATTGGGAAGCTTATAGCTCCATGTTTTTCCCTGTACAACAGGGTCTGCATTTTCTTCAAATGCATAGGAAAGAGAAACATCATTATAAATGAATGTTGCAGGCAAATAGGTATAGTACGATATAATATCCCAAACAATAACGCCTTCTTCAATACCGGTTTTCATATATTGTTTTTTATTGAAAACCATCCATGTACAAACAACTAAAACAATAAATATGACAATCAGGCTGAATTTATTTTTCATTTACATTATATTTTGAACATTAGACTAGAGATGTGCATTTTTATAAAATAATGCATGTAGACGCGTAAGCCAGATGGACATTATATCCATTACAAATATTTTTATCCGACTGCTCGATAAGACCCATTCTTAAAACTTTTGCAAAATGCGTGTTGATAATTCTTAAAACCCTATTGCGCAAAGATAAGGAATTATTTGGGATTCTTTCATTCGCAGAGATTTTAGTTTATTTATCATTTATCATGATATTTTTACTTGATAATTCCATATCTTTGCGTATATATTTGGCGTACAAATGATCATACAGAAGATTGGAGTTGTTTTATGAAATTTATTTCATAGACGCTATTGAGTTGCTATTTTTTACTTCAATGTTCCAGAATCTCCTATCTCTCTTTTGAGGGTAGGAAATAAAAAAATAAATATCTACAAATAAAATAATCATGAACTTCTCAGCATTCCAAAGAGGATGATTAAAAGCTAGCGTTAGCCAAATCTCCCCTTTGGCGAGATTTAGAGGGGCTTATAAATTTTTAAACAAATGAAAAAAAACATAGCTTTAATAGCAGGCGGTTATTCCGGAGAAGTTCCGATATCATTGAGCAGTTCCGTCATGATAGAAAAAGTTCTGGATAAAAATAAATACAATGTATACAAAATCATTATCGATAAACTTAATTGGTATTATACCGATGGCGCCGGAAAACGTTTTGAAATAAATAAAACCGATTTTTCATTGTGTCTTGACCAAACAAAAATTTTGTTCGATTGCGCATTTATTATTATTCATGGAACGCCTGGCGAAGACGGAAAATTGCAGGGTTATTTTGAAATGCTGGAAATCCCTTACACAACCTGCGATTCAATTACTTCTGCATTAACTTTTAATAAGGCTTTTTGCAATGCGGTGGTTAAGGGGTTTAACGTGGTAAACATATCCAATTCAATACATATCTTCAAAAATTCAGATATTTCTGATGACGAGATTTTGCAGAAAATATCTCTTCCCTGCTTTGTGAAACCCAATGCGGGAGGATCCAGCGTAGGAATGTCTAAGGTGTCTTCAAAAGAGGAGTTGAGAAGCGCAATTGACAAGGCATTTTTAGAAGACGAACAAGTTTTGATAGAAGAATATGTAAAAGGGAGAGAATTAACGTGCGGGATGATAAGAACGAAAGGCGAGGAACTTATTTTCCCTGTAACAGAGATTATCAGCAAGAAAGACTTTTTCGATTTTGAAGCAAAGTACAAAGGAATGTCCGATGAAATTACGCCGGCTCTTATATCCGAAGACTTAAAAAACCGGATACAAAATACTTCTCATGTTTTATATCAGAGATTGAATTGTAAGGGAATTGTCCGCTTCGATTATATTTACAATGAGGATGCTGAAAAATTATATTTTCTGGAAGTAAATACGGTTCCCGGACAGTCGGAAAAAAGTATTGTTCCCCAGCAAGCCGCCGCAATGGGAATATCAACTTCTCAGTTGTATGATCTTTTAATTGAGTCGGTCATTTGAACAAATTAGTCGTAGCTTATTTTGAGGAAATAAATTGCTTACCACAATGCAAATAGCCTTGGAACAAAGATTAACAAACCTACTCCTAAAGCGCTGATAGCGGCAATAAGTACTGCAGATGCGGATAGATCCTTTACTTTTTTGATTTGTTCGCTGTAATCGGGAGATACGCGATCAGCTAATTTTTCAATGGAAGAGTTGACGATTTCTAATGCAAACACAAACCCGACGGCAAAAATAATGGCTATCCATTCCATACGCGAAATATGGAAAAAGAATCCCATAAATATAGCCAAAACGGCAATAATTAAATGTATCCGGGCATTATGCTCCTCTTTCAACAAAATCTTCAGACCATTGAAAGCATAACTAAAACTTCGAATTCTATTTTTTATCGAAAATTTATTCTGCTGCATATACCCAATATTAATCATGATTTATTTAAAATGCAAAATTAAAAGTTTTATGATAAAGATTAGAAGTTGAGTTATTGACTAAAAAGAACGAACTTTGCAATATCAAATTAAATCTACAGAGGAAGTCCGGCGGCATTATGAATTGTTGAATCAATATGCGACGCTCTTTACTGACTTTGTCCTATCTTAATCTATGGAACATAAAAAACATTTTACGGGACTCTCGGACGAACAAGTACTCGAAAGCCGTGTAAAAAATGGAGAAAATATTTTAACGCCTCCTCCCAAAACGCCTTTATGGAAACTTTTTCTGGAAAAATTTAACGATCCCATTATACGGATTCTCCTTATAGCGGCATTTTTATCGTTAGGAATTTCATTTGTCCACAATGAATTTATTGAAACCATCGGTATTTTTTGCGCCATCTTTTTGGCTACAGGCGTTGCTTTTTGGTTCGAACTCGATGCCAACAAAAAATTTGATATTCTTAATCAGGTTAATGACGACGCGCCTGTAAAGGTAATTCGCAATAGCAATATCTGTCAGATTTTAAGACGCGAAGTCGTAGTAGGAGATATTATTCTCCTCGAAACAGGAGAAGAAATTCCGGCCGATGGCGAACTTCTCGAAGCGGTTTCTATGCAAATGGATGAGTCATGCTTAACAGGCGAACCGATAATCAGCAAAACAACGAATCCTGCCAATTTCAAACAAGATGCAACTTACCCCTCTAACTGGGCAATGAGAGGCTCAAAAATAATGGATGGACATGGCGTACTGGAAGTTAGATGCGTGGGGGATAATACCGAATACGGAAAAGTCGCTCAAAAGGCAACTGAAACGAGCGACGAAGAAACGCCTTTGAACAAACAGTTGGATGCGTTGGCTAAATTTATAGGCGTTGTAGGCTTGTCACTGGCCGTTTTGACCTTTGTCGTCTTATTTGTCAAGGATATCTTTATGGGAAGCGTTTCTTATACGCTCGGACAACTGGGATTGCTTGGCGCCGTTATTGTTTCGGTTATCGTTTCTCTTGTTAAAATTTGGCTGCCTATTGTATATGATGCATTTGGACTTTGCGGGAAAGAAAAGGAACTCCCAAAAAGCGTTGCAGGAAATACTTGGTTAAAATGGCTGGTTTTTGGTCTTTTAACTTTCTTTGTTTGTATTGGAATCGGATTGTTTTTTGGAGTAAATCCGCTAAAAATGCAATCGTGGGTTTCGATAGAAACGGCAGGGCATGTATTACAATATTTTATGGTGGCGGTTACATTAGTTGTCGTAGCCGTTCCTGAAGGTTTGCCCATGAGCGTTACCCTAAGTTTGGCTATGAGTATGCGCAGAATGTTAAAAACTAACAATCTTGTCAGGAAAATGCATGCTTGCGAAACCATGGGCGCAACAACTGTTATTTGTACGGACAAAACGGGAACGCTTACCCAAAATAAAATGCAAGTGCATGAAACCTTTTTCGAAGGACTTAGGGACATTACTGACGACAGTGAAATTAGTTCTTTGATAAAAGAAAATATAGCGGCTAACTCAACAGCCTTTTTGGATTATTCCGATCCTCAAAATATCAAAACATTAGGGAATCCTACCGAAGCGGCGCTTTTATTATGGTTGCATGCCAATGAAATTAACTATTTAGCTCTGCGCGAAAATGTTGAAATTATAGAACAACTGACTTTCTCGACGGAAAGAAAGTTTATGGCAACTTTGGTTTATTCCCCTTTATTGAATAAACGAGTTTTATATTTGAAGGGCGCGCCTGAAATAGTTCTATCTAAATGTAATGATATTTTTACGGGAAACATGACAGAACCTCTTGAAGAATACCGGGCAAAGATAGAAGGGCAGTTACTGCAATACCAGAATCAGGCAATGAGAACGTTAGGGTTTGCTTGTAAATATATAGACGGCAGTAACAGTTCTTCTATTCAGACTTTGAGTCAGGAGGGACTGACTTTTTTGGGAATTGTCGCTATTTCCGATCCGGTTCGTAAAGACGTGCCTGCGGCTGTAAATAAATGTTTAAACGCCGGTATTGAAGTGAAGATTGTTACAGGCGACACGCCGGCGACAGCCAAAGAAATAGCCCGGCAAATCGGAATCTGGAACGAAAGCGATAATTTACACAACATCATTACAGGCCCCGAATTTGAAGCTTTATCAGAAGCCGAAGCGTTTAAGAGAGTTAAACACCTGAAAATTATGTGTAGAGCGCGTCCTGCAGATAAACAACGACTGGTTCAATTGTTACAGCAACGGGAAGAAGTGGTAGCTGTTACCGGCGACGGAACCAACGACGCTCCTGCGCTAAACCACGCTCATGTCGGCTTGTCGATGGGGTCGGGAACTTCGGTTGCCAAGGAGGCCAGCGATATTACTTTGCTCGACGATTCTTTTAATAGCATTGCGACGGCTGTTATGTGGGGACGTTCGTTATATCAGAATATTCAACGTTTCATTTTATTTCAGCTAACCATCAATGTAGCTGCGCTGATTATTGTTTTTTTGGGTTCTATTTTCGGGCATGAATTGCCTTTAACCGTTACTCAGATGTTATGGGTAAATCTTATTATGGATACTTTTGCCGCCGGCGCATTGGCTTCGTTGCCTCCCAACGATAACGTAATGAACAATAAACCAAGAAAAAACAGCGATTTTATCGTTTCGTCCTCTATGCGCTTTAACATCCTATTTACAGGAATATCTTTTGTAACAGTTCTATTGGGGATGCTTTATATATTTAATGTTCCTGGTTATTTGGAAGTCCTTTTTCCTTATATAGAAGAAGCGGAAAGGGGAGCTTACTCCTTATCGTTTTTCTTTACTTTTTTTGTAATGCTACAATTTTGGAATATGTTTAATGCCAAGGCTTTTTTAACTAAAAAATCTGCCTTTTTTTCCATTAAAAAAAGTATGGGATTTATCGTTGTAGCTTCGATTATTTTAATTGGACAAGCAGTTATTGTCGAATGGGGAGGCGATGTTTTCCGTACGGTTCCCCTAAAACTGAGAGATTGGCTGATTATTATCGGCTCCACCTCTTTGGTTTTATGGATTGGAGAATTGACGAGGGCTCTTAAATATCGCGCAGCTATAAATGAATATTAGAAAATAAAAATTTTGAAACGACCCTTTAGGTACTGGTTAATATTTGTCTGTAAGTTATATGTGTAGAGGCCAACATTCTCATTGTGAGTTTGTGAAAAGCATTTTCCTTGAAGCAATGTCTGTTGAAGCGATAACAATATTCATCCAGATACCCTTGCATATGTTTGGCTGAAATATGATGATAGATGCCCCTGATCCAAGATTTCAACCCCATAATGAAACGGTGAAGCAATTCGAAATTTTCTCCTCCTTTACTTTTTTCTTGTATGATATTCCAGCCTTTTTCGGATAATGGTTTATATCCTGTCCATTCATCTGTTTTAACTTCAGCCTCTGCTCCAACATGTTTTTCAAATATTTTACCTAATTCAATATTTGAATAATTGGTGATTGGCATGGCATAAGCCCGTTTAATTCCATCTTCGTCAGGTGTTTTCTCCACTGCCACTACCACAGAAATTTTATTCCCATGGCTTCGCCCAGGCTTACCTTCTTCTTCTCCGCCTATAACGGTTTCATCTACTTCTACTTTACCCTGTAATGGGTAGTTGCCGCTGCTTTCCATTACAATACGTACTTTCTTTGTAAATAATAAAGCAGCTTTATAGTTAATGGTCAAAGACTTTGAAAAATATTTTGCTGAACAGCTTTTTGTACTTGTACTCATTATGAACATTATGTAGAATGCCTTACGCAATCCAAACTTCACTTTATGAAACATGGTACCTGATGTTACTGAAGTTTGGGTATAGCATTTTGAACAACGTTTGACATACTTGTCTGAACTATGGTGTTCTTTACCACTGCCACATTTGGGGCAGATAAAACCTGAAGCCCATCTAATTTCATATAAGTAATCCTTGCAATCCTCATCTGTCTTGAACTTGTCCGTGAAAGACAATATGTTCATCCCTTTGAATAAATCCATAAATATATGTTTTTTACAAAGATACATG
>JAVBLV010000044.1:0-53543 GCA_031553195.1 Bacteroidales bacterium
GGTTTCATTTAACGCAGTAATCTCATCATAGCGTTCGGATACCAACTGGAGAAATTCTTCTTTTGTCATGGCTATTACGGTTTTTTGGGTTGCTCAAATGTACTACTTTTTATGGAATGCGACAAAATGAAATGCACCCCAAGCAGTAAAATAAATTTACCGCTTGTTTATTTTTTGTATTTTTATACCTCGTTTATACTTCCCAATCATCTAAAAATATTACCGTATTATTGCAAGAGTTTTGCAAGAAAAATTTGTAACTAATTGATTTATATTGCACAATAGAAATCTAACGCTTTTATTTCAATATGTTTTTATAATGTACTTTTTCTTTCTACATGATTTTCTTTTTACATTTTTCTGACTGCAAAGTTATTAAAAATAGCATTTCTCAACAATCGTTTTATTTGTAGTAGCTGTAAAATAGCCCGCCGCCTTTTACTCAAAAGCCCGCCTGCTTTTTTTGTTATCTTTGCACTTATTGACGAGAGGGTTTATTATGATTGCTGTTAACCGTTGCCTTCGATATTATTTTAGGATTGCTTTCGAACGATACGTTGCCGGAATTGATAGAAGCCTACGATATTGCTGCCGGAAACTTTTGGCTGTTGGCGGTTTTATTTACGGGAATAGCGCCTTGGTTGGCGGCGAAAACAAGAAAATTAATTTAGAGTGAGCAAACCGGCTTTTAAGCAGATGATATTGACATAGCGAAAACAGGGTTAAATAAAAGTAGAAATAGATATGGAAACATTATCATTCAATATTCAAATCAAAGCATCTAAGAAAAAGGTATGGAATGCTCTTTGGGAAGACCAGAATTACCGCAACTGGACAAGCGTATTCAGCGAAGGTTCGCACGCGGAAACCGACTGGAAAGAAGGCGGCAGGATTCTATTTCTCAATGGAAAAGGGCAGGGGATGTATAGCCTGATTGAGAAAAACCATCCGTATGAATTTATGTCGTTCCGGCATTTGGGCGATATTGTCGACGGAAAAGAACAAGCTCCTTACAAAGTACAATCAATAGAAAATTATACGCTTTCGGAGTCAGTCGGTTATACCAATTTGAGAGTGGACATGGAAGTAGAAGAAGGTTACAAAGATTATTTCAATCAACAATTCCTGTTGGCATTGGAAAAGGTAAAAGCATTGGCCGAAAAATAGCATCATTATGAAAGGGACAATTATTGAACGCGTCCGGCAGGAACTAAGAAACAACATAGACGAGAAAACGCAACGCACCGCGCAGAATTTTTTTAAAGAAGAAATCAAAGCGTATGGCGTAAAAGTTCCGGTTATCAACAAAATAAGTAAAATATTTTTTGAGGAAATCAAAGATAAACCCAAAACGGAAATTTTTGAATTATGCGAAAAACTTTGGCAATCGGGCAATTTTGAAGAATCGATTATCGCTTGCAATTGGTCGTACGCATTACATAAACAATTCGAACCGGCTGATTTCGAGATATTCGAACGCTGGGTGCAAAAGTACGTAAATAACTGGGCGTCGTGCGATACGTTGTGTAACCACACAGTAGGCGAATTTGTCGAAATACATCCCGGATTTGTTTTTCGACTTGAAAAATGGGCTGCTTCCGAAAATCGTTGGACCCGTCGCGCGGCTACCGTTACCCTTATTATTCCTGCCCGTAAAGGATTGTTTTTGAATGATATTTTTCAAATTGCTACAACGCTACTTCATGATAAAGATGATTTGGTGCAGAAAGGCTATGGATGGATGTTGAAAGCGGCCAGTGAAGCGCATCAGAAAGAAGTTTTCGATTTTGTAATAAAATATAAAGCGACGATGCCGCGTACGGCCTTGCGTTATGCAATTGAAAAAATGCCGCCGGAAATGAAGGCCGAGGCAATGAAGAAATAAATAAGCAATTTTACCACAAAGGGGCTCAAATTTTTTTTATAAAGGAATACGAAGAGTGATAAATTTCTTAGTGAAACTTTCTGTATGCATTAGCATTCCTTAGCGGTAAATGTTTTTACTAAAAACAACCTCTTATTATTTCCCATTAAAATAATGACTAACTTTGCTGTTATAATTCAACTTTCTTATTAATGGAAATATTTATTATCATTGGCCTTATCTTGTTGAACGGAATTCTCTCTATGACGGAAATGGCCTTGGTATCTTCGCGCAAGTCACGATTGGAAGCCCAGGCCAAAGAAGGAAGCGGCAGCGCCCGTAAAACATTGAATGTACTTAGTTCTCCTGATAAATTCCTTTCGACCATACAAATCGGCATTACTTTAATCGGCATCTTAACCGGTATTTTTTCCGGCGAAAGTATTCAAAAAGATTTAACTTCTTTTTTCTCTCATTTTGAAATAATTAAACCTTTTAGTCATGTTCTGGCTACTCTTATTATTGTTTTGATTGTAACCTATTGTACGTTAGTGTTGGGCGAATTGGTTCCCAAAAGAATCGGCTTAAGTAAACCCGAAGCCATTGCCAAACGTATGTCGCCGTTCATGGATTTGTTAAGTAAAATTACTTATCCGTTTATTTGGATTCTCTCTTTTTCCACAAAATCAATTGTGAAAGTATTGGGTATAAAGGAAAGGGATAATTCGGTTACCGAAGAAGAAATCAAAGCCTTAATTAATGAAGGAGCCGAACAAGGCGAAATTGCTGCGGCCGAACAGGAAATTATCGAAAGAGTTTTCCATTTGGGCGATCGTAGCATTACCTCGTTGATGACCCATCGTAGCGAAATAGAATGGCTGAATGTATCGATGAATGAAAACCAAGCGTTTGAAGTCATCTCAAAAAGTATGCATTCCGTCTACCCTTTATGCGAAAATACATTGGACGATATTTTAGGAATTGTCAAAACCAAGGATTTGTATGTTTCGGCAAAGGAAAAATCATTGAAGGAATTATGCAAGCCGGCTTTGTTCGTGCCCGAAAACAACACGGCTTACCAGGTGATGGAAAAGTTGAAAGCAAAGGGATTGAGCGTTTGTTTTATTGTAGACGAATATGGCGCTCTTCAAGGGATGATTACCTTAAAAGATATTTTCGAGGCAATTGTAGGGGATATTCTGGAATTAGACGAGAGGGACGAGGTTGATATTGTTAAAAGGGAGGACGGAAGTTACTGGGTAAACGCGCAAATGCATTTTTATGATTTTCTGGCCTATTTCGACAAGGAGGATTTATACAAGGATACTGAAGATTTTGATACATTGGCGGGTTTTATTTTATCTCACCTTCAACATATTCCTAAAGTGGGAGACCATTTTGAAAAAGACGGTTTTTCTTTCGAAATTGTTGATATGGACGGATATAAAATCGATAAAGTATTGTTCAGGAGAAAATGAAAAAACAGACCGTAAGATTGTAAGACCGTAAGATTGTAAGACCGTAAGATTGTAAGACCGTAAGATTGTAAGACCGTAAGATTAGTTAAGTATAAGAACGTTATAAACGTTGCAACGTCTTGACGTTACAAATGTTTCGAACGCTATAAACATTACAAACCCAACCTTAATAAACAAATGAATAAATTATTTCTATTTCTTCTTATTACATTGGGACTGACACATGGTCTTTATGCCCAAGATGCCAAACAACAGCTCAAATCTAAATTAGATGCCGCGGTTGTTTATACGGTAGGCGTCGAAATGCAGCACAGCGCATCGGCAACACTAAAGAAGGGAAACAACGAGTTGACGATAAGTAATATCAGTACTTATTTGGATGAAAATAGCATCCAGATTAAGGCTCCTGGTACGGTTACCGTTCTTTCCGTGGAATTTACCAACCGTTATCTTCTTCCTGCCGATAAACCGTTAAAAGTAAGGCAATTGGAAGACTCGATTGTAGATATGCAACGCGAATTGGATAGAATTGATTTGAAAATCAGGAATAATAAAAGTTCGCAACAAGTATTAGATGATAACAAAAACATAAAAGGCGCCCAATCAGGTCTAAGCATGGATGAATTAACAAAACTGGTGGATTATTATAAAAACAAATCGTACGAATTACAACATGATATTTTACAGTTAACTGAAAAACGAAAGAAAATTGAAGAACAAATTTCCCTTTCTAAAAAGAAAGTACAAGAAGAATTGGCTAGCCAGGCTATTTCGGGCGGACGTTTAATTGTAAAACTTTCGTCGGCCTTGGCCGGAAATGCGGATATTTCATTTTCCTACATATCGCCTAACGCTTTTTGGATTCCCGTGTACGATGTAAAGGTAAACAATCTGAAAGATCCTTTGCAACTGGCGTTCAAAGCAAAGGTAAGCCAAAATACGGGTATCGACTGGAAACAAGTCCGTTTATCTTTATCTTCCTCTCTTCCTTCGCAATATGGAGAAGCGCCTATACTGAAACAATGGTTTCTGCATTATATTTCCACTTATTATTTAGATAGAAAACAAAAAGAATTAATGTCAAATCAGATTCAGTCATATGAGATAGCAGAAGATGTGGCTCCTATGAAAATGACGGTTTCAGAAGAGTCTTCTGTAGGGTATTTTGATGGAAGAAATTCAAATGGAAAAGGTTTGAATCCCGTTTATGTCGTCAATGGGGAAGTGATGACTTCCAGTCGATACAGCGAAATAGACCAATCGTTGGTTAAATCGAGTACATTTATAGATGCAAATACTGCTGTAGCCACCTATGGTCAAATAGCAGGCGGCGGCGCTTATATCATTACTTTAAAAACCGATATCGAAGACTATGTCAATATTTCGGAAAACGCATTGAATCTGGTATTTGATATCGATCTGCCATATGATATTCCTTCTAATGGAGAATCGCAAACCATTCATATTTTGAATAAAGACGTAAAAGCCTTGTACAAGCATTATAGCGTCCCTAAGTTGGATCCAGAATCCTATTTATTGGCAGAAATACCTAACTGGAATAGTTTGAATTTGTTGCAGGGGGAGGCTAGCATTATTTTTGAAAATACGTATGTAGGAAAAACCTATATTAATCCGGCTTCGACCAATGATACTTTGAATCTGACCATGGGAAAAGACAAACGGGTTTCGGTAAAACGTTTAAAACTCGAAGATTTCAGCTCCAGCAAATTTATCAGCAGCAACAAAGTGCAAAAATTTACCTATGAAATTACAGTAAAGAACAACAAAAACGAAATTGTTCATTACATGCTGAAAGATCAATATCCGTTGTCGAGCATGAAAGAAATAGAAGTCGAACTGTTAGAATCCGGAGAAGCTGTAATTAATAAAGAATTGGGCGTATTAACCTGGCGAATGGATTTGGCTCCCGGAGAAAGCAAGAAAGTACGGTTTGCTTACAGTATCAAATATCCAAAAGATAAAGTATTGAATATTAATTAAATTTTTGGTTGTTTTATTGTCGATGATTTGGATTTATTGTGTATATTGTTTTTGATCGGAATAAATGAATTATTCCGCTCAGGAAAATAAAATTTCTTTTTTTGAGTTTTTTGTAATTGTTCTGCCTCGATTTTTATTTATAACAGTATTTGCCATGTCAAAAAAAAATCCTAACTTTGCAAATCAAATGTTGAATAGTTGAATATTAATAATAATCGTTTAAATGTTAATGGTTTAAACGGCAAATCAAAATTTTTATGAAAAAAGGCATTCACCCTACAAGCTACAGACTTTGCGTATTTAAAGATATGTCGAATGAAGATATGTTTTTAACTAAAAGCTGCGCTCAAACAAAGGATACTGTGGTTTATACCGATGGAAAAGAGTATCCTTTGATTAAATTAGAGATATCGAATACTTCCCACCCTTTCTTTACAGGTAAGATAAAACTGGTAGATACGGCGGGTCGCGTTGATAAATTTATGAATAAATACAAAAAACACATAGAGAACAATAAAAAGTAAAGAAGGAGGAAAGTTTTTTAATTCCAAAAATTTGCGGGGCGTTCTCTTTAACAAAGGCTCTTTTATTTTCAAAAGAGCCTTTGTTATAAAAGGTTGCCATAAATTTCTATTCAAATAATACAATGCCATGAATTATATTTTGTTTGATGATTCTGCCAGAGCAAGTTTACTTCCGCTGACTCATTTTCGTCCTGTTTGCGATATCAGACTGGGTATTTTGACGATTAGGGAAAAATGGGAAAAAATGTTATCCGAATCGACTTCGACTTTGACAGAAAGTTATTTAAGCGTCAAATATCCTTTAGTGAAATCCCAAAGCAACATACTGATTAATGGATCTATTTGTCCTACTAAAGACTTGGTGAAAAAAATCAAGACTCTGGAACCGAATCAAATATTGGTTGCAAACGACTATATTGTGGCAATGAATTTATCATATCATGAAGTAGAAGGTTTGGGCGAGGATAGCGAAACAGAAGAAATTGTAGTGGCCGATGATTTTATAAAAATAAATAATACTTGGGATATTTTTGCATTTAACGATAAAGCGATAAGGGATGATTTCGAGCTTCTGACAAAAAATAGGAAGTCGCAGAAATTAAGCGATACAAACAGGATAGTAGGAGACGAGAAAAATCTTTTTGTGGAGGAAGGCGCTGTTGTCGAATGCGCAAGTATCAATACAAAGACGGGGCCTGTTTATATCGGCAAGAATACGGAAATTATGGAAAATGCAGTCATAAGAGGCCCTTTCGCCCTTTGCGAAGGAGCAATTGTAAAAATGTCTGCAAAAATATACGGCCCGACGACGATAGGCCCTTATTCAAAAGTAGGAGGAGAACTGAATAGCGTTGTTATTTTCGGTTATTCCAATAAAGCGCATGATGGATTCTTAGGACATTCTGTTTTAGGCGAATGGTGTAATTTGGGCGCAGATACCAATACGTCTAATTTAAAAAACACTTATGACGAGGTTCGCGTTTGGTCTATTCCTGCTAACAAGTTTGTGGGAACAGGCTTACAATTTTGCGGATGTATAATGGGCGACCATTCCAAATGCGGAATTAATACAATGTTCAATACAGGTTCCGTAATCGGCGTTAGTTGTAATATTTTCGGACACGGCTATCAGCGTAATTTTATTCCATCTTTCAGTTGGGGAGGCAATGCAGGATTTAAATCTTTCGATATCGATAAAGCCCTTGAAATTGCAGAACGAATGATGGAACGAAGGGGAATAGAAATGTCCGAAACAGATAAGCGCATATTTATACATGTATATAAAGCCACTTCTAGAAAGGTGAACATTTGGAGACACTAAATAATATATAATAACGTTCTAAAAAAGAAAAAGCTGACAAAATATTTTTTTGAAGCTTTTTTTTATTATGTACGCCTAAGTGAAATTATATATAAAATAAAGAATATTAGTGCGTTGAATATTTTTAAGAGACTGGGCAATTTTTAGATTAATGTAGTTCTCTTTAATAAATACTTGATATAGCGTTTTTTGCTATGTAAAGATTTTTAAAAGACAGATGTTGTTATTTATTAATGCATTTGTTTAAATCATCTAAGAGGTTGTTTAGATTTTTATGAAAAAGGTTTTGAGAGATAAAAATGGCTATTTCGCAGACGGGATTTTTCAAGAATAGAGAGCTATTTGGCAAAATTTCGGCAAGAAAGAGTATTTTTAGCTTCAAAATACTTCCTGGAAAAATTTTTAAACAAACTCTTTAGTAATATAATCAAATATTGACAATTGAAAAATATATAATAAGGACATAAAAATGGCCAAAGACAATATTTTTAATGATGATATTATTCCATTCTCAGGAGTTATGAATGGCGACTCGGAGTTTATTTCTATCATTTCCGACGGGGAAGACGCTTCGTTGGAACAATTAGATATACCGGACGAACTTTCTGTTTTGCCCCTGCGTGGAAATGTATTATTTCCGAATGTGATAATCCCTTTCACAGCTACGAGAGAAAAATCGATCAAACTAATCAGGGATGCTAAACGCAAAAAGCAATACATAGGCGTATTAGCCCAAATAAACGATACGGAAGATCCTCGGGTAGAAGACTTATTTACATTAGGAACCGTTGTCCGTATTTTACGGACGTTTGAAATGCCGGACGATAACTTGATGGTGGTTGTTCAAGGCGTAAAACGTTTTTCGCTGGAGAAAATCATTAAAAAGGAACCTTTTTTAAAGGCAAAAATCAAAAGTTTTCCCGATGCGGAAGTAACTTCAGGGGAAATAAATTTCGATATGCTTGTCGATACCATGCGCGATATGTATTCGCAGGTAATAAAGGCGTATCCTAATTTGCCGCCCGAAGCGGTATTGGCTGTGAAAAATATGACCAATAAAAAGATGTTGGTTAATTTTATTTCTTCTCATTTAGGCATTAGCATTCAGGAAAAGCAGCAACTTCTCGAGGCGTCAACTCTCAATCACAGAGCGGAGGATTTGTTGACCCATTTAACGCATCAAATCCAAATGTTGAAGGTGAGAGACCAGATTCAACAAAAAGTAAAATTTGATCTGGACAAACAACAACGGGATTTGTTGTTGAATCAGCAATTAAAGACTATTCAGGAAGAGCTTGGCGGGTCGCCTTCGGAGCAGGACATAAATGAATTGAAAGAAAAAGCGTCGACAAAAAAATGGCCGGAGGAAACGGCAAAAACATTTGAAAAAGAACTTCAAAAACTACAGCGTATTCATCCTGCCTCGCCTGACTTTTCGGTTCAACTTAATTATTTGACTACTATTGTGGATTTGCCTTGGGGCGAGTATACCCAGGATAATTTCGATTTAAAACATGCCGAAGCAACATTAGATGCCGATCATTTTGGATTGGAGAAGATAAAAGAACGTATTTTGGAATATTTGGCGGTTCTTAAATTGAAAGGAGATATGAGATCGCCGATTTTATGCTTAGTTGGTCCTCCGGGGGTTGGAAAAACGTCTTTAGGAAAGTCAATTGCAAGCGCTTTAGATCGCAAATATATTCGTATTGCATTGGGCGGATTGCGCGATGAAGCGGAAATCAGGGGGCATCGTAAAACCTATATTGGAGCCATGCCTGGCCGAATCATACAAAGTATGTTGAAAGCCAAATCATCGAATCCGGTTTTCGTATTGGATGAAATCGATAAAGTTTCAGGCATGTCCGTAAATGGAGATCCTACCGCCGCTTTGCTTGAAGTTCTGGATCCGGAGCAGAATACGGCTTTCCATGATAATTACCTGGATATTGAATACGACCTCTCTAAGGTTTTGTTTATTGCCACGGCAAATACAATTAGTACCATTCATCCGGCATTGCTCGACAGAATGGAGGTTTTGAATATTTCCGGTTACATTATAGAAGAAAAGATAGAAATAGCCAGACGTCATTTAATTCCGAAACAATTGGAGGAACATGGTATTGACCAAAGTAAGCTCCATTTTTCGGACGAAGTCTTATTCAGGCTTATCAATGAATATACGCGCGAGTCGGGCGTGAGGCAATTGGAAAAAAATATAGCCAAAATTATTCGTAGCCGGACGCTGAAAATAGCGGAAAAGAAAAAATATAGCAAAAATATCGAGCCCTCGGAATTGAAAACAATATTAGGATTGCCTATTCATTCCAATAATGAGTTTTTAAAAGAAAATATTGTAGGGGTGGTAACAGGTTTGGCATGGACGTCTGTGGGCGGCGAGATCCTTTTTATAGAAGCCAGCTTGAGTAAAGGGAAAGGCGTTCTAACCATGACGGGAAGTTTGGGCGACGTGATGAAAGAATCCGCTTCTCTGGCTTTTGAATATTTGAAAGCCAATGCCAAACTATTAAATATCAATCCTGATATTTTTGAAACTTATAACGTGCATATTCATGTTCCGGAAGGCGCGACGCCTAAAGACGGCCCCTCTGCGGGAATAGCGATGTTCGTGGCTTTGTCGTCGGTTTTTATGGGACGTAAAGTGAAAGCTAATTTCGCCATGACCGGTGAAATTACTTTGAGAGGAAAAGTATTGCCGGTGGGTGGGATAAAAGAAAAAATTCTGGCGGCTAAAAGATCCAAAATAACCGACATTGTTCTGTCTGAAGAGAACAGAAGAGATATTGAGGATATAAAGAAAGATTACCTGAAAGGCCTTAAATTTCATTATATCCAAACCATGTCGGATATTATCAACCTGGTTCTTGTTTAGATTGTGATTATAGTCAGGGTGTGACTTAAAGTCGCGCCCTGACGAGATTACCGATAAAATGGTAATGATGCCAAGAAATAATTTCATTTTATCATTTACGGGTCAACCCAGTCGCCGTTTTCTTTTATCAAGGAGATTAATGCTCCCACAGCTGATTTCTCGTCGATATTTTTTCGAATGATTTTTTTCCCTTTATACAAAGTGATTTTTCCTTTGCCGCTTCCGACATATCCATAATCGGCGTCGGCCATTTCCCCCGGACCGTTTACAATGCATCCCATAACGCCGATTTTTATTCCTTTCAAGTGGTTTAAGCGGTTTTTTATTTCTGCTAATGCTCCTTGTATGTTATATTGGGTTCTTCCGCACGAAGGACAGGAAATGAATTCAGCTTTACTGATTCTACAACCGGTAGCTTGCAAAATATACAACCCTGCATTAGAATTGTCTTCGCAAAAGATGCCGTCTCCCAATCCATCGACAAGTAAACCGGAAAAGTCTGCCGAACCTTTTAGAATCAACTCTTCATAACTAGCATAGCATTTTTGTAAAACAACAGGATTTTTAATTTGATTTTCAATTAAAAATGAAAATAATTGCCGTTCGTTGTCTATAGATTTTTCGCTGAAACAACTTAATAATACGATGGGGTAAGAAAGAGATTTAATTTGATTCAATTCCGGAAAAATCGTCGGACTGCTTATTCTGAGAAAATTTATTTTTTGAGAAATCTTATCAGAAGATAATAAATTTTGAATACTATCAAAAACGGGGAAATTTTCATTTTTGCGGTTGGAAATAGCGTTTCTATTTATCCAAAAATAATTGGCATTCTCATCTTTCTGTTTGGTTAAAACGATAGGCGGGTTTTCGGCTCCGATATTTTCTACGGCTATTGTTTCGCGTTTGTTGTATTCAAAAGGATTTATAAAGAGTCTTCCCGGATTAGGCATATTTTTATGTCTGTCATAAAAGCTTGCTATTTTTTGCGCAACCGGAATTTCTTTTTCCGGATCTTCCGTAAGAGAAACCCGTATTGTATCGCCTATGCCGTCATTAAGCAGGCACCCGATTCCTCCCGCCGATTTTATCCATCCGTCTTCTCCGTTTCCCGCTTCAGTAACGCCCAAATGAATAGGATAATACATGTTTTCGCTTATCATTTGATGAAGCAATAAACGAGTGGACTGCACTACAATTTTAATATTGCTGGCTTTCATAGAAAGTACTAAAAGGTGAAAACCGAAAGACCTGAAAATATGGATAAATTCCATAGCCGAAGCAACCATTCCCAACGGCGTATCGCCAAAACGGCCGAGAATCCTTTCCGATAGAGAACCATGATTTGTTCCTATCCTAATTACAGTATTATGTTTTTTACAGATTTCAGCTAAATTTTGAATCCTTTCCTTGATCTTGTTTAATTCCTCCTCATATTCTGCTTCTGTATAATGTACCTTTCCTTTGTTTTTATCGACATAGTTTCCTGGATTAATTCTGACCTTCTCAACAATTTCGGCTGCAATTTCGGCTGCTTTTGGAATATAGTGGACGTCTGCAATGAGGGGAATTTGATAATTCTTTTTTAGAAGTTCATTTTTTATGTTATATAAATTTTCCGCATCTCTGATAGACGGAGTTGCTATCCGGACAAAGTCGCAACCAAGGTCGGACAATCTTATGATCTGCTCTACCGTAGCTTTTGTGTCCATCGTATTTGTATTGGTCATAGATTGTATCCGAATGGGATTATCTCCTCCCAAAGCAATATTTCCGACCCTTATTTCCGAGCTTTTTTTAATATTAATTTCCTGTATATAAGTTTGATAATCGATCATTAGATTTTTCATAGAAATATTTTTCAAAGATAACGCTTTTCTGCTCAATAATATATAATGAAGCTAATTGATAAAATTCTGTTAGAGGTTGCTTTATCTTTATTGGAAGAAGTATATACAAAGTTGAATAGATTATCAATACAATAATGTTTGTAAAATATTTTATATTCGATCTCTTTATTTGTTATAATATTTTAATTTCTATCATTTATAAATTATTTATTGATAATATGTTCTGTGGTTATTTGATTCGGACGAGTCATGTTTGACATGTTTATTATTGTAAGTAGATGTTGATAAATGTTTTTTTTTGTAATTTCGTATACTTTCTTATATTAAAAGAAATACATATTAGGGAGAGAAATTATGGCTTAAAGTGTCTTAGTATGAATTTATTTGTAGTGTACGATAGCTATTTTCTTAAAAAGAATTTAAAGTTAATTTTGTTTCTCAGAAGTTGTTTAAATTTTTTGGAAAAGATTTTAAGAGGATAAAAACAGCGAATTCACCGACAGAATTTTCAGAATAGTAGAGTTATTTGGTAAAATTCCACTAAAACAGAGTATCTTAAAATTTAAAATGGACAATTGATTTTTAAAATAAAGCTATTCTTACAACGAAAAAATGTTTTTAAAAATTGAACTTTGAAGCCATTAAAATGTTTTAATCCTGTATCAAATTTATCTTTATGAAATTATTCTTCATATTATTAAAATGATGATCCGCAATGTTGCCCCTAATTTTTGAAAAGACAGGTTTTAATACCTAAAAATCCCTACCCCTCTTTAATTCTCCCCCTTAAGGGGAGATAAATAGGATTTTTTAATTTGAAAGGGGAATTTTGGGCAGTCGTTTTTCTTAAATTAGCCCTTTTAGGGGGTTGGGGGTATTATCGAGGATAGTCATATTATTAAACTATAAAATCTTTTGGATCTGATGTTGTGAAGTAAATTATAGATGATAAATTTACTGAAGAAATAAAAATTGTTTTGCAAGGCTGGTTTTAGAGTAATGATGTTTGATCGAATTTTGTAAAAGACAGCTAAGTTAAATTTAAAATATTGATTTTCAGTATAATTAAAATCATTTTTTCATCAAAAAAAGAAATTTTGAAAACGATTTGTGCGATATTTTAAGTAACTGTTTAAATTTTTATGGAAAAGATTTTGAGGGATAAAAATAGCGAGTTTGCAGACGGGATTTTTCAGGAATAGTAGCGCTATTTGGTAAAAATTCCAACAAAAAAGAGCGTTTTTAGATCCAAAATAATTCCTGGAAAAAGTTTTAAACAGATACTAAATATTTCCGGAATATTTAAGGAAGGTTTATTCTCTATAGTTTTAGGGATATTATTTATACGGTTTAGATATGTTTACATTTGCCAGATGAGATGAGTGACGCAAAATTAAATAAGAAAAATTTGTTTATTGGGATAATAGGGGCGCTTATTTTCTTGATGGCTTTTTTAATTTTGGACGTTGTTTTTAGTTGGAGAAATAGCGGCGCTTTTTTTCAAAAAAATGTAAGCGCTTTTGTCGAAAAACGGCAGCAGTTATTGTCTTCGTATGTTTCCAACGCAAAATTTCCGGTATCTCAAACAGGAAAACTTGATGTTATTTATTCTGTTCAGGCATTAGAAGAATTTGAAAAAAGAGAAATAGCGCTGTTTTTCTATAAGAATGACACATTGGTTAACTGGACAAATAATGATATTCCTGTTCCGGATATATTTGATTCAAATGTGTTTTCGCATCCGGTGGTTTTATTGAAAAATGGAGTTTTCTTATGCGATATTAAACAAAATAGCAATACGATAGTAGTAGGACTGGCGCTGATAAAGAAAAGTTATGAAATCAGTAATAATTATATAAATAACTACTATGCTCCTGGAATTATTCTTCCGGATGAAGCAAATATTGTACTTCAAAAAACAGAATCAAGGTGCCCCATATATTCGCGAGATGGGGATTTTTTATTTGAGATTAATATCTCGCGCCCCATATTTGCTCAGGGAAAAGATGTTTTCATTTTATTTGTAATTTTCATTTTCTTTCTTTTTTTCCTGATAAGGGCGATTTATCAAACAATAATTTTCCTGTCCGGAAAAACTTCTTTTTTATCGAATTTTGTTTTTTTTCTGCTCATATTGTTGTTGAGGTTTATTATTTATGATTTTAGAATTCCTACTATACTTTATTATTCGGAACTATTTCGCCCGCAGGCGTCTATGTTTTTTTCGTTAGGCGATACCTTTCTTAACATATTGTTCTTACTATCTATCTGTTTCTGTCTAAGAAAACCCTACCCATACATGGCGTACCGGCCAAAACGCAAATATGACTTTTTGATGGCCATCTTATTTTCGGCATTTTGTGGGATAATAGTTTATTTATATTTACTCTTTGTTGAAGGCGTCATTTTCGGAACCAATCTTTATGAAGGTCTCGATAATCTTTCAAAGTTTAATCCTTATTCTTTGGTAGGATTAATTACAATTGCTTTTTCGGCTTTATTGCTATATATTGTTTTTTCAAAATTGGCTTCGAAGATTTGTTATTACTCCCGTTTTGTTCCTTATTTCTTTCTTTATTCTTTGATTGGCCTTTTTTTAATTGGGGTTTTGTGGTTTTTTTATTTGAAATTCTTTTTCATAGGAATTTTGTTTACATTGGTTTTGTTTATTCTATATTTTATATCCTTTTTCAAAAGCTGGAATTTAAAATCACTCATGCGTTTATTCCCTATTATCCTCATTCTCTCTATCTTTACAGGTTTTCATATTTTGAAAGTACAGGAGAAGAAAGAGAGGGGGGAAAGGGAAATTTTAATAGAAGATTTTTACAAAGAGACGGAGCCGGGTATCCAGTATTTTTATCGGAAATTTCAGGAAGTGGCGTATGCGGATAAGCTTCTTCAAAAAATGTTGATATTCAGAGTTGAAGCGGATTCTGTACGCAATTACCTGAAGAATAATTATGATGATGATATATGGGATTACTACGATGTTGTTTCTTTTTCTTGTTTAGACTTCCAGAATATACAAATAGATAGTCTGGGGCAGGAGTTCTCATGCGTTGACTATATGATGCGGAAAATAGAAAAAGAAGCGATAAAAACCGATATTCCAGGACTTTTTTTGATGAGCGACGCTTTGGGGAATGTGTCTTATTGCTCAAATGTGTTGGAATTTATTGATGAGCATAGAGGGTTTTCATTTTACTTATTTCTGCAATTCTCGCCGACGCCATTTGTGAAAGATAAACAATATTCCAAGCTAATTAAAAGTAATATTGAGGATAACATAGATATTGAAAGTTATTCATATGCAAAATATGCGAATGGTTTTTTAATAAAAAATGGGGGTAGGTACTGGTATAATCCAAATGAGTTATCAAAAAAAGCCGATTTGACGAAACAAAAAATGAAGGGTTCAGGGAGTAAGTTCGGCTTTTTTGAGGAAGGAGGATATGAACATCTGATTTACATTCCTAAACATTCAAATGTATTGTTGATAATAAGTAAAAAGATACCTGTTTTTCCGGATAAACTCAAAATTTTTTCGAGCGTGTTTGTCACATTTAGTCTTCTTATGTATCTTTATATATTTATAAAATACTTGATATATGGGTATCGGGCCAAGAAAAACAATTTTAAAACCCGCATACAAATTTCTATCATATTTATGGTTATGGGAGCCTCTATTCTTTCAGGAGCGATTTCTATCTACTACATCAATCAGGTTACAAAACAAAAGATGAAAGACACTTTCTGGGAGCATACCAACAATATTGCTTCTGCATTGGAATATGTTTGCAGGAGTGCGGACAGATTAGAATCTGTTAACGCGTCTGATATCAGAAATGAAATATCTCGGTATTTTAATATGTATCAAGATGATATTACAATTTTTAATCTTAATGGAAAGATGCTGATATCTTCATCCCCTGAAATATATGAGCACGGTATAATCTCTTCATTAGCGCATCCGACGGCTATAAAGGCATTGGACAGCAGTAATAAATCTTGGGTTTCCGAATATCATAGTGATATAGGCAGTAAATATGAAGATGTGTATGTAAGCATCAAAAATTCCAAAAACGAAATATTGGGATATGCTTCTATTTTTTATTTTTCTAAAGGGGTGCAAAAAGAGTTGACGGATTTCTTGATGACATGCGTTAATTTTGTGGCGTTGGTTATCTTGCTTTTATTTTTCCTGTTGATATTTATTACTAATATGATAACAAAACCGTTGTTGTTTATCCGGAAACAACTGGAAAAATATACTATTGGCGGAAAAAAACTAGTTTGGGAAAGCGACGACGAAATCGGAAATTTAGTGCGCGAATATAATCGTATGATTGATAAATTACAAGAAAATACCTATTTGGCCGCAAAGATCGAAAGAGAAAACGGATGGAGAGAAATGACTCGTCAGGTGGCTCATGAAATAAAGAATCCGTTAACGCCAATGAGGCTAAGCGTTCAACAATTATTGAAAACATGGAGAGACAAGGCTCCTGATTTCGATTCGCGTTTGAAACGAACCACTCAGGTATTAATAGAACAAATAGATATTCTATCCAGGATAGCCAACACCTTTTTAGATTTTTCGAAAATGCCGCATTCTGCTTCGGAAAAAGTAAATCTTATCGAATGTATAGATTCTGTAATTGATTTATACAAAGAAGATAGCGTACTTAAATTTGTACTGGAAACTGATTTTGAAGAATGCTATGTAATAGGAGATAAACAACAGTTTGTAAGGGTTTTTGGGAACTTATTTAGAAATGCAGAGCAGGCAATACCACCCAATGTGGAGGGAGAAATGCATATTTCGATCAAAAAATGGCAGAAAAATTATGTGCTTCGGTTTGCGGACAATGGAAAAGGAATTCCCGATGCTGATAAACATTTGATCTTCCATCCTCATTTTACTACCAAAGAAGATGGAACCGGTTTGGGGCTTTCAATTGTAAAAAGTATCATCGAAAGTTTTGGAGGACGTATTGATTTTGAATCTGAAGAAAATAAGGGAACTACATTCATAATCCATTTGCCGGCTATCGACTAAGCAAAAAATACTTGCGTTTCAAAAAAATATGCAGTGATATTTTCTTTTGTGAATCTTTAAGTTTACATGGGTTACATTGTTGCATCAATTAATCGGTTTTGTAAGATGTACTGCATAATCTGCACGGCATTGGTTGCGGCTCCTTTGCGTAAGTTGTCGGAAACAACCCAGAAATTCAAGCTATTAGGTTGGGAAAAGTCAGGACGTATTCGGCCAATGAATACTTCGTTCTTTCCTTTTGCCCCGATAGGCGTTGGATATATATTCTTCTCTGGAGCATCTTGAACAATAATTCCTTGAGATTCTTTTAATAAATTCTTTACATCATTGATGTCATATTCATTCCAAAATTCCACATTTACCGCTTCCGAATGTCCGCCAAGCACAGGCGCCCGTACGACGGTAGCGGTTAATTGAATGGAATTGTCGTCTAATATTTTTCGCGTTTCGTTGACTAGTTTCTGCTCCTCGGTAGTATATCCGTCATCCTGAAAATTTCCGCCATGGGGAAATAAGTTTTCATGTATGCGATGCGGATAAAATTTTTCCGAATCGATGCCCTGCTGCTCGTCTTTTAATTGTTTTACTCCATACGCGCCGCTTCCCGTAACGCTTTGATATGTGGAAATAACAACGCGTTTAATTCTATATCTTTCATGCAAAGGCGCTAATGCCACTACTAATTGGATTGTAGAACAGTTCGGATTGGCAATGAGTTTGTCTCGCTTTGTTAAGATGCGAATGTTGACTTCTGGAACGATTAACGGAATGTTTTTTTCTTTTCGCCATGCAGAAGAATTGTCAATCACCGTTGCGCCTGCCTCCACAAAACGCGGCGCATATTCCAAAGAAGTTTTAGCGCCTGCCGAAAAGATAGCTAAGTCGGGCTTTTTTAAAATGGCTTCTTCCATCGAAATGATTTTGTACCTCCTATTTGCAAATTCGATTTCTTTTCCTATTGATTTCTCGGAAGCGACAGGTAATAATTCAATATCTGTAAACCCAAATTCCTCTAATACATCCAGGATTTCCTTTCCAACCAAACCGGTGGCGCCGACAACTGCAAGTTTCATAAACGTATGGTATTTATTTCATGCAAATTTACATAAAATCAAGTTTGTGCCGGACGGAGATAAAATAGATGTATATAAATCTTTATTCTGTTACCGGTCTAAACAATTCTCTTTTAAGAATGTTACTATCATTAGTTAAAAATGCTTTATTGCTTAATATCTATTTTGTTATGAAATGCTTAACGTTTGTAAAAGCGGTAATTACGCTTGCTTTATTTTTAATATTCTTTACTCCTGCCAAAAGTTTTTCCCAGTCTGAAGAGAAAAGGAAAATAAATTTGAAAGACAGTACCGACGGCTATTTCGACTTAAGCGATGAATTGATTCATGCTCATGGCTTTATTCCAATACCTATGTTGATTACCGAACCGGCATTAGGAGGAATAGGGGGGGCCTTGGGAGTGGTGTTTATGGAGCCGATAAAAGTTCGTGTCGACAAAGAAGGAAAAGCGTCTCCTCTTTGGCCGAGTATCACAGGTTTGGGCGCCGGATATACTGCGAATAACACATGGTTTGCAGGAGCCGCGCGGATGGGGGAGTGGGAAAAACCCGGAATCCACTATCGGGTCGTTGGCGGCTATGCCAATGTAAATATTGATATGTATAAAGATCTTCCTAATTTGGGAGAAAAAGAATTCGGATTGAATATGAAGACGCCGGCTGTTTATCTGATGGCTCAGAAGAGATTCCTTAATTTTTTTTCGGGCGGTTTACAATATATGTTTTCTTACATGAAGGTTTCTGCCGATGTAAATTTGGATAATCTTCCCGACGGAAATATTAAAGATAAGATTAAAGGCGATTTGGAAAAAGATAATTACTTAAGTTCTTTAGGATTTTTGCTGAGTTTCGATAACAGGGATAATGTTTTTTCTCCTTCCAGCGGGTTAAAAGTAGATATTGAAACGGATTGGTCAAATAAAAACATAGGCGCATCGTACGACTATTCAAAAATGATAGGAAGCGCTTACGGATATTGGCATGTTTTTGATCCCTGGGTGGCTTCTATGCGGTTGGAATGGCAGCAAATGTTTAATAATCCGCCCTTTTATATGCTCCCATATATCGATTTAAGAGGGGTTCCTACTGCCCGCTATATGGATAATATTACTGCTTTGGCAGAAATGGAACATAGGGTTGAGATTTTTCATCGTTGGAGCTTAGTAGGTTTTGCAGGCTTGGGAAAAGCTTTCCCCGATTATGACAAATTTTCTCAGAAAGATTGGGTGTATAATTATGGCGGCGGTTTTCGTTATTTGATAGCCAGAAAATTTAAACTTCAAATGGGGATGGACTTTGGTTTTGGACCCGAAGACTGGGGATTTTATATTGTTTTTGGAAGTGCTTGGTTACGATAACTTAAGTTTGTAACCGTCCTTTGGGTCTGCTTTTCTCAAATCAGGTTGATTAAATGAATCTGGAAACTGTCATCATTGTGCATCTTTACGCAGCGGCATCATTATGCAAATCGAATCTATTCTTTTTAGTATGGCGCAGAACGATGTATCAATAATTTCATGTAAGAAAAAAGCTGTCCAAAACTTTTTTTTGAACAGCCCTCTTTCGTTATTTTATTTAGTTAATCGGCATATATTATTCCATAATGATCCAACACGCTTGAGTAAGCCATCATTATTTGCTCTGTTATAAGTTCTGTGCCAAATTGGATTTTATTACAACCCACCCAGTATTTGTGTAATGGATCCCTTGTTCTCCAAATTCTGGGTTGATACCATACTAGCCGACTTTTGTCTGTCGTAGATCCCTCTCTTTCCAGTATTTCATAAGTCATTGACAACTTTCAAAATTTCTTTTTAGTGAATTGAAATACAGAATGTTACTACTTTGTGTTTCGAAGCGCTAACGGTTACCTAACGATTCTGTTTCAATTAGTTTTGCCTTTAGTTATACAAAGTTAATGCAAAAATGCGGATATAAAAAAAGAATTTTCTGTTTACGTTTTATTTTTAATCTGTAAAATTTTAGTGTACCACTACTTTTACCGTTTTTTCTTTACCTTGGATTTGAAGTTTAAGCATATATATCCCGCTATGTAATGACTGAACAGATAATGGATAGGTAGTATTGGCGGAAACGATACAGCTTTTTACCTTTTTTCCTACCATATCATATAACTCTGCTTGCAGGGGATAGTTCCCTTTATTGGCAATATGTACTACTTCATTGACTGGGTTGGGGAAGATTTCTATATGGTATTTCTGTTGATTGATTCCTTTGATGAATACGTAATTACTATCTTTTGTAATCGTAGTATCCGTTTTTGTTCCCATATATAAAGTATCGGTTAATACCCTGCCGGATGCTATGGGTTCTCCTTTTTGGGCGAAAAAGCCCGGCTTCTGACCGCTTATTAAGGTATCCCTTATAATGGTGTCGCACAAAAAGGAAATATTTGTAATATGGGTATCTACCATTACCGTATCTAAATAAACAATGGTTGTAACCATTGTATCGGCTGCATAGGTGCATACAAATAAAGTATCTCGGTATAAGGTATCTATAATTTTAGGGGCTACCGTATCCCTTACCCATGTGCTATCTAATATATAAGGATCATAAACTCCCGACATGTAACCATATTTGAAGAAAAATACGTCTTCACCTAAATTAGCCAGATCTCCACTACGGGTTAGGGCAATAGTATCTAAAATAAGATTACCGCTAAATGTGCCTGCTATGTATGTATTACCATAGGTATCGGGCAATACGTGGCTTATCAGGGCGGTAGAAGAAATCGGATTTTCTTCGTTAATAGGCGTAATACCCAAACGTTTGGCGTCCAATACTTCCCCGGTAGTTTGGTTTAAAGTTGACCAAGCCAATTGCATATAGTTGAAATTTTCCCCGTTCATATCGAGGCGTATATCCCCCCATGAAAAAGAGGAACGTCCTTCTCCCACGGCTGCAATACGGTTGCCTGGTAAAAAACAAAGGGTATATATATCCGATGCCCCAAAAAAATCATCTGGCAAAGTATGCCTGAGCCAGATACGGTTGCCCAAACTATCGAATTTAACTACATAAGATGTAACCATTTTATAAATAAGGTATCGTTATCTATAATGCCTATGCAAGGACGTTCAGGATTTATTACTGGAGGGTGGTATCCTATCGTATAGCCAGCTGCAAATACATTCCCCAAACTATCAGCCAACAAATTACCCATTGGAAGAGAGTTTTTCAACAATACTTTTGCCCAACGGGCGGAACCATCGACATTAAAAGAAGAAAGTACTGTAAAAGAGTTCCTTACCCACCCAAATCCGTCCATATACCTTCCTCCCCATTGGGGGTTATAAACTAAAGTATCATTGCCTGCTATAACAACAGTATCGTTTCCATAAGGTTCAAATCTGTTCGCCATATAAAATTCTTTATTGTAATAGGCAATTTTTACATCGGAACGATAAAAGGATTGCCTGCTTATGTCCAATACAGATCCATTGAGAGGTTCTAAATTTTCATTTAACCACACAGCAATGTAAGGTCGCTTGGCCGGTATGTTTTCGTATCCGGGCAACATATATCCGTATGCTATTAATAACGTCCCTGTTTCGTCCGCCCCAAAATAAAGAGGAAAGACATAACCTGCCGAATCGGGAATATAGGGCCTTACATGACTTAGTCCGGGTTGCTTTACCCATTGTAGAGTCCCTGCCGTGTCCCATTTGGCAAATACATAAACACTATCGCCATAACCGTCCCGTTGGTGCAAAGTAGTATCACGGTCTATAATAATTGCATCATTATATTCATGCCTCACCATCCGTACACAAACATACACATTTCCGGTTATGTACTTTCAGAAGTCCATCTCCATTTATTCTTCCCGAAATCAGGAATTTTTTCCAACGCAAATCTCCCTGCGGATTATAGCTACAAAGCAGGTAGGCTTTGTTGTCATAATCCATTGGAAAAGACCAGGGGTCGGGATAAAAACCGCCATCAGAACCCCCGTCTACCAATTCGCCATCGTGCAATACGGTATATGGCATACCAAAGGGGGTACTTAGTATATAGGTATTACCGGCTTCATCCATATCAGTACCTAATACTTCTTCATCTACCTGGCTTGCCTGAGAACGTGAACCCATAACATGCGCCCACGGGAAACCCTGCGTTTGGGCAAAGGCCCCTAACCCGAAAGAGCCTCCCCCGATTCCTCCAAAGGAGGAGAAAAATATAACGGGATATAAAAATGATAGAATTTTTTTCATAGTATAACTGTATTGCGCCCGGTAATTAATTTTTTGGGTTGATATTGTAAAAACACATTCGTGATGTAAAAAGACGTATGGCGTTTAAACAGTTAAGATAATTTATGTTTTATGACGATGCCTTTCCTTCTACTGGAAAATAAATAAATTGAAAAACAGAATATTAAAAACTTTCATTCATCAAAGAGTATGCTAACAAATTGCTAACTCAGCTATGCTTTTTTTCATTTTGTTTTGGCTTTCAAAATTATAATTGCTGTTTTTCAATATTTTAGACTGTTTTTTTGTCTTTTTAATCCCCATTCTGTACTTTTGCAACAAAATAAAGGCGTTACTTATTTGTGAGAATACTTTCATTTCTGCAGGCTGAAAACAAGATTGCACCCAAAAAAAGAGTTATAATTATTGTCTTGATAATTGTAATTGTTGCATATGGGTTTTGTTTGCCGAAAAACCTGTTTAACGTTTCGTACAGTACGGTTGTCGTTGACAGAAATAACGAATTGTTGGGAGCGAGAATAGCAGATGATAATCAATGGCGTTTCCCCGAAATTGATACGGTTCCTGAAAAATTTAAAACTTGCCTCGTCCAGTTCGAAGATCAATATTTTTATTGTCATTGGGGCGTAAATCCTGTTTCTATTGGACGCGCCGTTATTCAAAATGTAAAGCAAGGCAAGGTAGTAAGCGGAGGAAGTACTCTGTCCATGCAAACGATTCGCATCTCTCGCAACCGTCCGCGGACGTGGTTTACGAAAATCAAAGAAATAATACTGGCTACCCGGCTCGAATTTCGCTATTCTAAAAAGAAAATATTGGCTCTATATGCATCCCATGCTCCTTTTGGCGGAAATGTCGTAGGGTTGGAAGCCGCTTCGTGGCGGTATTTCGGACGCTCTCCCCAAAATCTTTCCTGGGCCGAAGCGGCTACTTTGGCCGTTTTGCCCAATTCTCCGGCTCTGATAAATTTTTCGCGGAACAGAAAGTTGTTATTGGAGAAAAGAAACCGCCTTTTAGGTAAGTTATATGCGAATTCTGTTATTGACGAATCGACATATGAATTGGCTTTAAGCGAAACCCTTCCATCGGAACCGTTGCCTTTGCCTCAGATTGCTCCTCATTTGACAACCTATTTTTATAAAAACGACAAAGGAAAATATTGTCATTCTACCATTAACAAAAACATGCAGTTACAGGTGGAGAACATACTCGAACGTTGGTATGGGGAATTTTCGCAAAATGATATAAAAAATATAGCGGCTATTATTATTGATGTTAGAACAAACCAGGTTCTGGCTTATTGTGGAAATATAAATTTTGAAAGCAAAAGATCAGCCAATCAAGTGGATATAATTCGTTCTCCCCGTAGCACAGGAAGTATTTTAAAACCTTTGTTATACTGCGCTATGCTCCAGGAAGGACAATTATTACCGAAAATGCTTTTGCCCGATATTCCGGTAAATATTAACGGTTTTATGCCTCAAAATTTTAATAAAGAATATGATGGAGCTGTTCCCGCCTCCGAAGCGTTATGCCGTTCGCTGAATATTCCAATGGTTTGCGCTTTAAGGACGTATAGCGTTCCTAAGTTTTATGATTTCTTGAAAAAAGCAGGTTATACAACCTTGAATCGTCCTTCTTCCCATTATGGCTTATCGCTTATTCTTGGCGGAGCGGAATCGACGCTTTGGGATATTGTTTCTTCCTATAATTGCATGGCGAAAACTTTGAATTACTATTTGGCAAACAAGGATTATACATCCCAAACACTTTTGCAGCCTGATTTTTTAATAGAAGAACAGACTGTTAAATCAAAACAAAATAAATTATATAATGCCGCTGCAATTTGGCAAACATTCGAGGTTATTAAAGAGGTGAATCGTCCGGAAGAGATCGATTGGCGGAATATACCTTCTATGCAAAAAATAGCTTGGAAAACAGGAACCAGTTATGGATTCAGGGATGCCTGGGCTGTAGGAGTTACGCCCAAGTATGTGGTAGGGGTATGGGTGGGAAATGCCAATGGAGAAGGCAGACCGGGACTAACCGGAGCAAAAACGGCAGGTCCGGTTATGTTTGATATTTTTAACATTTTACCCAGGACAAAATGGTTCGATATTCCTTATGGAGAACTTATAGAATCGGAGATTTGCAGGCAAAGCGGATGCTTGAAAAGCCGCTTTTGTCCTGATACCGATACCGTATTGATTTGTAAAGAAGGCATTAAAACGGAAATTTGCCGTTATCATTTTCAAATTAATGTAACGTTAGACGGTCGCTATCGCGTATATGAAAATTGTGCCGGCGATGAAGGAATGCGCCAGGAAAGTATATTTATATTGCCTCCTGTTTGGGAGTGGTACTATAAACGTCATCATTCGGATTACAAATCATTGCCTCCTTTTAAAGCCGGTTGCGGACAGCAAGATGATATGCCTATGCAGTTTATTTATCCGCAAAAAAATGCCGTAATTTCCTTGCCTAAGCAGTTAGATGGTAAAAACGGGACAGTTATATTTGAACTGGCGCACTATAATAGCAATGCAACTGTGTACTGGCACTTGGATCAAGAATATGTTGGCAGTACAAATTATTTTCATCAGTTATCATTAAGTCCGCCGCTAGGAAGGCACGTTATTACAGTTGTTGATAATGAAGGTAATACATTGTCTTCAAATTTTCAAATTGTTAAATAACAACAAGATTTTCAAAAGAAACAAGAATTATGGCATAAATATTTTTTGCACTACCAAAAAAGTTATTACCTTTGCAATGTAACTAATAATTTTAAACTTATGAAAACAAAATACGCTTTCTTCTATCTTTGTGCTTTTATCTTTGGAACATTGATTTTTATAAGTTGCGGAGACGAAGGAGAGGAGCCGGTGATAAGTACGGAAGTAAACACGTTACGATATTTATTAAAGGAACCGGGTTTTACAGAGAAAAGAGTAACCGGAATTGCTCCTAACGCCATTTCCTCTAATTTATATATAGGAGCTTCCCCTTCTATTTTCGATACGCTTGAAAAGGTTTTAATTATAGCGGAGTCTTCTGCAAAAGATTCTATCTATATTGAAATGAATATTCGGAAAGATACGTTATCGAAATCGAGGATAATGGCTTTTAAGTATTTCCCTAAAAAAATCGATCACTCAGACGTATGGTATTTTTCAAGAGGAAGTTCTCCACATCAGGATACGTCGGCTCGTTTGAAAATTTATAGCTATGATCAATCAACATCGGCAACAAAAAAAATAAATGGATCTTATTCGGTTCTTCTGAGAAATGAAGGGCGGATACCTACAGGATACACTACAATGACAGGCGTTTTTGAAGATATACAGTTAAAATATGGAATCTTTTAATCTATTTAAATTTATTTAAATAGACATTTTTTCAAGCGAGTTTGCGCAAGTTTTAAAACGGTTTTTAGAAGATTTTTCTTGAAAAACCGTTTTTTTATTCCTGTTTTATTTCTTGTCAATAGAAACATTCTTGGATTTTTAACGATACAACAAAAATAAGTATATGAAGCTTTTTGTCATTATTTTTGCCTTTTCGATATTTATACTTGGATTTGCCATTGTTGGATTTGCCATAAAAATAGTTTTCAAAAAGAACGGCGAATTTAAAAGACAATGTAGCTCTGTCAATCCCATAACAGGGGAACGTATAGGTTGCAGTTGCAAAAAATCGGTTTACGAAAAATGTTCGAAACATCCCAAGTACAATCCATTGGATATTAATGGGGAATTGTTGGATGAACTTTAAAACGTATTTCACGCTATTTCCTTAACGCTTAAATAATATGGAAAATAAGAAATTATATCTCATCGACGCAATGGCGTTGATTTATCGTTCATACTATGCATTGAACAAAAATCCGAGGGTCAATTCAAAAGGATTGAATACGTCGGCTATTTTAGGTTTTGCAAATACCCTGTATGATTTGATGAAATCTCAAAAACCAACTCATATAGGAGTCGCTTTTGATGGAAGAAAACCCACTTTCCGGCATGAAAAATTCGAAGCGTATAAAGCCCACAGAGACGCTATGCCCGAAGATATTATTGCATCAATTCCTTACATACAACTCTTTTTGCAGGGAATGAACATTCCTATTTTACTTTGCGAAGGATATGAAGCCGACGACATTATTGGTTCACTTGCAAAAAAGGCTGAGAAGAAAGAATTCAAAGTATATATGGTTACTCCCGACAAGGACTTCGGACAATTAATCAGTGAAAATATATTTATGTACCGTTTGGGGAGGATGGGAAACAGAGATGAAATTTGGGGCGTTGACCAGATTCTTGATTATTTTTCCATTCAGAAACCCGAACAGGTTGCTGATATACTGGGGCTATGGGGCGACTCGTCCGACAACATACCGGGAGTGCCCGGAATAGGAGAAAAAAAAGCCAAGGCATTAATTGCTCAATTCGGGAGCATTGAAGAAATGCTTGAGAATACGAGTCAGATTGAGAATGAAAAGCTTCGCAATGTAATTGTTGAAAATGCTGAAAAAGCCTTGTTTTCTAAAGAGCTGGCAACAATACATCTGGATACTCCCGTCGATTTTGACGAGGAACTCTTAAAAACGAAAAAACCAAATGAACAGGAATTAAAAGTTTTATTTGAAGAATTGGAATTTAGAAATTTTGCCAAACGTTTTTTTACCGGCTTATCCTTGACGGATCAGATTGAAATTCCGAGTCCCATTGCATCAGGGCAACAATCTTTATTTAGTAGTCATATTCAAGAAAATGAAAATACGCTTTTCTCATCCGTATATAAAAATATACAAACCGGTTCTTACTCTTATAAGATAATCGCAGACAGAGGGGAACGCGAGAAATTGATTTCTGAAATTCAGAAAAGCCAATTATTTAGTTTTTATCTTCTTAAACAGGAAAATGCAGCCCGGATTTATGGAATTTCTTTATCGGTAAATAAAGATGAAGCCTGCTTTATTCCGCTTTTTGATGATGCAGAAGTAATACTGAAAGACTTTGCGCCTATTTTTGAAAGTGAAAATATCCTGAAAATCGGATATGATTTAAAACGGGAAAAAGAATTATTGGCATTAAACAACATTTCAATCAAAGGATTGCAATTCGATAATTTGATAGCTCATTATTTATTGAATTCCGAAAGCCGGCATAATATAGAAATGCTTTCGGAAACATATCTCGGATATAGTCTTATCGATATAGAGAGCTTAGTTGGAAAAGTGTCTAAGAAACAAAGTATTATTTGGGATACAGTTGATCCTGAAAAATTAAAAGATTATTGTTGCGAGTATGCCAACATTAATTTTCAGTTGCACGCAATTTTCGAGAAATTATTGGAACAGGAGGAATTATTGAATTTGTTTACCTCTGTAGAAATTCCTTTAATTGATGTATTGTTAAGTATGCAACAAAACGGAGTCAATATAGACGTTGAATATTTGAAGAGATACTCCTCTCAACTTCAAGAGGAAAGAAAGAAGATAGAGGAACAAATTTATGAGTTGGCGGGCATTCGGTTCAATATTGCTTCTCCAAAACAATTGGGAGACGTTTTATTCGGGCATATGAAAATTGTAGAGAAGTCGAAACAGACGGCCAGCAAACAGTTCTCGACAGCCGAGGAGGTTTTAACAAAATTGGCGGACAAGCATCCGATAATTAAAAAAATATTAGAATACAGGGCATTATCTAAACTGATTAATACATATTTAGATACTTTCCCGTTATTGATTTCGCTTCAAACGGGGCGAATTCATACTTCTTTTAATCAAACGGTTACGGCAACGGGACGTTTGAGCTCGACCAGTCCGAACTTACAAAATATACCTATCCGCACGGAACGCGGAAGGGAAATACGGAAAGCCTTTATTCCACGCGACAAAGAATACGTGCTTCTTTCTGCGGATTATTCCCAAATCGAATTACGTATTATTGCCGAATTGAGCAATGATAAGCAAATGCTCGACGCGTTTCAGAAAGGCGTTGATATACATGCTTCTACAGCGTCAAAAATATATAAAATACCAATTAACGAATTGGATAGTCAAATGAGGCGCAATGCAAAATCGGTTAATTTTGGCATTATTTACGGCATATCGGCTTTCGGATTGTCGGAACAATTGGGAATTTCCAGGAAAGAAGCAAATGACCTGATAGAAGAGTATTTTATACAATATCCTGATATTAAGAAGTATATTGAAAGTAACATTGCTTTTGCGCGTAAATATGGTTATGTGAAAACAATATTAGGGCGAAGACGTAAATTGAATGATATTAATTCAAGAAATAATAACTTAAGGGGATTTGCGGAAAGGAATGCCGTTAATATGCCTGTGCAAGGTAGCGCCGCAGATATGATAAAAACGGCAATGGTCGCTATTTATGATGAATTTCAAAAAGCAGGCCTTAAATCAAGAATGGTTTTGCAGGTACATGATGAATTGGTTTTCGATGTTTATAAACCCGAATTGGAAATTGTACAAGAAATTGTTAATAAGGAAATGGCGTCTGCTTTGGAATTGAAGGTTCCTATTGTTGTCGATATGGGATACGGTAATAATTGGTTGGAGGCGCATTAACTCTGGCCGGTTTTGTTGTAATTTATTGATTATTAAAAAAATACTTTCTTTGTTTATCTGAGCAATTGATTCTACTTATTGAAATCAATGTTTAAAAAACAGAAAAAATATTTTCCTAATTTTTCAATATCCTTTTGCAGGATTTAAGCGTTTTTTTCCTCTTTATAAAATAGAAAAAGTGAACGAATGTTCATTTTTATAATAGCTATAATCAGGATGTTATGTTTAAAATTTTGCAAATTCACTTTTCTTAACAATATATATTCATTTAGGTTCGAAAAAAGTTTGCACTTTTGTATTGTAAATGAACGTTCATTCATTTTCTAAAATCAATTTTATGCAAGATAGAAAAGAATACATATTACAAAAAGCATTTGAGGTTTTTATGACCAAAGGTTACGATAGCGTTTCGATGACTGTTTTGCAACAAGAGTTGAAAATGTCGCGTGGAGCTATGTATCGTTATTTCGAAAGCAAGGATGCTTTATTCAATGCTGTTATTGACAAATATTTTTTTGGTTTGGTAAATTATATGCGTCCTATTCAAAAAAGGAATATAACCTTGGCTGAAAAAATTGAAAATAGCTGCCGGAATCTAAAAAAACTTAGTAAGTATTTGGATAATATTATAGATATTAAAGTAGTGTTTTTGAATTATACGGCATTGATTATCCAAGCGGCAAAACGGTATCCCGATTTTACAGACATTATGAAGTCTGTTTTGCAGGAAGATCAAAAAAATTGGCGGCAAACATTAGAATATAGTAAAAAGATAGGCGAAATTCGCGAAGATGTAAACGTGAAAATTATGGCGCAAGTTTTTTCTAAAGCAGTCAATGCCGGCGGCGATGCCGATAGTCCTGAAAAAAGTTTTTCCACTAAAGTGGAGGAATCGCAAAAAATATTGATGTATTTGTATTCGTTAATTAAGGCGTAAAATTTTTTCTGACAAGCGTGAACGATTGTTCATGGAATAAATTAGAATTATAAATTAAAAATGGGAATAAAAGTTTAAATTTTTTTGGGGTAGGAGTGAACGATTGTTCATGCTCTGAAGTTAAGAGGTTGTCTAAATTTTTATGGAAAAGATTTTGAGAGATAAAAATAGTGATTTTGCAGGCGGGATTTTTCAAGAATAGTAGCGCTATTTGGTAAAAATTCCGACAAAAAAAGAACATTTTTAGACTCAAAATACTTCATAGAAAAATTTTTGAACAACCTCTAAGAGACAAAACATATTAATCGATTATAAATGAATATTTAAATCAAATAAGAAAAACAATTTATTAACAAATTAAAAATTAAATGATTATGAAAAAGATTATAATAACATTAGCGGTGGTTTTAGGACTTGGACTTACGCAAGCGAACGCTCAAACCCTTTCATATGGCGCAAAAGCAGAAGCCAATATGTCAAATTTCTTATTGTCTAAATGGAATTCAATTCACAGTAATATGGGTTTCGGAGCTTCATTGGGTGGATTTTTGAAAATTGAATTCAATGAGAATTTTGCTTTGCAACCGGAATTGATGTTTCATTTTAAAAATTCGGAAATGGAAACTCCCAATATTTATGAAGCTCCATATGCTTTTAATTATCAATATTGGGGCGCTGAAATTCCGATATATGCCGTTGGACAAATGAAATTAGGAAATGGTAAAGGTTATATAGGTATTGGACCTTATGTCGGATTTGGATTTAGCAATAAGAATACGACTATTGATATCGATCTTTATAAAAAAATGAGTTAACAGACCAAGCTAATATGGAACGTTTCGATTTTGGAGCAGGCGTTATGTTGGGTTATGAATTTAGCAACGGTGTCCAGATCAATGCCGCTTACAAAATAGGATTCCTGAATATGGTGGGTTTTGCTAGCAGTAATGTCGGCATGCGCAACGAAACCATTAGTTTAGGCGTAGGATATAGATTTTAATTAGGAATGAAAAGTTAGGAGTTAAGAATGGCTCGAGTCATCGCTTATTCTTAATTCTTGATTTTGAACACTCGTTTTCACTTTTAATTCTTCATTTAAAAAAGACATGAAATCAAGATTTTTCACATTAATAATCATGCTGTTTGGATTTTCAGCCGTTTTCGGGCAACAAAAATTGTCGTTGCAAAACTGCATACAAATAGCAATAGAACAGAATATCAACGTATCAAAAGCAGTGTTGGAGCAGGAAAAAAGCCATTATAAAATGGCTGAAACGCGTTCTTCTTTACTTCCTCAAATTGATATCAGCGGAACCTTTCAGGATAATACCAAATTGGGAGTTACTATGTTGGATTTAAGCGCGCTTGGTCAATCGGGATACATGGAAGTCGCAATGGGTATGCAATACAATACTTCGGCGGGAATTTCGGTAAATCAAGTACTTTATAACCAAACGGCTTTGACAGGTTTACAATTATCTAAAAAAGGAGAATATGCCAGTACGTTGGGCGTAGAAAAAGCCAAAGAAACCATTGCCAAAGAAGTAGCCAAACTCTACTTCTTGATTCAAACCACAGCTGAACAAATACAATTAAACGAAAATAATGTGACCCGTACACAACGAATGACCGACATTGTGAAAAAACAAGTGGACAATGGCATTGCCAAGCAAGTGGATTACGACCGGATTTCGGTAACGCTTCAGAACCTTCAAACCCAGCTAAGTACTACCGGAGCGCTTTACGAACAACAAATGAATATGTTGAAATATACATTGGAAATGCCTTTGAATACGGAACTGGTATTGACCGACACCGTTAATATGCTTTTGTTGCAGACGGAGCCGGTTCCTATGACGGATTTTTCAAAACATATTGATATTCAATTGCTCGATGCTCAGAAAGATATTGCAAACCTCAATCAGAAAATGATTAATTATGGATATATTCCCAGTTTGGTATTTTTTGGAAATTATTCCTATCAAGGCATGCGACAGGAATTTAAACAGTATTTTAATGATGATCCCTTGAATAAATGGTTCAACTCATCATATATCGGATTGAAACTGAGTGTTCCGGTTTTCGACGGCTTGCAAAAACATTCTAAATACCGCCAGGCTAAAACTGATTATCAAAAAGCCAGTCTTACATTAGATAATACCAAAGAACAATTTTCGGCCAACTACAAAACGGCCATGAATAATTATTACAATAGTAAAACTACCGTAGAACGACAACAAAAGAATATAGAATTAGCTGAAAGAGTGTATAAAGAAACGGCCTTAAAATATCGCGAGGGATTAGCTGGAATGAGCGATATTATTCAAGATGAAATGGGATTGAATAACGCGCAAATCAGCTATTTGAACGCACTTTACAAATTCAAAGAAGCTGAATTGGAAATCATGTCTCTGAATGGAGAAATAGCAAAATTAATTAATAATGGAAAATAAAAATGAATTGAGTTAATTTTCAAATCATTACATTTTTCAAATCTGACTGAGCAAAAAATAACAAATCAATATAAAGGAATTACATAAAATGAAAAAGAAAATAATTATTGTCGCCGTAATAGTTGCTTTAGGCGGCCTTATAGGTTGGAGATTAATGGCTAATAAAAAAGAAATCAACAGCCGTAAAGAAGTGAAAACCACCGTTGAGAATATTGCCGTTACAGTTGCAGAAGTAACGGAAAAGTCAGCGGAAAGAAATTTGGCTCTTGTAGGAACCACCGAAGCGAATCAAGAAATAACGATTGCTTGCGAAGCCGCAGGAAAAATCATTGAAATTAATTTCAAATTGGGCGATTATGTAACCAAAGGAAAAACGCTTGCCCGCGTGGATGATAGTTACAAAAAGTTGGCATTAGAAACCGCTAAAGTTAATTTTAATAAGTATAAGGAAGATGTGCAACGTTACCAGAATCTGCGCGATGGCGATGCCGTTTCCGAAACTCAACTCAGAGACATAAAAGTAGCTTATGAGAATGCAAAAATTCAATTGGAACAAGCTCAACAACAATTAGAAGATACTTATATCAGGGCGCCTTTCAATGGATATATTACTTCTAAGGAAATTGATTTGGGAAAATATGTCAATGTGGCAAATCCGATAGCTGGGATTGCCGATATTTCGGAATTGAAAATCATTGTTCCGGTTTCGGAATCAAATGTATATAACATCAAACAAGGACAACAGGCATTGGTAAGTACGCAAGTGTATCCCGATGCAAAATTAATTGGCAAAGTAGCCAATATCAGTCCAAAAGGCGATAAAGCGCATTCTTATCCGATTGAAATTACTTTATCAAATACCAAACAATATCCCTTGAAATCGGGAACGTATGTCAACGTAACCGTTGATATGGGACAAACGCATTCGATGTTGACCATTCCGCGCGACGCTATTGTAAGCAGCATAAAAGATCCGTCGGTATATTTGGTGAAAGACGGTCAAGTGAAATTAACAAAAATCACTATTGGCCAGGATTACGGAAAAGAACTCGAAATACTTCAAGGCCTTCAACAAGGCGATCAAGTGGTTACCAGCGGCCAAATTAATTTGATAGACGGGGCACGCGTGAGCGTAATTAAGAATTAAGAATTGAGCTGACGCGCAATAATTCTTAATTTTTCATTTTTGAAGTTTTTACAATAGTGGAAAGTATGCAGATAAGTTCTTCAATTTCAGGGAAAGTAGAATTGTACATGGAAATTGTTATAAAACCGCTGTCATGCAAAAGGTTTATCCAATATTTTGTTTCATTAGCTTCTTTCAGAGCGATATACAATTTATTAATGAAATCGGCCTTGCTTTGTGCAAATCGGCTTTCGCTCACAAGAGCGCCAATAGCAGTACCGCTGAGTAACAATTGCTTGGATAAAACATACTCTTGCTTTTCCTTGCTTAAAAACAAATAAGTTTTTACAATTCGCAATGCAAATTTATAAGATTAGTCAAGGATAATATTTTCTTTTTCCACGAAATTGAAATTTTTAAATACAAAAATAATCATTCATTCTGAATAATATCACTTTTAATTTCTAATTTTTAATTTAAAATGTCAATAGTTGAAACATCCATAAAAAAACCGTTACTAATTGTCGTAATTTTCACGGTATTGACCCTTGGTGGGTTATTTTGTTACAATATGCTTAGTTTGAATTTATTACCAAAGTTCGAACTACCCATGCTTACTGTTGTTACGGTGTATCCGGGAGCAGGAGCTTCCGAAGTTGAAACTTCAGTAACCAAAAAAATCGAAGATGCCCTTTCCACATTGGAAAACTTGAAGAAAATCAGCTCCACCTCCCAGGAGGGCGTGTCCATTATATCCATTGAGTTAAACGAGGGCGCCGACGCCAATCTGGCCGTTCAGGACGCCCAGCGAAAAATCAATGCCATCAGATCTGATTTGCCGTCGGAAATCTTAGACCCGTCTATTAATAAAATTTCAATAGACGAAAAGCCCATCATAAATATAGCTGCCTCATCTTCGCTTTCGCCTACGGAATTTTATAAGTTAATTGAAGACCGCGTACAGCCTCGCTTAGCCAAGCTTCCGGGCGTAGGTTCGGTAGATATGGTAGGCGGTAACGAGCGTGAAATCAAGGTAAATATCGACGCTGAGAAATTGAAGGCTTATAATCTATCCATTTTGCAGGTATTGCAAGCCATTCAAACGGCCAATATGGAAATTCCTGCCGGAAATGTGGAAAATATCCAATCGGTTTATTCCGTGCGTTTAGCCGCTAAATATTCAAGCCTCAACGAACTTCGCAATACGGTTATTACAACCACCGCTAACGGCGGAAAGGTAAAGGTGATGGATGTGGCTGAGGTGGAAGACGGGATTGCCGAACAAAAGCTTATTAACCGAATTGATGGTCAGGATGCCATCGGTATTTCCATTCAAAAGCAAACCGACGCTAATGCCGTGAAGGTGGCCGACATGGCCAAAGCTGAATTAAAAGCTATTGAAAAAGAATATGCTAACGACAATATGCATTTCGAAATTGCTACCGACGATTCTGTTTTTACCAAAGCTTCGGCCAATGCAGTAGTATTCGACTTGTTTATGGCCATCCTTATTGTAGCCATCGTATGCTTCATCTTTTTGCATAATTTACGAAGCGCTTTGATTATCATGATTGCCGTACCGCTTTCCATTGTGCCTGCTTTTATTGCCATTTATGCTTTGGGTTTCTCGCTCAACATGATGTCGTTAATGGCCTTGTCGTTGGTGGTCGGGATTTTGGTAGACGACTCGATTGTGGTGATTGAAAATATGTTCCGCCACATGGAAAACGGAGCAAATAAACGCCAGGCGGCTTTGGAAGGTTGTAAGCAAATTATGTTTACCTGCATGTCCATTACCATGGTAATTGTAGTGGTATTCTTACCTTTAGCCATTACTGGCGGATTGATAGGAAATATCCTGAAAGAATTTGCCATCCCGATTATTATGGCAACGCTTTGCAGTTTGTTGGTTTCTTTTACAGTAACGCCTTTGTTAATGTCGCGCTTCGGAAAATTGTCTGATGATAAGCGTCCTACTTTATCGGCAAGGTTTTCACGTTTTGTAGAACACGCTTTCGAAACCATAAAAAATTGGTATGCTCGTATTCTGGCTTTGGGATTACGACATAAAGTCACTGTCTTGATGACGACTTTAGTTCTGCTGATTGGCTCTTTTGCATTGTTTCCGACTGGATTCATCGGTTTCGCCTTTATGCCCGAAGCCGACCAGGGCGAATTTATCGTAAACTTGGATATGAATCCGCAGGTAACCGTTTATCAAAATAATCAAATGACCATGCAGGTGGAAAAAATTCTACGCAGTAAACGTGAAGTTGCCCGTGTTTATACGAATGTGGGTTCTACCGGATCTATGTTCGGAAACAGTTCCAAGAATAATGCGACTTCTATTTCCGTGAAAATGATTGATAAAAAAGAACGGAAAATAGGCGTGCAGGATTTTGCCGAACAAGTAAAAGAAGAAATCATGCAAATTCCGGGCATACGAGCAAGGGTAAGCGTAACGAACTTAAGCGGAGGCGCTACCGAACCTATTCAATTTATTGTGCAGGGCGCCGATTTTGAACAAGTGCAGGAAACTGCCGCCATTGTGTTGGATGCCGTTCGCCATACGCCCGGAACCAGCGATTCCAAATATTCTATCGACGATCCGCGCCAAGAAGTACAAGTAAAATTGAATCGCGAGAAAATGGCTGAATTAGGATTGTCGGTAAGCGACGTAGGTTCTACGCTTCGTGTGGCTTTGAATGGAAATGACGATTCCAAATACCGCGACGGAAGTTACGAGTACGATATTCGTATTGGCGTGGATAATTTCGATCGCACCCAACCCGAAGACGTGTCTAGATTGACTTTCCTCAATAAAAAAGGCGAATTGATTGAATTGAACCAGATTGCTGATATTTCTTATGGTTTAGGACCCTCTTCTTTGGAACGCGCTGACAGGATCTCGTCTATTACCGTAAAATCGAACGTAGTGGGACGTGCTTCAGGAACCGTAGGCGCCGAAATTAAAAATGCTTTCAAAGGAAAAATTCCTACAGGCGTTACTATTAAAGAGGGCGGTATGATGGAACAACAAGGAACGGCTTTTGCCAATTTGGGAATTGCTTTTATAGCCGCTATCGTGTTGATATATTTGATTATGGTAGCGTTGTACGATTCTTTGCTCGATCCTGTAGTCGTATTGTTTTCCATTCCATTGTCAATGATCGGGGCATTTCTGGCTTTAGCCTTGACTATGAGCAGTCTTAATATTTTCAGCATCATCGGGTTAATCGTGCTGATTGGATTGGTTTCTAAAAACGCTATTTTACTAGTCGATTTTACCAACCACATGCGACGCGACAAAAGTATGGATACTTTTAGCGCTTTGATTGAAGCAGGAAAAGAACGTCTGCGTCCTATTTTGATGACGACTTTTGCCATGATATTCGGGATGCTGCCCATTGCCTTGGCATCAGGAGACGGCGCCGAAATGAAAAACGGCATGGCTTGGGTAATCATTGGCGGATTGGCCAGTTCTATGATATTGACGCTGGTAGTCGTTCCTGTAGTATACTATATTTTTGATAGAATTTCTACCCGATTCCGCCATGCAAGAAGAAACAGGATGGTAAAGAAGATCAAAGAAAGATGGATGGATGAAGATGGCTTGGAGGAATTGGCAGAAGCAAAAGCGTATTAGAATGAAGAATTAAAAATGAAAAGTGAAAAATTATTTGGTATCATTATTTGTTTTAAATTTTCCAGTTACACCAATTTTTCACTTTTTGTTCTCCATTTTTCGTTATTTAAATCCGGCTTAGCTCAATGGTGGAGTAAACGTATAATAAATACGAAAGGCTACAGGTTCGAATCCTGTCGTCGGTACAAACAAAAATGCAATATAAAACATGAATAGAAGAGAGTATATATTAAAGACTTCGCTTGCAACATCTCAGGACTTGTTGCAGCTAAGCAGATTTTTGGATTGTGTTTCTCCGACGGTTGACTGGTATGTGGACCTTGAAGATTGCGACAAAGTGTTGCGTGTTGAGTCTAATGAGTTGGATATGGAAGAGATTATAGAAATAGTGCAATATGCCGGATTTGAGGCGGAAGAGTTGTGGGTTTGATAGGCGCCGGAATTTTTAAAATAGGTATAATTTTCCGGTTTAAACTAGAAAAATTATACTGCCGTCGGCATAATTGATTGAAAAAAAATGATAAAAGTAATGAGAAACTTTATCCCATTTCTTAAAACGCAAAATCTTCTATTCGTATTTCTATTTTTTACGCTATCAAATACAATAAGACAATCGCTTACTAAAACAGAAATAGACAATTCATTCAACCAGCGGAATTATAACATGGGAAATGGCTATAGGCCAACGTTTAAGTCAAGGCGAAAAATTAGTTATCGGGATAGATTCAACAGGATTAAAAGTCTTTGGCGAAGGCAAATGGAAAGTACGCAAGCACGGATGCGGTAAACGTAGGACATGGCATAAGCTCCATATCTGTATCGACTTGGAGAGTCAAGAAATATTATCAGTTGAATTAACCGGTAATGATCAAGATGATGCTTCAGTGGGCAAAACGATGTTACCCCACATTATTCATGTCATATATGTAAATTATTGAGTATAGTGCAATTTAAAGATTTTACAATAGCCCCAAAGCGGGCGTCTGTATTTTAGTATAAAACGGTTATTTATCAATAAGTTAATATGTTATTTTTGTTCTGAGATGAATAATGCAGGTTAAAAGAGAAAACGAAATAAATAGGGATCAGTGGAGAATTCCGGTGGAGAACCAAAATAGTGGATCAGTGTAAAAATAGGCAAAGATATTTTCTCTCTATTCTTTTTGGAGCCTCAAAAAGGTGCGAGAATCAAAAACGGCTTGAGGATTTGAACGCGTTCCGCCTATCGGCTCCACTTGAATGGAAAATCCTCGCAAAGGTATGCTACGCATGGCGTTTGACGCGCTAACGCAGTCTGAATAAAGCAAAGTCAATAACGGCCTATGAAAGATAGCGTTAGAAAAAATTAGAAGCGTAGATGTTAAAACAAAATCCTGTTCGAAGTCCTCTATTGAAAATAGGCTGATAATGAAATCAAATCATTTATGGATTATAATTATATCAATTGGAATTTATAATTAGTCCACAAAATAATCATTGTTCTAATCGCAATCAATTATACTTTAACTATTTTGGAAACATTTGAAGTCTGAAAGATTGGACTATCTTCAATATGCAAAGGGTATATTAACCACTTGAAAAGATAGGGGCTAAATTTAGCGCCGTTGTAATAATGTCGATCCATTTCAAAATTAATTTCCCGACACCTTTTCGTCTTTCCCCAGCATTCCCCGTAAATTCAATAAATAATCAGGAGAAGAAATATACCTTAGTACTTCATGCGCTTTTTTCGATTTTTGAATCAAATCATTAGATGTATTATTATCCAGCAAATGGGTATTTTTAAGAATTTGTTCCAAATAATGAATATGATTCTGGCAAAGCGCCGTGTCTTGTTGTTGTTTTAATACAAGGCGATTGTTGTACATTTTGCTGTTAATCAGGTAATCGTAAGTAAACATTTCCCGTATTTCCGGAGATTCCAGGGTTTTGCCTTCGTAATTTCCGGAAACCATTATATGCAGTAATGCTTTGAGCGGTTCGCAAGCTTGTAAAATGCTACCATCTTTAAAATATTGTTGAGCTACTTTTTGTTGGGCTTCCGTAATATTGTCAATACCGTCCGCAAATTCCTCTATGTTTTGTAATTCCGGTTTCAACATATTTTCTTCAAAAACCACATTCGGATTTTCAAATACCCTTCCGAAATACATGTTAATAAATTTTTGAGTAATACGGTAACCTAAGATGCTTGCCTTAACTGTTTTACCCTTATATTCAAAATCGTTGAGTTTTTCCAGGAAACCCTCTTTAATCATTTCTTTCGGATCTCTTTCGGCCGGACTCAATCGCGCCCAAAGTTCAGGAATCAACAAACTCAAGTCATGGTCTACGCGGAATTTAGAACCGATATATCCTGCCGGAGTGGTAAAGCCGTTATATCCGGTTAGAATGTAGGAAACCAGCGTATTATTTAAATCGGTTATAGGCAACAAGGCATTGAAAGGGGCTTTGGTCAAGGCTCCCTCAGAACCGGCGCCAGTGGTGGAAGGCGATTTTCCTGTTAAACTGCTAATGAAATCCATAAACAATTCGGGAAGTTCTTGGTAGTGAACAGGGTTATAGACCGCTAACGGTGGGATTCCTTTTTCGGCCGGATTATTTCTACGCCCCGGCAATACCACATTTACGGGGGTATATAAAGGTTTTGAAAAAGGCAGGTTCCGCGAAAAACGCATGCCTATTTCGGCCAGATAATTATCGATAGATGAAAGCAGATCGCTTCGCGTTTGCAAATACCTGACATTGGCAGAGGGTTTTCCGTCTACCAGACGCGGATTGGCCGACGAAACAAAATATTTGAAATCACTTTTACCTTCTGCCACTTCTTTAATCAGATTTTGCATAGGTTCCGTGAATTTCTCGAAATGAATAACATCATCAACCATATCCTTGGCGTCGTCAATCGTTAGCGGTTCAAAGTTAGAAATGAAAGTCCCACTCGAAGCCAGATCTGCCTCCGCTTTTTTATCAAATCCACGGTGGACGGCTTCATCCGGACGTTGGAAAAAACGATATTCGCAATTGGCTATGATTTTCACGCTGTTATTATCAATAACAGGATTCAGATTGGAAAGAGCAGAGATTGGAACTACCGTCGAGGCGGTAATGTCGTCTTCGGTAGAAAGTTTGGCGGCATGCGAAAAATCTTGGCGGAGTTTGAATGTCCTCCATGCTCCGTTTTCATCAAATCCTACGCGCAAATAACGAGCCACTAACTTTCTGTTTTCATATTTAAGCTCATTGCCTGGTTGTCCGTTCATTACATCTACGCTAAAATGTTTTTTCCAGTCATTGCCCCATTCTTCTCGGTAAAAACGCTTGATAATAAACGCAATACCTTTAATATATTGAGGCATGTTTTTCAGCCATTCATTATATTCGTCCGTAAAATCAGGAGAGGGGGTAAGTAATTTAATTACAGATCCCATGGAACGCTGCGGACTTAGAAACGACCGGCTAAACGGAATAGGAGAGGAGACGCCCTCGAAACGCTTGCTATAATTATAATTGATAATTTCTTTGGCTTGTTCAAAATCTTTATCGAAATCTTTAATAAAGAAAGAACCAACGAGAATGGAATCCAGAATGGATTTTGAAATTTCCGATTTCCCGCCCCCCGATACGGTGCAAGGTTTATGAAATAGCGTTCCTTCTGCCATGGTCTCTACGAGACGGTAAGTATGGGTTCCGGGTAATCTTTCCATGCGAAATTTGGAACCGTTCGGCAAGACATAGAAATTCCGGGGCAAAAGTTTAATCGACGTTTTTTTATTGTTTTTTTCCCAGGAAACGCTTTGGTCTATAAGACTGAAAACCGAATCTTCGGGTACGTATATGATATTGTTAAACCGTTTGTCAATTCCATAATTTTCATTGTTATCGACATCCATTATGTCCGAAAATGTATTGGTAATGTCCTGAAAGGTATTACAATTGTTTTTGGATTTAGCAATGTGTTTGTCGCCTTGATTATAGCTTGGGAAAATAAAAGCGCCTCCGGCATGTTCCTCTTCTGTATTACCGAACAGGTTGCAAGCATAACTTATTTGCGTTTTGACTTCTTTTTTGGAATATCCGAAATAATTATCGGCAATAACGGTTACGATGATCCCTTCTTGAGTTCTGAATGTTAATTTAAAAGCTTTTCCGTCATTATACAATTCGTCTTGTTCTTTCCAACACATGCCGTCTCGTTTTTGGCGTTCGGTAGCTTCTTCAAAGGTTGGCAATCCTGCTTCTTTTTTGGTAATTTGAGTCAGTTGCGGAGCCAGTATAACGCATCCGGTATATCCTGTCCAATGTTCAATGTCGATCCCCGCATCATTTTTTAAGACATAAGGATTGCCTGCATTGCCGAAGATAGATTCTACAAAGTCCAGATTACTAACTAGCGTACCTGGCGCAAAGAGACGGATTTCCATTGTTTTTTCTGGCGTAATACCTTCCACAGCCGGACAAACAATGGGGCGAATCAGCAATGAAACCCAAGATTTGTCGGGATAAGATTTTTCGGCAGTATAGGGTAAAGTCATAATATCGCCGTTTTCTGTTAATGCTTTGTGCAATAAATAGGCCGTCGTATACCGGGGAACCGCTTTTTTATCGTCGGGAATAGGCAATCCTCCTTCCGCCACATGGAAAACGCCTTTGGTTGTGCGTTTGTCGTTTTTGGGATTGTGTAAAATACCTTGTTTTACGCGATAAGATTTTAAATATTCCGAAGAGTATTCGTCTTTTTCCGGCGGAATCGACAATTCCCGCGCCAACCCGTGAAAATCCAATGTAAAGGAAGTTGCCGGCAAATGCATGGTTGGACAATTGGGAACATCGGAAAAATAGTTATTGATGAATTCTTGTATACGATGGTCGGCAGGGCACAAAACTTCATTGCATGCTTTTTCCCGTTCACGGAAGTTTTCAATTAACTCTTTGGCAATATCAAAAAAAGAATCTGTATTATTTTCTTGATTTCCAAATCCTAATGATAAAAGTTTTAGATCTATATATTGTTTGATATAATCTTTCGAGATTATATTTTCATTTTCTCCTTTAATACCTAATGTTTTAATTAATGATTCCATAAGATGTAAATTCTTTGATTTAAGTTGCAAAGTTACGGAAATGAAAGATGAGTTTTGTAATAAAAAAACCTCCTAAAAGTATATCTTTTAGGAGGTTTTTTATCAGATGATTTTAACCTTACCAAACAACGCATCTTTTGTCTTCCGGTAAATACATGGCGTCTCCTTCTTTAATGCCAAAGGCATCCAAAAATTCTTTTATGTGCGGCAAAGTTCCGTTCACGCGCCAACGTCCCAAAGAATGAACGTCCATATTGGTTAAGCGCAATATTTCCTGATCCCTGATATTTCCTGCCCAAACATTGGCATAAGCTAAAAAGAAACGTTGTTCAGGCGTAAAACCGTCCATTTCTTTTACGGGATTTTGTTTTAACGCTTTTTGGAAAGCGGCGTAGGAAAGCAATATTCCGCCTTGGTCGGCAATATTTTCGCCCAATGTATATTTTCCGTTGGCATGCGTAGAATCCAAAACGATGATATTATCAAAATAAGCTACCAATCCGGCAGCTTTGTTTTCGAATTTTTGCGCATCTTCCTTCAACCACCAATCATTCAGGTTTCCTGTTTTGTCGTACATCCGGCCCTGATCGTCGAATCCATGCGTCATTTCATGCCCAATTACCACTCCAATAGCGCCGTAATTCAAAGCGTCGTCTCCTTTAGGAAAAAAGAAAGGAGGTTGCAAAATTCCGGCGGGGAAACAAATTTCATTAGTTGTAGGGTTATAATAAGCATTTACCATTTGAGGCGTCATTAACCACTCGTCTTTGTCGACCGGTTTTCCTGCCTTGGCAAGCATATAATCATATTCAAATTTATTAGAGCGTTTAACGTTTGCCCAATAGGAATCGTTCTTTATTTCAAGTTTAGAATAATCGCGCCATTTGTCAGGATAACCGATTTTTACGCGGAATGTGCTTAATTTTTCCAGTGCTTTTTGCTTGGTTGTATCGCTCATCCAGGTAAGACCCTTAATACGGTTTTGCAACGCCTCCTTCAAATTATTTACTAAATCCAGCATCCGTTGTTTCGATTCGGCAGGGAAATATTTAGCCACGTACATTTCGCCGACAGCTTCTCCCAACGATCCGTCAACTACGTGCACAACTTGTTTCCAACGAGGTTTCATTTGTTCTTTACCGGAGAGGACTTTTCCATAAAAGTCGAAATTCTGTTGCAACATGGCGTAATTCAAATAATTTGCGGCAGTGTTGATTAAATTCCAGGTAAGATAAGCTTTTATGTTTTCAACGTTTTCCTTGGCAAAAAGCAATCCCATATCTTTAATGAATTTATCCTGAGCAACGTTTAAATCTTTTACGTCTTTCAATCCCAAAGAGGAAAAGTATAAATTCCAATCAAAAGAAGGCGTTAATTTTTGCAGACTTTCGATAGACATCTTATGATAATTGGCTTCCGGATCGCGAAGCGCCTCTTTCGGCAACGAAATTTTAGCCAACGCAGTTTCAAATGCCATTACGGTTTTGGCGTCTTTTTTCGCTTGTTCGGGCGTAAAACCGGCCAATACAAACATTTTTTCTATATGTAAAACATATTTTTCCCTTATTTCGGGCATAGGCGTTTTAGTTCCCAAGTAATATTCCCTTTCGCCCAATCCTAAACCGCCTTGGAAGAGATTGCAAATGTTTGTATCGCTATTTTTTTCGTCAGCGGCGATATAATTGCTGAAAAAAGGGAAAACGCCTTCTTTGTTTAGCAAGGCCACATGCGCAATGATTTGTTTTTTATCTTGCAAACCGGCAATGGCTTTCAAATCTTGTTTTAATGGCTCTATGCCGTCTTTTTCCAGTTTTGCGGAGTCCATCCCGATTTTATACAATTCTCCGATTTTTTGGCCTACGGAACCCGATTCTTGTTTTTCTTTAGATAATTGCTCTATCAATTCGTGGATTTGCTTTTGATTGTCTTCTGCCAACTTATCAAAAGAACCGTAACGAGAATACTCCTCTGTTAATGGATGCGCTTTTATCCAACCGCCGCATGCATATTGGTAAAAATCCTGCTTTGGATTGGCCGTAGTATCTAAATTACTTTTGTCGAAACTTGATTCGGTCATTGTTTGTCCTTTGTTATCGCCGCTTTTACAGCTTACCAATAGCGAAACTGCAACGCCTACGGCGAGTAGTGAATGAATTCTTTTCATTTTGATTTTTATTACTTTACGTGTTAAATTAACCTTTCTCTTATGTTTGAAAGAGATTGCAAAGTAACATTTTTTTGCGCTTATATTCTATTTGTTTGAGCGAAAAAATATATAGCGGGGTGTAAGAGGTTGTCTAAAAATTTTTCCAAGAAGTATTTTGAGTCTAAAAATGCTCTTTTTGTCGGAGTTTTTACCAAATAGCGCTACTATTCTTGAAAAACCCCGTCTGCAAACTCGCTATTTTTATCTCTCAAAATCTTTTCCATGAAAATTTAAACAATCTCTAAAAGAATATTCCTATTCTTCATTTTTGCATTTTTCCCGCCATAAACCGGATCGCTTTTACGCTACGAGGCCCAAGCACGTCGATCCATGAACTCTCAATAGGATAAACCTTTTTGTTTTTAACCGCTTTGAGGTTTGTATATGGAAAAGTCTTGCAAAAATTTTCAAAATCTTCGGAACGGATAAAGATATAATCAGGATTGCGGTCGAAAAGTAATTCCCTGCTAAAAGACCATGTTTGACAATCTTCTGCAATATTTTGTCCTCCTGCCAAAAGAATCATATCATTAATGTGCGTGTTTCCTCCGGCGGTATAATCGCCGTTTTCTCCAAATCCGACCACATAATAAACGGAAGGATTTTTATCTTGATTTTTAATCTGTTGAATTTTATCGAGTTCTTTTTGCAATTCCAGAATCAGATTCTCCGCTTCGGTTTGTTTATTTACAATTTTACCCAATATGCGAAAGTTATTAAACAATCCTTCGAAAGATTGTTCTTCTTTAATAGCAACTACGGGAATTCCGCTTTTCGACAGAACGTCGACGGCTTGCTTGGGTACCATAGATCCTATCAATACCAAATCGGGATTTAAGGATATGATTTTCTCTACGTTGATATTTGAAATGCCGCCTACGCTTTGAATGGAGGATACTTGTTGGGGATATTTGCAAAAATCGCATCGTCCGATTAGTTTTTCCTCGCCTTGAAGACTAAAAATAATTTCGGTTATGCCGGGAGAAAGCGATATAATACGCGTTGGATTTTGCGGAATAAAGACGGTTCTGTTGTATGAATCAACAACTTTTGTATGGCTTGATTTGGTATCCTGTTTTTTTTCAGGATTGCTGTTACAGGAGAATAACAAAAATGGGAAAAGAAATAAAAATATTTGTTTTGAGTGAATCATGTTCGATTATAATTGATTTTTGAAAGTAGTTTGCCTTTTCGAGCAAGTATTTGTAAATACAAATGTAAACATTTTGACAATAATTCCAATGAATAGGAAGTAAACGAAGTCCTTAAAATATCCTATGGATGTTTAATCTTTTTTTAATTATACAGAATTGAACGATAGATCAACTTCATTTGCCGTTAGCGACTGATGGTAAAAGAGTTTTTCCTGTATATTTGCATAGGAATAAATATAAAACGATATAGCCATGAAACGATTTATTTTCTTTTTGACGTTTGTCTCGTTGTCTACATTTGTATATCCACAATCAAACAGCAATCAAATTGATAAAGCCGAGGAGTTGATAAAAACCGGTTTCCCGAAAGATGCCGCTGTGTTATTGGAAAAAGAGTTTCCGGATCTTTCATGCGATAAACAAGCGCCCCTATATGTAAAAGCTCATATTTTATACATTACAGCTTTGTCGCAATTCGAAGAAGATGCCGCCAAGTTATCTATCAATCACTTGAATGAGTATTTATCAGAATGTAGCGAACCGGCCAAACAAATTTTCCATTCCTATTTAGGCGAATTGTATTTGCGGTTGGGAAATAGGAGCGCGCGTTTTGAAACCAACGATATAAAATCAACGAACAGCGATCTTTCCACTTGGAGCAAAAAACAGTTCGAAGAAAAGGCATTACATCATTTCTGGGCTTCAATGAAAAATTCGCAGGAACTTTTTCAAATACCCATTGCCGATTATAATTTAATTATGGATGGAGGCAAGAACAGCGAAACCTATCGTCCTACATTATATGATGTTATTACCCACCGTTTTTTGGATAATTGGAATGAGAAACCTTCATTGTCTCAGTATCCTGATTTAATTGCTCCTATGCCTGATTTTTTGAAAATATCATGGACAAAAGATTCTTCCGGATTTGATTTGACGATGAATGTTTTCCGGAATCTGCTTCGTTTCCATGCTAAAGACGCCAACCCTACGGCGCTCATTCAGTCCGATTTGGATAGATTGGCATTTTTTACAAACGAAAATACCAACGATAAATGTGTTCCGGCATGGGATTATCTTTTATCAACCTATTCCGATCATCCTTCCGTAACCTTAGCTGCCTTTGCCAAAGCAAAAACTTGGAGCGGGACCAATTCTTATAATTCCAGAATGAGCGAGAAAGAGCGTTATTTTCGCGCCGAAGCGGCAAAAATATGTAGAACCTATTCTCAAAAATTTCCCGATTCGGATGGAGGAAATAATTGTGCAACTCTGCTAAAAGAAATAGAAAAACAAGAGATCAATGCATTACAAATGGAATCCGTATTGGTTCCGGGAAAACCGGCATTAGCTTATTTAAAATTCAGGAACATAACGCATTTGACCTGTCGTATTTATCAAGTATCTTTAGCGGAAGTCGGCCTTGCTTCAAAGAACGGATATAATGATTTTTTAAAAGATTATACTCGTAAAAACAAACCCTTAAAAGAATGGGATGTGCAAATTCCCGATACCAAAGATTATCTCTTTCATGGCGTCGAGTTTGAAATACCGGCTTTGGATAAAACGGGTATTTATCTTTTATTGGCTACGTCCGATACTTCTTTTTCTGTTGATAAGAGTTTGTTTGCGGCGCAAGGTTTTCAGGTCTCATCCTTATTTCCTGTTTATATGCAGAGTAGCGCTAATAATGTTTTTTTTATTGTTGCCAACCGGATAACAGGGGAGCCTTTAGAAAATGTTTCCATACAGGTTTTCAATCCGAGAAATCCTACAGCCATTTTAGAAACATTAAAAACGGCTAAAGACGGAACCGCGCAATTTTCAAAATATTATGAAGGAGGCCTTAGCGCTGTTTTTTCTTTGAATAAAGATTCTCTATATTCCCAGGATTATATTTGGAATCCCAAACCCTATAATGATCAACGGACTAATTATTTAAGCATCTCGATTTTTACTGATCGCGCGGTGTATCGTCCGGGACAAACCGTTTATTTTAAAGGCGTTTTGACGGAAGTTTCCGAAACAAAAGTAATTCCCGCTGTCAGTAGACATTTGGCCGTCAGTATCCGCGATGTCAATCGTAAAGAAATTTCCAACCAGACCTATACGTCTAACGATTTTGGGGGTTTCGACGGTTCGTTCAGTATTCCGGTTGGTGTTTTAACAGGTAATATGACAATAGAAACGCCTTACGGAAGCGTTAATTTCAGGGTAGAAGAATACAAACGTCCCCGTTTCGAAGTCACATTCGATAAACTAAAAGATGCTTATCAACTGAACGAAGAGGTGAAAATAACAGGTAAAGCCATGATGTTAAACGGTTTGCCTTTAGAAAACGCTACGGTTAATTATCAGGTGAAAAGATATGTATTCAGGCCTTTATATTATTACAAATATATTGATAATTATGCCCAAATAATAAAAACAGGAACCGCTACTACAAAAAGCGACGGTACTTTTGAAATTCCATTTAAAACGCTTGCCGGACAAGATGATAAAACAGGTAACTTTTATTATACATTCGGCATAACCGCCGATGTGACCGATATTACCGGCGAAATGCAAAGCGGAAATGTCAGTATAAATGCCGGAACCAACAGTGTGCGAATCCGTCTGAATGTGCCTAAACTAGCAATGGGAAAAGAAAATGACAAAGTCGATATTTTATTTCAGAATTTTAATGGAGAAAATATTCCTGTTTCCGCTACAATTACCATAGACGAATTGAAACAACCTAAAACGCCTTATATTCAAAGAGAATGGGAGATGCCTGATATAAAGATTATTCCCAAAGAAGAATTCCTGAAAAAATTCCCTCAATACGCTTATGAAAATGACAGCTTATCGGTTTTAAAACAGGTTTATACAGAAAAAATAGAAAATGCATCCAAAGATACTTTACTATTAAGCGAAATATTAAAAAAATCGGGTAGTTATCGCATAACAGTCTTTACCATAGATAAATCGGGGACTAAAATAGAAGAAGTTTCGGATTTCAACTTTTTAAAAGAAAACGAAAAAGCGTTTCCCATTGCCGAAAATGCGCTTTTTGAAATCAATAAAACCCAAGTAAATATCGGCGATACGGTAAAAATCATTATGGGATCAGCCGTCAAAGGGGCGAAAGCTTTTTATATGCTGATAAACAATGCCAATATCCTGAAACGAACCTGGATAGAAACCGGTCAAAAAATAAATGTGCTGGAAATTCCGGTAGACTCTTCCATGATGCCGTTATTAACCATTAATTTACAATTGATTCAAAATAGCAAAATGTATGGCTTGCAAAAACAAATTTCTGTCGTAGATCCCGGTAAAGAACTAAAAATAGAGGTCAGCGGCATTCGGGACAAAACCTTGCCCGGCGCCAAAGAACGTTGGGAAGTCAAAATTACCGGCAAAGACGGAAACCCGGTTAATGCCGCTTTGTTTGCCACCATGTACGATGCGGCATTGGATAAATTTGCAGATCTTTCATGGAATTTTTCGGCTCGCCCGAATTATCGGTACGCTTATCTGAGTACACAATTGTTAGGTCAGCATTTCTATTCAGTAACAAATAGTTATAATAATTTCTCCGGAGGTTTTTATAAATGGCCGGCCTATTCTACATTCAATTGGTTTGGATATAGTTTTTATATGCAGGGGCGCGGATCAAAAATGTATAAAATGCTGGCGAATTCGCCTTCCGTATCGGCTAATGACAAGGTTCTAGCCGAATCTGCCGCTTTGGGTGTAATTGTATCAGACTCTGCCTTTGATTTGAATGCAAAGCCAGAGACGGAATCCGAAAGTATCCGGCAAAACTTTTCCGAAACGGCATTCTTTTATCCCGATTTACGTACCGATAAAGAAGGAAATATTATTTTACAATTTACTTTGCCCGATGCGTTAACCCGTTGGAATATGAAAGCCATTGGATACACGCCCACTCTGCAAATCGGAAACTACGAACACAGCATTGTTACGGAGAGCGATTTTATGGTAATGCCGAATTTACCAAGGTTTATGAGGGTGGGGGATACCTGTTTTTTGACTGCGCGTATTGCCAACAAAACGGATAAGATTTTATCGGGAGTGGCTAAGATTGTGTTGGAAGATATGGTTACCGGTAAAGTTTTGATGGGAAACATTATAGGAGGTACGGATATTCCATTTAATATAAAAGGAAATGAAAGTATCACCGTCAGTTGGAAATACCGGCAACCTGCCAATGCCGAAGCCCTGATGATTCGCATATCTGCTTCGTCGGGCAATTTTACCGACGGGGAAGAACACATTATTCCGGTATTACCTTCGGAAGCGATTTTATTGGAAAGTATTCCGATAGAAATTACCAAGGCAGGAACTCATACTTTCTCTTTCGAAAACCTGTCTACCGGAAACAAAGCGCAAAGACTAACGGTAGAAATGTCCACTTCTCCGGTTTGGTATGCCATTCAGGCGCTTCCTGTTTTGTCGTCGTATCCTTATGAAAGCGCCGACCAGCTATTTAATACTTATTATGCAGCCGCTTTGGGACGACACATTGTAAGCGGCATGCCGCAAATTGAAAAGGTATTCAAGCAATGGCGCAACTTTGAGTCCGACGCGTTTTTATCGAATCTGGAAAAAAACCAGGAATTAAAAACGGTATTGCTTTCCGAAACGCCTTGGGTAATGGATGCCCAAAACGAGCAAGCCCGCAAACAACGTTTGGCGACTTTATTTGATGTAAATAATTTACAGTATTCGCAAAGCCAAGCAATTTCTAAATTACAACAACAACAATTGTCTAACGGCGGTTTCAGTTGGTTTCCCAATATGCCGGCCAGCGAATTTATTACCCGCTACATTGTTACCGGAATAGGAAAGCTAAAAGCATTGGGTTTAAGTAGCGATGAATTACAGGCCATTGCGCAAAAAGCCGTCAGGTATTTAGATCAGGAATGGCAAAGAAACTATGAAGAATCAACGAAAAAAGGAGGGAAGTATATTTCTTCTTCATACGATATTTTTTATTTGTATGCCCGCTCTTTCTTTAAGGATATTAAATTAGATGGAAAGCAATCCAAAACGCTGGAAGCGGTTTTAAGCGAATGTATTAAAAAACAAACGGAATTTGATTTCAATACAAGGGCCATGTTAGTTTTGGCATCGCATAGGAACAATTATTCCGCCGACGCGCAAAAAATAGCCAAGTCCATCGACAATTATTCTATCGGCAATGCTTCTACGGGAAAATACTGGCGTACCCAACAAGGAAACGCGACGGTTTCGGATATTGCCTTAAGTAGTTTGATGGTAGAAGTATATAACGAAGTATTAAAAAATAAGACAGCTTCTAATGACGTCCTTACTTGGTTGCTGCGGAACAAACGCACCAACGATTGGAAATCGCCCATGGCCACTGCCGACGCGGTATATGCTTTAATTTCTTCTTCCGAAACCATATTGAATATTGTACAAGTTTCCATGAAAATTGGACATACCAATATCTCGCCTGAAGGCCAGGAAGCCGGAACCGGTTACTATAAAGTAGTTTATAACAAGAATGAGATCGAGCCGGATATGAAAACCATTACAGTGGTTACCCCGCAAGACCGGCAAATTTGGGGAGGCGCTTATTTGCAGTACCAAACCTCTCTTGATAAAGTCAAGGGCGATAAAGATGCGCCGCTTTCTGTGGAACGGGAAATCTTTGTGAAAAATGGCGAACAGTGGACAAAACTGCAAGAAGGCGCTAAATTACAAGTTGGGGATAAAATTACAGTCCGGTTAACAATCAAAGCCAACCGGGACTTTGAATATGTTCATGTGCGCGATTTGCGCGCCGCCGCCTTTGAACCGGTAGAACAAACTTCGGGCTATGCGTGGAAAACATTAGGTTATTACCGTTCTGTGCGGGATGCTTTTGTGGATTTATTCTTTAACAGGATTCCCCGCGGAACCTGGACTGTAGATTATGAACTTTTTGTTACCCAAAACGGCGCTTTCTCTAATGGTTATTCGTCTGTACAATGTTTGTATGCGCCGGAGTTTTCGGGAACAGGCAATGGTATGAGAGTGGGAGTGGGAGAATAAGAGAGTAAGTGAGTAAGTGAGGTAAGATAAGTAAGATTGTAAGAGAGTGAGATAAGTAAGAGGTGCGTAAGTAAAAATTTTTACCATTTTACAGTCTTATGGTTTTGCTATTTCCTATTCACCAATTTTATTTCCAAAACTTTTCCTGAAAAATTAAATAATATCTCCTAAAAATGCATATATTTGTTTCTGTAAAAAAATAGTAGTTATAGAAAATATTTTTTTAGAAATGAATATACACGCCAAATGGGTAATGCATCATAATCAAAAGGTTATTCAATTGGTTTTTGATTACGATAAAACCATCATCGCTAAAATAAAAACAATACAAGGAATTTATTGGAGTCGATCAATGAAAAGTTGGTATATTCCAAACTCTCCATATAAAATGACGGCATTGAAAATGCTGGGCATTGAACTAAAAGATGAAGAAGTTCCGTCGCCAACAGTAATTGATACAAAAATTACGACTTTGCTCGAACGTTTTTCGAATTATATGAAAGAAAAACGCTATAGCCCACGTACTATTGAAGCATATTCAGAATGTTTGCAGATTTTTTTCAATTATCATGCAGAAAAAAATATTTTGGAAATCGACAATGCGGATCTGAGCAATTTCAATCGGCAATACATTATTGAACGAAAACTCTCAGCAACTTATCAAACGCAGTTTATCAAAGCGATACAATTGTTTTACGAAAAAATTCCCAGCAAGAAATTGATATTGGAAAATATTGAACGTCCACGAAAAGGGCGGTTTTTACCGCGTGTTTTGTCGAAAGAAGATGTGGGGCGGATTATTGGAGGTACAATAAACTTGAAGCATCGAACCATGCTTTCGATGATTTATGCTTGCGGATTACGTCGGAGCGAACTGCTGAATATGAAAATTGTCGACGTGGACTCGAAGCGGAACGTGGTTGTGATTCGGCATGGAAAAGGAGACAAAGACCGTATCGTTCCTTTGTCGGGAAAAATATTGACAATGCTTCGCGAGTACTTTAAACTATATCGTCCGCAAACATGGCTTTTTGAAGGACAAGAACCCAATACGCCTTACACCGAATCGAGTTTGCAGAATGTATTTAAGGCAGCCAAAGAGCGTGCAGGCATCCGACAAAAGTTTACATTACATTGCTTGCGGCATTGCTATGCTACACATCTGTTGGAAGCGGGAACAGATTTGCGGTACATTCAAGAACTACTTGGACACAGTCATAGCAAAACCACTGAAATATACACACATGTAAGCGCCAGAAGCATACAGCGGATAAAATCACCATTTGACGATCTTGAGATATAATGAATGAAGAATTAAAAATTAAGAGTTAAGAATGAGAGGGAACTTTTCAAGAAACAAAGATAGCCCGCAGTGGCGGCAACCGCTCCCAAAATGGGATAATAGGCGTATATATGTGGCGCCAATAATTAAGTTTGCTGCAACGCGTAAAAAGTGCATGGAGACAGAGAAACTCTGTTGATAGAAAAGTCAGAAAATTCAGGCAAAGAGAAACTTGATTGACAAGTGAATTTTGTGACTGACGGGGGCGAAGCTGTAGAAAATAAATAAAAAAGAGGCCGTTAGACCTCTTCGTTCTTTGACTATTTTGCAAGTTCTATAACTAGTTGATTGTCGTTGATAGTGACACAAATTTTGTCACCAACAGAGAAACCGGCATCATTGAGCCATTTTCCGCTCAGAGAGATAAGGGGTTTGTGAAAATTGCCCGATTGATACGCATAATAAACTTTGAGATTGCGAATGTACGGTCGAGGAATTGGATAATAAGGTTTTCGTTGAACCTCTTTGATTGGTTTTGCCCAAGGATAAAGTTTTTCCTCGGATTGATTTGTTTGACACATAATGTTATCTTTTTAGGAATAAATAAAAACCCTGCCACAGGTGTCCTAACGCAGATAACCGCGTTTCGGGAGCTTTCGCCACACCGCACCATAGCAGGGCAAACTTTGA
>JAVBLV010000025.1:0-3069 GCA_031553195.1 Bacteroidales bacterium
TTTACCGTCTTTATTCAGACGGTTCTTACGCAAGTAAAACAGAATTTTAAGAGAACTTCTCATACTGCTCATTTTTTACGTTACAAAATTACTGTTATTGTTTCTAAAATGAGCCACTTGCGAATGGACAACTTACGACAGTTCAGGGACTTATTTCGGAAATCGTTACCATTTTTTTCGAATGGTTTGGGTAACGGTTCGGTAACGGTTGACTGTCCAAATTTGGCCTTTTTTCGTCCTCAAAATGTCTTTGGCAGGTAAAGAAAAAGTCCCGTAAAACCTTAATTTTACGGGACTTGTCTGACTTTGTCTGTGTTCTGTCCGAACATCTCAGCGGAGAGAGAGGGATTCGAACCCCCGGACCTTTGACAGTCAACGGTTTTCAAGACCGCCGCAATCGACCACTCTGCCATCTCTCCGTTTGCAAAGGTACAACTATTTTTAATTTCAGCAATTCTTTCAATAAAATTTTTCGGGAAAAATAGCTAATTGATTTATTTCCAAATATTATTTTGTCACTATTTCAAGAATAAAAACGATGGTCAAAATATGAAAACTATGATAGTACAATTATTATGTTCCTTTTTCATGATTTGATTTGAAATAACTGCTCAAAAAAAATTATCTTTGCAAATTTATACAAATTGAGATTTTAATTTTATACAATGGCTAACAACGAAGAGTTATTCAAAAAGATAGTTTCCCATGCCAAGGAGTATGGTTTTATATTTCCTTCCAGCGATATTTATGACGGACTGGCAGCTGTTTATGACTATGGTCAATTAGGGGTTGAACTTAAAAATAATATAAAAAATTATTGGTGGAAGTCTATGGTGCAATTTCACGAAAACATAGTAGGAATAGATTCTGCTATTTTTATGCATCCGACTATATGGAAAGCATCAGGGCATGTCGACGCTTTTAATGATCCTATGATTGATAATAAGGATTCTAAAAAGCGTTATCGGGCCGACGTACTCGTAGAAGACTATATTGCAAAATTAGAAGAAAAAATTGATAAAGAAGTAGAAAAAGCGGCAAAGCGTTTCGGCGACGCATTCAATAAACAACAATTCATAGAAACGAATCCGAGGGTTATAGAAAATCAAGAAAAAATTAACCAGATCAATGCGCGCTTCATTCAGGCTATGGAAAGAAATGATCTGGCTGATATAAAACTATTGATAGAAGAATTAGGAATTGTGTGTCCAATATCAGGAACAAGAAATTGGACGGAGGTTCGTCAATTTAATTTGATGTTTTCGACTCAAATGGGTTCTCTAAGCGAAGATGCAAGTCAAATTTATTTGCGTCCGGAAACTGCTCAAGGAATTTTTGTTAATTTCTTGAACGTACAAAAATCCGGAAGGATGAAGGTTCCTTTTGGAATAGCGCAAATAGGGAAGGCGTTTCGCAATGAGATTGTAGCTCGTCAGTTTATTTTCCGTATGCGGGAATTTGAGCAAATGGAAATGCAGTTTTTTGTGCGCCCCGGAACAGAATTGCAATGGTTCGATTATTGGAAAAACGAACGTATGAAATGGCATCTGGCCTTGGGAATACCAACCGGAAAATATCGTTATCATGATCACGAAAAATTGGCTCATTATGCCAATGCCGCCACCGATATAGAATTTGAATTTCCTTTTGGATTCAAAGAATTAGAAGGAATACATTCCCGCACGGATTATGATTTGAAAGCGCATGTGCAGTATTCGGGAAAAAAATTACAGTATTTTGATTCGGAACTGAATGAGGGTTATGTGCCTTACGTGATAGAAACTTCCATAGGTCTTGACCGTACTTTTTTAGCTATTTTTAGCCATGCTTATCAGGAACAAAAACTGGAGGATGGCAGCGAACGAGTTGTTTTATCTATTCCTCCGGTATTGGCTCCTTACAAAGCGGCAGTCTTGCCATTAGTAAAAAAAGACGGCATGTCTGAGAAAGCTCGTGAAATAGTAGATAATCTCAAGGAAGATTTTATGCTTCAGTTTGATGAAAAAGACGCTATCGGACGTCGTTACCGGCGCCAGGATGCGATAGGCACGCCATATTGTATTACTGTTGACGCGCAAACATTAGAAGATAATACAGTTACCATTCGGGAACGCGACAGCATGCAACAAATACGTATTTCTATGGAGCAATTGAAAAATTACTTGTCTGAGCATGTAAAACCAATGGGTATTTATGAATATCTTAAATAATAGAAAAATTTACGCATAACATAATAGATGAATAAATAAAACGAAATCATGGGTGCATGTCAAATTGCATTACGCAGTTTTTTTAATGCACGCGACTAAAGTTTCCCATCGATTACTTTTTCTATATGCCCTGAGGTTGGCTATTCTCTGAGCTCCCCCTATCGACCATCTTTGTCCTGATAATTTTAACCTTTGCTGTATGACATTGCGATGAGCCGATTCAATAGAGACTGAACCTATAAGATACCCTTTTTTAATAGAAGTCCCATATTTCATTCGAGTAATGTTATTTTCATAATATCCTGTTACCTCTTTCAAGGCCTTATCCATCTCATCTGTTTTGTAGAAATGTTCTTTATCCCGCATTATTCATCTCAGAACAAAAATAACACATTAACTTATTGATAAATAACCGTTTTATACTAAAATACAGACGCCCACTTTTGGGCTATTGTAAAATCTTTAAATTGCACTATACTCAATAATTTACATAAATGACATGAATAATGTGGGTTAAGTTTTAACGGACTATTGCTTCTAGGTAAATATAAAAAATAGTTTAGTTTATTCAAATTTATCAAATGTACGTACTTCATGCTTTTGCAAACAATAAAGATTTAAAAATAGTCTAAACTAATTCTCGACACGTACTTACCTTCGTAAATATCAAAGATTTTTTTGTTAGCGACATTGAACAAATTTCTGCATTCATTGTTTTATTTTTATTGAAACGACCCTTTAGTTGCTGAAAAACATGTATCTTTGTAAAAAACATATATTTATGGATTTATTCAAAGGGATGAACATATTGTCTTTCACGGACAAGTTCAAGACAGATGAGGATTGCAAGGATTACTTA
>JAVBLV010000021.1:0-25645 GCA_031553195.1 Bacteroidales bacterium
AGTATAGGATGTTACCGTCGGGCCTAAAGGTGTGGTGGAACAATCGCCCGAACCCGGATTGCCGATACTTCCGAAATCTTCCCTGAACATCAACGTTCCGGTTGTTTTCACCTGAAATGATTTAATAACACTTTGACAGCCAATACTTGTGGTTACTCTTGCATAAATAATTTCCGTGCCTTTAGTGGCATAGGTTGCCGGCGACGGAATTATATTGGCATCAAAAGCCGCGCCGCCCGCCTTGCTGAATTGCACGTCTTTTATATCCGCATTTTGCAGGTTGGTAATCGCGGTTTGCAGGTTTATGGCCGGAATACACGACGTTTTGTCCACGGTTTCAAAGGTCGGCGTAATACCGCAAATCGTAAAATCCACCGGATACGAAGGCCATGCTTTTCCCGATTCATAGGTTTGCACATACACAATGCCATTCATAATAAGAGAAGAACTGTTGAACGACCATGTGTGAGCGGCATTATTCACGGTGGCTATTCCAAGCCGTGTAAACGATGTTCCGTTTTTGATAGAAATCACAATACTATCCACGGACACATCCGGCCGGAAAGTACCTTGCAAAGTAGTTCCCGAAAAAGAAACCGGATTGGCAGGCGAACTTTGCCGTTGCAGGTAAGGATAACTCACGCCTTCCCAAATATTCCATATCTTATTGCCGTCGTTCACATTGGAAATATTCCATAAAACCGTATTGCCATAAAATGCCGATGATTTCAGGGTGGCTTTGGTTTGCGTTTCGCCATCCATTCCGGTAGAACTGGAAGTAACCGATTTCTTGGCGCCATTGAGAAGCAGCACCATGCTATCTATGGCGTGGTTATTTGTAAATGTGTTATGATTTGTTTGTCCGAACACGCGCCCTATCGATGTGCTGACGCTCGTCAGCGTTCCGTTGATTGCCACACTGTTTTGCAGGCTTGCGGTCGATTGGGTTAGAAAGCCCACCAACCCACCAATTCTGGACGATGGCGATGAAGCGGCATTTCCCAAAGCATAACAGGAATTGACCACGCCGTTGTTACTGAGGGCGCCGCCCAATCCCGACACCGAACCCGCGCCCCGAACATCGCCCCATGCGTAGGAATTGTTCAGATTCCCCCTCACAATACCGATTAAACCGGCAGCGCCATTGAGTCCTGCGCCACCGGTAACATCGACAATGGCAAAACATTGCGAAACGACCGGAACAGGTATAACAGAAACCTGATTACCAATCAAACCGCCAACGGCATCGTTTCCGGCAACGGTTCCCATGGTGAAACAGCCGGTAACCGTACCGCCGTTCTGATTGCCGAGCAAAATCCCCACGTTTGTAGTTCCTGTCACCCCGCCGGGCGTTGTAATCACGCCCAAATTGCTGATAGTTCCGCCGGTCATATACCCGAACAAACCCACATCATTCATAGATCTGCTGATAAACAATCCTGAAACGGTGAGGTTGCTTCCATCAAAATTTCCTCTGAAAGGCCTTGCCGAAGTTCCTACCGGTGTCCAGTTGGTACCGTTCAGGTTGACGTTATTGGTCAATTTAAAATAGACATTCGTAAAAGGCTTTCCTGCATTCACGCTATCGGCCAACAGTTTCAACTGGGCGGCAGTGGCAATCTGATATGGATTCCCCACTGTGCCGTTCCCACCGTTCCATTGGGCGAAAGCATGAAAACTACTCAAATGTGTAATCAATATGATAAACAGGAGCTTATATTGTTTGTAGAATATACTCTTCATTTCAAAAAGATTTCTAAGTTTATTTTCTGGCAAATAGAACAATTATTTTTCGGTTTTGTTTTGAATTGATTTATTTTATGCTATTTTAAAAAAATATAAAGCAGAAAAAAATGAAGTATCCTCTATTATAATTCCGCTTTATTTACTCTTATTTTGGTTATTATTAAAATACAGGATTTGATTACGAATATCACCGGGCGTTTTCCCAAAATTTGTTTTACAGAAATCATTAAAATAAGAAGCAGATGAAAACCCGTATTCAAAGGCTATTTCTGCAAAAGTCTTTTTCGTGCAATTGATTTCATGATATATATTCCTGGCCTTTCTTAATTTTAACCATTGATAGACAGGTACTCCAAAAATTCGTTTAAAACGTTTTTCTAATCCTGACAAGCTATAATTCATAATTGCAGCCAGTTCTTTTGATGATTTCACCTTATCACAATTTTCGAATACTTTGTTCGAAAATTGAATATCGGCGCTTAAAGCAGAAGTAAAAAGGGCATAAAGTTCTTCTTTTGTATAATAAGCCCTCAGTAAGAAAAGGAGTTCGCGTAGTTTTAATTCCAAAAAATAGAAACATTTAAGCCCATCTTGCAAGAGCATTTCTAAAGATTTGAAATAATTAGCCAATAAGTAATTAGCCTTTAATTTACTGAATACTTCCGGTATTTTTTTCGTATTTTTTCCACTGAGTAGCATTTCAAATGAAAAATGTTCGCAAAAGTTGAAACTTAAATTTAAACGAAAAAGAAGAACAACAGAATCTTCTTCCGCAACACTGCTATATTGACTTTTCGGAGGAACAAAAAAAAATTCCCCTTCTTTTATTTCTACATTTATTTGTTCATTGAATGAAATGATAATTTTTCCTTTTAAAACAAAAATAATCTTGTTAACATCATTGTAAATCTGAAAATATTTATCTTTCCCTCTTTCAATACGTTCAATTATTGGATCTTGTCCTTTCGAGTATTGAAAACATGATAAATGTTCTTCTTTATATAGGAGTTCCATTGATTGTGTTGCTTTTATTCTGTTTTCTATTTTGTTGATTATAATAAAGTAATCCTTCACTAGTCAATTTGTATGCCAATTTTGTGTTTAACACGTAACATTTTTACTTTAAGTACAAAAAACAACGTACAAAACATTATGTAAATTGCTATTCTTTAGATAATTACAATATATTTCATCGTAGTTCTTGATATTTTTGGATTGCAAATTTCTAATTTATTAATTATTTGATTATTACGACAAATTACTCTTTTATTCAGATTTTAAGTACTTATGTTTTTTTATGAAATAGCTTGAAACTTAATAAATAAAATAGGTATTGAAGGGAAGGTGTATTGTAAGTATCTTAGACTTGAATTATTTACTGGATTTTGTCAGGAGATATTTAGCTTATTTCCTGCGGTTTATCCGAAAGATTGGAAATTATCCCGATTTTTGGCAGCGAAACGGAGGTAAAAAAACACAATTTTAAAATTAAACTTCATATTAAACCTGTATCTTTAGCATTAGTTTCTTCCATGCGACAGGATGCGTACTTTCTCGCAAAAATTACTGAACGCCGGTTTTTCCTTACAATATACCCTGCGGATGAGTTCCAACAGCATAAAACAAATCAAGGCCACATAAATCTGCAATTTTACAGTGTTTTCGCTGGCGCCGAGAAAAGTTTTGATTTGCAGGTTTTGCTTCATGATCTTGAAAAACAATTCTATATCCCAGCGTTTCTTGTACAAATCGGCAATGGTTCGGGCTTCCCATGTGAGCTGGTTGGTTATGATATGCAGTACTTTCCCGTCTTCTTCCCTGTAAACGGTTACCAAGCGGAAAGTTATTTCATCAATTTTGGATTCTTTGGCTTTGTTGGAAGTAAATCGAATCAATTCATCCTTTAAAATATCCAGATCTTCTTTATCAGGCAAATCCAGTTCTTCGATGCTTTTATAAACAGTATTGGTTTTAATGCGGGTAACAAAAACATTTCCGGCGTCGCATCGCTTTTTAAACAGGTCGAAATCGAAATACCCAAGGTCTTCCACCACAATGGTTCCTTTGTCGAATACCGGTTCGGACAGCCCCTTACTATCGGCCACTTTGGCTTCGGTAATATTCACAAAGCAGGGCAACGACAGGGCTTCTTCCAAAATAGTGCGTATTTTCAAGCCGCCTTTAGCTGTCCGAAACTTTGCCCAGTCGAAAAGATTTAAACAGAGACTGATGACGGTACTGTCGATAAGTTTGATGGTCTTGCCTTTGATTTCCTCGATGATGTGCCATTGATGACGGGTTTTTAAGATTTGTCCGTAATAACCCAACAAACGGTGGTAAAGGGTTTCAAATACCTTGTATGACCTGTTTTTATTCCCATCGCTCATGGTTGATTTGGATGGATTTTGCATCAATCCTAAATCGCTTAGTTGTTTTGTATTTATTGATAATCAACAATTTATATCCGACAAAGTATCGCATTTTGCCAACTGTCCGAAAGTTATGGCGACTAACTGGTTGAAAGTTTTGCACTTATGACAGCCCTTGTCGCTCTTATGCTGGTTGACTACCGTACGGAAAATAGAATGAGGGATTAAATCTAATATTTGCCGGAATACCGGTTTTTGTTATTTTTGCTGCGCCTGTGTAATTGCATCTTCTTTTGTTTTTTTGACGCAACTAAATTAGGCGTTTTTACGCAGGCTTTCTAATAAACTTTCGGACGGCTGTGATTCCTTTTCAAACAAGCATTTCCACTTCGGATCTCATAAAATCACGAATCGTTCCATTCTTATTTAATTTGGAATATTAAAAATTCCTTTTGTTTCGATGAAACAAAAAAATTATCTTTGCAAATTCATATTGTAGCAGAAGCTATGCATCAATTAACAAATATCGTTTAGCAAAAGAACAAAACACTCATTCCCAATGCTTAACTACTCCAAACTATTTTCGCCTTTCTTTTTTTGGCGTTAATACTGCGGATATTAAAAAAAACGTAAGTCTGATGGATTAATAAATTTGATCTAAAATCACGAAAAGATCAAAAATAAGCCACGTTTAATGAAAATCAGGAATAAAATAATACGTGTTGATCCATCAAACTTACGCTAAACGATTAATAAAGAATTTGATATAATTCAAAGAACAGGGCGATAAATCTCTTCCCCTAACGGATCTCTATTTCTTTTTCATTGTTTTCAACACCGCATTTGCATTGGAATTCTGAGGATCTAATTCCAATACTTTATTCCAATACAAGAGCGTATTATCCGAATCGTTTTTCAAATAATAAAAATACCCAAGATAACTATATGCCTCAATCAAAGTACTGGTAATAGCATTTGTCGTTTCCTTTTTGGTCAGCAAAATATCAATGGTTTTCTCATAATAAGGTTTTGCCAAACCGATTTCCGAATCAGGATCGAGCAATGAATTGGTTCTTGCCTTCCACAAGTAGCCGGTGTATCCATCAGGAACCCGTTCTATAACAATATCAAAAGCGCTGTCGGCTCTGGAAAGGAAATAGTTTACAGAAGTTTTTATAAAAAGTCGATTATTTTTCAACAATGAGTCCTTTGCCTGACCGTTTTCCGATAATTTGGCAATAAAATCTTTATCTGACTGCATACCAATCAATACCGTTGTATCAGCTGCCGAACGGATACTTCCTGCATTATAATAATACCGGCCTAGTTGATAGTAATCCGAAGCCTCAATTTTATCGCCTATTTTTGAAATGTACAATTTATAAAGCTCAGCGGCATAAGCATTTTCACCTTTTAAACCAGCAACGTTAGCCATTTCTTTGTATAAATCATAATTCGCGCTATCCATCAAGAGCGCTTTTTCATATTGAGCTGTTGCTTTATCGTACAATTTAGCATCTTTCAATAAAGTTGCATACATCGCATAATCTTTTGAGATATAACTATCCGATTTATCATTTAATGTAAAAAAACTGTCGGCATGTTTTAATCCGTTTGTATGATCATGCAAACCGGCGGCGGCATATAATTGAAGGCGATTCAGAACAAAATGATTGGGATCTATTGCCAATCCTTCTTTGATTACTTCTACTATTTCTTCATATTGTTTGTTGAAATACAAAGCCGTTACATATCTCGATATATCCTCAAGAGTATAATAATTTCCCGAAAAATAAGTTTTATATGCTTCAACAGCCAGAGGATAAAACCCATTAGCGGTATAAAGCTTTCCTAAGTTGCGGTAAGTAATTAAATAACCGGGTTCTAATTTCGCAATTGTTTTAAGTTTCTCAATGGCCACTTGCCAGTTGGTGTTCTCATAAATTTCCGAACCTTTGATATAGGGAAGAGGATAATTAGGCGCATAATAAATAGCATTATCATATTTTCCAACGGCGGCTCCTAAATTTTTAGAGGATTTTAGAGCATCACCTTCCAATACATAAGATCTCGGATCTTTTCGATCCAATTTTTGGGCTTCTTCCGCTTTTTCCAATGCAATGTCATTAAATCCATTATCAAGATATGCATATCCGATTTCAATAAGCGCGTCTATCTTTTGATTGTATCTTTTAAATACTGATTCCGCCGCTTTCAGATTTTGTTTTAACTCCAATTTAGCAAGTCCAATTGCATTTAAAGGATATTCCTTATTCGCATTAAGACCCTTAGTATAATACGATTTTGCTTCATCCTTCTTATTTTGGGCAAAGGCTATTTCGCCAAGGTAATAATTCGATTCTGCCGGGGTTTGCGAAAGATGTGCTTCAAAATATTTTTTTGCTAAATCATATTCGCCCAGTCGAAAATAGTCGATACCTATATTGGTTTGCGCATTTGAAACAATACAAACAGTAGTAAAAATGGCAAATAACAATTTTATTTTTTTCATAATACAGATTGATTTATTTTGTAGTTATCCAAATTCAAATACTTGTAACCTTTTCCCTTGTTATTATTCTTAGAGCTTGTTTTAAAATTTTCCTATGAAGTATTTTGATTCTTTCTTTGTCAGAATTTTTGCCAAATAGCTCTATTATTCTTAAAAAATTCCGCCTGCAAAATCGCTATTTTTATCTCTCAAAACCTTTTCCATAAAAATTTAAACAGTTACTTAGTCTTCCACACTTTCAAATTCATTTTTAACATTGATTAGCCGGCTAGGACGAGTAGCCGGGACAAGCCCCGCTTTCAATACGATACGTTGTCCGCTATCGCCTGCTAAAAAAGCGACAAAACCTGAAGGGAGTCCGCCCCTTACATCAGAAATAATAGCATAAACATCCCTTGTAAGAGGATATTGCCTGGTTGCTAAAAATGCAGGAAAGGGCTTATAGCTGTTCGTTTCATTCGGATTTTCATCTTGGCTTACAGACATAACGCGTATGGTATTGTCAAAACTTAATTGACTGGAGTCATTCGGGTTGCTAATCCAGTTTACCCCTATTATGCCTAATGCATTTGGATTGTCAGCTACATATTTGATAACGGCTAAATTAGATTTGGCCACGGTTAGCTCGTTACTTATGGGATTTCCTTTACAAATTGAATCTTTAATAAAACGCAAAGTACTTGAATTGGAATTGTCAAAAACAACTTTTAAAGGCCGGGATTCTCCATGTTTGTCAGATGATATGTCTCTCCAATCGACTATTTTTCCCGTTATGATTTTTTGTAAAGCAGAAACGCTGATTAAAGAATCGGTATTCGTAACATTTATGATTAACGCAATTCCATCCGTTGCTATCTTTTGAGAACGCGGACTTCGTTTAAATGCCTTAATAAGTTTTATTTCCTCTTCTGTGATGTCGCGCGCGGCAATAATTAAACGAATGCTATCGGTGGTTAAAAGTTTGAATACTTGATTTTCGCTTGTAAAAACCGGATTGATATGAGCCAGGGTATTTAATCCTGTAAAAACATTAATCTCTTCCTGAACAACAGGGGCGAGACATTCATCTACTGCAATCGTAGCTTCCCCGCTTGTCGGCGTATCGGTGCGAGTTGCTTTATTCCTATCGCATGACAAGAAAAAACATGTAAATAGGAATAAATAAAAACATGAGCTTTTTTTCATAATCAATTTATTTATTGTATTTCCAAACTCTATATGCACGGAATAAACCATACAGGAAAAAAACAACTCCAAATACTATTCGTAATCCAATCTTAAAATCGAATATATTGGTAAAAACTAATAAAAAAGCCATTCCAAAATAAATGATCAGCATGAAGATCCCCCATAAAAATCTGAAATTTACATTTTTATATTGCATGACTTTATTTTTGTAAGATTTACCAGAATACAATCCGACGCAAAAGACAACCTGAAGAGTACTGAATCACGACTGATATATTACCGTGAACAAAAGTAGTTTTTATGTTTTGCCTGGAAAATGAAATTTCTTCCATCAAAATCTACCAATCTATCTACCTAGAGAATCTATGCACGCATAGATGTAATCAGTAATTATGCCAGTCAATTGCAAATAGCATTCCATTTTAGCAAAACAATTAAACACGCGCATCCTATGGGCATAAAGAAAATATAAAATAGATATATTTTCATTTCTAACGACAAAAGACGCGCTATTGTCGTTTATCGCAACTCAAATATGATAGGCATATTAATACGCGTTGATACGCTTATCCCATTCTGTTTCCCAGGCACCCATTTCGGCATGATCTTTATAACTCGGATGGCTTCTTCGCTGAGCGATCCATGAGGACTTCTTAATATCTTAATCCTATCTATTTCCCCATTCTTATTTACTACAAATTCAATATAAACGCGTCCGACAATTCTATTTTCCTTAGCTATAGCAGGGTATTTCAGATTTTTCTGAATGAACGTTCTTAGTTCTCCTTCTCCGCCAGGAAATTCAGGCATTTGCTCTACAGACACAAATACTTCTTCTTTTTCCTGCTGAACAATTACCTTATGCTCCTTTAAATCTGCAATATCAACGCCATGTTGATCGTCGGTTCCTTTAACGTCTGCGACCGAAATCTGCAACTTAGTCTCTGCAAGTTCTTCCTGAGATTTCATACCATCATCCTCCTTCATTTCTTCTGTAGCTGTAATTACAGGAGGAGTAAATTTAATTGTACTCTTTAAAGGAGGCGGAGGCGGAGCCTCTTGTTGATGAGCAATATTTTCTTCCTTAACCTGATCTTCAACATTTTTTAATTCTGCCAGCACCGTCGATTCGGTTAAACCTTCCGAAGCAGGCCGGGTCGCTTCTACAACTGTTTTAATTAAAAAAGGAAGAAAAGCTATAAATATTGCAAATACAAAAACTACGATAAGCGCTATTGTATGTCTTCTCGAAGACATCCTTCGTATTTTGTACGCGCCGTATTTTTTATTTTTTTCTTCAAATACAATATCACACCATTCTTGTGATGTCAAATTAATGTCTTTTGCCATTTCATCTGTTATTTTTAATTTTTACATTAAAGTCAGATGGAACTTACATGTTTTAACCAACATAATCTTTTATGCAGAGTTACATGTTCGTTTCATTAGATTTTATGCGACATAATTTATTACTTTTTGAGCTTAGCGGCTTCTTGTGTTAAAGCGCCTTTCTTCATGAAATTTTCAATCAAGAAATCATCTCCTTCGGTCATATCGACGATAGCGTATTGGCCAATACTACATATCTGCATTTCGTCCAAAACGTCTACAAGATTTTTATAGGTTGACGCATCTGTTGGTTTTATTATAACCACAAGTCCGTCTTTAGCTCCCTTCACTTCCTTGGATTGTTCTTTAAAGTCCTCTTCCGAAATTTTCTTTTGCGCTTTCTTCAGACGAAGTTCGGCCATCTTAGCAACGGCTTTTCCGTTTCTATCCACCAACATTGCGCGAAGACCTTCGGGATTATAATTCGTTTTAATCAATGAATTATAATCTTCGTAATTAGGCTTTCCAAAATAGTAATAGACGATGTCGTTGTCAGCCAAAAGAACAGTAATAGTTTTGGCTTCATCTACTTTTGTTTTTTCTTCGACTGTAAGATCGTTATCTTTTGTTGGCACCACCAGATCCATCATTTGAGGCTTGCTTAAAGTTGTACAGAACATAAAAAATGTTATCAGTAACATGTTCATATCAACCATAGGTGTAAAGTCAACCCTTAATTGCATTTTTTTGGGTTTTCCTTTTTTCGCTTCACCGCCTCCGGTATTTACTTCTGCCATATTTCTTATTTATTAATAATTGAAAGATAAAAATTGAAAGATAAATTAACTGTATTCAATGCTATCATGAGACAGTATACCCTAACCTTTCATTATTCACTGTTTAAAATCCTTCGGGCATCCCTTTTAACGTTGTAATCAAATTGAATCTATTTTGTTTAAGATCCTGTAGCGTTTCAATTACATTTTTCACCATTGTATAGGGCGTAGACTGATCTGCTTTTATTGCTATTTTCAATTCTTTATTTACCTCGCACGAATGTTGTACCCATCTCTTCAATTGGTTGTTTGTGCTATCTGTTGGAACTCCGGAACTTTTCAAAGCGATATCCTGATCTTCCATTCTCATATCCAAAAATTTAGGTAGAGCGCTGATAGGTACTCCAATCGAAGGTTGATTAACAAATGAACTTATTTGCTTTGGCGTAAAGGTAATTCCGTAATCTTTGCCGATTAGCTCCAATACTGCTTTCCGGTCATTTGGCCTGTCAAGGTTAAGATAACATTGTCCGTTTTGTTTTACCAGAATCGTAAGGAGGTTTGCATCCGGAATTTTTATTTCCATTACAGATGCCGGCGTAATCACCTTTATCGGTTCTTTTGGTAAAAATGTTGCCGTAAGCATAAAGAATGTCAGCAAAAGCACGGTTACGTCGCTCATCGCCGTCATGTCGATGAATGTATTTTGTTTTTTGACTTTTACTTTTGACATAGTTATTTCTTAATTAGTTATTGAACAAAGAGATTGCTTATTTTCTTTTCAAATCTTTTTTGGTAAAAGTTTGTCCGATAGCAAAACCTATTTCATCAACAAAATTTGTAATATTTTGAACTTTGCCTGAGAAAAAGCTGTAGCAAATAATAGCTAAAGCACCTGTTGCAATACCCATAGCCGTATTTAACAACGCTTCAGAAATCCCTACGGCAAGAGCAGTTGAATCAGGAGCTCCTTCTTGTCCCATAGCGCCGAAAGACTTGATCATACCCAGTACTGTTCCCAACAGTCCCATCAATGTTCCTAAAGTAGATATAGTGGCAATAACCGAAAGATTTTGTTCCATAGCCGGAAGTTCTAAAGTAGTCGCATCTTCTATTTCTTTTGATATAAGAGCCGCTTTTTCATCATTAGATAAATCTTGTCTATCCACGTCTTCATATCTCAATAAAGCTGAGGTAAGAATATTCGATACGCTGCCCTGTTGAGCATCGCATAGTTTACGAGCTTCGTCTAATTCTCCTTTTTCCAGTTTTTGTTTTACAGCTTCAACAAAATCAATTAACTTGCCTTTTCCTTTAGCTCTGCGCAATGCCAAAGCGCGTTCAACAGATAATGCGATAACTGTTAACAACAGCGTCATAACTATTGGAATTACAAATCCCCCCTGGTATAAAGTTCCAAATAAATTTCCGCCAATGGGGTGTCCTTTCTCATCGAAATTAGAAGGATTGCCGCATACAAGGAAGAAAAAACAGAAGGCGATGATAGCACAACCTAAAATTACCCACGCAGCTGATAAGCCATTAGATTTTCTTGTCTTTTTTTGTTTTTGAGTTTCCATAACTTTAAATAAAATTGAATTTAAACTTTAGATTACTGATAATGTTTATTTTAAATATATAATCAAAATATATTGCAAATGTTATAATAATGGCAACAGAACTAACTTTGCCCACTCTCCGGACTTAAACTTAAAAGTCCATTTTATGGTAGAATTCTAATTATTCAACCTGTTTTTAAAAGAGCGAAACGTCATTTAGGAAGAACATAGTATCAAATCTGTAACTTTCTGATGCAGTACAAATAGTAGCCGTTCAGCTGCTTTCCTGCATGAGACAAAATATATTGCGATTTGACGGCATACAATTGCAAATGAGTCTTTTGAGAAAGAGGATTTAGGTAAGAAACATTGTATGCTATGTATGTGTAAGGAGTAAATACCGAAACTTGTAAAGATGCACTAAATACTCCGGAGGAAAAGACAGGATTTGAGAAATTTGTAATATAAAAACCTTCCTGCGAATTACTGCTATTACTTATGCTCGTTGAAAAAACATCTTCGGCGCAAACGTTTGTAGTAAAAGCGCCTATAAAAAATATCAGAGCGATTGCCAGCAATATTTTAAAGATGTTGTTTTTCAAGCGTTTGTTTTTTAATATAGTTAGTTCTTAAAAATCTAATTCACAGATTAACATGGTTTTCCTTATATGCGCTTTGTACCCTTATAAGGGAATGCAAAGGTCGGTTTTTTTTCAAATATTGCAAATCAAAATTATATTTACCTCTGAATTAATAGTGTTAAAAATTATTTTTCATCTGGTTATCATAATATAAAAGCACGAAAAATCAAATTTTTATTTCTTCAAAGATTTGCGCAAACTAAATACCACCTGCATCTAGTTTTATAAAATCCTACAAGCGAGACATTAATAAAAATTTTGTTCAATTAGTCTCAGAAGAAAAAATCGTAGTTTTGCAAAAGCATTTATACGCATGAACTTTTATTGCTCAAAGTGGAAAGATAACGAAAGAATATGAAGAATATTATTGGGGTGTGGATCTTAATTTTTTTTTCTGTTAATTTATACGCTCAAAGAAACAAAAGTAAGGATACTGAGAAGAAAAGCGATTTTTTACTCCGGGATATTGTTGTTTACGAGAACGAAGATAGCCTTGGATTTATCAGGGCTTATGAAAAAAATACCAAAAAATGGGGATTTATTGATAACGATACAAATGTATTGATTCCCTTTGTTTATGACCAGCTAAGCCTCTTCGACCCAAAAGGTACTGCCATTGCAAAAATAGAGAAGAAAGCAGGCGCTATTAATAGGCGAAACAGGATCCTGATTCCATTTAAGTACCTGGAATTGGGAACTTTTACCGAAAGCAAGACGTATGCAAAAAAAGGGAAGAAATATGGATACATTACCAGAAATAATACGGAAATAGTTCCATTTATTTATGAAGAAGCGGAAAATTTTAACGGTTGTAGGCTAGCAAAAATAATGTCGGATGGAATGTACGGTTTCATCAATTTTAGGGGACGGGAAGTTATTCCACCTGAATACTCGAACGTCGACCAAAGCTATTCGCCAAAAGATCCTTTTGTGCTGATAAAGGAGGATAACCGATGGGCTTTCTTTTCTCCGAAAGGTAAAAAACTTACTTATTTTGAATTTGATAAAGTTGAAAAAACCTACAATAAAACAGATGGTTACGGTTACCTGGTTAACGGCTTGGTTTTAATCCGGCAAGGAACTCAATCAGCTTATGTGACTGTGGAAGATAGTTTAAGTTTTATTGTCCCTTTCGGACGCTTTCCCTATGCGCAGCCTTTTAATCAATACCGATGGGCGCTTGTGGGGAGAATCGGAAAATACGGAGCTATCGACGAATTCGGAGAAACTAAAATTCCTATAGAGTACGACACCATTTACGAGGCCAGAATAAAACCTGGAGAAGAAGACTTTAAAGCGTTGATCGTTCGTAAAGAAAATGTATTCGGATTGCTGGATACCAATGGAAATGAGATAACAAAAGTTGATTATAAATCGGTTTTCGCAGATTATTATTATACAGATTCCGAACTAAAAGAATTTTTTCATTTAAGGAACTCGGACAATAGAGAAGGGGTTGTCGACTTAAAAGGAGATGTACGTATTCCATTTCAATATCAGTGGATTGACAAATTTTCCGGAAAAGATGTCGTATTTGCATTGAAAAATAACCGCTATGGTCTCATCGATACGGCAAATCGAATTATCACGAACTTTATATACGACGAATACCTGGGATATTACAATAATTTTTTCCCTGTAAGGAAGAATGCCGAATACGGAGCTATTAATGACCGGGGAGAAGAAGTAATTCCCTTCGAATACGAGAATATGGAAGCCTGCCTTTACAATGACAGAAAATGGATAGTCAGCAAAAAAGGGAAGACAGGCATTATTAATTCAAAAAACGAAGTTATTATCCCTTTTGAATATGATTCTGTTTTTAACTGGAGTCAGGATGGGTGTAGAGACCATATTGTATATAAAGACAAAAAGTATGGAATTGTCGATACTTTGGGAAAAATTGTAATTCCCATTGTATACGACGATCTGAAGTTTTATAATAAGTCGTGTATCTGCGTCGCGCAAAATGGCAAATACGGCATGATCAATAGAAAAAACGAAGTGCAAATTCCCTTGAGATTCGATGCTATTTACGTGGATAATTATTGGTGGAGTTTTAAGGAAGATTATATTTGCGTAAAAGAAGGCAACAAATATTATGAAATCAGCAAAGAAGGAAGACTAGGGAACGAAATATCCGAAAATGAGATTAAAAAAGCATTCTGGCATTATTTGAGCGATTAATATTTGTGTACCCCTGAAAAAAAACTTTGCGGTTTTCATGTCCGGATTGGCAACATAAAACCGCAAAGTTCAAATAAAATCTTGGAAAAGGAGCCCTGTTTACTTGATTATTTTTACGCTTCGTTTAATAAATTCCGTCAACGCCTCGCCTTTGAGCAAACCGGTAGAAAGCAGCGCTAAATCCGTTAATTGTCTGATAAGTTCGGTTTGCTTGTCAGCGTTAGTCTCTTTCAAAATTTCGCCGACCAACGGATGATTTGTATTTACAACCAAATTATAATTTTCCGGCATTTGCCCATAAAAGGAAGCCATTCCTCCCCCGCCCATGGCCGCCATTTCTTTATACCGGCGCATAAATTCGTTTTGCGTAATCAACATGGGTTGCTCCGTTTCGCTCAAACTTTCGGGTTGAATAACAAACTTGGCCTTATCAATAACATTTTCGACAAGCGTTTTCAGTTTGTCCTGTTCTTCCTGCGAAAGCTTCGACGGCATAGCTTCTTCTTTTTCAATCAATTTATCAACCACGTCGGAATCTACGCGAACAAATTTTGTTTTTTCAGTCTTATGTTCCAACTGATTGACAAAATGAGAATCCATAATGCCATCCATCAACAATACGTCATATCCTTTTTCTTTGGCCTTTTCAATATATGCGTGCTGTCCTTCTTTATCAGTAGCATATAAATAAACTAATTCTTTTTCTTTATTGAGCTGTAAAGGATCTATTGATTGCTTGTATTCTTCCAAAGTGAAGTACTTGCTATCCACATTTTTAAGCAGACAGAATTTTTCGGCGCGTTCGTTGAACTTTTCATCCGACAGCATGCCATATTCAATAAATATTTTAATATCGTCCCATTTCCTTTCAAAATCTTCGCGATTATTTTTGAATAATTCTTCGAGTTTGTCGGCAACTTTCTTGGTGATGTGATTCGATATTTTCTTAACGTTCGAATCACTCTGCAAATAAGAACGCGACACATTTAAAGGAATATCGGGCGAGTCCAAAACCCCATGCAACAACATAAGATAATCAGGGACAACGCCTTCTACCGAGTCCGTAACAAAAACCTGATTACAATACAATTGAATCTTATTGCGGGTTGGGTCGATATTTTTCTGGATTTTCGGAAAATATAAAATTCCTGTAAGATTAAAAGGATAATCGACATTGAGATGAATCCAAAACAAAGGTTCGTCGAAGTTCATTGGATACAAATCGTGATAGAATTTCTTGTAATCTTCGTCGGTTAAGTCGGTAGGTTTTTGCTTCCAAGCCGGATTGGTATCGTTGATGATTCGCGGATATTCGACTTCCACTTGTTTGGCCTCTCCTTTGTCATCTTTTTCCGTTTCGGAGGCTTCCCATCTTTTTTCATTTCCGAAACGGATGGGAACAGGCATAAAACGGCAATATTTATTCAGTAGCTGTAAAATGCGTTGTTCTTCCAGAAATTCTTCCGAATCGGAAGCAATGTGTAAAATAATATCGGTTCCGCGCTCCTCCTTTTTAGTTTCTTCCAGCACATATTCGGGACTTCCGTCGCAAACCCACTTTACGGCAGGCGCATTGGTATGCGATTTCGTAATGATTTCCACTTTTTCGGCCACCATAAATGCAGAATAAAACCCCAATCCGAAATGACCGATCAAATTGTTTTCTGATTTCCCTTTGTATTTCTCTAAAAAATCTTCAGCGCCGGAAAAAGCTATCTGGTTAATATATTTTTCAACCTCTTCGGTCGTCATGCCGATTCCTCGATCTTTAAAAATGAGTTCTTTTTCCTTTTTGTTGATTTCGATCTCAATAGTTAAATCGCCCAACTCGCCTTCAACTTGTCCCAACGAGGAAAGCGTTTTTAATTTTTGAGTGGCGTCTACGGCATTCGATACCAATTCGCGTAAAAAAATCTCGTGGTCGGAGTATAAAAACTTTTTGATAATAGGAAAAATATTTTCCGTTTGTACGTTAATCTTGCCTTTCATCGTTTTTCTTATATTTTTTAATTATTAAATATTTCAATTATAACTTTTTGAATTTTATTTCAAGATTAGTTTCGGATAATTGTAATCTGACCCGATTCCGAAATCCTTACAATTTTAGAACTTTTGTAAACGGGCTTTGTATCTCTCAGTATTTGCACGACATAATCAACTTGTTGAATCAGATCTTGAGAAATCTCCGAAAACGAGGCAGGAGAAGGAACGCCAGAAAAATTGGCCGACGTGCTTACAATCGGTTTTCCAAATCTTGAAAGGAGTTGCAAACAAAATTCATGCTTAGGAATACGGATTCCAATGCTACCATCCTCAGCCAACAATTCTTCGGGAAGGTTCGACGCTTTAGGATAAATAATGCTAAGAGGCTCTTTTTCGCTTTGTATCATTTCTTTTGCAATATCGGGAATATTTTCAACATATTTCGATAATTGTTGGAAATCTGCACATAACAAGAGCATGCTTTTACCTTGCTCTCTTCCTTTTATTTTTATTATTTTATTAATGGCCTCGACATTAGCGGCGTCGCAACCCATTCCCCAAATGGTGTCTGTCGGATAAATCAAGACGCCTCCGCTTCTTAAAATCTCGACGCAATGCTCTATTTCATTAAGTTGAGTATTTATTATTCCCATTTCCCAATGCCTTATATTATTTACTTACAGGAATTTAATTCAATTTACCCACAGGTATTGCAAAGACCGCCTTTCCTAACGAACCCAGATTCATACACTGCTAATTTTCCGACTTTACAGGCTTTTCTCTACCTTCTAAATAAATAAAAATGCGGAAAAACCTAAATACAGAATAGTCATTGAAAAACAATCTATCCTAAAACAAAGAAGATCCTGACTTCTAAGCGCTAACGGCTTCCACTTCCGGATTAATTTTTTTAATCAATCCTTGCAAAACAGTTCCCGGCCCCACTTCTACAAAAAAATCGGCTCCATCGGCAATCATGTTCTCAACGGTCTGAGTCCAACGTACCGGAGCCGTTAATTGAGCAATTAAATTTTTCTTGATTTCTTTAGGATTGCTGATGGCCTTGGCGTTTACATTTTGGTAAACAGGACAAATTGGGTTATGAAATTCGGTGGCGTTAATTGCATTTGCCAACTCCACGCGCGCAGGTTCCATCAACGGAGAGTGGAAAGCGCCGCCTACTTTCAGGGGCAAAGCGCGTTTGGCGCCGGCCTCTTTCAGTTTTTCACAAGCGATTTCAACACCTTTTATAGAACCGGAAATCACTAATTGGCCGGGGCTGTTGTAGTTGGCGGGAACGACAATTTCGTCGATTCCGGAACAGATTTTTTCGGTTGTCTCATCCGACAGCCCTAAAATTGCGGCCATTGTAGAGGGCTCCATTTCGCACGCTTTCTGCATGGCATTTGCCCTGGCGGCTACTAAACGCAATGCGTCTTCGAATAGCAAGGTTTTATTGGCAACCAAAGCCGAAAATTCCCCTAGCGAATGTCCTGCCACCATGTCCGGTCTAAAATCTTCGCCCATGCTGATGGCTTTAATCACAGAGTGGAGAAATATAGCCGGTTGCGTAACCTTTGTTTGTCTTAAATCTTCGTCGGTTCCGGAAAACATCAGGTCGGTAATTCTAAAACCCAATATTTCATTTGCTTTTTCAAACAACGCTTTACAAGCGGCGTTTGTTTCATATAGTTCTTTTCCCATTCCGACAAATTGAGCTCCTTGTCCCGGAAATACGTATGCTTTCATTTATATATTTTTTTAATGTTTATATTTCGGTCTGATTTTTTTAATTGAGAGTTACTTAGCAAAGCGATCTCGTAAGCCATAGACGAATAATTGAGAGCGAATGTTATATTTCATCCTTTATTAATCAAGCAATAATAATTTTATTAAAAACTGATCTTTAAGTACATACTATATATTTTTGTATTTTAAACGCGCATAATCAAGGAGGCAAAATTACATCTTTTGGAAATATTTCCGATAAGATTTTATTTTAGGGCAGTATTTGTAATGGTAGCGTATCTCTTCCCCTCCGGCGATTGAATGATTGAATAATTGAAGGGTTTAAGGCTTAAAGTTTAATTTGTAAACTTTAAATTCTCAATTCTCCACTTTTCATTTTCTTGCTGCGGGCTAGCCGTTTCCATCCCTTGTGCGGTTGAATCATTGAATGATTGAATTATCGAATAATTGAATCGTCAACTCTCAATTTTCCACTTCCCATTCTCCAGTCATACCCTTTAAAAGCATTATTCGCGTCATTGCCCATCAAAAGAGCGCCGCCCGTTGCAGCAATAATTCCTGCTTAGATTACCGCCAATTCTCCGGCTTCCGATGTACTCACTTGACAATCATTGATTTTTCGATTATCAAAAGCAAACCTCTGCATTTTATGGAATTGAGAATTTTAATCCGTGAGAAAGGGAATTGCAATTAACAATTCAGCAGCTTTGCGTGATTACGGCTTTCACATATTTTCTTACGGAAATAGCGCCGCAATATGCGTAAAAAACACGACATTGACCACTTGAAAAACGCCACTACTCTTTCACTACCTTCTTAATTGTTTCGCCACCTTTAGTAGATATTCTCATAAAGTAAACTCCCGCTTGCAAATGTGAAATGTTTATCACAATTTCAGAGGATCGTTGGGACACAGTAGGCGTGAATACCTTTTTACCTATTACATCAAAAAACTCAATACTCGTAACTTGCATTTTATCACTTGTTATTCGTAACTCGTCTCGTGCTGGATTCGGGTAAACCGAAATGCCCGACAACTCTATTTTGTCAATCCCAACGCTTCGCACAAATGCTACTGCTATTGAACCATTAGATTGTACGTTAGTAAACGTGTAAGTATCAATCCTGCCTTGAGATACGCCGTTTACTAAAACACTATCAATAATATAATCGCTGAAGGGCGTGATGTTGAACGTAATGTCGTTGCCCTCTTCCACCTGCGTTTCTCCATAGGGAGTGATAGTTCCAAACGCTGAGTTATTTACCGACGCAACAATGGTATAAAGAGGTAATGTAGTGTTATCTGTCCCGAATGTTGCCGGTGCGCTTGCCGGTGATGCCGAATGGGTAGCTGTTTCCTTCTTGCGTTGTGTAAAAGAGTATGATGTGTTCGGCGTTAATCCTTCGAATACCGACGATGATTGCCAGATTCCACTATTGATGTTGTATTCGCAGCCCGATACCTCATTGAGCGTAATGCTTGTTGCGGTACTGCTACTAAGAGTGGGCAGGGCTGGCGCGGTCTGTGGCGCTTTTGTTACAACAGCTGTAGCGGCTGATGTTACGTTGCCTGTGCAATTTTCTGCCGATACCGTTACAGTAATTGTTTGGTTTATATCTGCTTCTGCTAAGGTATAAGTTGCATTGTTTGTTCCGATATTAGTACTGCCGCGCTTCCACTGGTAGCTTAATGTTCCCAAGGAGACGGTGGGCGTTGAGGTTAAAGCCGATGTAACAGCGGTTAAAGTTTGTCCAAACACAGCGCTTCCGGTAATGGTTACTGTTCCTCCCAAAACGGCAATTTCCGCACCTCTCTTAAATACTACTGCTATTGAGCCATTGGCTTGTACGTTAGTAAACGTGTAAGTATTTATCCTGCCTTGGGATACGCCGTTTACTAAAACGCTATCAATAACATAATTGCTGAAAGGCGTAATGTTGAACGTGATATTGTTGCCTTCTTCCACTTGCGTTTCTCCGTAAGGAGTGATCGTTCCAAACGCTGAGTTATTTACCGACGCATCAATGGTATAAAGAGGTAATGTAGTATTATCTGTATTAAATGTTGCCGATGCGCTTGCCGGTGATGCCGAATGAGTCGTTGTTTCCTTCTTGCGTTGTGTGAAGGTGTATGATGTGTTCGGCGTTAACCCTTCAAATATCGACGATGACTGCCAGATTCCACTATTGATATTGTATTCGCAGCCCGATACCTCATTGAGCGTAATACTTGTTGCGGTACTGCTACTAAGAGTGGGCAGGGCTGGCGCGGTCTGTGGCGCTTTTGTTACAACAGCTGTAGCCGCTGATGTTACGTTGCCTGTGCAATTTTCTGCCGATACCGTTACAGTAATTGTTTGGTTTATATCTGCTTCTACTAAGGTATAAGTTACACTATTTGTTCCAATATTGGTACTGCCTCGTTTCCATTGGTAGCTTAACGTCCCTAAGGAGACGGTGGGCGTTGAAGTTAAAGCCGATGTAACAGCGGTTAAGGTCTCCCCAAATACTGTACTTCCGGTAATGGATACTGTACCGCCCAAAACGGCTTTGCTTACCGTAATATTAAAATTCTGTGTATAATTTGCGCCAACAGCCGTACCATTGGTAATGGTTGCTCTGACGGTTACTGTTCCTGGCGCTGTGGTATTGAGTGTATTTCCGGTAATGGTTGCTCCGGTAGTTCCTGCATTTTGCACGCTCCATGTTATAGCTCGGTTGGTGGCGTTGCTTGGAAGAACCGTACCAATAAGTACAAGCGGCACAGTTACTGTAGTTGCTGTGGGAACGCCTGTAATATTGGTAACAGGAACAAAACTACCACACGCTAAGCCCTGCCAACGCAAGAACGGCAATCTCTCGCCATTACATATTTGCCATATACCTGAAGGGTCGGTAATGCTCCATTGCCCATTGTGCCAATTGCTTGATGTAGTATAAAATGATAGGCTTTTCAATGTGGCAAGAGATTGTGCTGTACCTGAAGTTGCCGTATTATTGGTTACAGTAATAGTGGTGTTGTCACGTTGTACTACCATTGTATTAAGAGCATAAACCTTATCTCCATCACTTTCGGTAGATCCAAATACACGATTAACCGCTGTTGTATATTCGGTAGCAATTACAGAATCGTTAGCAGCTATTACGTTTGAAACATTGCCAGCGCCTGTATATCCATAATGTCCTACTAATCCTCCCACTTTTTCTGCCCCTCTTACCGTCCCTGTCGCATAACAATTGCGGATGTAATTACCAATGGAGTAACCGACCAAACCACCTACATACGCATACCCGCTTACATTGACAGTAGCGTAACAATTGACCAAATTTCCGTAATTAGAACCAAATGCTCCTACCAACCCTCCCACGAAATTGCCTGTGCCATTTACAGAACCTGTAGCATAACAATTAGAGATATCCGGCCTAACACTCGACCTTTCATCAACTTTGCCCACGAGACTCCCGACAGAGTAATCTCCGGTAATATTACAATTTTCGATACCAAGATTTCTAATTTTTGCCCCCATCACATAGCCAAATAATCCTTGATAAGCTGATGTTCCGGTAATTGTAAGATTTCGCACTATCTTTCCATTGCCATCGAAATCGCCTTGGAAAGTTCTCATCAATGATGATGATGAAATATTGCCTATAGGTATCCAATTGGCATAGCTAATCAAGTCAATATCACTCATTAACTTATAATATTTATCCGACGTAAGGTCTCCATTTCCGGCATTTACATAGTCGGCTAAATTTTTTAACTGTTGATGGGTACAAATTTGATAAGGGTCTTCCAATGTGCCGCTTCCACCACAAAATATTTCTTCCACTCCATTACATGTTATCTCTTGCCAGCGCAAAAACGGCAATCCCTCTCCATCACATATTGCCCAAATACCCGATGGATCAGCAATACTCCAAGTGGGAGAGTCGCCGTCCCAACTACTTGTAGTATTGTAAAATGAAAAACTTTTCAACATTGCAGGAGATAAACTTGTACCTAGTCGTCTATAAAAATCATCATATCCACCAATATTGGCGCCCCTTAGTACAATCATAATGCCAAGTGCATAGTTATTTCTAAAAGTACCTGTCTGATATCCACATACACGACTAATATTGCTAACATTTTCTGCGGCAGTAATGACAGAATCGTTGGCAGCTATACAATTACGAATAGTCCCTGTACTAACTCCCACCAACCCGCCTACATAGTCATAGATAGCATTTACATTGCCACCGGCATAACTATTTGATATGGTAGAAGTGTTATGTCCCACCAATCCACCTGCTGTGTTAGAACCGTTTACATTGACCATAGCGTAACAATTGGTAATAGTAGAAGCGTTATATCCTGCAAAACCGCCTGTATAATCGTCTCCTTTAACATAGCCTGTAACATAACTATTGGAAATGGCAGCAGTATTATATCCCACCAATCCACCTGTATAATATCTTCCGTTAATATTACAATTTTCGATACCAAGATTTTGAATAGTTCCACCATTTGTATAACCAAACAACCCTTGATAGTCTGAAGGAGTGGAAATGGTAAGATTATGCACCACTTTCTCATTACCATCAAAATTGCCTTGAAAACGATGAGTATTGTTATTTACGTTATTATTGCCTATGGGCGCCCAGTTGTCATAACTACTCAAATCAATATCATTCATTAACTTATAGTATTTGCCTGATGTAGCATTGCCATTTCCTACATTTATATAAATAGCTAAAGCATTTAATTGCTGATGTGTACAGATTTGATAGGGATCTGTTGATGTGCCGCTTCCACCACAGAAGGAATTTGTGATAATGGTGAAATTTTGTACATAATTTACCCCTAGCGTTATACCGTCTATAATAGTTGCCGTAACCACTAATGTACCTACGGCAGTAGTAGTAAGCGTGTCGCCGGTAATGGTTGCGCCGGTAGTTCCTGCATTGGCCACACTCCAAACAATAGTTTGTCTGCTTGCATTACTTGGTAGCACTGTGCCAACAAGCATGTAGGGAACGTTTGGTAATATTGTATCGGGAATATTTGTGATATTTGTTACAGAAACCATTGCTATTGCCGTAAAATCTTCATTTTCAAAATTGCTTGCTACATTGTTGCAGGTAATAGATACAGGCGTAAATCCGTAACCCTCCATAGCCGGCGTTATTGTAATATTCGTACCCTGATATACTGTTATGATATATTCTCCAGACTCATTTGTAAATACAGAAGAATCGCCTGCATGTATCATCATAACATCTTCTAATGGATTTCCATTGTAAGTAACCTGTCCGCTTATGGTATATGTAGGCGGATTAATGCCGATCCTTTCATAAGCGCCCATATCTACTGTTCCTGCATAAATTCTTGTATTTCCTGCCAAATCGGTAGTATCGGCAACTGAAAGGGCCGCATTGCTTCCGGTGTTAATGCAGGGCGAATTTTCTTGAAGGTAATAATTTTGGGCTGCGGGATTAAGAAACAGAGGTCCCCCATTTTCATTCTCTTCTGCAATGATAATATTGCCGACGCCCGGGTATTGTTCCTGAATAGCGGAATAGGCAACATTTGCCGCGCTTGCGCCCGATGGCGTGCCAACCTGTTCCCACATTTGTGCATAATTTTGCCAGAAAATACAATTTGTTGCGCTTGTGCCTGTGTTTGTATTAAAATATATTCCACCGCCTCTACTTGCGGTATTCCCAACAAAAGTGCAGTTGATATTGTTGCCGTTTGCGACAAGAAAACCACCCCCGCCATTGGTTGCAGCGCTATTATTTAATAGTAGGCAATTATTAGCGCTACTTCCGTAAAAACCGCCACCCTCGCCGGAACTATTATCTTCAATTCTGCAGCGGGTTATTATCCCTTGATAAATTCCACCGCCGCGTCCATCTTGTACGCCATTTTTTAGCGTTTTATTATCTTTTATTATACAATCAATTATTTTAGCAGTTGTATTGTTAATAGCAACACCACCGCCATAAGCGGAATAAGAGGTAGAAGTAGTAGAATTAGAAGCAGTGTTTCCGTTTATAGTACAATGAGATATTGTCCCATTACTGCCTGAACAATAAATACCACCGCCGTAAACAGAACCCGAAGAACGCGAAGCAATATTTTCGCTGACAATACAATTAGATATTACCACATTATTATTGGAACTGTATATGCCTCCGCCATTAGATGTAGATGAGTTTCCTTTAACAGTACAATTAGATATACTATCAGAGCCGTAAATACCACCACCGGAAGAAGCGCTATTATTATTAACCGTACAATGGTCTATTGTTCCTTGATAAATACCACCACCATAAGTAACATTTGTACTCCCTGAAATAGTATTATCGCTAACAATACAGTTACTTACAATAGAGGATACGTTTACATTATAAATTCCGCCACCAGAATATGAAGAAGCGCCACTACCAGTTACAGTATTATTGCTGACCGTACAATTACGTATAGTCCCTGAATTATAAATTCCGCCACCAGAATTCGATGCTGTGTTATTTCTAATAATACAATTACTTACAGTTCCGGAATTATACATTCCACCACCACCGCCATAATACGATGCTGTGTTATTTCTAACAATACAACTACTTACAGTTCCGCCTAAATTACAAATTCCGCCACCATTATAATTAATTATAGCATTATTGCTAATAATAGAATTAATCAGTATGCAATTGGCTCTGATACAAGCGCCTCCACCATTGCCTGAAGCTTTTCCGTTAGTAATGGTTACTCCATCCCAAACTGTTTCCATAGAAAAATCGGCAGCTTGGTTGAGTACCTGTACTGCGTTTTGTCCGTTCAAAACCGTAGCATAGGTAAATTCCCAAGGTTCAATAGTTCCATTGTCGTCCAAATCGCTTTTTTGGCGGTCGGCAATAGAGGTCTCATTACCCAAAAAACCGCCATAGACATTTACGCCGTCTTTTATTTGCAAGGTGACGCTAAGATTATAAGCGCCTGCAGCAATCCAGACCTGTCCGCCGGAAAAAGTATAATCTATCATGTCCTGTATGCTCCCCGAAGCATTAGCCCAAGAACTGCCGTTGCCTGTGCCGCCCGGCTTTACGTAGCGGATTTGCGCAATAGCGCTTATTGTCATTAAATTGCAGATAAATAGCAATAGTAAAATTTTCTTTTTCATATGTTTAAATTTTATAAGCCTCTCTATATCTCCCACCCCTCTTTAATTTTCCCCTCAAGGGAGATTAATCAGATTTTCTTATTTGTTTGGGAGACTTTGCTGACGCTAATTGTTTAATCATTTACTCGGGTGTGCGTAACGCTTATGAGTATTTCATCCGTTTATTTTTTAATTTTTGTATTTCGGTCAGACTTATTTAATTGTAAACGGAAAATTGAAAGCTGAAAATGATTTGTCGCTACGCAGGACACTAGTTGCTAGTTCTCAACTCTCCGTTCTCAACTCTCAATTCCTCATTACTATACTTCCCGCGGGGTAAAATTGTGAGTTGAGTTAACAAAAAATAAGCACCTTTGTAAGAAACCCCTCATTTCAAAGATGCTTAAAGAAATAAATTTATCCGAAGATGAAATTCGGAAGCTAAATTACGAAAGATTTCA
>JAVBLV010000099.1:0-43375 GCA_031553195.1 Bacteroidales bacterium
AAAATATGAAGGCTTTATCAAAGATGCTGGTCATGGCGCTGCTATTTTGTGGTTTAACAAATAATAATGCTCTTAAAACAGGGAAGAGGCTGTTCAAAAAGTTTTGGGCAGCCTCTTTTGTTGATGTTTAGAAACGTAGATATTAAAAACAAAATTCTGTTCGAAGTCCTCTATTGAAAATAGGCTGATAATGAAATCAAATGCATTTATGGATTATCATTATAGATTCAACAGGAAAGTTTATTGAAACGAATTTCAATAAACTTTCTTGAAACTAAATAATCGTAAGCATCAGATAGTAGTTTTACCAACCTTTTTTGGCATCATTACCTTTTTCATTTGGGATATAGATAGGTTTATACTGATACTTTTTCTCCACTGGAATTTTGCATTGATCCTGAAAACCCCCGTCTGCAAACTCGCTATTTTTATCTCTCAAAACCTTTTCCATAAAAATTTAAACAACCTCATAGAGAAGGGTGTTAAGTCATTAATTCGTCTGTATTGATCATATTTCCGATTTAAGATCAAGCAAGAAGTTCCGGATCGTATTCAATGATTTTACAATCTCGGCAGAAAGTAACGTTTCATCAGGCGTTTTCTTCATTCGTTCCTTTGCTCCTTCTAATGTATAGCCGCATTCTTTGGTCAGATAATATATTTGCTTTAAATGATCTATGTCCTTTGGCGAATAGTAACGGGTTCCTTTTTTGTTCTTAAATGGCTTTATGATATCAAATTCCTTTTCCCAGAAACGAAGCAAGGATGCGTTTACATTCAGCATATTTGCCACTTCGCCGATTGTATAATAAAGTTTTGTATCCGACATCATAAATGTGTTTTAAAGAATAATTGAAAATGCGCCTTCAATATGATTCATTTTGCATTGCGAGCTTGTCAGTAAGGCCGATACAATATCAAAACGAACCTCTTGCGAACAATTATGTTGAAGCACATAGGCATTGGCAAGCTTGATGTAAAGTTTTTGTTGCGCTTTGGTTACAAATACTTCGGGATGGCCGAAATAAGCCGTTCCTCTCGTTTTGACTTCTACAAAAATAATTAAATTATTTTGTTGGGCAATAATATCGATTTCATTATTTTGCCAACGCCAATTCTTTGCTAAAATAGTATAACCCTTTTCTTTCAGGTATTCGGAAGCTAATGCCTCTCCCCTTTTTCCAAGTTCGTTATGTTCAGCCATTTTTCCGCAAAATTACATTTATTCCGGAAATGTGAAAACATTTTAACAAAATAAGCGCGTCTTTGATTTGATTATCCTGAAAGTAAAACAAGATAACAAAACCCAAATTATAATGTCAAAATAAAACTAAAGCCTCCCCTGGTACTGGAATTCGGATAAGAATTAGAAATATAGGGCGTATTTATTACCGTTTCAAAAAATACCTTTGCAGAAAGTTTTGACGGAACCAGATCGTATGCCGCCGACAATCCTGCGTTTATAACTTTCGAACCTGTGGAAATTTGATTGGTATTCAAATCAATCTGGCGAAGCACCGTTTTGTTGTCTGTCCATGAGAAATTCCCTTTTATTGTGATATCGCTTTTCATGTCATGTTTTAATCCTCCCGAACTGATGGTAAAAGCCACATCTTTAAAACGGTAACCCAACGTAATCGCAAAAGTATTCATCGAAACGTCTGTCAATTGGTTATTGGAGAAACTTAAAGATAAAGTCCTGCTTTTCCTGTATTCGAAACTTCCTTGCAAACTGTTGACAAAAGCCAGGTCTATTTTTAAAAGAGGCGCAAATTGTTCCGAAATCATTATCAAGTCGATCACGTCTCTTGGAATAAAATCGCCATTTTCATAAACTAAAAATTCGTTTCCGTAATCATAATCGCTATAATCGGAAGTTCTTATATCCGAAGAATAAGATCCGATATCATAGCTGGATTTGTATCCATGCGATAAAGTGATGTTGGTGAACCATTTTTGCAAAGCTTTCACTTTCGAAAGTCCCGTATAAGTGAGATTCCAGCTAGGCAATGGAAATCCATGGAAAGGATCTATGGCTACGCCACTTGCATCTTTCCCCGTATAGGCGGCCAAAAAAGCCGGAATTAAAACCTGTTGCGAAGATAGGCTATATCCTCTGGGCGCCCAATTCCCCACGCTATCCTGCACCAAATCGTTGGGACTTGTATTCGGATTATCGGAAGCCAATCTATTGGCAACAATTCCGCGGTTGCTCAGAAATGTTTTAAAAACTTCGTTAGAATGGTCTTGATTGTCGGAAGAAAAGGCCGTAGAGAAAGACCAGATACTAATACTGAAAGAACCTGTCCGTAAAGAATTTTTGGGACCGACAAAACCGGCGGGGACTCCGTCGCTCTCCCCCATGTATTTGTAATAAGCCGAAACATTTTCTGTTTTACTCCGGATAAAAGTTAAGTCTATTCTCAAATCTTTGATTGGCTCTATACTCGCTTGTCCGCGAAACGTTTCATTGGTTCTTTGGAGAAACGGATTATTCATTAAAGAGTCTGTGGAAATCCAATTATTATCAAGCATCCGGGACATAATCGTATTTTGATCATTTTCCAGGCCAAAAACAAATTCGGGACCCGGCGCCCAGCTATCCCCAACAGACATACCCATAACCTGAGCTTCGGGCATAAATCCAGGCACTGTCATCCCTCCCGTTTTAGAATACGAAACGCTTGCCGTTTTCACGCCCGTAAGGAACCGGATACTAAAATTCAACACCTTTTTCAGATTTTCGCTCAACGCGCTTTTATTGGTATCGGCTACAGTATCTTTAGCCGAAGTTCTTTGTTGCTCCCTATAAAGCGATTGCCTTGAAGATTGCTCTTGGGGTCGAGGTTTTTCATAGGCCTTCTTAATGAAATCGAATTTGTTGTATAAATTCTGGAAAGAAAAACTTCCATTTAAAGAAAGAGTAGTCGAATTATCTATAGAATTTCCAAGATAACTCAATGCTTTGGGCGTGCCGGTGAACGTGTATAACACGTTATAATCCGCGCTAACCCTAACCCAATCCAAATACGGCAGTTTATTAATCGGGATATCCCATCGCGCATCTACTTTCTGCGTGAACAACTGCATACTTCCCAAATTTCTGATACTCTTCCAAATAGTATCTTTAGCTTTACTGTCTACTTCGCCCGGCGGTTCGTCAATGCGGGCATTGGCATTGGCAGCGTAAGTAATTTTTATATTTTGAGTAAGAGAGTATTGGAAATCATATTGCCGATTCCAGAAGAATTGTTTGAAATAAGTAGGTTCGATAATAATTAACCCTGTACTTTTATTTCTCAATTTGCTCTCCTGGTAATCGCGCAGCATTTCGGTTCTGAATCCAAGGCTTTGCGGCTGGTAAAATAATTCAAAATCGCGAACAATAGCAAATGCATTGTCACTCAGAAACGAAACCTTTCCAAAAGGCTTAAGACTCTTCGCTTGCTTTAAACTGTAATTATAACCTAATCCTCCCTTATATTGTTTCTTCATGTCGTATTCAATGTCGATATTCCGGTTGCGAATAACCGAATATGCATATGAAAAGTCGAAATTTTCTATTTGATAAAACCGGGGATGCAGGGCCCTTTTCCCCACCCTGTCTTTCCGCACATTCATAAAATTAATATTAGTCCGGGTTGTTACATCATTTACTATACTAGCAATAGAGTCTCTCTCTTCGGACGTTGGATAAGTGCTTAAATCATTAGAAAGCTTTACGTCGGGATCTAACGGATTATATTCGGGACTTGCCGTTGTATTTGAGTAATCAAAATGCATGGGAATATGAATGCCCAGTTTATCCGGAAGGAATTTTCCAAGCTCCAGATTTGTTGAGAAATCCAAGGAACCTATATTCTCCGTATTAAGATCCGCTATTTTCTGATCAAGACTTCCATAACCGGAAGTTGTATACGCCCCGTACAAGGAGACATCGCCTAAATCTGCCAGATTGGTTCTAGCCAAGGCGGTAGCCGCCCATCCTCCTTTACTGTTAAGATCCGTCAATCGAAGTTCGTTGATCCAGATTTCAGCCGATTTCGGCAACATATCATCCAGATCGTCGACAGTCTGTTTTTTAGGATTTCGTATTCCTATCATAATTACCTTAACGCTACTTATATTCGGCGAGCCCAATACCGTCATTTTCTTTACGCCGTCATATTCTGTATAATTCAGAAACTGACTGTATTCTACAGATCCGCCACGAATTTTTCGGTTCCGGTTTTCTTTTACGGCAATTAATCGTTCAAAATCTATTTCCACATCATTTTCTTCAGGCCAAACAGCAGAAGGATCGCTGGAATTCCAAGGCGTATACTTCAAGGGGACTTCGTATTCGTAATAATTTTTAGTAAAATCGGCGCCCAACCGGATGAATACCGTTAAATCTCCGTCATTACTATTGTCATTGTTAAAAACTCTTTCGGCATGAACAAACATTTTCAATTTCTTGAAAAAGCGAAAATCGTAATATGTATTTTTATAGATTGCGCGCGCATCGCCGTCGGCCAAATTTTCGATATGCATACTCAACGACTGCTCATTTCCCTGATAAGCAGTGGTGGAACTGTAAATCCGCTCTCTGTCCACGCCGGGAGGAATCACATAGGGAACCGGTTGTCTCGTCCCGTTTTCTTCAATATTAACGGTTGCAGTATTAAAAACCGTATTCGAAGTATATGGCACATAATCTCCCTGTTCCAACAAATCGCCGTCATATTTTCTCCATTCGGACCGCACCAGTTCAAGGGAGGCAAAACGTAAAATAATAGGTTGGCTGAATCCTCTCATAAACATCCGCATGAAACGAATAGATTGGAAACTCTCCATATTTCCCACCACTTTGTCGGGAGTGCGTATCGGAACTTTGAACTGATACCATGTGCAACTCGTTTTAGTTCCGTCAGGAAGATCTATATTTTCAGCTTTGTATATGTCCGTAATATAATTTTTTCCTATAACCATTTCGGAAGGAGCAAACTTAACGACATATTGAAAATAATTTTCTGTTTCGTTCAGGGTATTATCTTTATTGATATCTTCGACATCGGGAATGGCAGATCCTTGAGTAGAATAATCTTCCGAGCTATTATCGCTTGTAACGGCGTTGCCTTCAGTATTGTTATAATATTTATATCGTTCATTAATCTTCATGTCGGCATCGTCATAATCCGTTCCTCTGAAATAGTGGTAATCATCCGAAGAGGGATCCTTTGCCGCATTAAGATATGCCTTTGAACCAACGCCGAATTGGGCGCCGATTTGTTCCAAATAAGCTGCAAAAAAAGCGGCTTCATCGGTGGAACTAAGACCGTCAAGTCCAACATCTTGATACGCTCTTTTCGCAGGATCGTTATCAAATGCATTAACCATGGATTGCAGCTTGGGCACCCTTCCCCAAATGGTTGTATCCACATCCTTTACTTCCGGCCCTGTGGGCAAACCATTTTCATAACTTTTGCGCCCGTCTTTAAGAATATCTTCCGAAATTTCCCCTAGATTAAAATAAAGCTCACCCCCTTTATGATTGGGCGTTTCAATAAAAGGATCCATTACCCAGAACTGGATATATTCAATATTATTCGACTCAAAATCTGTGTTTTCTATTTTCCGCATAATACCGCCCCAACGAGACTCCGGTTTAAGAAGTTCCCCATTTTCATCAACTCCTGCAGAATATTCCGTAGGTAAAATATCGTAGTTATAAGAACCCCTTTCGGATGGATAAAACGCAAGATTCATCTCGCGTATGTAAGTGGGTTGTCCGGCAACCAACTCTTTATTTGGAAATACCTCTTGTTCATAAATACGACGCGCATAGGGTTTTGACTGGTCGGATTTAGTAATATTTTTGGGCGTCTCGCTTCGTCCGTAAAAAATATCCGAAATATTATACCAGGCCAATTTAGCCCTGTTAAATCCATATTTAAGTCCTGTATTCGGCGCCGTTTCGAGGAATAACGGATTTACGGTATTATAATCCTGAGGCGTGCTGGCAATAGTCCAACTTCCGCCGCCATAGTTGCCTTTTAGATCATACGTGGTTTTGGCCGCTTCAAAATCATCAATATAAGAAGTCCCTTTAGAGGATTTTGTACTGCTCATGCCGGGAAGAAAATAAGCGAATTCCCCATTAAAAGTAAAAGTAGAAGGAGCCTTTGTTTGTATACCTGGTAATGCATCTATCAATTTCGTAATTAGCGGCACTTCTTTTTGAAATTGCATATCGAACCCAAATACAGTATTGGAAATCGGTTCATCCCCAAAAATTGTTTTTTGAATCATGGGACTTTCATGCAAATTTAATATTGTTGCTCCGATATTGAAGTTTTTTTGTATTTCGTGGGTTGCCCTCACTCCCATCATCCGTTTTGTGGTAAAACTGAATAGCGAATTATTTTCGTTTGTAATATTGATAGGGGTTCCCGAACTTAAAATGCCTTCGTTCAAGATACGAACTTTTCCCATCACGTAATCCACAGTATAGTCTACGTTCTCTATCAAAGGAATTCCTCCGGCCGTTACCTTTACAGAGCCTTGAGGAACGCTCATCCCCAAAGAAATTTCTCCCCCCATAGCCGATTTATAAAAACCTTCTAAATAAAATTTATTTTTTTCGGGATGTTGTTGGGCTTGAGACTTTGTTTGGGTATAAAGAGAATCGTAACAATATTTCTCGGCAACCACAGGGTCATTTAAGATGGTCCTTAAATCTTTTCCAAAAGGTTCTATATAAGGAAAGTAAACCCGTCCTGCAATAGCTTCTATAGTCCCTCCTTTTTGAGAGGCGTTATCTAAAAAGTCAAAAACCCCGTCGGGGACAGGATTCATCTGAAAATCCATACGGTCTAAACCAAATACTTGAATAAGGGGAATCCCCTTCTTAGGCCCATCTTCAAAATAGCCTGTCGGTACTCCAGCCTGATCTCCTTCATAGAGAATATTCAGCCTGAAATTCTCTTGTGAAATTTGACTACTTTTAAGATAGTAAACATTTTTCATCATAAGTTTCCAAAGGGGAATCCTCGTATTGATGGAAGAGCTTTTCAATAGTTTTACAACCAACGTATTGGGAGCATTTACGCCTTCGTCTGAAAATTCGCCCACCTGATATACGGTAGTATCGCCAATAATTTGATATTGAAAAGCAACCCCAAGAACCTGATCGGCGCTAAGCGGCTGCGTTAAAGAAAGGAAGCCTAAACTTTGATTATATGTATATTCTGTAGAACTTAATCTACGGGCATTTTCAAGTTTCTCATAGTCCTGTCCCGAAACAAAACCAAGTCCTTGCAAATAAGAACTAATGCTATTAATATTCCGCAAAGCGTCTTTATTTACATAGGAGAGTAAATTATTTGACCTTTTCCCATCCGGTAAGCGACTTGAAGTAGAATGGATTGTAGGCGACATGTATGGATTGTATTCCCCTAAATCGGAAAAAGCCACAATATTACGGTTTTGTTCTACTGCGCTTCCGATATTGGTGCGCCAAACTTCCATTTTTGTAATTAAAATACTTGAATTGACAATTGGAAGGCGCTCAAGGGAGCTATTGTAATTGTCGTAAAAATACTGGGCCAATAAATAATGTTTATTTTCCTCATATTCATCGGCTTTTATATTAAACGGCTCTTGCAGGGCGCCCCCCTGCACTACAATATTTTTCGATTCGGATTTTTGTTCGGAAAAAATGGCTTCCACAGTTGTTTTTCCGAATTTCAATTTTGTTTTGATCCCAAAAAGACTCTGGCTTCCCCTGATTAAAGAGGATGGAAGCGTTAATGCAACATCTCCCGCTTCTAATAGCTGCAGGATATCATCTTCTTTTCCTTCATATTTGAGTTTTAACTTGTTTTCAAAATTAAAAATCGCTTGTGTATTATAGTTAAAATCGAAACTAATATTATCGCCGATTTTTGCCATCACATTCGCTTGGATATTCATATCAAAATCGAAGTTTGTCGTACTTCTGTTTTTTACTTCGATAGACGGGTCGTCTCTTTTGTTATGAACTACTGCAAATGTTATTTCCGCAGATCCGGTAGGTCGTATTTCTATATCTCCGATTCCAAGATTGATAAACGAACTGACTTTATCGCTTATTCCCGATAAACCGGGAATATATTTATCTATAAATTTGTCGACCCCGCCGCTGCTTCTTGTATCCAAACCGGAACCTTTCGCCCTGCCATTCCAATATTCGGACATCAGACGGTCCATTTCCCAATCCTGATATTCCTTGAAAGACATGTATCTGCTTTCAAGAATAACATCGCCGACTTTTTTTGTGATTGTATAATCGTTCGTTGAAGGATTGTAATTAACTTCCGTTTTAATATTGGGGGGATCTTTCATGTGCAAAGGACTTGTGCCTTCGCCATTTTTCATAGGCAATTTCAGCCCGCTGGTATCCGGCGGCGGATCCAACGACATTGGCGCAAAAGCAGAAAGCGCGGCATTGTAAGAAACGGAATCCTTTTGGGATACCATTGCAAAAACAGCGCCTGTAATGCAAATGCCAATAAAAATAAGATATACTTTAAGTAAATTCCGTATTATCCGCACTCTTTTAGCTCATTATTGGAAGACTTTGCTATAGCAGTCGTAATGCTTGTTTAATTAACAACTCAATACTTATTTCAGGTTCGTCTTTTAAAATCTTATCAATTGTTTTTTCGGATTGGATTTTTGAGAAACCAAGCGTGACTAATGCAGATAACGCTTCCTCTTTGGTTTTATTGTTTGGCAAAATAAGATTAATGGAAGAATTTTTATCTTTTGAAAGCTTGTCTTGCAACTCTAAAACAATTCTTTGGGCAGTCTTCGCTCCGATACCTTTAATAGACTGTAGAACGCTTACATTTCCATTAAGAATGGCGTGTAAAATCTCCTGATTCGATAAAGACGAAAGCATCATACGGGCTGTATTGGCCCCAATACCCGAAACATTAATCAGTTGCCGGAACAACGCCCTTTCTTCTTCCCGAAAAAAGCCGTATAATAATTGCGCATCTTCCCTTACGACAAAATGCGTGAGTAAACGTCCGGTATCCAAATCTTTTATTTGAGAATAAGTAGTTAATGAAATTTCGATATGATATCCGACCCCTCCGCAATCGATAACTGCGAATGCCGGATTTTTTTCGGTAAACCTGCCCTCTATATATGCAAACATTGTTTTTGTTATTAGCTACTTAACATAGATTTTATTTTGCAAAATTACATTTTTTCCCGCTATGAAATGAATACCTGATTATATAACCTATCCATCATGGTCTTATGCATCGTCTGCTCTACTTAATAATAAAATGATGATGGTTTTGACCGCAACCGAAACGTTCTATATTTACATTTTTCATGTGTTTATTTTACCTCAACCAACTGCTTCTTCTCGTTATAACAATGAATAGTTCTCAGACGGTCATTTTCATAAGCGTATTTAACTTTTACAATCTACTCCTGACTGTAACCAACAGCCGGAATAAGCAATAACATAAGTATGCGCAGTAATTTCCTCATCATTTCACGATACTTCATTAACAAAATAATCCAACTACGAAACTTGTAATTGGATCATTTTATTATATTGATTTACGAACAATTACTCTATAATTTTCAATTCTTTGACGATGTTTTGCGCATTGGCAAATTTGTCAATAACAAATATCAGATAACGGGCATCCATACAAATGGTGCGTTGTACTTTTTGTTCAAACGAAATATCGCCGCTCATAGCCTCCCAATTTCCATCAAAAGCTAATCCAATCAGATTTCCATTTCCATCAATAACCGGACTGCCCGAATTCCCGCCCGTAATATCATTGGTTGTGATAAAATTCACGACCAATTGATTTTCTTTATCAGCATATTTTCCATAATCTTTTGTTTCGTAAAGCGTTTTTAATTTTTTCGGAACATCAAATTCCCAGTTGCCGGGAATTTCTTTTTCCATGACGCCTTTTAAAGTCGTTTCAAAACTATAATCAACAGCGTCGGCCGGTTGATAACTCTTCACGGTTCCATAAGTTAAACGCATGGTGAAATTGGCGTCCGGATAAAAGTTTTTATCTTTCTGCATTTCCATCAATCCTTTCATAAAAAGCCGGTTGGCATTTTCGCATTGATTGGCCGCCGGTTCTATTAAATCAAGCAAACGATAATATGAATCAAAAATATTTTCAGCCAATTTAAAAACGGGATCTTTAGAAAGATCATACGGCTTCTCCATCCATTTATTAAAGCGTTCCTGAGACGTAAAAACGGATTTTTCAAACATTCCCTTCACATATTTTTCAAATCCTTTCTTGCCCTGCGAAGCAACTAAAGAAGGCAACATTTCAGCAGGAATATCTTTATAAAAAAGAGAAAGCAAAACGATAGTCGCTTCCTGATCTGTCGGCATGTCGTAATCCTTGAAATATTTATCCGCGTCGCTTTTGTAATATGAAATGTTTTTCCTGATGGTTTCTATATTTTCTTTGGCAATAATAGATTTGTTGATAATTCTAAAACGGGTAGAAAAAGCAATGGCTTCCCCGCCCCTGAAACCCGCTTCGCGATGATATATTTTCGCTTTTTCATATTTGGCAAGGGTTCCATATGCATCGGAAAAATCAGATAATACCTTTCCATATTGTGTTTTGCGATTCGGATCGGCATTTACCCATTTTGAGAATTGGTTTTCCAATTCCTGCTTTTGCGAAACAACCTTATTCCTTTGTAGCTGTTTAACCTGACCAATGTAATATTTCCAATAATTGCTTACGCTTGCTTGTTTGGAGGCATATTTTATGAATGTTTCCTGATTGGCGTCCATATGTTTACGATAAACAGTCAACTTCTCGGAACGGCATTTGATAATAGACGGTCCCGTTTCGTTGATAATCAGTTCAACGCCTTGAGATGCCGAATAACGGTCTGTGGAACCCGGATAACCTAGAATCATAGCATAGTCTCCTTCTTTCACGCCTTTGAGCGAAATGGGAAGGAAATGTTTTGATTTCATAGGAATATTCTCTTTTGAATATTTTGCAGGCGACCCGTCGGGAGCAGTGTAAACCCTAAACAAACAAAAATCGCCTTTATGCCGGGGCCAAGTCCAATTGTCGGTGTCGGCGCCGAACTTGCCGATTCCCCAAGGGGGAGTGCCCACCAAGCGGACATCTTCATAAACATCGTAAGTAAACATGATATATTGATTCTCGTGGTAGAAAGGCAATATTTGGATTTTGATATTCCTCTTAACATCCTTCTTTGCATTGGCTAGCATAACCCTGATGGTTGAATCAATAATTTGGTTCCGTTGTTCATAAGTCATCTTTTCATTTACCTCTTGCAATACTTTAGCGGTAACATCCTCTACCTTTGTTAAGAACGAGACGCTCAGACCGGGATTGGTTAACTCGGCCTCTCTGTTTGCAGCCCAAAATCCGTTGGTAAGGTAATCGTTCGCAGGAGATGAATGCTCCTGAATTTGCCCCAATCCGCAATGATGGTTGGTAAGGAGCAAACCTTCGGCCGAAATCAATTCGCCTGTACATCCGTTTCCAAATTGAACGATAGCATCTTTTAAACTTGCTTTATTCAGATTAAATATTTCCTCGGCCGTTAATTTGCAGCCCTCCGCCTGCATTTCCTTTAAAGTCTGTCCGTTCAACATATAGGGGAGCCACATTCCCTCGTCTGCCTTAGCGGTATTAAACAAGACGACCAGGATCATAGTTGTAAAAAAAGAAAATTTCTTCATCTGCTTTGATTTTAATAATTCGTTTCCAAACTTCTCGCTCCTTTTCAGTTCTTCTCAAAGAAAGATAAAAAGGAGCGAGAAATTAATTGCTTTATTTAATGCAATAGTTATTTTAATGTAATATCAAGACAGGCGATCCTCAATAAGGAAGATTGGGATTAAAATGCATCACTTTTGTCTTGACGAATCTAAAAAAATGGATTAAAGATTTCCCGTTTTAGGTTTAAATATTCTATATGAAACACTTAACGAATAAGTATTTTGATAGAATTTATCGCTTGTTCCCGTATTAGGTCTGTCTATGGTTACACTTGGATTAAAACCCCTTCCATAGCGCAAATCAATAGAAAAATCCCCAACATCAAATCCAACTCCAGCCATTCCGGAAATTTCATATACCGAAGCTTCGCTGGTTATAGGAATGGAGGCGCCATAATTGCTATTAATATCTTTGACGGCATCGTTAATGACATTGATACTGTTTAAGATGGGAATTGTATTTCCTAAACCGACATAAAACCGGAATCCTGCTTCGGCCGACGCCATAAATTTAGCCCCTATCAACAAAGGGATATTAATTGCAGCGGCTTTATAATCCGTATTTTTATATCCTTCGGGATCGATGCTCCCCCCGATATAAGAGAATCCGAACTCGGGTTGAAAATAAAAATATTTTGACAAGCCGATACGGCCAAAAGCTCCAAATTCGAAACCGGGTTTAAAAGAAGTCAAATATTCGCGTGAAGGCTGCGAAAATTTATACCCCGCTAATCTCCCGTGGACGCCTCCCGAAACAGGTAGTTGAGCTTGCGCTGTCATTGAAAACAAACCAATAACTAATAGAAAGAATGTCTTTTTCATATACAAATGATTCTAAATTTATAACTTATCTTATTGCCGTAACGACACAAGATGAAAATTCCAATGTAAATTTGCAAAAATAAGATTTCTTATTTTATTTGACAAAAGTGGATTTCTTTGAAAATTTTTTCATGAAATATTTTCGACTTTTATGCTCGTGACTTTAGAAAATATCAACGCTTGGGAAAGTATTTAAAGGAAATTTTCAAGATAAATATTGTTGAATGGAATCCGGAAAGGAATATTCTAATAGTCGATATAGAAGATGCTCGACTCCGATAAAGAATCAAGCATCTTTCATTAAAATACTCTGAATACCTTTTGTTATATCCAAATATTATTTTATCAGGAATGTAAACCTGTCGAAATTCTTAAGCGCAATTCCGGTTCCCCTGGCAACAGCCCTTAAAGGATCTTCGGCGACATGCACTCTTAGTTTTGTCTTTGCGGCGATTCTTCTATCCAATCCCCGTAATAACGCTCCGCCCCCTGCCAAATAAATACCCGTGCGATAAATATCCGAAGCCAATTCGGGAGGCGTAAATGATAAAGCTTCTAAAACCGCCGATTCAATTTTTGCTATGGATTTATCCAAGGCGTGAGCAATTTCTTTATAATTGATCATCACCTCTTTGGGAATCCCTGTCAGCAAATCTCGCCCAGGCACCGGAAAATCTTCCGGAGGCGTTTCCAAATCGGGAATAGCAGCTCCGACTTCAATTTTTACGCGTTCGGCCGTACGATCTCCAATAACAATGTTATGCTGTTTTTTCATATATTCGCATATATCTTCGTTAAATTCGTCGCCGGCAATCCGGATGGATTTGTTACACACAATTCCGCCCAATGCAATCACCGCTATTTCGCTGGTGCCGCCGCCTATATCCACCACCATATTTCCCGTAGGTTCCAGAACGTCTATACCGATGCCTATAGCCGCCGCCATAGGCTCGTGTATCAAACGGACTTCTTTAGCGCCGGCTTGTTCGGCCGAATCGCGAACCGCGCGTTCTTCCACATTGGTAATTCCCGACGGAATACATATCACCATTTTCAAAGCGGGAGAAAATACCGAGCGCGTTACGTTGGTCATTTTGATTAATTCGCGCAGTAAATATTCCGCCATTTCAAAATCTGCAATTACGCCATCTTGCAGCGGACGTATCGTCTTAATATTGTCATGGGTTTTCCCATGCATCATCATAGCCCTTTTCCCTACGGCAATCACCTTATTCGTAGTTCTGTCAATTGCAACTATCGATGGTTCGTCAACCACAACTTTTCCATCGGAAATAATAACCGAATTGGCTGTTCCCAAATCAATTGCAATTTCCTTATTCAAAAATGAAAATAACCCCATATTATTTTTATATTGTCGCTATATAAATAGATTTTCGTTAGTACTTTTAAAAATGACAACCAGAATCTTGTTACGAAGATTTTTGAATTTCGTTACATAATTATTGCCCGCCTATTATTCATTATGCTGAAATTCATATTTTAACATTTATCCTATCGAGAAATAGCCTCAAAATGAAATTCTAAGAAAACTTTTCAAAATTACCGAAATTAATGATTGGATTAAAACTTCCAATCTGCTGGATTTATCGGAACAAGTTTTAAAAACAAGATTTAGAGCTTGTTTAAAAATTTTTCTATGAAGTATTTTGAGGCTGGAAATGCTCTTTCTTGTCGAAATTTTTGCCGGATAGCTCTACTATTCTTGAAAAATCCCGTCTGCGAAATAGCCGTTTTTATCTCTCAAAACCTTTTCCATAAAAATTTAAACAACCTCTTAGATTTAATTAATGTTTAAAATGCCTATGCCCTGTAATTACCATCGCCATTTGATGCGTTTCGCAATAATCAATAGAATCCTGATCGCGCAAAGAACCTCCCGGATGAATAACTGCCTTTATTCCTGCATTGTGCGCAATTTCCACACAATCGGAAAATGGGAAAAAAGCATCTGAGGCCATTACGGCTCCTGTTAAATCAAAATTAAAAGCTTTGGCTTTTTCAATCGCTTGTTTTAATGCATCTACCCTGGATGTTTGCCCTGTGCCGCTTCCGATTAATTGTTCGTTTTTGGCTAATACAATTGCATTTGATTTTGTATGCTTTGCAATCGTATTTGCAAATGCCAAATCTCTTTTCATTTCATGTGTCAAAACAGAAGATGTAATACTTTTTAACTCCTTCTCTTGATCTGTGATCAGATCTTTTTCTTGAAACAGAACTCCGTTTAACGCCGATTTAAATTGAAATTCAGGTAATGTAAACGGATTTTGCTTAAGAATAATACGATTTTTTTTCGATTTTAGTATTTCCAGCGCCTCAGAACAATAATCCGGAGCGATGATTATTTCAAAAAACAATTGATTGATCTCATTGGCAGAAACTTCATCTAAACAGGAATTGGTAATTAAAATTCCTCCGAAAGCAGAAACAGGGTCTCCTGCCAACGCTTTTTTCCACGCCTCCACAAGAGATTCGTCTGAAGCCAAACCACAAGCGTTATTATGCTTAATGATTGCAAAAGAAGTTTTTTTAAAATCGCTGATTAGCGAAACGGCTGCGTCAATATCCAAAAGGTTATTGTATGAAACTTCCTTTCCATTTAACTTGTTAAAACACCCCTCAAAATTGCCGAAATAAATTCCTTTTTGATGCGGGTTTTCGCCATAGCGAAGAACATTACTTTCTTGAATATCTTTCTTAAATACAGGCAATTGTTCTGTTTGATTAAAATATCCGAAAATTGCCGAATCATAGTGGGACGAAACATTAAAAGCATAAGCGGCAAATCGTTTCCTGTCTTCCAAATCACTTGCGCCTGATTTATCATTAAGCAATCGTAATAATTCCTGATAATGATTTACAGAAGGAACAATCAATACGTCTTTAAAATTTTTTGCCGCCGCGCGAATTAAAGAAATCCCGCCAATATCTATTTTTTCAATGATTTCACTATCCGAAGCCTGAGAGGCCAAGGTTTTTTCAAAAGGATACAAGTCAACAATTACCAGGTCTATTTCGGGAATCTCATACTGATTCAATTGCTCAATATCAGAAGTATTCTCGCGCCGGGCTAAAATACCTCCAAAAACCTTGGGATGTAATGTTTTTACGCGTCCGCCCAGAATAGAAGGATAAGATGTTAGAGATTCTACAGTAAAAGCATTTACCCCTAAACTTTTCACAAAATCGTAAGTCCCTCCGGTTGAATATATTTGGATTCCCAACGAATCCAACTTTTTTACAATTACATCAAGGCCGTCCTTATCGAAAACTGAAATCAGCGCGTTTTTTATCTTTTTTGTCATCATTATCGTTATTATTATTCTCCGAATTCTATTCGCAAACCTTTTGCCGTCTCCACCAAACCGCTGTCGGGAGAAACAAAATTTGTTCTGCTTACCACCTCTTTTAACGGAACTGATATAAGATCCGGATGACGGTAAGCCGCCATTTGTCCGTATTTCTTTTCCAAAACCATTTCAAACGCTTTTACGCCAAACTGCGACGCTAAAATACGATCATAAGCCGTTGGGGTTCCACCTCTTTGCAAATGTCCTAACAAGCTATAGCGGATATCGAACGTTACGCCCGCCGCTTTCAAATCCGATACAAACTTAGCGCCCACTCCTCCTAAATGCGTATAAGAAAGTCCGTTCTCGCGCACTTCGGTTTCAGTAACAACTCCATTTTTAGGTTTTGCTCCTTCGGCAATTACAATATTGCAAAATCCTTTCTCTTTGTTGGTATAGCAAGAATGTATCTTGGCTATAACTTTATGAAGGTCATATGGAATTTCCGGAATCAAACAAACGTCGGCTCCTCCTGCAATAGCGGTATGCAAGGCAATCCAACCGGCCTCTCGTCCCATTACTTCCAATACAAAAACCCTGTGATGGCTGGCTGCCGTGGTAGTCAATTTGTCCAAAGCCTCGGTAGCCGTTTGAACGGCAGTTTGAAATCCAAAGGTATAGTCTGTAGACGAAAGATCATTGTCGATAGTTTTAGGTACGCCAATGATATTTAATCCTTTTTCCTGTAAGGCCAACGAAATTTTTTGAGAACCGTCGCCGCCAATGTTAATTACCGCTTCGATATCCATTTCTTTTATAGTACGAACCATTTCATCTGAACGATCTATGGTTGTCCAACTACCGTCAGGATTTTGAACCGGCCATGCAAAAGGTCCGCCCTTATTAGTCGTCCCCAAGATGGTTCCCCCCTGAGCCAAAATACCGGATACGTTTTTCTCGCTCAACTTTATGATTTCCATGGGCTGGCGCAAAATACCATTAAAAGATTCCATGCAGCCCAAAACTTCCCATCCCTTTTCCTGCGAAGCGCGTCGTACAATTCCTCTGATCACAGCATTCAAACCGGAGCAATCGCCTCCGCCTGTCGATACCATTACTCGTTTCATGCTTTTATTTTTTATTGGTTTAAGCGGTTGTTTGAGAATTTAACCCGTATCAGCTATATTAATGGACTTGCAAAGTTACTCTTTTTTGATTTAAATTTAAGAACAAATCAATTGTAACAGAGAAGCGAGGTCCGATTTTACAGGAACCTATATTTTTTCGAATGCTAAGAGGTTGTCTAAAAATTTTTCTATGAAGTATTTTAAGTCTAAAAATGCAATTTTTTGTCGGAATTTTTACCAAATAGCGCTACTATTCTTAAAAAATCCCGCCTGCAAACTCGCTATTTTTATCTCTCAAAATTTTTTCCATAAAAATTTAGACAACCTCTTAGAAATTAAATTTTGGCTTTTTATCATTTTTCTTATCAAAATAGATTGTCGAGGATATACGATAAAATGCACTTTATTGTTATTGTAGTCCTTTTGGAAACATATTTAAAATGCTTCTTTTCCAAAAGTATTCCGTAAAGTATTGAAAAAAATTTTACTTTTGCAAAAATATTAAACCTTAAAAAAGCATCTCAATGTATTGGACGTTAGAATTAGCATCAAAATTAGAGGATGCGCCCTGGCCTGCAACAAAAGAAGAATTGATTGATTATGCAATGCGTTCAGGCGCGCCGCAAGAGGTTATAGAGAACCTTAACGAAATTGAAGACGAGGGAGAAGCTTATGATAGTATTGAGGATATATGGCCTGATTATCCTACAAAAGAAGACTTCTTCTTTCATGAAGATGAATATTAATTCTGTCTTTATTGTTTTTTTAATGATAGAATCTCTAAGAACATGTTCTGATATGCGATTATTATTATTTTAGTTTAATGAATCCGAATGTTTTTAGAGATTCTTTTAAACTGTATCTTCCTAATAATTTACTTTTTCTTTATACTTAAAATATTCGCATTTTATTATTTGTCCCTCAGGAAAAGACGCATCGATCAATCACAAAATTAGAATGACTTTTTATTATCGCGATATAAAAGATCTCAAGCATATTGCAATTGAGTTGTTGTCTCATTATAAGGATGAAAGGATTTTTGCCTTTTTTGGAAAAATGGGCATTGGAAAAACAACATTTATTAAAGAAATATGCAGGGTTCTAAATGTTCGGAACATTGTTTGCAGTCCGACATTTTCGATAGTGAATGAATATGCGACAATTGGAGGACAAAAAATTTATCATTTTGATTTTTACCGGGTAAAAAATTTACAAGAAGTTTACGATATCGGATATGAAGAATATTTTTATAGCGGAGATTATTGCTTTATTGAATGGAGCGAGAATATAGAATTTCTGCTCCCTCAAAACTATATTCGAATTGAGATGGAAGAAACATCCGACGGAGAACGCAAAATTTTTGCCAATAAAATTTTTTAAAATCCTATCTTTGTATTCTGATTTCTATTTGCTACTTGAGAGATTGTTATGGAGGATTTTAGGATTGGGGGAAGAAGATATTCTTAACGAACATTCCGGTTTATTCAATCGGAATTTGAAACAGGTGAAGCTTCAAAGATCCTTAAAAAAAGACATCTACCCCGAGTAACCGTTTAAACCTAAATAAATTTTCAACTCTTTGATTAAAAGCAAGTTTAGACTGGTCTAAAAAAGTCAATAAATTAAAATCCAAACGTTATGGGAATTTATCTTGAAAAAAAAATTGAGGCGGGACTCTCCACATTAGAAGAAAAATATCCTCTAAAGACGTTAAATAAAAAATATACGATTGGGGTTCCCTGCGAAAAAGACGAAAATGAAACAAGAGTCGGACTTATTCCGGAAGCCGTTTCCTCATTTGTAAAAAACGGATACAGGGTCGTTGTCGAAAGGAACGCCGGAAAGTGGGCAAAAATCAGTAATCTGGAATATTCCGAAGCCGGCGCGGAAATTTGCGACGATACCAAAGAAGTTTTTCAGGCAGATATCCTCTTTAAAGTGCAGCCGCCTACCCTTACAGAAATTGAATGGATGAAAAACAATGCTATTCTATTCTCGATAATACATATTTGCATACAAACCGTCGAATATTTTAAAGCGTTGATCCAAAAAAAAATTACAGGCTTTTGTTATGAACTTATTAAAGATGAATGCGGTCATTTCCCATTTTTAAAAGCAATGAGCCAAATTACGGGAAAAATGGCCACGCTTATTGCTTCGGAATACTTATGCCATCCGAAATATGGAAAGGGAAGTATTCTCGGAGTGGTGGCCGGAAGTCCGGCCAGCAAAGTCGTAATTATCGGGGCCGGCACTGTGGCAAGACATGCCGCGCATTCCTTTCTTTGCATGGGTTGCGAAGTTAAAATATTCGACAACTCTATTCATCGGCTTAATCGAATACAAGACCTTTTACATGCTCCTGTTTCAACTTCTATTTTGCTTCCTCCGAAATTAGCAAAAGCCATTCAGGAAGCAGACGTGGTTGTAACGGCTCTTTATTCCAAAACAAGTATTTCTCCGTGCATAATCGCCGAGAATGTCGTAAAACAAATGAAAACAGGCTCTGTCATTATTGATATCAGCATCGATCAGGGAGGCTGCGTGGAAACGTCTGTTCCGACTACGCAAAAAAATCCGGTTTTTGTGAAACACGGAATCACTCATTATTGCGTCCCCAACATTCCGGCTCGCGTTCCTTATACGGCTTCTTGTGCGTTAAGTAATTTATTAATCCCTATACTGGAAGAATTTTGCGCAAGCGGCGAACTTAATAATTTGTTGCATATGCAATATGGATTGCGAAATGGAGTTTACCTTTACCAGGGAACTTTAACCAATTCTATAATAGGAAATCATTTCCAAATAAATTATCAAGATATTAATTTATTATTCGATACGCGATTGGGATAAAGAAACGAGACTCCGTAACTATTTTGAAGGCTCGTTTATGCTAAAAATATTTCTTTGTCAACATAATAACACTCAAGCAGCGATTGCTTTACATTAATAAAAATCTAAGATGAAAAAGGAGAATAAACGAAATTCTACTCCTGAAAAGAGCGCTTCAAGAAGAAATAGCTCTTCTCGCGATACAAAACGGACGTCTGTAAAAAAAGGAACAGGAAAAAGACGTTCTGAGAGAGATCCTGAAAAAACAACCCGATATAAAGATTTTTCTTTCGAAGAAAAAACAAGCCGTTATCCTGCTACAAGGGGGAGAAAAAAGGAAAACGGTTTTGAAGCAGATAATTCATATTCTTCTTCAAGAAGTCGCAAAAGAGATTACGCTCCGGACGAAAACGATAATTATAAAAGGAGAAAAAATAAGGAGGACGAAAGTTCAGGTTTTTCAAAAAAACGATCTTATTCTTCCGGCTTCCGGGATAAAGAAAAAGATCTGAAAAAAAATTATACGAGAAATCGTTTACAAGATCAGGAAGAGACTTCAACCCCAACAAAAAGAAGACGTTTTGGCGAAGGAACAAAAGGCGATTATTTGCCGACAAAAATAAATTATGCACAAAGCCGTCAAAGGAGTCGATTTAAAGATGAAGAGCGTAATTCTGACGCTTTTGAAGGGCAGGAACGAAGAAAATATTCCAGAAGAACAGAAAAAGACGACTATCCTTCTACCGGTTCTTCGCACAAGCGTTCTTATACAAAAAGCCGTTTCGAAGGCGACCGCGAAAGAGATGAAACTTCATATGCACAAAGCCGTCAAAGGAGTCGTTTTAAAGATGACGAGCGTAATTCTGACGCTTTTGAAGGGCAGGAACGAAGAAAATATTCCAGAAGAACAGAAAAAGACGACTATCCTTCTACCGATTCTTCGCACAAGCGTTCTTATACAAAAAGCCGTTTCGAAGGCGACCGCGAAAGAGATGAAACTCCATATGGATCGGATAGCAGAAGGAAACGTTCCTTTCAACAAAAAGAGATCGGATTTTCTGCCGGAAGCAAAGGAAGACGCCTTTCTCAGCAAAAAGAAAAAGAGTCTTCCAAGAACGACGGCATACGGCTGAATAAATACATTGCTAATGCAGGAATTTGTTCCCGGCGCGAGGCTGACGTTCTTATCGGCAGCGGCGCCGTTAGCGTAAACGGACAGATTGTAACAGAAATGGGATTTAAAGTACAACCCAACGATACTGTGAATTATGGCGGGGAGCGTTTGATTTCCGAAAGGAAAAAATATCTGCTGCTCAACAAGCCTAAAGGTTATATCACTACAGTGGATGATCCTCAGGAACGAAAAACGGTTATGATGTTGGTAGGAAACGCCTGCAAAGAACGGATTTATCCTGTAGGACGTTTGGACAGGAATACAACAGGTTTGTTGCTTTTTACCAATGACGGGGAAATGGCAAAAAAATTAACGCATCCTTCGCATGGAGCGGAAAAAATTTATCATGTAGAATTGGATAAACCCCTTACTAAAAAAGATATGCAGCAAATTTTAGACGGCGTTGAACTCGAAGATGGAATTGTTGCCGCCGATGATATTCAGTATGTAGGAAATGGCGAAGACAAAAAAATAGTGGGCATCCAAATCCATACAGGTAAAAACCGTATTGTACGGCGTATTTTTGAAAGCTTGGGTTATGAAATTTATAAACTGGATAGGGTTATTTTTGCCGGACTTACCAAAAAGAACCTTCCAAGAGGAGAATGGCGATTCTTAACAGATAAAGAACTCGCTTTTTTGAAAATGATTTAAGATGAATACATGGAGCGGGACAAAACATCCTTTACGTTTAAAAAACAACTAAAAATTGTTTTGCGGACAATAATGATTTTTGTTATTGCCATTTTATTACTTTCGACTATAGGCGTAGTCATTCTGTATAATAGTCAAGGGAAAATAAAGTCTGTTGTAATTGCGGAACTTAATCGATCTCTGAAAAGCGAAATATCGGTGCAGGAGATTGATTTTGTTATTTTCAAATCTTTTCCCTACGTCTCGCTCCAATTCAAGAATATTCTTGGAAAGGAAGTCTATAATCCTTACCAGGAAAAAGATACGCTCTTTTACGCCGGAAATGCTTCTCTAAAATTCAATGCATTGGATATTTTGAGCAGGAACTATCGAATCAAGCAAATTGATATTCGCGATGCCGGATTTTATATGAAGTATTTTAAAGATAGCGTTGCCAATTATGAGTTTTGGACTAAAAGTAAAGATACCTCCTCTTCCGAGTTTCAATTTTCTTTACAAAAGATACGGTTTTATAATACCCGTTATATTTTTCATAATGAAGTAACAAAACAACATTATGATTTTTTGATTAAAAACGGAATTGCCAGAGGCGACTTTTCTTCGACTGATCAAAATATAGCGCTTAAAAGTTCCCTACACATAAATTTCTTTCAAACAGGGAAGATTATTCTTTTTAAACAAATCGCTTCGACAGTCGACGTAAATGTTTTGCATCTGACAAAAGAAAAAAGTATAGTGATTAAAAAGGGGAATCTGGAATTGCAAAAACTTCCGTTTTTTGTAAGCGGGAGTTATTGTTATGCAAAAGACAATTCGATGATTGACCTGAGCATTAAGAGTAACAAAATTTGTTTAGACAGGTTGATTCAATTTTTACCTCAAGAAGTCAAAAAATCATTTCAAGGGTATAAAAGTACGGGAATACTGGATATGTCGGTAAGTATCAGCGAACAGGCAAATCTTAGAAAATTGCCGTTAGTCAGCGCCTCATTTGTAATCAAAAATGGGGCTTTATCGGGTAAAAAAACGCCTGTAAAATTCCGGAATATCAATCTTTCCGGTACGTTTACCAATGGAAAAAAACGGAATTCGGAAACTTGCCAATTGCGCTTAGAAAATATTTCTACCCATATTAACCAGGGAAATATAAAAGGAGATTTGCTTATTCGGAATTTTAATAATCCATTTATTAATGCAAATTTAAGCGCTAATCTCAACCTATTCGAAGTTCATCAATTTTTAAAAACAGAACCTATTGAAAATATTAAAGGGGGTCTGCATCTGGATATCAGTATAAAAGGAACTGCCGATCAATTAAAAAAGACAAAAGCCTACGCTTTAAATCAGGTAAATATTAACGGAACCGTTGAATTCGGGAATGTTTTTTTGAAATTGAAAAATAATAATCCTGAAATAAAAAATTTACAAGCAAAGCTTATTTTCAATAATCAAACGGCGTCGGTATCTAACGCTAAGTTTTTAATCGGAAGTTCCGACGTTTCCCTCGAAGGAAGGGTCAGCAACATATTGCCGTTTATTTTTATAAAAGACGAACCTTTAAATATATCGGCCAGCCTATCAGCCAACAAGCTTCTTTTGGAAGAATTTTTCCCGCCGACCTCTAAAAGTGATAAAAAAGTTTCTAAAGAAAAAACCGCGAATAATTTTCTGGGCATTCCCAAAAATATAGAAGGAAATTTAACGCTTTACCTTGGCAAATTTAGCTACAAAAATATCAAAGCCGAAAGCGTAAAAACAAATCTGGAACTAAAACCTAATTATTTGTACATTAAGGATGTCAGATTAAACGCGTTAAATGGCGAAATAGCGGGGAATTTATTATTTAATAACGCAAGTAATAATAAATCTGTTCGCGTTTCGGGAGAAATGAATTTAAAAACAATTGATGTCGGACAATTGTTTTATACATTTGACAATTTTGGTTCAAAAGCTCTTACGTCTGATAATTTAAAGGGAAATATTACAGCTAATACGGTTTTTTCCTTTTTATACTATCCCGAAAAGGGGATCGATCAAAAGAGCCTTCAGGTAGTGTCTGATACGAAAATAGAAAACGGGGCTCTCCTGAATTTTAAGCCCATGTCGAAATTGTCTTATTTTGTGGAAGATGAAACGTTAAAAAATATTCATTTCAAAACGTTGACCAATACTTTTAGAATCCAAAACGAGACTATTGAAATTCCCAGAATGGAAATAAAGTCCAACGTGATGAATTTTGAAATTTCAGGCAAACATAAGTTTAATAATGAGATTTATTATCAACTTAAAATAAAATTATCGGAACTTTCGAGCAAAAAACAAAAGGCGCGCCTGGCTCGCGAACAAAAAGAATTTGGGAACTTTGAAGAAGATAATTCGGGACGCTTAACATTGTATGTTATTGTAACGGGCACATTAGATAATCCCATCTTTAAATATGATTCCAAAAGCGCCAAAGCCCAAATGAAAGAAAATTTCCAAAAGGAGAAAGAGAATATGAAGAATATTCTTAAGAACGAATTTTCAGGAAGCGAAGCCGACAGAAAAGACAAGGAAAACTGGAAAAAACAGGAGGAAGGAAATTACATCATCAACTGGGAAGAAAGAGAAGATTCTAACGATAAAAAGAAAGACAGGAAAGAAAAAAAGTTTAATATCGAGTGGGAATGAGTATTTTATTTACTGAGGAATTATTTGCTTTATTTTTTGTCATTACGGCAGGCCTAATTATTGGCCGGATAAAGATCAGAGGATTTTCTCTGGATATGTCGGCGGTTATTTTTATTGCATTATTCCTGGGTTACATGGGGATAAAGGTTCCGTCTGTTTTCAAGTCGTTCGGACTTCTGTTGTTTATTTTTACAGTCGGAATGCAATCGGGGCCGGGTTTTTTCAATTCTTTTCTATCGCACGGACGGAAATCGGTTCTGTTAGTAAGTATTTTAATCTTGTCGGGAGTGGGAGCCGCATTGCTTTTTTGCGAATTGTTCGGCATTCATAATAATGGTATGATACTCGGTCTTTTTAACGGAGGAATGACCAGTTCTATTGGTTTGGCAGCTTCTTCCGATATACTTGATTCGCCGTACATTTCAATCGGCTACAGTATCGCCTATCCATTTGCCGTTATTCTATCGCTTCTTTTTTTCCAGTTTCTTCCCATTCTTTTGCGTATTGATTGGAAAAAAGAAGAACAAATTTCGGAGGAAGAAGAGCGAAGTAAAATACCCGTTTTAATCCGGTGCGACTATCTGGTGGAAAATCCAAATATCGATGGAAAAACTATTTCCGAATTAAACCTTCGCGCGACGACCCAATGCAGTATTTCAAGAGTAAAGCATGACGGATTAACAATTACGCCTGTCAAAAACACAAAGATTTTCACCGGAGATGTCCTTCGCATTATCGGCGCTGAAAATATGCATGAGAAAATACAAATTCTGATAGGTCGCCCTGTCGAGGATGAAGATATGGATTTGCGGCAAACCGGAGAAGTTGTATGGGTATTGGTAACAAACAAAAATGTAATCGGCAAAACATTGGCAGAGTTAAATCTGTTTTCAAATTACGATTCTACCATTGTCCGCATTCGCAGGGCGTCGGTAGATTTGCCGCCTTCCGGAAAAATGAAACTCCGTTTCGGAGATAGAGTACTTGTTGCAACCACCACTGCAAATGAAAAAGCCATTGCAAAATTTTTGGGAAACGACACCAAACTTCTTTCCGACACAGATTTTTTACCCATTACATTGGGGATTGTGATCGGAATTTTGCTTGGCAATATCCAAATCCCGCTGGGTTCTTTTAATTTCAAATTAGGTCTCTCGGGAGGCGTTCTTATTTCGTCCTTAATTCTCAGTTCTATTGGAAAAACAGGGCCTATTATATGGTCTATGTCAAGTTCGTCCAATATTTTATTTAGGGAATTGGGGTTGCTCTTATTTACGGCGGCTATAGGAACCGAAGCAGGGTCGCACATTTCGGGAGCATTTAACGAGGGAGCGCTTAACTTGGTGGCTATTGGACTATTAATTGCCATTACTCCTTTCATTATTGGTTTCTTGATAGGAAAATATTGCTTTAAGATGAAATTCCTGAATTTGATGGGGGTTCTCAGCGGCGGAATGACAACCTCTTTCGGATTAATGGCCATCAGTTCAAAGACATCGTCCGACGTTCCCAGAATCAATTATGCTACCGTTTATCCGTTCGGACTTGTATTGATGATTATTATCCCTCAGTTGTTGGCCTTGTTTTTGAAATAGGAGAAAAATATTTGATAAGAATAAATTGAACAATCGAATATTTAATTATTCAATCAACATTGGGATATTCAGTAAATGAAAAGTCAATCTCAATTAATTCCCCGTTAAGCGTAATTTGCAATTGCGCTTGAAATATAACCGAATTCACAATTCGGAATATTTACATTTTACGCAATTGCAAATTGCTTTGTGTTCCAAGCGGCCTTGAACACGACCTCTCCTGCAAACCTATTTATCCTTATCAAAACACACCCTTTTCAAATAGTTCATAGCTAAAATCAGCATTTTAACAAAACAGGTGACATTTAAAATTACCCTGAGATTTATATTGATTCCAGTTTTAGAAATTCTGCTTCCCATTCTGACATTGTTTTTTCTAAACTTTTTTTCAAAGATTCGTATTCGGAATAGAAGGTCAAATCAAAAGACACGTTTTCACTAGAATTGGCCAACAAATCATCTTTCTCTGCAATCTGTTTCTCCAGATTCCGGATCTCTTCTTCCAATTGTTCTACCCGTTTCTTTATTTTACGAATTTCTTTGTCGGATTCTTTTGCTTTTTCGTATTTCAGCTTGTTCTCCGAAACTTCTTTCGCTTTATTCAACGCTTCTTTTTTATTCAATTCCAAAGAGTGCAAACTTTCTAATTCCCTTGATTCCAGAAATTCAAAGATATCGCCTACATATCTTTTTATTTTTTGGTTCTTAAATTCATAAACCGTATTCGTCAAACCCTGCAAAAAGTCGCGATCATGCGAAACGACAATCAATGTTCCCGTATATTGCAACAACGCATGTTTAAGCACATCTTTAGATTGAATATCCAAATGATTGGTAGGTTCGTCCAGAAGCAACAAATTACTTGGCGTCAATAATAGTTTTGCCAATGCCAAACGCGCCTTTTCTCCCCCTGAAAGGGATTTAACTTTTTTATCAATATCTTCTCCGCCAAACAGGAAGCCGCCTAAGATACTTCTGATTTTAGGGCGTATGTCTCCTTCGGCAATATCATCAATGGTTTCAAAAACGGTTTTTTCTCCATTTAATAAGGCGGCCTGGTTTTGAGCATAATATCCCATTTTAACCTGATGACCGTTTTTATACTCCCCCCCATAATCGGTAATTTCTCCCATCAAAATTTTTGATAAAGTAGACTTCCCCTCTCCGTTTCTTCCAACAAAAGCAATGCGATCTCCCCTGCTTATTAAAAGGTCTATATTCGATAATATTTTCTTGGCTCCATAACTTTTGGAGAGACTAATTAATTCTGCTACAATCTTTCCCGATTGCGTTGCCTGAGGGAATTGGAAATGAATGCTTGACATATCAATATCGTCAATTTGCACCCTGTCTATTTTTTCCAGCATTTTCACCCGAGATTGCACTTGGCGGGCTTTGGTTGCCTTGTAACGAAATCGCTCAATAAATTTTTCGACTTCTGCTATTTGCCTTTGTTGATTATCAAAAGCCGATTGCTGGTTTTGAATACGTTCTTCGAGCAAATGCACATATTCGGAATAAGAAACTTTATAATCATAGATTTTTCCTGAGTTGATTTCGATAGTTCGTTTAGTCACTTTGTCAAGAAAAGTCCGGTCGTGCGAAACCAAAACAACGCATCCGAAATAATTAATCAAAAAGTTTTCCAACCATTGGATAGATTCAATATCCAAGTGATTCGTCGGCTCGTCCAGTAAAATGAAATGAGGACGTTTCAATAAAATTTTGGCTAACTCCACACGCATCTGCCATCCGGTACTAAATTCGGCAATAGAACGATTGAAATCCGAATGCAGAAATCCCAAACCTAATAATACCTTCTCAGATTCTTCTTGCCGGTTATTCCCTCCAAACATATGAAAACGTTCGGTAAGCTCATGCAAGCAATTAATGATTTCAGCATAATCTTCCGATTCATAATCTTCGCGCTCCGAGATTTCTTGCGTCAACGTTTTTATTTTGTTTTCCAACTCTATGATATGATCAAACGCGGTTAAAGCTTCATCTAATACCGTCCGGGAAGAATTGGGAATCATTTCCTGAGGCAAATATCCGATGCTTTGCCCCGAACCAATAACAATAGCGCCGCTCTCAGCCTCTTGTTGACCGGAAAGAATCTTTAATAACGTCGATTTTCCGGCGCCATTCTTACCTGTAAGCCCGATCCTGTCTTTATCATTTAAATTAAAGGTAATATTTTTAAATAGATAATATCCCGAAAAGTGAACAGACAAATTATTAACTGAAATCATTATTGTACTGATTTTTGAATACGTAAAATTTTAAGCAAACAAATAATGGCTTAGCAAAGTTTTAGGCGAAACTCAAAACTGCAAAGGATTATATCTTCCGGTCATTTTATAAAAAAATCCAGAGTAAAAGAAGTATACAAATACCAATAAACAAAAGGATCCGGAATAAAGGAATGTGTCTGTCTGAAGAGTCGACGTACCTATCTGGTTTTTTAAATTCCAGCGTTCTTGATTTCTCTTTTTGCTCTTCTGTAACTGTTTCTTCGGGCTTGTAAAAGCGGGGTTGATAATTGAATTTGGGAAATTTTTTTTTCCCAAAGGAAAGTATCGACCTGCGCGATTTTTCCTGTTCAAGTAAACGAATTTTCTCCTTGTAGTACTCTAATCGTTCTTTATCGGCAGAATTATCTTCATTTGTCGAATATTTTTTCTTCAGTTTTTCCAATTCTTCCTTTTCAGGATCATAAAAACGAGGTTTATATTCGAATTTCTTAGGCTTGGGAATATAGAAAAAAGATAATTTCATTTGCTTATTTTATTTGATAGTCTAGTCAAGGCGCAACTTAAAGTCTCTCCCTGATTTATAATCATCCACGCTAGCGAGTCGACCAACTCATGAACATTTCTTGTTATCAGAAAATTTCTATTTCCGAAACAAGTAATAACAACCACAAAAATAACGATTTTTATGCTTCTAACGTATAAAAGGCTTTTCAAAAAGTAAAAAATCCATGCAAAAAAATTGCACAGAAAAGGATATCAATTTCAATTTCTTGTATTTTTTGTAAAAACCCCCTCTTATTTTACGACAGCATACTTTGATATTCGCTTTTGCCTATTAAAACATTTAAATCATCCTTATTATTTTTGGTCGTAACTTTGCAATTAATTGTAGAACCTCAATTATGCAGCGTTCCATTTTAAAGAAAATCCTATTTATTATTCTGGCGATTTTGTGCGCCGTTCCATATGTTAAGCCGCCCGTTGCATTGATTGGCGGATTTTTGTTCAGTTGCTTTTTAGGAAATCCTTTTCCTAAACTTAATGGCAAACTTACCGGTCTGCTACTCAAAATTTGTATTATTGGCCTGGGATTCGGAATCAATGTAAATCAAGCCTTGCAAATAGGCAAACAAAGTTTTTGGCTAACTTTTTTTACCATCACGCTTACGCTGGTTGCAGGATATTTTATTGGTAAATGGCTCAAAATCGGAAAACGTCCCAGCTATCTTATTTCGTCCGGAACGGCTATTTGCGGCGGTAGCGCCATTGCGGCAATAGCGCCGATTATCAAAGCTTCGGAGGAAGAAATATCCACCTCGTTAGGCGTCATTTTTTTACTTAACTCTGTCGCCTTGTTACTATTTCCCGCTATTGGCCACTGGTTCGGTTTAAGCCAAGAAAACTTTGGGCTATGGAGCGCAATTGCCATTCACGATACCAGTTCGGTAGTGGGTGCGGCAGCCACTTACGGAACTGATGCATTAAAAACGGCAACTACCGTAAAATTAGCCCGTACCTTGTGGATTATTCCGTTGTGCCTACTATCGCTTTTCTTATATAAGTCCGAAAACAAGAAAATAAAAATTCCGTGGTTTATAATCGGTTTTATTGCAGCCATAATGCTACATAGTTATGTTCATCTGTATCAGCCGTTAGAAGCAGGAATCGTTTCCTCTGCCAAATCGCTATTGGTTGTTACGTTATTTTTTATAGGAGCCAATTTATCTTTGGCAACGCTTCGCGCCGTAGGTTGGCGGCTTCTTCTTTTAGGGATAAGTATCTGGTTGTTAATATCTATTTCTTCCTTATCGGCAATCATTGGTTTTTATTAGTCCAAAATCTAAAATACCTGAAGTATGGGAAAAATTCAACAAACATCTAACATATTTCCGAAAATAAAAATCATGCTTTAAAGATCCCCCTCTACAGTCGTTTGAAAAAATTGCCATAAAGGATCTTGAGGAACGCAAGCCGTCAAGACAATAGGTTCATTTTTGGATGGATGGATAAATGAAATCTCCTTCGCATGCAAAGAAATAGAAGAATCTTTATTGGATCGATCGAATCCATATTTTAAATCGCCTTTTATAGGACACCCTATTGCAGATAATTGTAATCTGATTTGATGATGCCGTCCTGTTTTAGGGTTAACTTCCAGCAAATAGTAACGTTCGCTTGCAGCAAGGATCCGGTAGTTCAATTCCGCCCTTAAAACATCTACATCCAAATTCTCTACTATATAAGACTTATTCTGTTTTTCATTTTTCTTTACAAAATGAACAAGCGTATCTCTTTCCTGCATAGGTTTATTTTTGACAATTGCCCAATACGTTTTTCGAACCTGGCGATTTTGAAATTGTTGATTCAAGTTTGAAAGCGCCGATTGGGTTTTAGCAAAGACTACCACTCCGCTTACAGGTCTGTCCAAACGATGAACAATCCCGCAAAAGACATTTTTTTGCTGCTGTTTTAAATAATTTATCACTTGCTCAGCCAAAGAATACGTTCCCTGTTTATCTGTTTGTATAACTTGTGCAGCACATTTATTAACAACAAGGATTCCAGCATCTTCGTATAAGATTTGAGATGAAAAATCGTTACCGGAGTAATTCATAATTGAAAAAGACCTTTAAATAAATGCTAATATATTACATTGATATTTCCCTTTTGTTGAAGAATTATACCTGGATCTATCTCGGAATGGTACTCTATCAAATACACATAGGACCCCGCCGGAACCATATCCCCCTTCGAATCGCGTCCATCCCATTTAAAATCAACATTCTTACTGTAATATAACAAATTTCCCCAACGATTGTATATCCATATTTTAATATCCTTCACATTATTCTTCCTGCCTATAGAAAAATAATTATTAGACGCTTGAAAAGGAGTAATTGCCGTCGGAAATATCAGAACTACTTCGCAATCTTTAGCGGTTAATTGTATACTATCTCTTAAAGAAAAACACCGATTCGTCGCCTCCAACCAATACAAACCTTCTTTATTAAAAATTCGTTCAAAATCTGTCAAGCCGTCAGACCATACATATTTGTAACTGTCTTTATAATTGATATTGGGAACAATACGTACCCCTCCTCTATTTAGGCAAAAAGAGGTATCGTCAGGTAAATGCAAATATGGATTTATATATTCCGAAATATTAACTGTATCTCCTTTTCTTTCACAAAGATTATAGACGGAAACCCAATATTGCCCTTTTTCCCAAACAGTATAGACGGAATTTGTACTACTATCCTGCCATTGGTAAAAAGCAGGTACATCGAGATTTTGCGTGGCAACCAATAATAATGAATCGGCTTTGCATATAAAATTATCTTTTCCCAAATCTACATTGATTCTGGGAAAATGAGAAATTTGTATCGAATCTCTATACTTTTGTTCCGGACATTCGACTCTGGAAACGTCTACCCAATAGATCCCTTTTTTATTTACATCCAACGTGGGACTTGTATTGCCAGTACTCCATGCATATTTAAAATTACCTTCGTATTGAGTAGCGTCTAATAAAACAAAATTTGTATAACATATTGTTGTGTCCATCCCTAAATCCACTGCAAAAGGAGGATAAAACAACACGTAAATAGAATCTGTTTGAACTTGTGAAGGACATTCTGCCCGGGTTGCGCGAACCCAGTAAGTTCCTGAACTACGAACCAATAATGTTGTATCTGTACTGGAGTCGCTCCACAAATAAGTAAAGTTGCCGTCTCCCGTGGCATTCAGCAGCAATACTTGGGTTAAACATAAAGCCGTATCATTTCCTAAATTTATCAGAGAGTCTGAATAATATGAAATCCGAATCGTATCTATCGCCGTCCTATGAGGACATTCTTGCCGGAAAACTTTCGCCCAGTAAGTTCCCCCTTCATCTATGATTCTAATAGGATTAATGCTATTATTATCCCATAGATAGCGAAGATTCCCCTGCCCTGTTGCATCAAGACGAAACATGGCGCCAGAACATAATATCGTATCCCTTCCCAAATCTAATGAAACATCAGGCAAAACATTTATCGAAAATGACGTATCCCATTGACAACTGAAATCATCCAGAATATTTATTTCATATGAAAAATTTCCAGGAGAAGAAGGATTTACTTCTGTGTGAGTGCGCCCAGTATTCTGTAAAAAAGGTCCATTCCAAATAACAGAATCTATTAATACTTCATATTTCCACTTGGTTATAGGAATATTGCAAATTTCCAACGACCAATTGAATATGTATCCCTTATCTATTGCCCAATAGTCGCAAATTTCAATAGACCACTCTCCATTAAGAGGGCAGCCTATCAAGCTATTAAATGACGTATCGGGAAGAAAAAATTTAGACTTTGCCATGTAATCGGAAGAATCAATAACCAAAACATTTTGAGTATGAGGTCCCATTTGTCCTTGCGTACTATTTCTATAGACTTCCGACCAACAGTACTGCCAACCTATACCGGGGGCATTTAATTCTTGAGTACAATTATCAGGAGGAAAGAGTTGTCCCGGAACTTGCCGGCTTCGAGGAGGAATTCCCAAATCAGCCCCTCCGTTACAAGTAGAAGGATACGGGCCGCCTGAGCCGTTATACGTCATCAAAGCGGCTTTTTGTCCGTTCGGGCAAACTAAATAGATACCTAAATCCCCACTCCAAGTGTGTTCAGCTGTAATGCAAACCGAACAAATGTCCGATGCTCGCTGAATAACAGTTCCCGGAGGATATTGATCAAATTTAACATTTGTTTTATAACATTGTTTTGGACATCCGGGGCCGTCGGGAATAAATAGGACATCGGAATAGATCTCCCTAACGGGCTTCGTTTTTACGGTATCCACCTCTATTTGATTCTGTCTATACCCAACACTCACAAGGCATGTATCATTCAAACATAAATCCGGCAACGGGTTAATTTTTCTTATCGGATTCCATGAAATCCTAACTCGGGCATTATCGGTAGCAATGCATCCTCTTTCATCAATTACTTTTAAACTCAGATTATAGCCGTCTGCTGGAGTATAACGGTGAGACGCTTCAGTAACAGCTTGCGCAGAGTAAGTAGCGCTATCGCCGAAAGACCATTCAAAAATACTTGTTGCATCTGATTGCGGGTAGCGTAGATTATTAAAGGGATAATTCGTTTTTGCCGACAACACTATCGAATCCCCATCGCAAATATCGATGCTATTAAATGATACGCTATCTATAATCTGTCCATACTCGTCTTTAACATAGTCTTTTTGATTTAATCGAACACGATTGGGAATTCTTGCGCCATTAACAATTTTATAAAAAACATTATCGATTTTTGCTATAAAATTCTGGCAAACAGGCTTACACTCTATTTTAGCGCTCCAACCGGAAAAGGAATGATTTTTTGATTTGAACCGGAATGTTAAACATCCGGAAATAGTTTGTACTGTATAGTTATTTAAAGGATTGCTATTGTTTGCATAAAATTGAGATAACGGCCCGACTCTTAATAAGGGCGCATATATGCTGGAACCGTCATGAATAAAAAGAGTGTCGTCCGGATGTATATCAAATGTATCGTCAAACGAAAACGTATAAAGATAACCCGGCAACCCTATATTGCTACAAAACGTCGCCCAACAATCTTGGTTAGGGGCATAATTTCCGCCAATTCCGCCATTGTCGTTAAAAAAACCTGAACACGCGCTAATGGTTGTTCCACAATTTGCCGGACCTAAATTATAAGATTGAGCAAATGTAAAAAATGGGAAAGAGTATAAAAAAATAAATATCAATCCTTTCCTCATAGCTTACTGTTTTAGAGGATCTATGACTATAAATAATACACCCTGTTATTTTCAAAACAGGAGAAATGCTTAACTACAAACATATCAAACAATAAGAGAAAAGGCTTCTCTTTTTGTTGTTATCCGGCAAGATCTCTGAGAGAATTTAAGTCCTGAAAATAGGTCTCTCTATTTATAGAAGACACAAAAATAATGAATTTTTCTCATTAGAGAGGAATAATACATTATATAATTATTTTTCGAAATGAAAAATTTTATTTTCTAATGAGTCGGAATAATCTTAATATGTGTAAATTGCAATAACTTATAACGTTTTTCCTATTAATACATTGCATACCCCTGTCTTAAAAAGATCAACCAGATATAGAGTATAAATTTCATTCCCATCTATACAGTATAATTATAAGAATTACAAAAGTATCTATACAAAAATCAGGGAGTAACTATTTTTTCAAACTTGCTTTTCAAGTTCGATATAATACGCCTAATTCTAGGCTAACGCTGATCCTCAAAATAATTTGAACTCTATTAAATTCCAAAATTAGCATCACTTACGTTCAAAACATTTTCTACAGTCTAGATTTTATTGATTTGCGGAATTTAAATCAAAATGAACTAAATCTCGTCAAACTAACAAATAAAAATTGAGGGGGACATCATTCTTATTTAGCCAAGATATGTTTTCAGGACATGACAATGCGAAGTATGTTTTAATCTCCGGATTGCCTTTTCCCTAATTTGCCGTACCCGTTCGCGAGTCAGATCAAATCTTTCTCCGATCTCATCCAAAGTCATCGGCATTTTTCCGTTTAATCCGAATGACATGCACAAAATGTCAGCTTCTTTTGGGGTTAATGAAGCAATTGCTCTGTTAATTTCAGTGCGTAAAGATTCATGCATTAACTCGGCTTCGGGAGTCGTATTCTCCTCGCTGGTCATAAAGTCGTACATCGATCCTTCTTCTTCAATGCCGACAGGAGCATCCATCGACAAATGCTTGCTAGAGTGTCTTAACGAATCTCTTACTTCCGCATCTGGCATATCCAAAAAAAGAGCTACTTCCTCTGCTCTAGGAGCGCGTTCATACTCTTGTTCTAATTTTGCATAGGCTTTTGTAACTTTATTCATCGCGCCTATTTTGTTCAAAGGAAGTCGTACAATTCTTGCTTGTTCCGCTAAAGCAGACAAAATAGATTGACGTATCCACCAAACAGCGTAGGAAATGAACTTGAACCCTCTAGTTTCATCAAAACGCTGAGCGGCTTTTATCAAACCTAAGTTACCTTCATTTATCAGATCAGGAAGACTCAGGCCTTGATTTTGATATTGCTTTGACACAGAAACAACAAATCTTAAATTTGCCTTGGTCAAACGCTCCAATGCTTCGGTATCCCCCTGCCGGATTTTTTGAGCCAATTCCACTTCTTCTTCCGGGCTGATCATTTCTAAACGCCCTATTTCTTGTAAATACTTATCCAGAGAAGTTATTTCCCTGTTTGTTAACTGTTTAGTTATTTTCAGTTGTCTCATAAAATAATAATTATATTATCATCCGTTTATAGCGTTTTTATTTAGTAACTTATCCTATTTAGCTTCTATATTTACGTGTCCTTTTGTATAGGGTTACATAAAAAGTGAAAAATCTTAAATTTATTTATTAGAAAAGATCAAATCTCACTCCTTCAAACCATTCAAATATAAACATAAATCAGCATATATCATATACTTGTAACTCACAATGATAACTAAATATAGCGTTAAAGCTTTAAAAAACGACATTCTCAATTCTATGTCCAAATACAATAAATTTGCATTTTTTGAAGTTCTAAAGCTAAAATATAATGTTGTCTTCATAACTCGTGTATGTAGAGGTCATTTATAATTCGAAGAGTCTTGTTCCGATATTTTGACAAAAGAAATACAATTCCCGAAGTCAGTATCAGTACATTATTTGCTAAATAGAAATTCAATAACAACTGATAAAGAACATGTTTCATAGATTAGGCTATTTTATCTATAAATGACGAAGCGCCTAAGAAAGTCATAGGGTAATCTCGTTTCTTTCAATATCTTTAGAAAATTTATCCTCTACCCTCAAACAATCTCAGAAGAGGATGTCGTGAAAGTTAGCTTTTGTAAATATCAATAAGACAGAATACTTTTAGATTATGTAATTAAAATCATGGTAAAAAAAAATATTTTCTGTTTTCTATTTTTAATAATAATATCCGCCCCTGTATTTGCCCAAATAGAAAAGAATGACGAAAAATATATATTGGAATCTTATGAGGAGAATTTCGACAGCTTATTAAGCAACCTATTCTATAATAAATCTTTAAAGATCCAGAATAAAAATTTCCTATTCGATGAGAAAAAGGAATTTGTTTCTGCATTGGATATTCCCGACTCGATATTTATACGTCGATTGAGATCCATTCCAAGCGTAGTTCCCATGTCATATAATGACAAAGTCAGGAATTACATTGAATTTTATGTAAACCGTTACAAGAAAAGTATCAATGTAATGTTATCGCTTTCTCAGTATTATTTTCCTATTTTTGAAGAAATTCTCGATCAGGCAGGCGTTCCACTGGAATTGAAATATTTAACTATTATTGAATCTGCATTAAATCCACAGGCTGTTTCGAGAATGGGCGCTTCCGGTTTATGGCAATTTATGTATTCAACCGGAAAGTTATACGACCTGAGAATAAATTCATTGGTCGACGAACGTCGCGACCCTGTCAAGTCAAGTAAAGCCGCGGCTAATTATTTACGCGATTTATACGGAATTTATAAAGACTGGACATTAGCCATTGCCGCATATAATTGCGGTCCCGGAAATATAAATAAAGCCATTCGCAGAGCGGGCGGCAAAACCGATTATTGGGAAATTTATGAATATTTGCCAAAAGAAACAAGAGGATATATACCGGCATACATTGCCGCAACTTACGTAATGAATTATTATAAGGATCATGGAATTTACCCTTCATCCATCAACTTTCCTACCCTTACAGATACTGTTTTGATACGCGAGGATATTCATTTAGGGCAAATTTCCGAGGTGTTGGGCATTTCCATAGAAGAATTAAGGGTTCTAAACCCCCAATATAAAAATGATATTATCCCCGGTAAAAGCGATGTATATTCATTAAAACTCCCTGTAAACATTATTCCTGATTATATTACTCTGAAAGATTCCATTGTTTTACATAAAATGGAGGATTTTTTCCCTTCAACTACTTTCAGTTCGGAAACCAATTCGAATGGCGGAACCGAAAAAATATACCATAAAGTAAGAAAAGGGGAAACTTGGGCAAGTATCTCAACCCATTATGGAGTTGGGACTCCGGAGTTAAAAAAATGGAACAAATCGAACAGCAAGAGGCCTCCTGTCGGGAGAAATTTGATCGTGTACCGATATAATCCCATTTCAAAAATGCAAAACCAGAAAGAAGACATGAATGTGACCGGAAATGAAACAGACGCTTCTAAATCCGATACAAAATCTTTAAACAACAATAGCGCGCAAACAATAAAAAAATATAAAGTCCGGAAAGGGGATTCATTATACAGAATAGCCCAAGCAAACAGCACAACAGTTGAAAATATAATTAAGTTGAATAATCTTGGGAAGAAACCGGTTATTATGCCCGGACAAGTATTAAGAGTAAAGTAGATATTGTATTTCTCTAAAATAATGTAATTTTGCCTTGTGTTAGAACCAATAATGTTTTTATTTTTGTGGTTTGAGCCATCTAAAGACGAACTTCAAACAACCTAAAATCAATTGACAGAAATACAAGCATTAATCAATGCAATGCAGAATTATAAGAACCATTTCAAAATTTGCGGCAATGCATCCAGAGTTCATTGCCTTCTCTAGCCGGAAATTATTACTATAGTTCTAAGAGGTTGTCTAAATTTTTATGGAAAAGATTTTGAGAGATAAAAATAGCGAGTTTGCAGGCGGGATTTTTCAAGAATAGTAGCGCTATTGGGTAAAAATTCCGACAAAAAATTGCATTTTTAAACTCAAAATACTTCATAGAAAATTTTTAGACAACCTCTAAATTCCATATGGAAAAATCATTTTATTTTCCGGAATTTTCTTTGATGCTTTGAGCGGTTTTTACATATTCATCGTTAAAACAATTTGATAAATTTAGATTAGAAATGGAGAATACAGACGAAAAAAATCAAATGGGAACCCCTTTTTATGAGGAGAATGAGATTTCCCCAAAACGATCCAATGTGCTAACTGTTTTTTTGATATTAAGTTTCATCGGGGGAGCATTAAGTTTTTTAAACAACCTGATTATGGGGGCTACGTATGATTCCATAAAATTATTTATCGAAGATGGAAAAATACCTGAAGCATTATCTTTTATGGAAGATTCCTTCAATCTAATGTTTTCCGCAGGGAAAGGGTACTATTTCCTTTCAGCCCTTTTTTGCCTGACGTCTTTTATTGGCGCTATTTTTATGTGGCAAATGAAAAAATTAGGTTTTTTCTTCTACTCTGGAGCCCAATTGGTTTTGTTAATACTTCCCTTTGCTGTTTTAGGAGTGTTAGGCTTAGGCGAAATTCTATTAACAGCTCTATTTATAGGGTATTATGCATTAAACGTAAAAGATTTTCGATAATTTTCAAACCTAAATATATACTTAGCCAAATGAGGATAGTGGCCAAATTTGATTCTTTGGATTCAACCAATCGATATGCAAACGAGGAATTAGATCTTTCCCAAATGAAGGATTTTGATGTCGTTTGGGCCCTTGAACAGTATGCAGGAAAAGGTCAACAGGAAAAGCAATGGGAAAGCGCCCCAGGAGAAAATCTTACGTTCAGTATAATATTGTTCCCTTCTTTTTTAAGTCCCAGCAAACAATTTGTTTTAACGCAAATATTATCTTTGGCTGTATCGGATTATTTGAAATTCATGCTTCCTGATGAAGAAGTAAAAATAAAATGGCCGAACGACGTTTACGTAAATAAAAGAAAAATATGCGGGATGTTGATTCACAACAAAATTATCGGCGAACAATTTTACGCTTCTGTTGGTGGCATCGGAATTAATATTAATCAAAAAAAGTTCCCTGATAATATTGCTAACGTCATTTCCCTTTCAACAATTACTCATAAGACATATGATTTGGAAACCGAATTGAAAGAGGTTTTATATCGAATTGAAAATCGTTTCAACAAAATAAAAGGAAATAACATAAAAATCTATCACGATGAGTATCTTAAAAACTTGCTGAACTACAAGCGAAAAGCGAATTATATCTACAACGGACAGCCAATACGAGCAACTATTCAAGGCGTAAATAGTTTCGGATATTTAGAGTTGTTAACCGACAATGCCAGCCAAATCACATGCGATATAAAAGGAGTTCAATTCATTTAAGAAGATCCTCCTTAATTAGAATAATCACTTTCAAAACCATTAAATATGAGCGAAATTAATCCTGTTATCGAAGAAAGCTGGAAACAACAATTAAAAGATGAATTTGCATCAGACTATTTTAGCGCATTGAAGGATTTTTTACTGGAAGAACGTAAGACTCAAATCGTTTATCCCCGGGCTAAACAAATTTTTGCTGCATTCGATTTAACTCCTTTCGACAAAGTAAAAGTTGTTATACTCGGACAAGATCCGTATCATGGCCCCGGACAGGCTCATGGTCTTTGCTTTTCAGTTCCTTGCGGAGTAAAACCGCCGCCGTCGTTAGTAAATATTTTCAAAGAAATAGAGGATGACTTAAGCATACCTGTTCCTTCGCATGGGAATTTAGAAAAATGGGCTAAGCAAGGCGTCCTGCTTTTAAATGCGACTTTAACAGTTCGGCAATCGCAAGCCGGCGCTCATCAAGGAAAGGGTTGGGAACGATTTACCGACGCAGTCATAAAAAAACTTTCTGATAATAGGACTGGATTGGTTTTCATGTTGTGGGGAAATTATGCCATTGCAAAAGCTTCGCTTATTGATAGTCAAAAACATACTGTTTTGAAAAGCGTACACCCCTCTCCCCTGTCAGCAAGTAGAGGTTTTTTCGGATGCAAACATTTTTCCATCACAAACGAAATCTTAGAACGCCAAAACCAAACTCCTATTGATTGGAATTTGAATTTGGACTGACTTTATTGCAACGATAAAAGAGAAGGTTTATTGGCTTATCTTTGTATTAGTACAACAAAAGAGTAGATACATGAGTACCGAGCCAATAAAGCCAAAGAAAGTCAAACCGTTACCTGAACACCTAATACAGCGCAATGAAGTTGTAGAATATATTCAACAACATAGATCCAAACAACGGAAAGAACAGCAAAATTATCATCAACGAATTTTAAACGAGGTAGTTATGTTTAGATACAAAACAATTTTTGGTGGGGAATTAGATGCGCGAACTATAGAAAATCAAAAAATGGAAGTCAAGTTAAAATGCTTATTATTAAATAAATATAAGGCATAGGCATGCCCGTTTCTTACAAAGTTGCTTAAAATATTAACCCCTTGAAAAGATAGGGAAGTTCTAAATTTAGCGCCGTTACAACAAAGTCGTAGGAATACCTGATTGACGTTTCTTACCTCCATCCTCGGGGATTTCAACCCGGCGAACGGGATGGGGACGGTAGCTATCGTCCAACAAAGAGTTTATCAGTTCATTCTTATGGTGTTTCAAGAACGGAAGTAAATCTTCCGTTTCCATTTTATCGACACCTCCTCTGCCACCGTTGGACACAACCTGCTTATTAGCGCGATTCAGATTTGTTAGCGACACAATGCGTTCTAATAAATCATCTTTGGTAAATTGCACTTCCACGAGGTGGTTTTCAGTTATCCCAATAAAAGTCTGCACTCTGGCATAGCTTTCGGATTCCGTCCTGTCCTTTTGCCGGCAGTTATCACTAAACGTTGATATTTTCTGCATTCCTCCCTTCATTAGGTAACATTCATTGACTACTCGTTTAAATAAAGTTCAGACCTTCCCCGAATGTCGATTTCTTTCGGGGACTATGTCCTCTGCTGACTTCTCACAGCAAGCTTTACTCCGTGCTTCTGAAAAAAAAACATCTGCACGTCTGTGAAACCTCTTCAGTTAAGAATACATTCTTTCCATCTTATACCTGCCGGATTTACTTTGGATGTTTCCGGATAGTTATTGGGCTTTGTCTTGTCTGACAGACTTACCCACATCGCTTTAGCCTTATATCCGGTTTCTGTACGTCAGGCCAGATCTTTGCCGCAACCTTCCTTCGGATTCCAACTCACAATGGACACCCTTGGCGTTGGCTAAACTCTTCCCACTATCAGGGTGTGTTAGGGACTTACACCCATTAGAAATACCCATGCTGGGCGAACAAGAAAAACCTCGTAAACCGTTAGATTTAACTGGATTACGAGGTAATATTGAGGTCTCGAGCGGATTCGAACCGCTGTACACGGTTTTGCAGACCGCTGCCTAGCCACTCGGCCACAAGACCAAATTAGGTGTGCAAAGGTAATACTTTTTCTTGAATTCAGAAAATATTTAAATTAAATGACTATCTGATAATTCACCTAAAATGATTATATTTGCATATTAATCAATGTGTTTATGAATTTACTTAATTTTATATCCCAATATCCGGACGAATCAAGTTGCCGGAATAAATTCAAAGAATTTCGTGATAAACATGGAGTTAGCTGTCCTCATTGTGGACATACAGAACATTATTGGAAAAAAGATAAAGAATGCTACGAATGCAAGAAATGTCGAAAACGCCAAAGTTTGCGTGCCAACACAGTAATGCATGGCTCTCAACTGCCTTTCCGTTACTGGTTTATAGCTATCTATCTGCTTACCTCGACCAAAAAGAGTTTTTCCGCATTGGAACTTCAACGCCGGTTGGGACATCCATATTACCACCCTATATGGGCCATGGTTCACAAACTTCGTCTTGTAATGGGAAAGCGGGATGAAAACTACACTCTTTCTGGCATGCTGGAATTGGATGACGGTTTCTTTTCCACAGAAATAAAGGAAGATCAAAAAAATAAGCATTTGACGCGGGGACGTGGCAGTTAAAAGTTAAAAGAAAAGCAAAGTCTTGGTGATAGTAGAAAGTGAACCCACCCAGCGACAGTACATATGGAAGAAAAACGGAGAAGCAAAAGAATCCATTTGAAAAAAGTAATTTGGCATGGGCAGCGTGGATTATTGCTCGTTTAGGCGATTGGAAAGGATATGTAAGACAAAGACCGCCTGGCGTTATCATTTTACACGAGGGATGGATTAAATTTCAAAATCTATTCGAGGGATGGAGGATCACTAAAATTGTGTATAAACGTTAACTCCAAAAGAGAGGGAAAGCGGTTTCCTCTCTTTTTATTGCTAAAAAATCATTTGTTGCGACTAAATAAAATTTGTCGGAATACCGGTTTTTTGTTATTTTTGCTGCGCCTATGTAATTGCATCTTGTTTTGTTTTTTTTGACGCAACTAAATTCATACCTGTCCGAACAATTCCAATAATCGGGTTTTCTTGAAATAATTACGCTTGATTATCAGTATATTTGATATCAAAATTTCAAAGAAAGCTGTTCGAAATTTTCTTTAGCGCGAGCCGAAGAAAACAAATCCGGTGGCGGCTTACTCCGTTTCCTTGCTTTGCGGACTTCTATCTTTGTATCATTTACAATGTATCCAAGTCCATTGTATTGGGTCAGGCAAACCCGTATCAATGTCACAAAATGTCCGAAGCGGTGTTTGGTCTTGCAGATCGTTCTGCGGATAAGTTCCAAAAGCAAATAACAAATCAGGGCAATGAAGATTTGCGATTTGCATGCGTTCTCATTGGTTCCCAAGAATGTTTTGATTTGCAGGTTCTGCTTAATGAGTTTAAAGAAAGTCTCTATCAGCCACCGTCGTTTATATAGTTCGGCTATGCTGGCTGCACTCCAGTCCATGTTGTTGGTTATTAACTCTATGACCCTTTTGTCTTCTTCTATGTAAACCACCACGCGGCGCAGGTCTACCTTATCCATCCGGGTTTCAACTGCCGCTTTACCCGTCAGACGAATGGCTTCGTCTTTCAATATGTGGAAATCTTTATCGTCGGGTAAATCAAGCTCTCTGACGAATTCATACAAAACATTGTCCTTGATACGTGTTACAAAATGATTTTCATCTTCTATCCTTGTTTTAAACAATTTAGTGTCGAAATATATCCCCTGTCATCAACAATAATAGTGTCTTTTGGGTATCGAAAGTCGTCAACACCCCACCTGTCACTCACTTTGGCTTGAGTGATGTTGATCATGTCAGGAATCATGCTCACTTCGTCCAATGAAACATGCGCCTTGAT
>JAVBLV010000011.1:0-21636 GCA_031553195.1 Bacteroidales bacterium
GGGATAAACTGCGCGGCCTTAATGCAGACATGCTTTTGAGGTTTTCGTTTTATACAATAACCTTCAATAATCAGATTTTGTGTGTTATTCGAGCCAAAAACGAGCAGGAATCAATAACCCCGGGGAACTATAAAAAGATCACCAAACAGGTAGAAACGGTTATGAACATGCCCGTTGTTGTCCTGTTGGATTCATTGAACTATTATGAACGGGAACGGCTCATAAACCAAGGGGTGTATTTCGTTATTTCAGATAAGTATGCGTTTCTCCCCTCTTTGATCGTAAATGTTCAGGCTAAAAAGAAAGAGAAGAATCCTGCAAGATTGACCCCTGCGGCGCAATATATGCTGCTGTACTATCTTCTGGAGGGTAAAAGCGAAACTGGGTTCACGATTAAGATGTTGGAAGAAATCGCGCCATACAGCTACGTAACATTGGCGCGTGCTATTGCAAGCATCGAGAATTGTCAATTGTGTGACACGGAAATACAAGAGGATACCGGAACGAAGTTTATTCGATTTAGTAGTTCCAAGCGTGAGCTATGGACAAAAGCCCAACATTATTTGTCATCACCCGTTAAAAAAGTTTTATATTGCGATGTTATACCCAAAGGCAATTTTGGCACAAGCGGGGTAAATGCCTTATCACACTATTCGCATTTGAATTCCGAACAGTACGAAACAATGGCAATCTGGGACAAGCAGTTCGATTCGACAGAAGGGCAATACAATGAAATAGAAGGTTCGTACAAAGTCGAAATATGGAAATACCCGGTAACGATACCTTATCAACCGAACGGTGGTTTCGTCGATAAACTTTCGTTGTATCTGTCGATGAAAGACAATCCGGATTCCCGGATTGAAAAGGAATTGGAAATAATGATAGGGGAAATGAAATGGTAAAAGGATTAGAAAAATTCAAAGAATATTTCGACGGGTTTGAAGATAACTATGTTATCATCGGCGGAACGGCTTGCGATATCGCTTTGAGGGATACAGATATGCGTCCGCGTGCGACCGACGATATTGACATGATACTGGTCATTGAAAAAATGACGCCTGAATTTGGTCAACGCTTTTGGGAGTTTATTGTTGAGGGCAAATACGAAACCCGCCAACGGAAGCGGGAAGACAAGGAGCCGGCAACCGAGATGTTCCGATTTATCAACCCGAAGAGTGGCTTTCCGGTACAAATCGAATTGTTGTCCAAATATCCTGACGTGTTGGGTGAACCGACAGGCTTTCACTTAACACCCATTCCCGTCGGCGAAGAAATACCAAGCCTTTCGGCAATTTTGCTGGATGAAGAATATTATCGTCACACCATCGATAGCAGTATCATTGAAGATGGTATTCGCATTGCCGACCCGTTGTCCCTGCTGTGTTTGAAAGTAAAAGCTTTCCTGAACCTGACGGAAGAAAAGAAAACCAACCCGAATGTTCGTGGCGCCGACATAAAAAAACACCGCGACGATGTTTTCAAACTTCTGGCTATGCGTATCGACCCGTTTACGCCTGTGGAACTATCGGCCACGATGAAAGAAGAACTGCGTACTTTTATCAGCATAATGGAGGAATCCTTACCGAATCAATCGTTGCGGGATAGTTTGCAACGTACCGATGCTGATATTCGTGGTTTTCTCGATATTATGAGAGAAATATTTGGAATCGAATAAAATGAAAATTCAATATGCATCGGATTTACACCTGGAGTTTTCGGATAATTACAGCTATCTGAAACGGAATCCGTTGAAACCTGTAGGTGATATTCTCGTTCTTGCTGGCGACATCGGCTATCTGAATGATGATAATTACAGCACACATCCGTTTTGGGACTGGGCTTCGGAGAACTATCAACAGGTTATTGTTGCTGTGGGCAATCACGAGCTATACAAATATTACGATTTGGCTAAAATACCGCATGGTTTGGTTTGTTCCATTCGGGACAATGTAAAATGTTATTACAATGTTGTTGTCCGAATTGAAAATGTTGACTTTGTCATTTCAACCTTATGGGCAAAAATCAAATTAGAAGAAGCCTACCTGACCGAGCGCGGTGTTGCCGATTTCCATCGCATTTTATACAACAGGGATCGCCTGACTTGGGAAAAATTTAACCGGGAACATGACCAGTGTTTTCAGTTCATACAGAACGAGGTTTCAAAAAGTACAGCCGAACACATTATTGTGATTACACACCACGTCCCGTCGTTTCAATTGGCTTCGCCCGATTTTTCAGGAAGTAAGATAAGCGGGGCATTTACAGTTGAATTGGAACAATATATCGAAACCAGTCCGATAGAATACTGGATTTACGGGCATTCGCACAGAAACATCGACAAAACAATAGGAAAGACCAAATGCATCAGCAACCAATTGGGATATGTTTCCCATAACGAGCATCATACATTCAATATCGAAAGGATGATAGAAATTTAGGTTGATTATGTCTACTTCGTTTTTCCCTTTTTCCACGGCTTTTGTACTGAAATGACAATGACCGCCAATAGCAAGGCTGTTTGTACGGTTCCCCATATTTGTGTCATGCGTATGTTTTCAAGAAAAACGGTATCGGTCAGTGCCGCATCACGAAGTTGGTCTGCAATTATGACATTATTATTTATGAAAGGCCCAAGAACAAATGTTCCGAAGAGGATTTGCAGGATGATCATGATCCATTTGACAATAATCCATGGATGTTTGAAAAATCCCCAGCTTGTCCATGTACTGTATATCAAGCCCGTGATCAGTGCTCCGAAAGCGCCATAAACGATGAAATAATCATCAACTATCTGCAATATCCTCGAACGCATGTAACCCGTTCGGCACTTTTGCCGCAGATTGAAGTAAGCGGTACGTTTCAGGACAATCTCGAACTTCCTGTTACCATGATATCGGGCGATATTATGGGGCAAGCGGGAACCATGATTCCATTGACAATGGGCGTCCAGTACAACGCTTCGGCAGGGATTTCGGCCAATCAGGTTTTGTATAACCAAACGGCACTGACCGCCCTCAAACTGTCGAAGAAAGCGGAGCTGGCCTCAACGCTGGGCGTGGAAAAAGCGAAAGAGGAAATCGCCAAAGAGGTGGCCAAGCTCTATTTCCTGATACAAACATCAGCCGAACAAATCCAATTGGTACAGGACAACATTGAACGCACCCAACGCATGACAGATATTGTAAAGAAACAGGTGGATAACGGCATCGGTAAGAAGGTGGATTATGACCGCATACTGGTTACGTTGCAAAACCTGCAAACCCAAAAAGATAACAACCAAGCGTTGTACGAGCAGCAACTCAATATGATGAAATACATGCTGGAAATGCCTATCGACCAAAATATCCTGTTGACGGATAGCGTCGGTATGGGGTTGGTAAACATGTTGCCCGAAGGAAGCATTGATTTTTCGAACCATATCGACATACAGTTACTCGAAGCGCAAAAGGAAATGGCGTCCCTCAATCAAAAAGTTGTAAATGCAGGCTATCTACCGAGTGTAGGTTTTTTCGCACAATACGGTTATCAGGGAAACGTACTTCGCATAAAACTTCATTTAATGGTTACAAAATTACTTTCTTGTTCCCGTAAATGAGGTATTTGTACTACGCCAATATGCGACAAATCAACGCCTTATCGCGACATTCGTTACCTTTTCTTGTTACCCCCAAAAAGGTAACGATTTTCTGACCCATAGGTAATGGTTAGGTAACGGAAAGGTGTCCGTTTTTGGCTTTTTTCTGTCTTTGGGATGGAATAGGATAGAAAGAAAAAAGCCTGTAAACTCAATGTTTACAGGCTTTTTTGTTATGTTTGTCGCTTTGTTTGCAGCGACTTGGCGGTATGGACGGATTGCGAACCATCTTATGATTATCAGCAACTTAACCCCTTATTTTTAACGTAAGTAACGGCTAAGTAACGATTTTCAACCACACTTTCATAAACGAAAAAAGTCTGTAAATGATGACATTACAGACTTTTTCGATGCTAATCGCTTTTTTCTTAGCGGTCTGGACGAACTGTGAACCAAATTTGGCATTTTTGATACACGCCAACCGATGCAGAAGGGGCTGTTTAAGCCCATAGTAATGCTTCGGTAACGGTTTTCTGTCCACAATTGACCAATAAAAAAAGTCTATAATGGGTGAACATTATAGACTTTTGGCTTCGGGTTGTCATCTTCTGACTTACCTCTTGGCGGTCCGGACGAGACTCGAACTCGCGACCCCATGCGTGACAGGCATGTATTCTAACCAACTGAACTACCGGACCAATATTTTTTAGAACAATTTCTCATCAAATGAGAGTGCAAAGGTAATACTTTTTCTGAAACTGACAAAGATTTGGCTAGATTTTTCTATAGAAAAATCTAATATAGTTTTTTTGATCAGTATTTCAATATTTTAAAACCTCTATATTTTGCGCTGAAAAAGGTGATTCAGAGGAATATTTGTATTGATTAGTATAATCGAAAAAAATCAGAGATTATAAGTTGATGCTATAAATAAATCTAACGTTTTTGTCGTTTACTTGAACCGGTGTATTCATAGGCTCCAATAGCAGGCGGCGTCTTTCGTTCTACATTATCCAAATCAAAAGGGTATTGAGAAGAGTAGGAGGGGTTGCCTCTTCCAATGGCCGCAGAAGCGCTTCCTAAATGATAATCATTATCTTCTGTGTTTACAAACTTAGGATCATTGTTCACCGAGCATTGAATAAAATGCGTCGGTTCCTGACTTTGCGTTTTTAGTAAACAATAATTGAATTGATAATTAGATGAAGTCGAGTTATCCAGGTCTATTTCTAATTCCTCGTTTTGCGAACCATATACTATGCAGTTTTGAAAATAAGCGCCCGTCAAAGGAAAAAGTTCCAGATTCAATTTGTTAGTTAATAAAATACTGGGAGTTTTCCTACTTGTTTCTCTCCAATAATTTGCAAATGTGCATTGCGTAAAGGAATAATTGCCGCCCAGGGTAAGTGCTAGCAGATAATTTTGACAATTTGCAACCAATAAATTATATGCTTGTATTTTAGCGGTTTTGGCATAAATCCCCGCATGAGACATATTTTCAATAATGGTATTGCTGATACTAATATTTGAATTTTCGTTGCAGGAATCCATTTCAAGGCCGATAGTTCCATTTCTAATGATTGCCCAGTTTATTATATTATTTTGGCTTCCCTGCATAAAACGGATGCTATTCCATTGTCCTGCCAGATCTTTATATTGTTCGTCTTTGCGCATGCTTTGAAAAACGACGGGATTTCCAAAAGACCCGTTTTCATTCACTTTTAAAGTTCCGCCTTCATATATTAAGAGAGAAGATTTATTGTAGAAATATACCTGTGTTCCTGCTTCTATAACCAAAGTACTATCTTTATCAACCAGGCAATAACCGTAAATAACATGAGGTAACGTATTATTCCAGGGTTGCCCGCAGTTGGCATAAGAATAATTGATGACGGTTTTCCCGTCGGGCAAAGTTCGTTCTTTATTAGGGTAATGATAAATTGCATTTTGCCCAAAAGCCGTTAAAGGAAAATATTGATATTTGTTGTTAATAAGGAATTCGATAGAATCTTTTACCAGAAAGGGCGTCGTTGAACTATTGGGATTGATGGTTACATTAGCAAAAATATACATGCTGTCTTTGGCGGCAATTTCTATGTCTTGCACAACTGCTGAGGAATTACCGTCAATATTAATACGGAAAGGCGACGCAGCGCCTCCGCTAATTCTGGCTCGGGAAATTTTTATGGGTTTATCTCCTTTGTTGTAAACCATCAATTGCTTGGTTGTCGATCCAAGCGAAGTAAAAACCGTGTCGAAAAGCAATTCATTTGTTGAAAATTCCAGATTAAAAGAAGAATCAGTGTTATAATCGTCTTCCTTTACGCAAGAAATAATACTGAACCCCAACAGGGAAATAAGCAAAATGACTATGAAGAGTTTTGTTTTATTCATTCCAATAATTATTTTATTAGATCTGTTTTCTGTATTTTGAGTACAAAATAAAATGAATTTACATTTAAAGGGGTTTACGAAATGTAGTGTTAAAACTAATTATTGATATTCATTTGTCCCTTAAAGTCTTTATTTAAAAGTTCAATATAATCCAATACGCGATCTTTTCCATATTTGGTTTCCGAAGACGTTAAAAAAAACAGAGGCAATTCTTCCCAGCTTTCCATTAATTTCTTTTTATAATTAGAAAGCGTTTGCGCAGTTTCCTGTTGCTTGTTTTTATCCGTTTTTGTAAATACAATAACAAATGGGATTTGAATTTCGCCTAAAAAATTGATGAACTCAACATCTATCGTTTGAGGGGGAATCCTGGAATCGACCAATACAAAAATAGTAACTAGATTATTCCTGTTTTTGATATAATCCAGGATCATTTTTTGCCATTTCTCTCTATTGGTCTTTGACGAACGCGCGTATCCGTATCCCGGCAAGTCGACTAAATACCATTCTCCATTAATCAAAAAATGATTAATCAATTGGGTTTTTCCGGGTTGAGAGCTCGTTTTTGCCAAATCCTTATGAGAGGTAAGCATGTTAATAAGAGAAGATTTTCCTACGTTGGATCTTCCAATAAAAGCATACTCCGGTTTATTTTCCAGAGGACATTTCTTATAATTGGTATTACTTATTAAAAACTCGGCTGATTTAATTTGCATTTCTTTTTTTTGAATTTCGACGATAGGGCCTGAAAAATGAGAATCGTTTGAATCCTTTATTCTTTTGCGTGTAAGTGCTTACATGCCGATCTTTTTTGTCGGGATAAATATCGGCAAAAGTAATTAAAATACCGGTTTCATCCACTTCTCCGAACTTGTGGTTAATAGCGGTTCCGAAAGATCTCATTGTTGAAGAGAGATTCATGTATGCATTCACCAATGGTGGAACAGATTCTCCTAAAGAACGTACAATCCTAAGTAAAATCTGGTAATCTTCTTTATAGTTTCGTCCATTGAATAATTTAACTAACTCATTCCAATCAGACTGTATTTCAATAGGTTCAAAGGGCCATGCCAAACCGTCTGGATCGGGAAAGTGTTTTTTGTAAAAGTACAAAATATAATCTTTGGCTTTCACGTCCATTTGAGGATACATGGTAATCTTTCCAAAAAAATATTTTATGTCTTCCATTTCAATGGATAGAGAACCAAGCCCATCCCATAAATTATCCAATGAATAGATTCCTTTACGGAAATTAGCTTTGGGCTGAAAATCGGGTTGTACAAATGAACGACCCAATTCTACTGTATATGGTAAATATCGTTCAATAAATTCATCCGAAAAATGAAATAATTCCGCAGTCGCGCTGAGGAGCGAACCATCCGGCTTTTTGACAATGTCTTTTCCGTCGATAAAACGATACCCGCCAACAATAGCTTCATCTTCAGGACTCCACACAAATAATTGTTTAAAACAATAAGGCTCTGGAGCCAAATCGAATTCGTCGATATCAACGCTTTTTCCTGTTCCTCCGCCTTCGCTTGCAAAGCTGAGCTCCCTCAAACGACCAATCTCCTGCATAATGTTGGGGGAACGACCAGCAGTTGTGACATAAATTTCCCGATTTCCAAAGTTTGTATTCCGTAAAAATATATCTCGGGTTAACTCTTTTTTAATTATCTCTTTTCCTATAGGTTGTGCTATATAACTTAAATCCATTGTTTAATAATTAAATATGGCTTGAGGATTGTCTTTCAATTTATATACATATTCTTTTACAAGTTTTGCCCACTGGTTTTCTTTTTTCAACTTTGTAAAGGTCGAATAGGGGATAGGGGCCCCGAATGTAATATGAACTGTTTTCCCTTTTTGTTTAAAAAGTTCACTAGGTAATAATAATAATTCAATATTGGCTTTGATGCCTATTCTTTTACGGAAATTTGCAAAATTGTAAAACCTGTTTGAATTTTTTGCATCTATATAGACAGGAATTATATCTCGTTGCGATTCAACCGCTTTCTTTATAAATGTTTTTTTCCATTCCAGATCGATAATTTCGCCTTTTATTTTACGCGAACATAAACCTGCCGGAAAATATAAAATGTTCTTGTCGGATGCAAAAGCATTATTTAAATAGTCTTGATTTTTTGTATTACTTCCATATTTGTTAATAGGGACATAAACAGAACGTAATCCGGGTAGATTCATTAAAACATCGTTGACAGGAAATAAGATGTTTTTAATGCGTTCCCCAACCTCGCTAATCAGAATCATCCCGTCAATGCCTCCAAGCGGGTGATTAGCCGCAAAAATATACCGCCCCTCGACAGGAATGTTTTGCGGGTTAACGACAACGGTTCTTATTTGTAAATCGTTAAGAACAGCCGTGGCAAAATCAACGCCGAATACATCCCGGTTATTATAAATAAGAAGATTTACATCTTTGATATGGAGCAACCGTTTTAAAAAACTCAGGAAAAAAGGAGGAACAAATTTATTCTTTGACGCAATAATTTTCTTAAGATCAATAAAATTCTGCGTTATTTCTACTTCTTCAAAATGAGGAGGTTTATATTCAATAATGTCCATTTAACTGAAAGTTTACTTACAAAGATAACGAAAATTAAGGAAAACAATTTTATAAGAAAGAAAATGCCGATTGTTTATTTGTGCAAGGATTGTGTTATATTAATCTGATAACTAAAACTCTAAGGGCTTTCCATTATAAAAGTCCAATATTTTTGTCCGGAAAATGAATTCATATTTTGCCTGGGCTAGTTCCGATTCTGACCGCACCATTTTTAACTTGGCCTCTTCAAATTCATACACAGACGCTTTTCCGGCTGCATATTTTTCGTTTGCATAACGAAAAGCTTCTTCCGACGCTGTTTTTGCTTCTTTAGCCGCCGTATATTTTTCGCCTGAGGCAATCGCGTTATAATAAGCTTGTTGTATTTCATTTAAAAATGTCTTGCGGGAATTTTCCAATTCCAGTTGGCGTGACTGGATGTTTAATTTCGCATTTTTGATGGAATAATAATCCGACATTCTGTTAAATATAGGAACTCTTAAACCGAATCCCAGCGTCAGTTGTTGATTTATGTCTAATTGTTTTCCAAAAGGCATAATTCCGCTTTCGGGATCTAACATTTGTTCCGGCAAGGTAGAGTAATAACCGGTTCCATAACTTGCTTGAAAATTAAGGGTTGGATAATGAGCTGATCTGACGATATTCAAATCCTTCTCGCTGGCTTTTAACCTATATTCGGAGGCTTTGATGTCGGCGCGTCTTGTGGACAATTTATCCAATGATTCATTATCCATTACAAAGTTTAATAATTCTAATTTCAATACCTCTTCGGTACTGGGTTCTACGATATCAAATTCTTCGATATTCTCCCTGATATCTAATAATTGCGCCAGTTCGAGTAAGGCTAAACGAATATCATTCAAGCGTTGGACTATATTTAATTTATCCCTTGCCAACACGGCCCTGCTTTCATATAAATCAGCGTTTGACTTGCTACCGACATTTACCAATTGTTCCGTTCTTTCCAATTGTTTCTTCCCGAGTTCCGTTTCATCCAAAGCGATTTTATACAGTTCTTTATTGAATAATATTTGCAAATACTGCGAGGTAACCATTAGCGAGATGTTATCTTTTGCTTGATTCAAATCTTCCAATGCGGCTTGTAAGTTCAGTTTGTTTGATTCTATTTGATTGTAGATACGGAGACCTTCGAATAACGGCATGCCGGAGGATAATCCAAAAGAAGTACTGCTTGAATTTTCATTTAGAATTAATCCCGTGCTTGAAAGGGAGCGGCCAAAACCAAAATTTTGTCCGATATTTCCGTTTAAATCGGGAAGCATGCTTAATTTAGATGATTTCAGGTTATTTTCGCTGCTCTGTTGCACAATTTTTCGTTGCTTGATATCCAAATTATTTTCTATAGCATATTCTATACAATCTTTCAACGTCCATTTCTTTTGTGAAAAAACAGAATAAGAGCATGCTATACATAAGCCTATTACAAGTATTTTTTTCATCCGTTGATTATTTTTTAATTGAAAGTTGAAAATGTGAATAATTGAATAATCGAATAATCGAATAATTGAATCATTGGATAAAATAGTTTATCGCTTAGGCTTTATGGTCTACTAATCCAAAAACTTTATAAACTTTTAAACGTTAAAAACGCTTAATCTCAAAATTTCCATTGGCTCATCCGCATTTTTCACTTTTCATTCTTCGTTTTTTTAGTTGAAAATGATTTTTAAACAATAGGCTATAAACCATAAACATTAAATACTCATTATCTTATGGTTTCCCTATTTTGGGCATTCCCCTGAGTTTGTTTTTTGTATCTATTCCTGAAATGACTTCAACGTTAATGCCGTCCGAAAGACCTAGCTTCACATATTTGCGATCGAATTTCTGAGAAGGTTTTTCCGATTGAAGAATGTATACAAATGAAGAATCGTTTACAAATTCAACGACGCTTTCAGGAATGGTTAGAACGCTATCTTTTTTGTCGAGAATAATTTGCGCGTTTGCGCTATAACCTGCCCGTACAAATACGTCTTTTGGAATTTTAACGGCGGCTTTTATCTCGAACAAAACGGCTCCGCTTTCATCGACTCCTTTAGGAGAAACATATTCCAGCAGGGCGTCGAATTTTTTTTCCTGTAATGCGCCGATGGTTAGTATCATTGGCATGCCTTCATGCAGGCGTCCCACTTCGGTTTCATCGATTTTGCCTTTGAAAATCATATCTCCCATATTGGCGATACTGGCAATGGTTGTACCGTCGTTGAATGAATTGGATTGAATAACGGAGTTCCCGATTTTTATGGGGATATCTAAAATCATTCCCGAAATAGTTGCCCGGATTTGGGTGTTGCTATATTGGGCAAACTTTTTTGAAATCCCTTCTTTGATAATATCCAGATTATCCCGGGCATTTTCCAACTCCTCCTGAGAACGTTTAAAATCCTCGTCTATCTTTTCAAATTCCTGAGCGGAAATTACTCCTGTTTTATATAATTTTTTCTGACGTTCGTATTCTTGTTTTACTCTATCCAATGATATTTGAGAAAGTTTCAACCGCGACTCGGCGCTACTCAAACTGCTCATTTCCGGAATAACTTTTACTCTGGCAATAATATCGCCGACTTTTACCGTTTGTCCGGGTTCCTTCAAAAGCTCGCTGACAATTCCCGAAATCTGAGGTTTGATTAAAACTTCATCGCGAGGTTCCACATTGCCGGTTGCCACAGTCTTCTTTTCTATGTTTCCAATTTTTGGAGAAACAATCTCGTAGACGGTTTCTTTAGGTTTTGATTTGTTGAACAAATAAACCATTATAAAGATAAAAACAAGTCCTAACAAGGAAAAAAGGATGATTCTGAGAATTTTTTTCATTGGATATTGAAATTTGAACCTTGTATAAATTTATAAATGCTTATATATTAAAGATTAGTATCTTACTCTTCCCTGATTGCATCAATAGCTTTGATTTGCAACGCTCTTTTTGCGGGAATCCAGCCAGCCGCCAGACCGGCAAAAATTAAGACGATGGTTGCCGCCAATGCAGTAACAAAACTAATTTGCGGAGGAGAAAAAAATGTTCCGTCTCCGCTACCTCCACTGTCTGCTGTTCCCATAAGACTGCCTACAATGGCTAAAATTGCTACGCCAATGCATATACCGACAACGCCCGCCAAACTTGTTAACAGCAAACTTTCGGCTAATATCTGACTGATAATGGCTTTAGGTTTGGCTCCAATGGCGCGGCGAATACCAATTTCTTTTGTCCGCTCGCGAACGGTTACCAGCATAATGTTGCTCACCCCGACAATCCCTGCTAAAAGTGTTCCGAAACCGACAATCCAGATTAGAATTTGGATTCCTAAAAATAGATAGGTAAAAACTTTAAATTCCCTCCCCATGTTGAACGACCACAGAGCATCATTATCCGTAGGAGAGATGTCGTAACGTTGTTTAATAATGCTTTTAATGTTTTCTTCTATTTTTTCTATCGGCGTATCATTTTCGGCTACAATGGCCATAGAATAGAATTTGTCTCCCATATTATAAGCCTGTTGCATAGTGGAAAAGGGGAGGGTGACGGTTTCATTTTCGTCGCCGCCGATATTTACTTGCGATAAAGGTTTAAGGACGCCGATAATTGTATAATAGATTCCATTTACTTTTATAGCTTTTCCCAGCGGGTCTTTTCCCGAACCGACCATTTCTTCGTATACTTTTTCGCCGATAATGCAGACCTTGCGCCTTCCGTCTATATCTAATTGATTGATATATCTTCCATACACTATTTTATAAGGTAAAACCTTATTATAATCGGGGTACACTCCCGACACGGAATAGTTTCCGGATTTTTCGCCATAAAAAACATTTTTCGTACCCAAAGAATAAGTCGACAACATGGGTAAGATATACTTTGCCTTTGGGATTTTTTCTTTTAGAAAATGCAAATCGGTTGTTTTCATAGCCCATCGGCGTCCTTTGGCGAATCCCTTATAAGCTTCGCCAGTCCGGTTTGTCCAAAAAAAACAGGTATTGCTGGCCACTCCTTTTACATTTTGCATAATCCCTTCCTGAAAGCCATTTCCAACTCCCGAAAGTATGACCAACATAAAAATTCCCCAAAATACGCCAAAAGCGGTTAATAAACTACGGAGTTTATTCCTGCTGATGGTATTCCATATTTCGGCGAGTCTATCTAAATCCATGTTATTAGGGTTGATTAACAGAATAACAGATAACTTTCAATTCTCAATTTCCTATTTTAAAAATCAGTCGGTTGTGGCACAATCGGCGGTTTTTGATAGTTGTCGAACATGCTTTTTTGAATTTCAAGATCTTCAAATAATATAGCTTTAGGAACGATAATCGATATAAGATTGGAAGCATAACTTTCGAGTATGGTTTCTTTGTCCGATACGCCCAATATCTTTTTGAAAGATTGCTGATTGATTTCATTTATTTTAGCAGAGCGCACCAATTCTTCTTTTCCGGTTGCAATATTAACTTTATAAATCTCCAGGTTCGACATGGTTCCACGCACAATAAAAGTATGATCATATCCTTCTTCTGTCGCTTTTTCGAAAAGTTCTCGGCGCAAAGTTTGATCGTCTTTCTTTCTGGAATCATCGAATTTAACAACTCCCGTTGAAACACGCGAATAAATTCCTCCAATGGAAAACAAACGGTGTCCGTTCGAATGAGGTACTTTATGCGTGGGCGTTCTATCGTTTAATAAAGTTTTGAGAATACCTTTATCAACCAAAACCAATTCTTTGGGAGGAACCACGCCTTGCGCGTCGATAGGAACATATCCTAATAAAGGTTTTCCGTTATATTCCGGCGTTCCGGTAAGATCGGTGATTGTAATTTCTTTTGCCGTAATACGTTTGTTCATCATTTCTTCCAACCTGTTTCCCCCATAAGAATATCCTCCTGAGGAAATAGGTTTGCGGCGAGCAATCAGAGACGGCGACTCGTCGAAGAAACTTAAATAGAAAAATTCTGCAACAACTCTGTCTTCGAATAGAACAGGTCCTGAATAAGATTCTGTCAGTACGGGAGCCTTTCTTTTAATTAACAATCTTTCGGCAAGTTGCCGGCATTCTTCTTTAAAGTTTTCGATTTTGGGTAGTTCTGCCGGCGTTGAATATGCGCCGTTCAAATTTGTATACACCATTTCTCCGTTTTCCGTAAGCGACATGGCCGACGAAGAAAGTACGACAAAGGAAAGGGGGTATTTGAATTCTGTACCCTCGGTGTTATAAAAATAAATATTGGCTTTAAAAATGCGCAAAGAAACCTCGGAATCATAAACATCTTTATATCCTTTATAAACCAGAGACGCCTGCTTAGCGTATTCTTCGTACTGACTGCTATTGAAATTAATTTGTTTCTCCGGCAAATTTTTCATGACAACTACAGGAACCTTATCCCAATCGGGTAAATCCAGTTCTTCTTTAGGAATATTAAGTTGTTTAATAGCAGAAAGTTTTTGTTCATATATTTCTGCTGCGCTTTTATAAACGGCATCCAAATCGCGCCAAATAGTGTAACGGAGCCCCTTTATATTGTTTTCTATGCAGGGCGAACCGTCGTAGTTTCCTTCTCCCGAAACGTCTCCGCTAAAATTTTCATCAGTACATTTATAATCGCCCATCAAAAGCCGTAAGTCGGAAGAACGGCTTTGATAATGTTCTAACGAAGTAGTACTACCCAATGTAGCGCTGACGGAAATACTTTCAAAATCGCCAATACTGTATGATATAAAAAAGGGGGATTGAAGTCCGTCCATTTTTAAACCTTTCAAAGCCCTCTGCACTTCTTCTTTTATGGCAAAGAAAATAGTGTCGTCTTTACTTTGTTGCGCAAATCCCACATGAGACAAGCTAAAAAAAACAATACAAGAAATGAGGGTAATAACGGATTTATATTTTGAGTTCATGCGTTTAAATGTCTTTGTTTTCAGTTTTCAACTTTCATTCATTTACGGTCTTGGCAAAACAGGCGGCTGCGATTGTGATTTAGGCGCTTTTTGCGTTTCGATTCTTTTTACAAATAAACTGGGCGCAATGCACGAAACGGGTATTCCGCCCGATTCGGCTCCACAAGTTCCGTTAAATATTGCATATGAATTTCCGCAAGCTTCTATTTGGGCAAACATAGCCAAAGGCGTGCCAATCAGTTCTACGCCGCGGACCAGTTCATCGGGTCGACCGTCGACAAATACCCTGTAAACAATCAAAGGCGTAACATTAAAAGCATTAGGCGTGTAACAATTGGTGGTAGTAAATCCGCCCGAAACGTCTTTAATGTGATAACCATAAGCTTTCCCTTGCGCTTTAGCTTCGTTAATCAGCATTTGACGAAGTTCTTCATTATTGAATTTTTTAGAACTTTCCACCAACATATTCGATTGCCGCGAAATGGCTGTCAATCCCGCTTGCGCTCTTCCATGCCCGTTCGATTTTGAGAAACCTTCGATAGGTGTGCGGCACATTAAAAAGTCTTTCAAAACTCCATTCTTTACCACTTCTACTTTTTTAGATTTAATGCCCTCGTCATCATAAAGATAATAACCGTTCAAAGGTTTTTTCTCAAAGAGATTTATCGTTGGATCAAAAGTCACCGATATGTATTCGGGAAGCGCTTTTTCGCCGATTTTCTTTTTAAAAGTCTGAGCATCATCCTCTTGTTTCATTCTGGAGGCTTCGACGCGATGTCCGAAAATTTCATGGAAGAAAACCCCTGAAGCTTCAGGTGATAGAATAGCAGGGCCCGTAAAAGACTCCGCTATTGGCGCTTTTTTAAGGGCTGAGATATTTTGACTGATTTGTCCGGCTACTTCCAAAACTTCTTCATCAGAAGGAAGTTGGTCGATGGAATAGGCAAACCAAGTTTTATATAAAGGCAATATCATACCGTCGTCGGCTAAACCGTCAACGCCTAAAACCAAATGATATTCCACGCGATTCTGAGCAATTTTACGTCCTTCGGTATCAATAAAATATTCCCGAGACAATGTCATGAAAAAAGTGGCGCTGGCATCCACGATATCTTTGTTGGCGTCAAAAACGGCAGAATATTTTTTTACTTTTTCTTTCCAAATATTTAAATCTACATTTAAGCTATTGAAAGAGATAGGTTTTTCATAATAACTTTCCGCTTTTTCTTTGGTAAAATCCGGCGATTTATCTTCTTTTTCCGCTTTTACGGCAATATTGGCTTTGACTTGTTCAAAACTTTGTACGCCTTCTTTATAGAGCGCGTCTAATTGAGCCCATAGCGTCATTTTAATGGCTTGGGAATTATTGTCAAGCGGAAGCTGGGTGGAAGAAACCGATAATCCGTTATTAGATCCGCCTCGTATTTCATGACTGTTATCTAACGAATAATCTCCAACCCGTAAAGATGTGGTGATATTTCTACTTTTTGCCGGAACTATAGATGTATTTTGCAGATTTCCGAATCGGGCGGCAACTCCCATAGATTCCGTTTCGCTAACCCTGATAGAAATATAATAGACGGGTATCGGTTCTTTTTTTAAAATAGAGAAATTTCTGTTTAACTCCGATTCCAGAATATTGAATAGAGGTTCCTGCGCCTGCAAGGCCGTACTTAGCAGAAAAAAAGAAAGCAATACAAAAATTCGTTTGTTCATTCGTATCATTTTTGTTGTAAACAATAAGCAAAGGTACGTAAATAGACTGAGTTGGCAAAGGGAGAATAGGTTTAAAGAGATACTTGGAAATTGACGTTTGAAAAGAAATACGGATGCTTGGAGATTTAATAATCTAATATGAATAAAAATATTTATTTGAAAATAAATAGAATCAATGACAAAAATAAAAACTTAATGATTTCGGGGTGAAATTCAAATCAAAAATAAGACGGGCATGAAATATTATGAATTCAATCCTTCAAGTTTTTGTTTGATTTCGGCTACATTTATAGAATAAAATCAGCATTTTAATGAATCTCTAAATGTTGCAACCTTGATTATTTCCGTTGCTGATTTCTTGATTTGCTTGTTCTTATGAACATATAAAATGTGACTGTAAAAAGGAAAATGCTGAGAACTATCCAAAAAACAGGGTTTCCAGGCAAAACCAATTTTTCCGGGTCAAAGGCAATATTTCCGTTTTTATAAAGAAAATAAAGAATAACGATCAACGCATTGTTTACAAAATGAGCGAAAAAAGGAATAACAAGGGTTTTTCCATATTCAAATAAGTAACCCAACAAAAGTCCTAAAACCAAGCGGGGTAAAAATGAGAACATTTGATTGTGAAACAAAGTAAAAATAATTGCCGTTATCAGAATGGCCGGATGAGCTTTCCCATGAAAAACATTTTTGAAAAATTGTTGTAGAACGCCTCTGAAAAAGATCTCTTCGCATAAAGTCGGAATAAGGGCGACAACAAAAAGGTTGGCAAATAACCCCGATATGGAAGCATCGTTGGTAAATATTGTCATTAATTGATTGACCATCTCTTCTTTTTCGCGCCACAATTGTTCTTTCTCCTGAAGAAGTTCAGGAAAATGCAGAGTTTGATTCCATTCTGTTAAACAATCAAGAAACGGAATAATACACACAAAAGATAATACCGCCCAAAATGCAGGTTTCCAGCTATGAATTGAAAATGGCAGTTTTAAATGTTTTGTAATATCTGAATAAAGTATTTTTACAAAAAGCAATGACGGAACCAAAAACAACCCTATTTGCGAAACGGTTTGCATGTAGCGATGTAAGGAGAGAGGAACCTCCGGATTTTCCAAAGAATATTCAAGCGCTACTTTTCCCCAAATAGGAACGGCTATAATCATGGATACGGCTATAACGGACAGGGAACCGGCAAGCGCTAATACGACCAAGAAAATAAGCTGAAACGCGGGATGAAGATCTTTGATGTTGAAACGCATAATGTCCAATTTACAATAGGTTTGACAAAAGTTATTAATAATTCTAAATGAATAGGAAAGACCATTTTTAAGCAATAAGTTTTCAATAAAATGAGGACTCGGCAGAAAAAAAATCAATTTCAAGATAATTCATAAAAAGTACAAATTTATTGATTTGCAAAGGTACGCGTTTTACTGAATGACGGGAAATGTCTATATGATGACGATAAATATTTCGGACGTATGCTTCTATGTTCAAAGAATAATTTATATTTGTAACAATATTTTTCAATATTTTGCTTCTCAAAACTACTTTAATAAAATAAAATGGAAAACGTTATGAAAAAGGACAATCTAAAATGGGCAGCTTTAGTCGCTTGCCTTCTATTGGTTTCAAATATTGTTAATGCACAATACGAGTACAAACCGTTCAGGGTTGATCTGGGAGCAGGGATGTCATTCCTAATGGGAGAAAATGATAATTTTGGCATAGGGGGCTTAATGAGCGTGGAACCTAGTTATTCAGTAAAACGATTTACATTTGGAACGAGGTTTGAATGTAATATGATGGCGCAACTTTATGATGACTGGAATGATCAGGGAAATGTGGACATGTTATATAGCTTCGCTTTTTTAGCCACAGCCGATTATCATTTTACTTCGGGTACGTTCAGGCCTTTTGTAGGCGCGGGTCTTGGGTTTTATGTTCTGAGTGCGTCCAGAGATACTTATTTTTACAACTCTGGTTATAATAACCGCGAATATTATTTTGACTATTCCGATGCAGAGTGGGTTGATTATGGGGCAAATTTTGGCGGAATTATTCGCGGAGGTTTTGACGTGAATCACTTTCGACTATCTCTAACCTTTAACTTGATAAACAAGCCGTCGGATTATTCTACCAGGTATATAGGCGATCGTGTTATATATAATCATTCAAGAGAATTTAGCTATGTTGCCCTGACTTTTTCCGGTTATATCGGCGGAGGTAAAGTTCGATAATCTTTCAAAAAACGGAATTTAGAAGTTATTTACCCATTTGCATTTTTCTTGCGATATTCTTTGTTTTGTATAGTTTTCTTGTTGGTGTTTCCTGCATGTTTTGCATTGGTATTTTTGTTTTCAATTAGAATGCTTCCCTTTTTTGATGCAATTTTAAAACAATATCCGCAATACATATAATACTGGTTTTAGTTATTTTATAAAACAGGTGACAGATGGTAAACGACGTGGAGAAAAATGTATTTTAAAGCGATTTAAGACACGATTTCTCTTGTAAATCTATTTACCCTTATCAAAATTACACCTTTTTCAAAGAACTCATATCTAAAAACCAGTATTTTAACAAAGCAGGTAACATTTGGAATTACCCTTTTCTTCGCAAGCGTCAGGGCCGGGCTGTCCGCTACTAGTCCTCACAAAAGGAAGTCGTTCCAATACATGGCGCTCCCACCTATTACTCATTTCTCATTCCTAATTTTTCTTGGGCGCATCCCTTCCGCTTGTCTGCACGCTTTTCCCCGCCAAGCGTCAGGGTCGGGCTGTCCGCTATTAGTCCTCGCAAAAGGAAGTCGTTCCAATACATGGCGCTCCCATTAATTACTCATTACTAGCTCCTCATTACTAATTTCCCCTCTCTTGCTGCGGGCTAACCGCTTCCATCCCTTGCGCGGGTCGAAGGGTTGAATCATTGAAGGATTGAATCATTGAATTACTAACTATCAATTACGTTTTCTCGTACCTTGTTAACTCGTCAACTCTCTAGATATAAGATTTCCAATTAATCCCTTGCCTGGTTATCGAGTTTTTCGGCGATGAAAAATGACGTATATAAAAATCGAAATAAGATTCTGTGTTCCTTATTTCGGGATGCATAAGGAATATCTCTTCTACTAATTTACTATCGAATCGCTCCACTGTGCGTAAAAAACCTTTAAAGCCCGTATCGATAACCACATCTGAAAAAGAGGCGCTTATCAATATTCTGTCCTGCCCTTTTCGTTGGAATATCAATCTCTTTTCTTCTGCGCCTTCAGGTGATATTTCTTCCACATCCAAATCGTTCAGATTCAAATTCCCGCAAATATCTATCAGCAACATTGAAAATCCCAACAAAGGCAAATGTTCCCAATCGGTTTCTATTATTTGACCCGCACCATTGTCAAATCGGACGCTTCCCACAAAAAGATCATTTAGAAACGATTCCAAATTCATATCCGAATCGGTAAGTTTCTCCCTACCAGCCAATAGATGTGTTATTTTAAACATAACTTCGTTTGTACTTACATTTGATAGCTAGCCTCCTTTATGCCGCTTTTACAAAAGGATCTCCGCACATCCACAGATATATGGAATTATAAAGCATTCCTTCGCTACGGGTAAAGCATATTGTCTTTCTGTTCAAGCGTTTTAAAAGCATGCGCAAAGTTAAGTTCTTGCGTTCAATATGATTGGTGCATTTAGGGTATACTTTGCGTATCTTTTTATCAAGCAAGCTATTATATATATTCAATTTATCGGTATAAATTCTTTTAGGCTCCAGAGCCAATACCTCTTTTAGAACTTTATTTACGTTTTCTTTGGTGCGTTTTCCAATATAAAATGCTACGATTTGCTTGGTATATCTGTTGATGGCATAAATAACCCAGGTTTCTTGTTTTTTGTTTCCGCAAAAAGTTTTTAATTCATCTATTTCGTAACTTTTTCCACGTTCGGTAAGCACAGGCTTCGGCAATAAATTTACCAATCGCTCTATCACCCTTTGCACGCTTGATTTAGCTATCTTAAAATACCTTCCCAAACTGCAAATACCCATGCCCTCATTACTTAAGCTCTGTATGCCGGAATATATTTCCTTTACTATCCGAGGCTTGATGTATTCCTTTTGTTGGTATTTTTTACATGCCTTGCATTGATAGTTTTGCTTCCCGTTCAAGCGTTTTCCTTTCTTTATGCAACATCCCTGGCAATATTTACATTCCATGTTTTTATCGTATTGATTTTATAATAATTACCCGAAAAGTGACAAATGGTACATTGCCCGGTTTTTTTTGTTCTATAATTACTTTATGCTTTGTTCTTCCACTTTCTTTAGCTTGACTTTTTCTTTTCCCCATATTAAGGACTTCCCTTTCATTTTTAAAGTATCATTTATTGGCTTGTAATAAAAGACATCTCCAAATTTCAATTTTGGAAAAGGAAAAGTTACAGAATAGATATTATTATTTACACCTTTCACATAATAAATTTGAGTAGTTACTGTATCCCGTAAAGGGGTACTCATTACTCCTTCAAAATTTGCATATCCTTGTAAATAAAAATTATTAACTATTATTTCATGTGGAATGACAATACTATCTAATTTATTATTGGATTTAACAGGATATCTAATATTTTCATTAAGGATAATATTCCAATAGATTGAGCCTTTCGTAGAATCATACCAATCTGGCTTAGGATTCTTAGGCACAAACTCAGATTCGTACATAGGCTTATCAAAAATAATTATAGTATTCTTTTCAACATTGTTTCTAGATTCATCAACCTTTATGGGGATACTATTTAAATCAGAAATATAACTCTTTAAAATAAGATTTTTATTATTCGGATTCACATTCCACATTCCAAAAGATTTTACTTGTGTATATTCCCAAGCATAATATGTATAAAAAAACGTACTATCAACATTTAAATGCAAATTATACGAAGATGGCATATATTTAGGACTTCGAAATACTTTAGAATACTTACCAATAACACTGTGTTCCGTTTTACAAGAAATAAATATAAAACAGATAAGAAGTACTCCTATTATGAATTTTATTGATATTTTCATCGTCTATATAAGTATTCACCTGTTGCAGGATTTTTTATTCCTTCTAACCAAAATTTGCTCACACCTTTTAAAGAGACAGGAATACCTCTTTCAGAAGTAAAATTTGGTAAAGATATTGATCCTGTATAAGAAAACTGAGTACTATAAGCCTGTTTTTCGGCACTAATTATATCCTTGGCTCTAGCGTTTCCAAAATAATCAAAATATAAACTTCCATTATCCATTTGAATAGCATGAGTCATCTCATGAACCTTGTTGTCTATACTTCCACTATGATTTATGATTATTAATCCATTTTCTAAAGAACCTAATGTTGGTAACGTTCCTCTATCCACTTGATTAAAGGTATAGCGAATATCTGATTTCCCCAATTGAGTAATTCCGTTG
>JAVBLV010000024.1:0-8323 GCA_031553195.1 Bacteroidales bacterium
TCAAGATAGTAACCAAATAATAATGGATCAGTGTAAAAATAGGTGGAGATAATTTTTAATGTTTCTATCATAATGGTAAGAATGTAATAGACTGCATTGTGATCTTTCTTTTGCCTTGACGCAAAAGAAACAAAAAGTCAAAGCTTACGACAGATATGCTAAAAAATCATTTGTTGCGGCTAAACAAAATAACTCGCCCGTCGACGCTGTTATTCCAACCCCTAAATAACAAACGCTGTTATGTTATTTTTCGAAAGGAGGCTTCGAACAGAATTTTGTTTTTAATGCCTCCACTAATGATTTTTCTTAACGCCATCTGTCGTAAGCCGTTATTCCCTTACTCATCCTTTTTTGACTTTTGATATTTTCACTTAAATATTTTAGTTCTCCACCGGAATTTTACATTGGTCCAAAATAATAAATGGACAAAAAATGAGAACAAAAAAGGACGTAATTTTACGTCCTTTTTTGTTCTCATTTGTGGCATCGACTGGAATCGAACCAGTGACACAAGGATTTTCAGTCCTCTGCTCTACCTACTGAGCTACGACGCCATTCCTAATTTTGAGTTGCAAAGGTAAGCATTATTTTTTTATCTGCAAATACTTTCTAAAAAAAATTGGTCTTTATCCTTTAATTTTTCACTGATCCGCCATTCCTTGTACTCATCGTTAGAAACGTTTTTAAATTTCAATTCATAATTTAAATGCATGAAATATCTTGAAATAAGATGACGTTTTTACAGGAAATAGATACAAAGTATATTTTGGATGGTTCTCAAAATTTATTTATCCGAATTGAACAAATTCAATAGACATTTGTTATCCGTTTATCAAAAATAGCACATGAATATCAATCAATTAAAAATATATGTAGATTTTTTTTGCTCTAGAGATTGACTATTTTTTATAAAGTTATTATACTTGCAAAAAAAAGACTTAGAATGAATAAATCAAAATCTAATAAAAAACGACTGATAATCAGCTATGAAAAGCTTTCCGAAGATATAAAGGAATTGTTTAAGGAAGAGTATGCAGATGGTTATAGCCAATACATTCAAAAAATAGAAAAACCCACGGGAGAAATTATTTTTGTTGTGCCTTTGGAAACAGAGGATACTACTTTTATGATCAAGGTCGATGTACGGGTAGATTCAAAATTTTCAGAAGAAGAAATAGAAAAAGAAATTTTTGCCCTGCCAAAAGAATCAGAAGCAGATTTTTCTGCAGAATTAGAAGAAAACGAAGACAAAGAAGATCATAAAGAGTTTGAGTTGAAACATGGCGATTATGAAGACATTGACGGCGAGAAAAGTGAGGAAAATGACGAAGAGGGCGAGGGAGAAGAGGAGGAGGACGAGAGTTAGTATGAATGTTTAGAATGACAATTAAAGAAGTAATACAAAAAAGGTTGCCGGAAAATAATTTCGGCAACCTTTTTGTAATGGAGTGATTTTTAAATTTTCTATCGATAGTCCTTTACTTCCGTTTCTCCGGTTAAGACAAGCCATCCATTCATCGCCAAGGCTTTCATCTCATCTTCTCCCGGATATACAAATATGGGAGCAATAAAAGAAACATATTCTTTAATAATTTCGACAAAAGGTTTGCTATGGGCAATGCCGCCTGTTACTAAAATAGCGTCAACGGCGCCTTTTAAAACTGCGGCGCACGCGCCTATTTCTTTACTTACCTGATAAGCCATTGCATGTTGTATTAAAGCTGCTTTTGCATCGCCTGCCTCCGCCTTTTTTTCAACGGAATAAGCATCATTCGTTCCGAGATAAGCAACATATCCTCCCTTTCCGGTTATCATTTTTGAGACTTCTTCCGGCGTATATTTCCCGCTAAAGCAAAGTTGCGCCAGATCCCATACAGGTAATGTTCCCGAACGTTCGGGCGAAAAAGGGCCTTCTCCGTCCAATGCTTGATTTACATCTATAACGCATCCTTTTTGATGAGCGCCAACGCTAATTCCTCCGCCCAAATGTGCAACGATCAAATTCAGATCTTCATATACGCTTTGGTTTTCTTTTGCGTAGGTGCGAGCAATCGCCTTTTGATTCAGCGCATGGAACACAGACCTACGTTGAAATTGAGGATGTCCTGAAATACGGGCTACTTCGTTCAGTTCATCAACAACAACAGGATCTGCAATAACGGCTTTAATGCCCGGTATCGATTTAGCGAGATCAAAAGCGATAATTCCTCCCAAATTAGAAGCATGTTCCCCCGAATAACCAATTCGTAAATCATTCAACATAGCCTCATTAACTGCATACACGCCCGAAGCAATTGGTTTTATGAGTCCTCCGCGCCCGACAATTATTTTTAATTCGTTGGGATTAATATTCGCAACTTTGAGTTCTTGTAGAATAATATTTTTACGAAATTCGTATTGATCCGAAATTTTTTTAAACTGAGCTATTTCGTCTGAACTATGCTTTATATTCTTCAAAAATATTTCTTCTGTAGAATTATACACTGCTATTTTAGTGGATGTTGAGCCGGGATTGATGGCTAGGATTAAATTTTTTTCACTCATATCGTTTAGTTTTTATTCATGATAACAAAATTACAAAAGTTTTTCGGTTCCCTACATACCCTTTGAATTATTAAAATATGATAATTTAAAATATAAAGGATGCGTTATACGTAAAAAATAAATTGCCATACTATCATTTTGTATTTTTGGAACCCATTAATTTGGCTTTTGGTATATTTGTAACGTTAATTTGAGAAATAATTGATATCATTCCGCTTGAGAAATAGGGGTTTAATCTTCTGGATATGAAAAAGATAGGAGTGAGACGAAGAAAATAATCTAAAGAGGATCATTCCTTTGCACTTTGCTAAACACCTAACAATGAAACTAAACAACTTTTTACAAACCATTAAACCTGTTAAAATCATTGAATTTTTTTATCATGCATTATTTTGGGGGAGTATATGCTTCTTTTTTATACATAGTTCAGTAGTACGTCCGTTGGCTTCTTCTTGGCAAGAATTTATCAGCGTTTGTTTTATTGTATTTGTTTGCTACCTCAATTATTTTTTATTATATCCGACATTCTTCAAAAGAAAAAAGAAATTTCATTTTGTATATTTTTTTCTTTTAATCATTTTGATCTTGGCAATATCAGTTTTGGAACTTTTGCTAGTACTATCGAATACAAGATCGTGTTACCATCTATTAGACGATGATACTTTTCAATTAGTTATTAGACAGATTATACTGTTGATTTTTCTAAGAGATTCGGCTTTTATTTGTTTTTCTTTGTTTTATACGCTTTATGGAGATGCATATAAATTTCACCTTTTAACGCAGGAAAAATGCCGGATGGATTTGGAAATTCAGGAATTGAATACGGCAACGCGTTTTTGGGCGAATAGTTTTCATGAAATTTGTAATACCCTCGAATCGGTTCCTAAAGATGCCGCCGACAAAATTATGGCAATATCGAATCTACAGCAAACAATCTTAAATCAAAAGCCTTTGATCTCCATTACTGAAGAAATTAAGGTTATAGAAAACCTTTTGCTTTTAAGAAACGACCGTCGTTATATTGATTTGGATATTCATTTTTCCTGTAAAGATGTAATAAATCCATCTCAGAAAATCGCGCCTTTTTTGTTAGAATCATTTATTAACAATGCCTTTGAGTATGTAAAAACCGATGGAGGTTATATTCGTGTTTCTTTACGTAACAATAAGGATAAAATAATCTGTTTTGAATGCGAAAATAATATCGAAGGGGAAAGCCCTGATATTACTTCCTCCAAAAGTGGAATTCGCAATGCTATACGGCGTCTGGATCTGATTTATCCAGAAAAATATGATTTTAGGATCGTGGAAACTGCCAACACTTTTAAGATAAGTTTAAGGATTGAAGATATAGAAAATAGGGATTTGCAGGATCTTCTTTGAAAAAACGTCTCAGAAAACTTTAAAACCCTTTAGACACTAATTATAGGACATTTAAAGTTATCTATTACGAATAATGATAAATTAAATCTTTGGAGAATGAGGATAGGACTATTTGGGATCAAACATTTGAAACAAAACAATTCTTCTTTGCAAATTCTCGTGCAAGAATTAGAATACCGGGGTGTAGATATTGGGGTATACAATTTCTTTTACGAACAATTAGAAGATCAAATTCATTTTCAAAAGCCGCCGTTTTTATTCGCCGATAATGATAATATCGGCGGAAAAGTGGATTTTCTGTTTTCATTGGGCGGCGACGGAACTTTATTGAGGACGCTGAATATTGTACGGGATTCGCAAATTCCTATTTTGGGAATTAATTTAGGGCGTCTGGGCTTTCTTACTACCATAGGCAAATCGAATATACCGGAATTTGTCCGGCATTTGATTGAAGGAGAATATACGGTTGAAAATCGGTCCCTTCTTCATTTGGAGTCATCTCCTGACTTATTTGGATTATTAAATTTTGCGCTGAACGATATTAGCTTGCATAGTATTGATTCCTTTTCATTATTATCGGCGGACGTTTTTGTAAATGATGAATTTTTAGCAACTTATATAGGAGATGGTCTTATTGTTGCCACTCCGACGGGTTCTACCGCCTATTCTCTAAGTTGTGGCGGGCCCATTCTTTCCCCCGATTCCAACAGTTTTGTCATTACTCCTATTGCAGCGCATACCCTCACGCTAAGGCCTATTATTATTCCGGATACTTCTATTGTAAAATTACGATTTTCAAAAAATATTGGGAAAGTGTATGCTTGTTTGGACTCCCGAAGACAAATTCTGGATAATGATACGGAACTTGTATTAAGAAAAGAAAATTTCGGTATTAAACTGGTACGGATGTATGGCAAAGGGTTTTTCAGTACCATACGCGAGAAGCTTATGTGGGGAGAGGGAGGACTGAAATTTTAAAATAACTTTTTCTGGATTTTTACAGAATATCGTTTTTGAAAGAAAAATCCATGAATCAGGAAATGCTCTGTTTGACTATTTTGAACAGATTTTTCAAAATAAAACAATGCTCCGGATTTATTCATAACATACCCCCCCTTGTCGCAATTCGGACATCTATGTAAATATATTTGTCTAAATTTGCATGAATATTAAACTCCGGATAACATATGATATTGGTTGCAGATAGCGGCTCTACAAGAACAGATTGGTGCTTTGTGTCGAATAAGGGAGAGAAAATTTGTTTTCACTCCATTGGAATGAATCCGTATAATATTTCATTCGAACAAATAGAAGAAGAAATGAAGCGAACGGTAATGCCTTTTTTAAAAGACGCGTCCGTAAAATTTCTTTATTTTTATGGCTCCGGCTGTTCGGCAGAATCGAAGAAGAAATTCATGCACTCTGCGTTAAGTGAATTTTTTCCCAAAGCTTTTATCGAAATAGAACACGATTTATTAGGCGCTGCAAGAGCTTTGTGCGGAAAAGGAACCGGAATAGCGGCTATTTTGGGAACAGGTTCAAATTCTTGTTTATATGATGGGAACGACATTCTCGAAAATGTTCTGTCCTTAGGTTATGTTTTATGCGACGAGGGGGCGGGAACTTACATCGGCAAACTATTAATAACATCTTATTTACGAAATGAATTCCCTCCGGATTTACATGAAAATTTTCAAAAGCAATATCCGGGAAATGAAAGTGATTTTTTAGATCATTTATATAAAAAACCTTTTCCAAATCGTTTTTTAGCTTCTTTTTCTCCGTTTGCAAGAGAAAATAAAGATCATCCGTTTGTAGCCGGATTATTGGATATCGCTTTCTCTGCATTTTTTGAAAAGCAAGTAATGAAATATACTTGTTACCAAAAGTATAAAGTTAATTTTGTAGGGTCTATATCTTATTATTTTAAAGAGAATATCGCTAAAACGGCTGCAAAGTATAACTTACAAATAGGGAAAATAATAAAAGATCCTTTGGATAATTTGGTGGAATACCATTTGATAAATTGATAAAAATCAAGAGAGGAAATTCACTTTTTATAATACGGATTGTTTACAAATGAGAACCGAACACATCACATATCTTGAAGAATTAGAGGAAATCATCAATGAGTGTAATATTTGCCATATTGCAATGGTTGATGAACGAAATAACCCTTACGTACTTCCATTTAATTTTGGATATGAGAAGGGAATTATTTATTTACATTCGGGAAACGACGGTAGGAAAATACACATTTTTCAGCATAATCCTTCCGTTTGTATTGCTTTTACCATCGAAAAAGAACTTTATCATCAATCTCCTCAAATTGCATGTAGTTACGGAATGAAATTTAAAAGCGTATTGGCATACGGCGAGATTGAACAAGTAAAAGATTTTGACGAGAAAACTCAAATATTGCATAAAATAATGCATAAGTATACAGAAAACAAAGAATATACCTTTGGGAAAGCTGCCATAGAGAACGTGGCATGTTTCAAAGTAGAAATAAAAAAAATGACAGGACGGAAAAGAATCAGTTAAGGTAGACAAATACTTAACTATGCGTCAAAAATTAGTTTGCTCTATAATTGCTTAAAGTTGAGTATTGATGGTTGAAAAATTTAACATTAAGCTTTCAATCTTAAACGCCAAGTTTAATATTGTTATGTACTTAAAATGAATAAATACGCTATTCTATTCAAAATCGATCAATAAAACACATCAAGATATGAAAAAGAAATTGCATTTCCTGTTTTTACTGCCATTAGTAATCCCTTTTTTCATTTCCTGCACAATGGATAACCCTACCGGACAAAGAGGTTCGTCGGGAAAAACGCTTGAACTCCTTGTAGCGGCAGATAAAGACGTTTTCCGGGGCGAAATTGAAGAAGAGGTAGATTCCATTTTTTCGCAACCTATTAATGGCTTGAATCAAAGAGAATCGGTAATGGATGTCGTTTATATCCCTCAATCGTCTTTGAATAATACAGAGATGTTCAGGGTTCACAGGAATATTCTTATCATCGATAAGAAACCTGAAAACGATAATAAGGTGTATATTCATCGTAACCATTGGTCTTATCCTCAGATTGTATTTGAATTCGCCGTAACCGATAATAAGCATTTTCTGGAAATGTTGCCGAAATATTACCCACAAATGATGGAATTGATTTATCAAACGGAGCGCATTCGTCTTAACAAGTCCTTTAAATCAATGGAAAATACAAGTATCACAAAACAATTGAAAGAAAATTTCGGGTTTTGGGTTACTGTAACTTCCGAATTTAAAATGGCGACCTTAAATAAAGAATTTGCATGGATGCGAAAAGAAACCAAATACTCTAGTCAGGGAATCATTGTTTACACAATGCCCTATAGGGATTCCAGCATTTTTCAACAGGAAAACATTCTTGCTTTGAGAGATAAAATAACAAAACAATATATCCCTGGTCCGGCCGATGGTTCTTATATGACTTCGGAGAAGCGAGCCGATTTTTTCACGAAAAAAGTTTCTTTGAATGGATATGAAGCTATGGAAACAAGAGGGCTATGGAGATTGATCGGAGATTTTATGGGAGGTCCTTTCGTCAACTATGTTTTATTAGATAAAAAGAACTCCCGGATCATCATGATTGATGGTTACGTTTATTCACCTCATCCCCGAAAGCCTAAACGAGATCTTCTTATGCAACTTGAATCGGTTGCCTATTCTCTAACATTTTTGTAATTCGGCGCGTTGTTCTTTCACTAAAACTTACGACGAGCGCTTCTTTTTTTGTTGAAAATAGGTAAGCCGTCTTTTTTAACCGCCAACTTCACAAAAGGGATGTAACTGTTGAGTTAAGAGTGTCTCTAATTTGCGAACGGGTTATTCGGACTCTTTATCTTTTGCCAAGACTTTCAGAGCAACTACTGCACAAGCCTCTGCATCGGCTAAGGCATGATGGTGATTTTTAAAATTGAAGCCACAGTGAGCGGCAACCGTATGCAATTGATGATTAGGTAATCCGATTTTCTTAAATTTCCTCCGGGCTGCCCGGCAGGTACAATAGAATTTATAATCAGGATAATCCATGCAATAAATCCGAAAAGCCGCTTTTAAACAGCCCTCGTCAAAAGGACTGTTATGCGCGACCAAAGGCAATCCCTGTATCTTTTCTTCAATCTGCTTCCAAACATAAGGGAAAACGGGCGCCGAATCCGTATCCTTTTGCGTCAGCCCATGAACCCGGGTATTCCAATAAGCGTAGTAATTATACTTCATGCGGTCTATTTTTGTGAGTTGTCAATATCAAAGAATTGAAATTTAAGATTCAAAAGACTGATCAATTCGTTTTGATATTTATCGTTTATAATTGCAAAAAAATCTTTTATTGTTTGATGAAAGTCTTTG
>JAVBLV010000031.1:0-17852 GCA_031553195.1 Bacteroidales bacterium
CAAGCCACAAATCCAATTCCTCGGATATGGCCGAAAGTATTGCTGTTTTAATAGCTCTCTTATCCATATGCAATTGATATTATGGGGTTATAATTGCAAAGGTAAGATTTTATCCAAAAAATGCAATTTGACATGCACCCCGTAAATCGACGGCTTGAGCGGGGTCGCATTTTACCGAGATCTTTAATTCCTGGTCTTGTAAAGGAATTACAGCAAACCATTTTCCGAATACCCTGAACATAAGATATTCGTCTTCGAACGGCATGTCCTCCGTGGCGCCTTTCAGCGAGAGGCAGTATTCCCTTAATTCTTCTATATTCATTGTGTTTCGAATAATGAGTCTGATGCATGCAAATTTACGGTTTAAATTTGGGAAACCTCATATTCAGCTTTTAAATAATCAATTATCTCATTATTAATAACTTCAAAAATAAAATTCAGCATTGGGGTCAGTAAGAGGTTGTTTAAATTTTTATGGAAAAGATTTTGAGAGATAAAAATAGCGATTTTGCAGGCGGGATTTTTCAAGAATAGTAGCGCTAATTGGTAAAAATTCCGACAAAAAGAGCATTTTTAGACTCAAAATACTTCATAGAAAAATTTTTAAACAACTAAGTTCGACTGTCAATTTTTTTCTGAATATTTTCTCATATTTTCTTCTGTATCCATAGCTGAAAATGTTTCAGAAAAAGTCTGTCTACTGATTTTTTGTAACGGGTCAATATCTGTCAACAATACTTTTTTGACGTCTACATTTTTCATTCTTTGAAGTTTAATGAGAAACGAATTTGAGCCCGACAATAGAAGCGATCAATGTAAAAATAAAGAACAACCGCCAAAAAGTAGCAGGTTCTTTGAATATAAATATCCCAACCAACGCTGTACCTACGGCTCCTACTCCTGCCCATATAGCATAAGCAGTACCCATAGGCAATGTTTGCGATGCCTTATATAGTAAATGCATACTTAACGAACAGCTGATTAAAAAACCCAATAACCACAGCCACATTTCGATCCCTATTGAAGTCTTTACTTTACCTAAACAAGTGGTAAAACCCACCTCGAAACATCCGCCTAAAATTAAAAAAATCCAAGCCATAACATATTGTTTTTGCAGTTGCAAAGGTCATGAATTGGATGGAATTAAAATTTTACAAATGATAAAAAATGCAGTTATTTCAATTTTGCCCGAATGCGGCTCAAAGAAACCTGTGTAATTCCAAGGTAAGAAGCAATATGTGATAATTGTATTCTTTGAAGTAACTCGGGGTTGCTTTTTAGCAATTCATTATATCTTTCCGAAGCGGTTTTGAATTGGCGGGCAATAAGCCATTCTTCGGTTTTCAGCAATTCCTGCTCGGCAAATTTTCTACCCCAATTGGCAATATGTATATTTTTTTCAAACAAACTATTCAAAGCGTTCATGTTCAGTTCATACAAAACGCTGTTCTCAAGTAGTTCAATCGTTTCATATCCCTCCTGACCGGATACGTAACTTCTCATCGACACTACCGTATCTCCTTCCTTGCCAAACCAAAAAGTAATTTCGCTATCGGGTAAGTCGGTGTAGGCGCGGACAATACCTTTTTTGATGAAATAAATATTTCGTTCCACTTTGTCGGCATTCAACAAACGATGGCCTTTTGGATACTCAATTTCGTCAATGGCTTGTATCAGGCTTTCCTTTGATGATACCGGAAGTTTGTATATTTTATCTAAAATGGCGTTGATTTCCATAAGAATGGTATCGTATTTACTTAAAGGTGCAAAGATACGATTTAAAAAGCTGTTATAAACATCATTATAAAACAAGAGGTTGAATTCAGAAGTCTGTTTTACCTCTAAATCCTAAAATAGTTTCGTAAAAGGTCACTGCACGCTCAAAATCTACCGCCGGAATTTCGAAGAATGCTACTGTATTTTTCATTTTTTCGTTTGTTTAAAAGTGAATGAATCATGTAATTTGCCAATTGACAATGCAAAATTATTGTTGCCAACCCTGCAAAACTTGTAAAAAACGGACATTTATATTTGGTATTTCATCGGATTTTAATTCTTCTTTATTATTTTCCACAAATGCCTGACTGCATCCGCAGGATGATACCATAATATCCGCGGGCCTGCAAACCGCATTACTTCTTGTATTTTCTGACGGTATTCCGGCTTGTAGCAATGAATCGTACAGCGTTTGCAAACCGGTTTCTTTTCTCCAAATGGACAACGTTCCAAACGTACATGGGCATATTCTTCCAATTGCAAGCAATCATTACAAAGTGTATTTTGTATACTATGCTTGGAATGGCAGTAAATGCGAATCATTCTGGAAACCGTATTCTTTTCTCGGGCATTCATTATCTAATAAGTATGAATACTTCCCTGCGCCGAGGGAAGATAATTAACGCCTATCCATGTAATCATCAGCAATACAAAGGCAATAGGTATTATCCACAAAGCGAATTTGGGATGATAGTTGCGCAAACGTGCATGAATGTAAACGAGATAGGCTGCCGCAGTGACGAATGCCCATGTTTCCTTCGGGTCCCACGCCCAGTAATGTCCCCAGGCTTCTTTTGCCCATACACAGCCCATCAACATACCAAGCATTAGGAAACCGAAGCCAATGTAGACCAGATTGTCCATTAACTGGTACAGCTTCTGTTCGTCATTGCGAGGAAGAGAAACGAGGACGAAGTAATCTGTTTCATTATTGTTGGATTGCTTTGTCGTTCTTTCTCGCAATGACGTTTGTCGTTCTTTCTCGTAATGACGATTCAAATTACGCAATTGAATAATGGATGCAATGGTCGCCGCCCCCAGCATAGCGTATGAAAGAATATACACCGTAACATGCGGCACGAACCAGTAACTTTGCAGCGCAGGCATCAGGTTTTTGGAATGTATTTCGGGCTTAAAAATATTGATGCAGACGAAAACACAAGCAACCAGGTTGCTAAACGAAAGCAGCCATTTATATTTCCAATGTTTATAGGTAATAAATCCGACCAACGAAAGGAAAAATGAGTACCAAAGCCGCGTTTCACCCATCGTACGCATGGGTGGCCGTTCCTGTCCCATCCACAGCCCAACAATGAATGCAGCAAAAACAATAATACCTGTTAGCATCAAAACGTCTACCATTTTGCGGTTTATTTGGGTATAAACCATTATTCCGGCGCTTACCCACAACGCTATGGCAGGCAAGGCAAAGAAAAGAAAATTACTCCACGTCATTGTTCGCTTCCTTTCTTTTATTGCCGGCCCAAAGCATGCAGACCGAGCCGCCGGCAAGTAAAATAATGCCAATGTAAACCGCCATTATCCAAGGGTCGTAAACCAATTCAAAACTGCTGTAAGTCGACATATTGCCTGCATCATTGTCGTAACCATATTGGTAAATCATCCAATGACCGAGTTTGTAAGGTTTGTTAACCTCCAAAAGCGTGTGCGCCTGTTTGCCGTCTTCCGAATAAATGTTGATATCCGACACAAAACGTTTGGGTTCGGGACGCGTCATGGCAAGGCAATAGTGTTCGTCTAAATTCAATATCATGTATAGTTGCGCCATATTTCCCGCACAAACCCAACCTTCCTTTTGTATGCCTGTTTTCGGGTGGCGGATAGCAACTTTTGCGGCAGGCGAGGCGCCCGGCATGCGTACTTCGCGATAGGCGCTATCGCTGTTACGAACGGCTTGATGAATATATTGTTTCAATGAAATATTCCATCCGGCAACGTTTCCTTCAGATTGTTTTCCATCTATTTGAAAATAATCCGGTTTGTTTTCCGGTTGCGAGGCGCCTGTTTTTCTGCTAATCACCGTCAGTTTCGGTGGATATTCATCCATGTAAAAGTCATTGAGTTCAATGGCAATGGGTAAATCCAGCGCTTCTTCATCTTTATCATTATAAACCCGCCATTCTGTTTCGCCTTCGCGCACGTGCATTACATACCGTTTGATATCCGCCGAGCCCATTCCCGCTGCAAAAAGCAAAAGCCATAGTCCGATATGATTCAAGTAAAAAACATAATCTTTTATCTGGAAAGGAATCATGCGCCTGATAATTAAAGCGCCGAGCGAAAGTAAGGTTAAAAAGTAAACAAGCACAAAAGGCCAAGAAGAAGTCATGTGGGTGAAACCTAAACGAGAGAAGATTGCTTTGTCCTCATACCTCATTTTCGCAATGACGGCGCTGTCAACTTGTGGCGTTAGCCCCATGATAATACCCAAAATAACCAGTGCGCTAATGAGGGGAACGGCCATTGATATGCCTGAAAACCATTGGTAAAATGGATTTTTACGTTTAAGAGAAAACAGAAATAAAAATAAAACGATCAGCCCGCCAAGAATACAATTTACCGGAAATTGCAGCATGGCGAAATTAAATGCTCCGACTGATAGTTGTAGCATAAAACCAATGGCAATAATCCCTCCCACAAAAGCGACAGCCTCTTTGTATCGCCAGGGGAATTCCCAGAATTGCCTTCTATCGCGGCGCCTGTCATTGCGAGGAGGAACGATGAAGCAATCTGTTTCATTGTCAGGGATTGCTTCGCTCCGCTCGCAATGACGAGGCCGTTTCGCTCGCAATGATGGTTTGTTGTTTCTTTTTACCATTTCGTTACCAATATTCTACTTCTTCCCATAAGTCATTACATTGCGGATTCATTCTGTTGATCAAATTCAGTTTCTTTTGTCGACTACGATACCGCTTTTGATTCTTTTTTCTTTGGCGATAGCTTCTTCAATGCGGTGAAAGCCGCAATAATAAACCAATTTTGAACAATTATATTTTTTGGGTGTGCGCCTGTCTTCTGTTGATGCGCCCGCATCAACAGATTGGATGTAATGCCGATGTATAAAACCGTATAGTTCTTATTCGTTATGATGTACGCACAGCCGCCTTTTTGCATCGTTTTTGTTGTTTATCGTCATTGCGAGCGTGGTGTCTGTCATTGCGAAGAGGAGGTACGAGGACGAAGCAATCTGCTAATAATTGTATGGATTGCTTCGCTATCGCTGCAATGACGCTGTCCCTTAATTACTGCTTACTAACCGCCCTTTTTCTTTGGCTGTTTGCACCCATTGCGGCGCCACGGTTTGCACCCATCTGGCTTTTTTCTCTTTGATAGTCTTCATATCAAGCCCAATATAGGCCTGTGCTTTTTCTTTGGTAGAAAGATCGGGCATGACTGTATTCTTAACACCATGAGCAAAAAGAATTTTTTGTACTTCCAGCTGTGCCAGCAATGTTTTATCGAGGCTGTGCGCCAATATGCGTTGTGTTTCGACAGGAGCATGGAAAGAAGCGCCATGAGAGGCCACGGCCATATCCCAACGCCATTGCGCTTGACGCAACAGTTTAAGTACGGGGGCCATTTCCGTTTCCGAAGCGCCGTTATCCCACGCTGTTTTGGCCATGATATGTGCTTTTGATAATTCCACCTCAATACGGTCGCGGATTTCAAGGGCTTTATCCTGGTATTGGTACACGTAGTTGCGAAGATTTTCTTCCGAATCGCGGTGGCACACTTGGCACGTATTTGAGATATTCTTCAGCGGACTTACCACTTGATGGTTGGAGTATTTGATACCACCTTCAGTCATATAGGGCATGTGACAGTCGGCACAGCTTAAGCCGCGTTGGGCATGAGGGCCCAAAAGAAATGTCTCATAATCCGGATGTTGTGCTTTCAACATCGGCGCACGGCTCAGGGCATGCGTCCAGTCTTTGAACTCGATTTCATCATAATAGTTTTCCATGGTTTCCACCGTCATTCCTTTGTCCCACGGGAAAGTAAGGTATTTGCCGTCGCCTTTGAAATAATACTCTACATGGCATTGGGCGCACACCAGCGAGCGCATTTCCTGCGGCGTAGCATCGGCCACATTGCGTCCCTGACGCTGGAAAGCCTCAATCAGCCCCGGACGGGTAATGGTCAGATTCATTGTTTTAGGGTCGTGGCAATCGGCGCAACCAATGGGGTTCACAATCTGGTCGCCCATACTGCTCCACGGACTTTTATAAAAATTTTGGATCCCTACTTCGTGCATCATACGGGGAACATCGGGACTTTTACAGGTCCAACAGGTCGCCGGCTGCATATCTTTCGTATTGGCGTCGGGCGAACCGGTGCGCAATGTGGCGCGGATATCTTCCACGGCGTGCATATGCCCGCGCGGCGCCGAATAATCCTGTGCAAAAGCATACCCTGCCCAAAGCGCTACCATTTCGGGACGGTTTGCCAACACGTCTTCGGGCATATTACCCAAATGTTTGCTGCGGAAATCCATGTTGGCGGTTTTTTTCCATGTGTTGTACTCGCGTGGATAATTTTCGCCCCAAATTTCATTTCGGGACTCAATGCCGGTGATTTGCACTTTTTTATTGTTGAACAGCGTGGCAATCTCGGCCCGTCGTTCGGTAATCGAGGCGGCAAGTAGTCCTAATGCAAATACGGCGACCATAACGGCGGCGAATATTCCCCATCCGATAATGGGTTTGCGTTTAATGGCTTCTGTCAATCGTTTCAACATGGCTTAATTTATTAATCGTCATTGCGAGTGGAGCGAAACAATTTTTACCTTTAATCAACAGATTACTTTGTCGTTCCTCCTCATAATGACGGGGTCATTTATTCATTATGTTTTTCAACCAATCGGGGACAGGCGATTCGGGCAGCGGCACAATGGCGTTGGGCGACGAACTCAGACTTCCGATATTGGTGTGCGGAATTTGCGTGTGGCAATCCCAACAGGCTTTTCCTTCTCCGTTTTTGGCTTCGGTATAGGTAATCATGCCTGTTTTTACAAATTCGGTATTCAACTGCGTGTGGCAGCGGATACAGTTTTCCATAATCACATTGTTACTTTCTTTGCGCGGACGTATCACTTGCGGCTCGCCTTGTACGGTAAAAACGGCGGCATGGTACAATCCGTCTTTCGCTTTGAAAGCATATTTTGAAACCACATTGTGGTGGGGGACATGGCAATCGTTACAATTGGCCCACTGCGCATGCGAACTGTGGACCCACGACTGGTAATAAGGTGTCATGATGTGGCAATTGATACAAGCTGAAGGGGCGTCGGACAAATAGGAATGCGCCCGCGACATGTACATGGCATAAGCGCCCAAACCGGCCAGTAGTCCGCCCGCAATAAAGAACGGAAGAATCATTTTGTCAGGAATTCGGTTCAGAAACTTCTTCATATATCATTGTATATATCACATGGTTCTGCAAATTTAAGGATTTATTTTAAGTAACTGTTCAAATTTTATGGAAAAGATTTTGAGGGATAAAAATAGCGAGTTTGCAGATGGGATTTTTCAAGAATAGTAGCGCTATTTGGTAAAAATTCCGGCAAAAAAGAGCATTTTTAGATTCAAAATACTTCATAGAAAAAATTTTAAACGGTTACTAATATAAACGTGTACTAATGTTACATTTTTGAAATAGAGTGATTTTTAAATTTGCGATTATAATAACGATTATCATAAACAGTATGAATGTTTATCATATAGAGGATATATTCAAGAAAATCAGGCGACAAGACCGGTTATTGGATGAAGCCAGGGCGCTGGAATTATTGGAAACAGCGGAATACGGATTTCTGAGTCTTGGTATTATAATCGGCAAAACTAATCGTACAAGAAAAATTATCAAACCGTACAAATTCTGCCGTTTTGCAAATTTGCGACATTTGGAAATTGTTGACAACCCATTTAATTTTGTTCTTAGCTTGGGGTAATTATTGCCTTTTCTATAAACTATAAACAGCATTTAACCGAAAATTAAACGCTTATTACCTTTGTTTTTTGGAATATCATTCACCCCGCTGTTTGAAGAACTTTTTAAGCCATATCATATTTTTCTGCATTTGATGATAGTGAATTTCATTGGCGGATGATTTGACTTGAACTTAAGGAGTTCGTTGATTTCGAGAAAATCAATTAACCCATAGTCGCCGAATTCCTGTTGGACGGAATCTGAATCGTAGAAAAAAATCTTTGCTCCGCTGGGCATTTCAAACCAGTCTTTACTCAACTCTTGTCCATTTCCGTACATCGGATCTTTTTTTGAAATGCTCGAAAAGATCATGTACCCGTTGGGCTTTAGTTGGTTGTAGCAATTTTTAATGAACTTTGCCCTATCCTCTTTATTCAATAAATGAATCAAGGCATAACTGAAAATTCCGTCATAAAACTTATTATCAAAAGGCATGTCGTTTACCGAACCGTGATAGATAGGAATATCGAGCTTATTTTGTGTCCTCGCCAAGTCAATGGCTGTTTTTGAAATTTCAATTCCTGTTACATTCATTCCGGCATCAAGGAAAACCTTCGCATTCCGGCCGTATCCAATGCCCGGAATCAATACGTCTTTGACTTTTTCTTTGATAAAAAAATCTTTTGCCACAATGGCGGATTCAGCAGGATCAAAGCCCCACATCGTTTGCTTATCAATAAAGCTTGCTTCCCAAAATTCGGTCATTTCAATAGTAAATATTTTTGTTATATCAGAGGCTGCTGATTTTAAAAGCGAATACACAATCAAAAACAAGAAGACAAAATCCTCGCCCCATCAAGAATCAATACTCTTTTTCCAACCATCTTGATAAAATCGTTAATGAACGCGCTGCATAAATATCTACATAAAGGCATTGGATATATGTATTTTCGCTTGAAAAGTCGAAAAAACGGAAAATTAAACCCGTTTTCCCATCCGCCGTGGAGAAATCAGTGTAATGTCAATATCATTAGTTACCATGGTATACAAATCCTGAAGCTCTTTGTCACGATTACAAAACAAATCTTTCGAAGTATATCCCCTTATTAAAAACGGATTATCTGTCGTTTCCATAAACATGAATTTTTAGCGAAGATACTACGTTTTTAAATACACTATTTATTTTAGGCTATTTATTACAGATAGTCTTAAATAGATAATATTGTGAATGATTGATATTTATTATATTAAATCGTTATTTTAAAGATAAAATCAAATGACTATCTACAATAATACCTCCAATCTTCTAAAATGGGCTAAAACTAGCAAGTATGAAATGTTGATAAAATTACTCATTTTCATTAAGTTAGTTGGTTTGTGGATGGGAAAAACGGATGGTTATATAAAATCAAACAAAACATTCGCATTTAATCTTGTTTCCGACATTAAATATAAGGAATTTACAAAGTTCTTTCTTTTTGCACAGAAAGATTGGTATAGATAATATGAAAAATGTGGAATAAAAAGAGGAATATTATGACTTTAATAGTAAAATCTATTATTTCAAAATTGTACCTTTATGAGAAACCAATGCTTATGAAAGTACTATTAATAAATGGAAGTCCCCGCAAAGAGGGCAACACATTCTCAGTTTATAGTGCGAATAATTCGTATTTTTATTCATGAAAATCTATATTCAGGAATTTTGATACTTTTGCACAAATAGTAGATTTAATAATTTTTTATTTTAGAATGGCGAAGAAAAAAACATTAGACGAAGTGCTTTTTTCGATGGAATTCGGGAGCTTGTTAGGTATTTCAAATCATTTGAAGGACTATCAGATGGCTTATTTTTTAAATAAGTTATTAGGGATAGAATTGGAACGAGAAAAGGATTTTTTTTTCTTTGTTCCGCAAAAAGCTAAAAAAAACGACAATCCCTCATTTTTATTACCGATGGGTTTGCCGTTAGACGATAATGAAAATATTTCCGATAGTTCTCTTCCGTATTCTTTTTACACCTGTGTCGATGCTGAAAATCATTTGATGTACATCCTTTTAAGCTCTCGTTCCGATGGCGTTGTCCTGTATGAAGCATTCAAAACATTCGACAGGCTCCTTTTTATTTTTGGCAGAGATCATTTGGAGGCGGCTCGTAATATACTCGCTTTTCAAAAAGACATTCCGAATACGTTATTGATGAAACTTTTTGATTTTTCTTCAATACTGACGAAAGAAGTCCTCAGTACGAAAGAAGAAAAATCTTTACAAAAAACATATGATTTTTTGCTCGATCTTTTAGAAGAAGTAGAATTTTATTTTATGGAGATAAAATCCGAAGATACTAAACCTAAAAATATTATTATCTAAGAAAGCCTATTCGTTATGGTAGGGTTCGTTTTTTAAGATGGAGAAAGCCCTGTAGCATTGCTCAACAAAAAATAAGCGTATCATTTGATGCGAAAAAGTCATGTTTGAAAGCGAAATTTTTGTATTTGCTTTCTCATAAATTATTGGTGCAAAACCATATGCGCCGCCAATTATAAAACATAAGTTTTTGATTCCCATGTTCATCTTTTTTTGAATAAATTCTGCAAATTCAACAGATCGAAAAGCAGTTCCTTTTTCATCAAGCAAAACAATGTATTCGTTTTTTGAAAAATGTTTAAGCAACAATTCTGCTTCGCGTTCTTTTATTTCGGTAGGCGAAGCGTTTTTGGCGTCTTTTATAGAAGGAATAAAGATGGTTTCGAAATGAATATAATGTTTCAAACGTTTTTCATAGATGGCGATGCCCGTCTTTAAGTATTCTTCTTCTGTTTTTCCTATGCAAATCAATTTAATAATCATACCGTTTCGATATTAATTCGGTGGTTGCTAGCGTTGCTTAATAAAATCTAACCGACAAACTCTTGATAAAAATAATTCAAGTCTAAAACTATGTTGTTTCGCACATGCCATTCAATATCTTTATCAATACGGCGGAATTTTAAAATTGTTCTGATCGAAAGTTTTTTGAACCCTTGTAAGCTATGTTTGATATTAAAACGGGAATATCAAAGGCAATACCAACACCATTACAATACCTATAATAATTTGCAGGGGCAATCCCACTTTTACGTAATCCATAAACGTATATCTCCCTGCCGACATAACTAAAGCATTGGGCGGCGTGGAGAAGGGACTGGCAAAACACATGCTGGCGCCAACAGTGACTGCAAATAGGAAAGGATAGGGGCTTATACCCATTTCGGTCGCGGCATGCAATGCAATGGGGGCAAACAAGACGGCCGTTGCCGTATTGCTGATAAACAAAGTAAGCAACGACGTTCCAAAATAAATTCCTGCCAATAAAAAAGTCGGGCCAAAATCGCCCAGTCCTTTTACAAATCCATTGGAAATCATAGTTGCCGCTCCGGTTTTTTCCAACGCTAAAGACATAGGCAGCATCGCCCCAATCAATACAATGCTTTGCCAGTTGATTGTTTTATAAGCTTCCTCCACATTGCGGAAACATCCTGTAAGCGCCATTAAAACAGCTGCAATCATAACGGCTGTTACCGGAGCAATAGGTATATTGTCAAAAGCCATGCAAACGACCATCAATATCATAATAATAGCCGCTAAAGGAGCTTTATAATCCAATGTTACTTTAGAGGCTTCCGTAAGAGGTTGCCCGACAACCACCCATTCGGATTGTTCTTCGTTCAAGCGCGCAATATTATGCCATTCTCCCTGCACAAGCAAGACGTCGCCCGCATGCATCTTCTCGTCTTTCAGGTTTTGCAAAATATATTGTTCGTGACGTTGTATGCCTAATATATTTATGTTATATTTTTCTCTGAAACCCGAATTTTTTATGGGTTGATTGACTAATTTAGAATTGGACATAAGAACGACTTCGGCAATTCCGATCTCGTCGAATAATAACTTTCCCGAAAAAGCGGGGCCGGATTCTTCTGTTTGATGCGTATCAATCCAACTTAATTTGTTTTCTTCGACAAATTTCCGGACTGAATCAAAAATTCCTAATACATAAAGGACGTCATTTTCTCCGATAGTCGTTTTCGGACCGGCCACTTTTTGATTAATCGTTTTCAGAAACGGATTCTGACTATTTGATTTTCGCCTTACCTCAAGTATGCTAACATTGTATTTCCGCGTAATGCCCAATTCCTGCAACGTTTTGTCAATCAGTAAAGAATCGCGCTCCACTTTTACCCTGAATAAATTTTGAGATAGTTGATACTCATTCGCTAATTCCTTCAAAGATTTTCCTTCTTTTGGGGTTGCATTTTTCTTATCGTTGTTTTTTTTAGAAAGGAATAATTTACTTAACACCGCTAATAATAATGTTCCTAAAGCAACGCAAATAATGCCGACAGGCAAAAATGAAAAGAAGGATAATCCCTTGTATCCGGCGTCAATTAATGCGCTATTAATAACCAAGTTTGGAGGCGTTCCGATTAAGGTCATCATTCCGCCCATGCTGCTGGCAAAAGCTAACGGCATTAAAAACCGGCTTGGGTGAGTTTTGGATTCCATTGCTAAGCTAACCACGATAGGTAGCATCAAAGCCACCGTCCCCGTATTGCTTACAAAAGCGCCTATGCAGGAAGTTACTAACATCAATAGCAGAAATAATTTTGATTGGCTGCCTCCTGCCAATGACATGATTTTAGCGCTGATCATCTTAGCCAGTCCTGTTTGAAAAATGCCTCCCCCTACTACAAACAGGCCAATCATCATAATAACAATTGAATTGGAAAAGCCGGATAAAGCCTCTGCTGGAGTCAGTATGTTGAAAATCATTAGAGAAATTAATGCCAGAAGAGCTACCAGATCCGAACGGATTTTACCATTTACAAAGAAGATTGCCGAAACTGCCAAAATAATTAACGTAATTACCATAATATATTCCTAAATGATGCCAAATGCAAAGATAACCAAAATGTGAGATATTTATAAATTCCAATATAGAGATTTGATTCATTTTTCAATACATACAAAAAATACCTATGCTATTAATACCAGTAATATGAACAGAAATTTTTACCTTTCAATAAGAGGGTTGGTATTTAGAACTTTCAAATATGAAAGATTTCGAATCTAACTTTGTAAACTAAAATAAACCAAATCAGTACGCGGATTGTATAACCGTAGATGTACGGAATTTTCATTGCTCGCAAAACAGCAACACTTCGCGCCCGATTTTCGACAACTCTATTGTTTCCTGCTCCAATTTATAAAGCATCGCCAATGCTTTTTTATCGCAGAAAGTAGTGTGAAGTTGCTTTACCACCTGATTGTAATTCACGCCGACGGAACGGACTTGCACTTACAAAGCAGACAACTTCATCATAAAATCGACGGCCGAACTATCGGTTTTTATCACATGCAACGCCTCGCCGAAAATGCGGGCAAGGATAAAACGGGCTTTCGAGCGGATGCCCGATTGCTCGTACATGGCGAGGAACTCGGCGAACTGTGCATCGGAAAAACGTACCATAACACAGTTTTCCGCTGGGTCGCTCTTGGGCGGTCGCCCGCCTAAGTTTCTTGCTTTTTGAGAAAAATCAGCTCTGTGGTTTGACCTGATATTTACATATCAAACGCTTGCCCAATACATGAACAATTTTAATCTTCGAGAAGTTCTGTTTTTACACGCTTATTGCTTCTCTCAACGTTTTTTACAACTAACCGACTCAATTCATAGAGGAATTGTAGGGGAATAGCCACTAACAACATCGTAAAAACATCGGCGCTTGGGGTGATAAATGCGGCGACAATTAAAATAATAACAATGGAAATTTTCCTGTATTTGGATAAAAATGTACTTGTCAGAACGCCTATTTTGGCAAAGAAATAAGCTAAAATGGGCATTTCAAATACCAAACCCATCATAAATAAAAGCGTTAGGAAAGTACTGATATACGAATTGAGGGATATTTGATTTTCGATACTTGTACTGACTTGATAAGTGCCAAGAAAATTGAGTGTCAAAGGGAAAATAACGTAATAGGCTATTAAAATCCCTATAAAAAAGAGTAGTACAAATGAAACAGATCCTTTTATGGCAGGTTTACGTTCTTTGGGATAAAGCGCAGGCGACGCAAATAACCAAAATTCAATCATCAAATAAGGAAAGCCAATTATCAACCCTGCATAAAATGAAATGCTAAGGTGGGTAAAAAGTTGCGCCGATAAATTGATATTAATAATATGGATATCATGCATTTCTGGACAAAGCGACGAAGCCGAAAGCAATTTTCCTAACTCGCAGAGTGCAGTATAGGTAACAAAATCGTTTTGACAAGGCGCCAAAATAATCCGGTCGAAAACAAAGTCTTTGAAAAAGAAAGCAGCTATAGCAATCCCAAATACGACAATTACACAACGCAACAAAACCCATCGCAGGGTTTCGACATGCGACCAGAACGAACTTTCTTGTGAATCGGACATTGACTTTGGTTAAGAATTTTTCGTTTCGTTTTCTACAGGCGAAGAATCATTTTGTTCTACATATTCCTGCATTTTAGGCTTTTCGTCCGACAAATGGTCTTCAATTCCATTAACCGCTTTTTTGTATTCTTTTACCCCTTTGCCTAAGCCTCTCATGAGTTCGGGAATTTTCTTACCGCCGAAGAAGATTAGTACTACCAAAAGGATAACAAAGATTTCTTGCCCGCCAATCATGCCGGCTAATTGAATTTGTGGTTCTGTATACATTCTATTTTTGAATTTTAGGTTTAAACTGATTTTGAATTGATGACAAGGAAAATTTCGTTGGTTTGGAAGTTGATTTCCCAATTCCCATCGGGATGGCTTTCCCAATTATATTTCATTCCCATATTGTCCCACCATTGTTGGAAACGGGTACCGGTATCGCCCATGTCTTTTACCAATTTTTCATACAATGCAGTATTATCTGCTGTGAGGATTTTCGACAATTCCGCCAAGCCGTTTTTCCGTTCAAACAAGGCTTGAATTTCGTTTTTTTCTTCTTCGCTTACTTGGCCTATTAATTTCTTCATATTGGGTTAAATTAAAATTGTTCTCTTACATCGAAAGGATCTAAATAATCAATGCCAGGAATTTCCATCTCTTGGAAATAACCGACAGGTTGTAATTCCTTCAACAGATTTTCGCTTGCATTGCGTTCCAAATGGGCGACCACACATTGTTCATGCGAAGGTGTATTGACTTCCAAGGTAGTTTTTCTGTTCAACCAAACACATCGTTTGCATTGGTAAGCATCGCAAATGCGGCACAAAGGGGCGTATTCCAATTTGTAAAGTTGTGGATTTTTAATATCCAAGCCGGTTTCTAGATTGCCAACTGTTTCATTTTCGTTCTCAAAATAAAAAGCCGGACAGATATAGAAATTTCCATTAGGCGCTAAAGTGATATTTTCGTTTCCGGCATTGCAATTGTTCATGTTTTTCAACAATACGCGGTCGGTAAGAAGATTGATTTGCGGAACTTTTCCGTTGCGATAGGTTTGGTTAATTACGGAACCGAATCCCGAAAGCCATTCTTTATAAGTTGCAAAATCATCATCGGTAAATGTTTCAATATCTGTAATGATGATATTTAAACGGATTACTTTATCTGCCAAACTCTTCAAATTTTCTTGTTGTTTGAAAAGTTCTTCTTTATTTGTCCGCAGAACAAAAATCTTGTCTTTGTTTTTTTCTATTTTTTCAGCAGAAAACTCTTTGCAGGAATGGAATACCAACACATCGCCAGAGACTGTATCTTTCGATTCCGAAGGAATAATTTTTACGTGGTCGATGGTCTCGATTTCTTTTTTGTACTCGTCCGGAATTTCATACGAAGGATACACAAGCTGAACCATCAGGTTTTGCTTCATAGCAAAAAGGATCCCTGCTTTCAGGTCAGCCAAAGAAATAAGTCGCTTTTCAGTGTGGTTATTATTGTAATGACAATAGGATGTAGAAGTGTCATCCAACAAAATAATTAAATATTGTAGCATAGTCCTATTCTTTTTCAGTGTTTTCCAATTCTAATTTTCGGTACAATTTGTTCCAATAGTAATTATTGGCTCTTACGCGGGCTTTGTGCATTTTGCAAATGGCTGTGGAACGTTGGTAAACCGTATTGGTTTCGGCAGCATCGTAATTTTCGCCCTGACACCAAGCGCAACCTTGAGCAACTGTACAATCGATGCATTCCTGTGAACTTTGCGTGCAACGGTCGAGCGTGAGGAATGGCCGCAAACGGTTGGGGTTAATTCCGTCGTAAACATTGCCCACCATCCAGGCCTTTTTGTCGCGAAGCGAATATTGGGCAAAACGGACACAAGGATAAAAATTCCCTTCCGAATCCACTGCCAGCATTCTGCCCGAACCGCACCAATTTTGATTATCAAACACCTTATCAAGTGGTTTTCCTAACGTTTCGGAAAAGAAAGAACAAACATATTCTTTATAATATCCTTTTTCAATAATGGCATCGGCCAATTGCACGAGTTGTTCTTCAAACAACATATCGTCGCCCTCTTCCCATACGCTTTCGAAAATGCAGTTGATATTTACTTCTTTGATCCCAAGACAGTACAAATGCAATACGCTTTCTTTGATATAAGGAATATCAGGGCTGCTAATGGTTACTTTGGTTCCGGCATGAGGGAATTGTTCCAACCAAAGGGGGATTTTCTCGACCGTATCATCATAAGAACCTTTGCTATTTTTGTAAACCCTGTTTAAATCGTGTTTTTCCCTTGTGCCGTCAATGGTTATACCTATACTTACATGATTGTAATTTTTCTTGATGTAGTTTTGTACTTTCTCATCATCGTACATCAATCCGTTGGTAGAAAAGCTAAAACGATAGGAATTGAACCATGGATGATTTTTTTCGTACAATTGTACTTTAATGTAGTCGCAGATTTTGTCAATCAGTTCAATTTCCAAAAACGGTTCGCCTCCAATGAAATCGAAAATCACAGAATCTTCGTTGAATAAATGCCGATTCTTTTCGTCCAACAAATAATCAACGGTTTTCTTCGCAATATCAAAACCCATGCGTTCCTTTTCGTTCTTCCCAACAAGGTAACAGTATTTGCAAGCCAATTGACAATCTTTAGTAACGATAAAAGTAATATTTTTTGCTATGCCGTCTTGCCAAGCAATGCTTCCCCCCCCCTTGTAATTTCCATATTACAATTTACTTAGTAAATGTTGCTTTTTCGTAATATTCTTCATTTCCATCCTTTTCAGACCATTCAATAATCAGTTCCGAGGAAGTCAGTTTCAATACTTTTGCTGAAAGTATTTCTTTACAATCAATGCAATTAATATTCAAGTACTCTTTTTCATATGTCCATGTCATTTTATGACCACTACCATGATTAATATAGCCTCCACGACATGTATAGTCGGAATAAAAAGTTATATCATCTCCATCGTCGCTCCATTCATCTGTAATAACTCCGTTTATTTTTGTATAGCCCTCTATATGTTTCCCTTGCCAAGCTCCTATCAGATCCGAAGAACTTCCTGTATCATCGTCTTTTTTACAAGAAGAAATTGATAAGATAAGCACGGATATAACTATGAGTCCAACTACTATTTTAAATAAATTTTTCATTGTCATAAGAATTGATAAATACGTTGCTTTATTTTAATTTTTTACGCCATAATTACAATAACCTTTGCAAGTACCCTTACAAGAAGAATAACATGCGTTTACACAACCAGATTTACAAGATGAAGGATAATATAAAGAATTGCCAGTACATGCGGAAGCACAGTTTTGAGAACAACTACCACCACAACGATTTGAGCAACCTGAACAACTATTACTACTATTAGGATTATTATTCCCATCCTCGTCGTCAGGTTCGCAAGATGTAAACAATGAGCCTAAAACGCTGAATCCAATTATAGGTAATACTGCAACAGCCGCTTTTTTAAAGAATTCTCTTCTTGATTGAATTTCTTCATTTTTTTTCATGTCCAACAATCAATAGTCCGTTACTTTTAATGTTAAATATCTATAAATCAATCAATTAAATGACATTTTAATTTGTTTAAGTCGCTGAAAATCAGTAATTTTATAGTTTATTCTACTATCCTATTCAGTTATGATTTTCAGGACTCAAA
>JAVBLV010000072.1:0-9544 GCA_031553195.1 Bacteroidales bacterium
TTGACTTTTTGTTTCTTTTGCGTCAAGGCAAAAGAAAGATCACAATGCAGTCTATTACATTCTTACCATTATGATAGAAACATTAAAAATTATCTCCACCTATTTTTACACTGATCCATTATTATTTGGTTACTATCTTGATGGTCATTCTTACATCTTCCAGAGGTCTGTTACTCCGGTCGGTTTTTACAGTTGCAATAGCGTCAATTACTTCGAAGCCTTTAACAACTTCGCCAAAAACGGTATACTGCCCATCGAGCCAAGGCGAACCTCCTACGGTAGTATATGCTTCCCTTTGTTCCGGAGAGATTTGCATTCCCCTTTGTCCGATTAATACCTGGTCTATTTGTTCCTCTGTAAATTTTTGTCCCTGCACGATGTAAAACTGAGAACCTGAAGAAGCCTTGGTTGGATTCATTTCATCTCCCATTCTGGCGGCTGCCAGAGCGCCTTTTTTATGAAATTTCCCAGAAACAAATTCGGCGGGAATCGTGTATCCGGGGCCTCCATTGCCTAGCATTTTTCCTGCCTCTGCATTCTTTGACTCCGGATCTCCGCCCTGGATCATAAAATTTAAAATAACCCGATGAAATAGTAGGCTGTCATAAAACCCTTCGTTTACTAACTTTACAAAGTTATCGCGATGATAAGGCGTTTCGTTGTATAACATCAATTCCATATCGCCGAATCCAGTACTGATAATAGCATACGTATTCTTTTCCTTTGAAGATTCGTCCTTTTTTGCTGTTGACTTCTTTGTTCCCTTTTTTGAGGTTTTTTCCGTCTTTTGGGCAAAACAGGAAATGCTAATGAAAATCATAGAAAACAATAAAATTGCGGATAGTTTTAAGTTTGTATTCATTTTTATTTTATATTTGCAGTTCAGAATGAAATTGCAATATTACAAAAAATCACAATATAAATGAAACGAATTCTTTTAATTGTTTTCTCTATCGCCATTTTAGGAGGGATCAGCAGCTTAATGTTAAGTTCCTGCAACGATGATACTGATTGCGGAGTCTTAGTTGTAGCAAGGGACGCCGTGGATACAAATATCGTTATCGGCAATGCAAGCGTTGTCGTTGGTCAAAAAGGCGCTTCAATTAATCAATCGGGAAGAACCGACGGAAGAGGCGAGTTTTTCTGTAGCTTTAAGAACCCCGCCATTTTAAATGCATCTGTTGAGGTTTCGGAAAACTATAAAGGAGTGTCCAGCATACGGTTAAAATCTGGGGAGACAGTTCGGGTTCTCGTCAGAGTTAAAAACGTGGATTAATATATTCCGAATTTCTAAAAATCAAACATCTTCTTAGAGGTTGTTTAAATTTAAATCAAAATACTGATTATCAATATTATCCACTTCTGTTTTATTTAAAGACCTGAATATTGTTATGGTTGTAAATCAGTCTTTTATTTTTAAAAATCAATATTCTCAAACAATCAAAAAAAGAAATTTAAACAACCCCTTAGTTGCAATCCGGATTTATATTTCTTGAGAAGAATAAACACAAAAAATCCCTAACAGGTTTATCCGTTGGGATTATTTTTTTATCTAATCCATTTTCTCCCTATTTCCCTTGATTTTTAAAAAATACTTTATTATACAAAATCAGGTTTTATCCTCAAATCTTAGTCAGGGAAACTTGAATCTGACCATAAAAGGTTATTCGACAATATGCATTTCATCCTTTTCTTCCTTATCAGGATTGCGATAGTATAAGTTATCGGTTAGATACTCTTTTACAGCAATTAACGTTGGTTTCGGAAGTTGTTCGTAGAACTTTACTATTTCGATTTGCTCTCTGTTTTCGAGCACTTCTTCTAAACTATCATTTGAGTTTGCATATTCTTCAATTTTTTTATGAAGATCTTGCTTCATTTCAGAAGAAATTTGGTTGGCTCTTTTCGAAAGCATTACAATTGTCTCATAAAGATTTCCCGTTTGACGACTAAAATCCTGAATGTCGCGGGTTATAGTGGAATTTACGGTTTTTACTCTTTTAAAATCCATGATATGTTTTCCCTTAAATAATATATTATTGTTGATGCGTCTTTTATTTTTTCGCTATTGTTTTTTACGATTTTGATGCGGATAGCTTCCTTAATTCTGTTTGGCTTTCATTGTAAACGTCTTGGGCTTCTTTCAAATATTTTGAAGTGGAAAACCATTTTGAGAATTTTTCAAAATCATTTACAACTTGCTGAAAACGAGCTATTTTCTTTGACTCTATACTATGTTTGGCTAATTTATAGCCTGACTTTATTAGGTAAAGCATGGTTACTTCACGGTAAGGACTATCGGGATAATCCTTTAATAAGTTCCGTAAACTTACCGTAGCCGCTTCATAAAGTTCTATTCTATAATATCCTACCGCTATTTCGTAATCTTTTTTAATCAACTTGCCTCGAAGTTCATCCATATATTTATTGACATCCGTCAATTTGTCGCTTTGCGGAAAGCGGTTGGCATATTGTTGAAAATCAGCCAATGCTTCTTTAGTAAGGCTTTGGTCTAAGCTATATACCGGAGACTCGAGATACTTGCAATAAGCTGATTGATACATGGCCTCTTCAATACGCTCGCTGTATGGAAATTGTTTTGTAAAGATCTTAAACTGGTATCCTGCCATGTAATAATCTTTTGATCCCAACAACGACTTAGCATAATAAAAACTCACATTCTCAGCTTTATCTCGTCCTCTGTAATAAGTTGCCAAATTCTCAAATAGCTGAGTTGATTTATAGTAATTCTTCTTTTCATATGCCTCTATTGCGGCATTATATTTTGCCTCGTAATCATTACTTTTTAGCAACTTGGTATATTTGCTACATGATGAAAGACAACATGTAACACAGGATAAAAGCAACAAAATCCAGAGTTTTTTCATAGCATGCAAAGATACAACTTTTTACGGAATGTAGAAAAGTACTTGTGAATATATAAATTAATAAGTTCTTAGAACGGAGGAACGACTAAAATTAGTATTAAGGTTTATATTCTTTCTCTATACGAAATTTGAAATTTAGTGTCGGCGTCCGTGTGATTACATGTGTGGTTGTAAAAACGGGTTTAAAAGTTTTTCTGCCTTTATTGTAGTAGAAGGTCCGTGTCCTGGAAAGACAAGCGTATCGTCAGGCAAAGTTAATAACTTTGTAGAGATGCTGTTCATTAATGAGTCATAATCTCCTGTAGGGAAATCAGATCTCCCGATGGATTGTTTGAATAAAACATCTCCGGTAACCGCAAAGTCCGGATCGTTGGATACATAACAAACACTTCCGTCGGCATGTCCGGGAGTGTAACGAACTTCCAATTGCGAATGACCGAATTTTACCCAATCCCCATCACTAATGAATTTTTTGTCAAGCGCGTCCAATTCCGATTTCTTAAAATGAAACCCCATCATAGCTCCTGTTTCTACCGCATCTTCAAAAAATATTATTCCCGCTTTATGAAAATGAACCGGTAATTGATAGGTCTCACACGCAAAGCAAAGTCCGGCGATATGATCTAAATGAGGATGCGTCAGTAAAATATAAACAGGTTTCAGATTGTTTTCGGTAATAAAATTTTTTAATATTTCCTGTTCACGGGTACTTGTGCAGCCAACATCAATCAGTACGCATTCTTTTGTGTCGTCCCAAATAACATATGTATTTACGCCATAATGGTTAAACGAAAAATCTTTTATCTGCATCATTGTTTATTGTATTATAAATCATTAAATATTTTGTATTCATAAAATTATAATGTCTTTTCTTTTTCTTTTGCCTCATCCCACCATTCGTCCATTTCTGCAAGCGTCATATTTTCTAGTAAACGTCCGGTTTCTCTGCTTTTTTGTTCCAAATATTGAAAACGGTACTTGAATTTTTTATTGGTTTTTTCCAGTGCATCTTCGGGATTTACATTAATGAAACGGGCATAGTTTATCAAAGCGAAAAGCAAATCTCCATATTCTGATTCAATCCTTTCGGGATCATGCGTAACATTCAGTTCATGTTCCAGTTCGTTAAATTCTTCCAGTACCTTTTCGCGTACCTGAGAAGAATTATCCCAATCAAAACCTACGCCCCTTGCTTTTTCTTGCATGCGATAGGCTTTTACCATAGCCGGAAGCGAATTGGGCACGCCGGATAAAACGGAATCTCTGCCTTCTTTTAGCTTTATTTTCTCCCAATTGGTTTTTACATCTTCTTCGTTATTTACTTTTGCGTCGGCAAAAACATGCGGATGCCTGCGGATTAATTTTTCACAGATGCCTTCCAATACATCATTGATGCTAAATGTTTCTTTTTCGGAAGCAATTTTTGCATAAAATACGATGTGCATGATTAAATCGCCCAGTTCTTTCTTTGTTTCTTCCAGATCATTTTCCAGAATCGCATCCGAAAGTTCATATGTTTCTTCTATGGTCAAATAACGAAGGCTTTCCAATGTCTGTTTTTTATCCCATGGACATTTCTCCCTCAGTTCATCTATGATTTGCAATAACTTTTCGAAAGATTGTTTTGCAGAAGAATGTATTTCCTGCTCATTAATATGATTACTCATTATTGGCTAGTTCTATAATGGTTTTATAATTAATTTTTTGCATGCAATTAAAATGTTTTTTCGGACATTCCGGATATCCTATTTTACTGCACGGACGGCAACTGAGGTCTTTCACCTCCATGATAACAGATTTATCTTTTTCATTATCGGGAAAATAAGGAAACATCCCAAATGCAGGAACCGTATTTCCCCATACGGAAATGATTTTTTTACGTAGCGCCGCCGAGATATGCATTAAACCTGTATCGGGCGTAATGACCAGCAACGACTGAGCAATAATCGACGCTGATTCATTCAATGAATATTTTCCACACCCGTTTAATACATTTTCAGGGAAATGGGATTCTATTTTCTTTATTTTTATAGCATCCTGTTGGTCTCCCAATAAAATAATTTGTTCTTGAATGGATCGGCAAAGAAGTTCGATTCTCTCCAGCGGAATTTGTTTGGTATTGTGTTTCCCCCCGCAAACCAGCACGATATAGCCTTTATCGAACGATTCCGGCAATCTTACGTTTACATCCGGCATAAAAAAATCCAACCCTTTCCCATCGTTGACGATATTAAATGGTTTTACGGCTTCAAAATAACGATCTACAATTGAAATGTCGGGTAAACAAGAACGCTTGGTTTGTACCAGCCACCATTTTCGAAAATTCAATTTGGGGAAACTTTTGCTTGGAATTTGCAATGCGAGTTTAAACCGTAAAGAACGTAAACTTTTATGTAAGTCGACAATAAAGTCAAATCGTTCCCTCTTTATTTGTCGGATTGTTTCTTTAAAAGAATTTTGCAGGTAATGCGCCTTATCGATATAAGGATTGAATTCCAAAATTTCCCGATAGGCTTTTTTTGTCAAATAATGAATTTCAACATCCGGTAATTGTTGTTTAAGGCAACGAATAACCGGCGTTGTCAGCACAATATCGCCGATAGAACTGAATCGTATGATGAGAATTTTTTTCAAATCCGAAATAATTAACTTGGCTTTCAGGTTTCAAAGAGTACTCGAAAATATTTTCGGCAAAGGTTAAAGAGCAAAATTACACTTTTTCAAATACCTTCTTTATCTGCTTTCTTTCTGATAATTTCTGTGCAAGTTCGATACAATTTTTGATATTCGGGAAAATTTTTCAATAGTTTCAGTTGTTTTTCAATTACTTGCTTATCTCCACGCATGGCAGGCCCTGTCTGAAACTGAAACGGATTTCCATGTTCCGTCTTCCTAATATTTTCTTCGATAAGCGGTTTTAATAGATCAAAAGGAATGTCTGCCGCTTTCAAAATTTCATATCCGGCAGTGTTGATCAGATTACCGAAATTAGAAATGAAAGTAGCTGACAAATGTACCATTTTCCTTTGTTCGCTGTTTAGAAAAGAAACATTCCATGAAAGTCCTGTTGCCAGTAGTTTCAAAGTATTTAAGGTTTTTTCATTTGAGGCCTCTAAACAGAGAGGCACATTGGAAAGATCCCTATCGGCATTTTTAAGTAGACTCTGTATAGGGTAAATCACTCCGATATTTTGGGAAATCGATTCCATTACATTCATAGGAATTGAACCTGCCGCATGTACAACAATTTTATCAGGAAAAGAAAGTTTTTCTGATAATTCAAGAATAGCGGTATCAGATACTGCTAATATATAAATGTCTGCGTTAGGACTAATTTCCGAGAGGTTATCTACGTGGGAAGTTTGTAAAAGTGTTGCTAATTCTTCGGCATGACTCTTTGTTCTGCTATAAATTTGCACCACATTTTTCCCGGAAGATTTCAATGCTTTTGCAAAATGAAAAGCTACGTTTCCGGAACCTAATATGACAATATTTTGGAAAGGCAAAAACATAATTCTAATGGAGAATTGAAAATGAAAAATTAAAAGTTATAAATTATCTCGATTGATAGTAATCCCAAGCTATTTTGGCAATTTGAGCAATGATTTTTTCACATTCCCCCTCGTCAGTATTTTTCTTTTTACTCGAAACCATCACAACAATGCTAAAACGCTTACCATTTGGAAGAGTAACGATTCCAATATCATTAGATGCAGGGACTTCTCCTTTTTCATTTTTCCCCGAAGAGCCTGATTTATGAGCAATTTCAGAACCTTCAGGTAGCAATGCTTTGATTTTATTTGCACCTGTAGATGTTTCAACCATAATTTTCCATAAAAAATCATGGGTTGGTTTTTCCAACAATTTCTTTTGATAAAATAGATCCAGTAATTGCATCAATGCAAGAGGTTCTGCCCAATTTGTAAATTGGATATTCCAATTATCGTGCATTTCTTCCTCGGTTCCCACAATGGCGATTCCTTTTATTCCTAACGAATGAATATATTTTTCCACTTCTTTGGGCCCGCCCATTAAACGGAACAATATATCACACGCATTATTATCGCTTTGCGAAACCATATAAGAAAGTAAGTCTTTTAGGGCAATATCCACATTCCCTTCCGGATATTTTTTACGCAAGGGACTCCAGGTATTGGGCAATAAATCTTTTTTTGTAACTTTAATTTTCTGTTCAAGCGAAAGTTTTCCTTGATCTACTTGATGAAGGACTGCTAATGCTAAAGGGAATTTATACACGCTTTGCATGGGAAAATGTGCATTTCCATTTATAGAAAATATTTCATTCGAAGTCCCTTCATCCAATCCTTTAATGGCAACGCCTACTGTCATACCTTTTTCGGAATTGGCTATTTTTTCAATTTGGGATTGAAATAAGGTGTTTTGCGCACAGATGGTTGTACAAATAAAAAACGATATCGCTAGGATAAAGTATCTCATGATTTTCATTTTATTTCTGTTTTAATATTTTTCTTTTATCCTAATACTTCTATTGCCCGTTCAATTCGTATCAGTGTTTCTTCTTTGCCCAGTAGCATGATAATTTCGAATAAATCCGGCCCCTTGGATTCGCCAACCAATGACAAACGCAAGCAATTCATGATTTGCCCTATATTCAGTTGGTGTTCTTCTATATACGCCTTTACATCATCATGTAAAATTTGTTTGTCAAAAGGTTTCTCTACTATGATTTTTACAATATCTTGCAAATGAGACGAAGTCCCTTCTTTCCAACGCTTTTTTACTACTTGTTCATCGTAACTTGCAGGCGCTTGAAAGAAGAAAGAGGTTTGATCCCACAATTCACTGACAAAATTAATCCGCTCTTTTGTTAATGCGCAAATTTGTTCTGCATATTCCGTAGAAACTTTGTCAAATCCTTTTTCTGAAAGAATCGGCATATATAAGGTTGCTATTTCTTTAGGTGATTTTTGCATCATATATTGATGATTGAACCATTTTGCCTTTTCTACATCAAACTTAGCCCCCGATTTACTGATTCTATCCAAAGAAAAAATATTGACCAATTCATCCAAAGAAAAAATTTCCTGTTCGGTGCCCGGATTCCATCCTAAAAATGCCAGAATATTAATGACGGCTTCCGGAAAATATCCTTGTTCACGATAACCCGAAGAAACGTCTTGGGTTCTGGGGTCAATCCATTGTAATGGAAAAACAGGAAAGCCCAAACGGTCGCCGTCGCGTTTACTTAATTTACCATTCCCGTCCGGCTTTAGCAATAAAGGCAAATGGGCAAATTGAGGCATTTCTTTTTCCCAGCCAAAAGCTTTATACAACATTACATGCAAAGGCGCGGAAGGCAACCATTCTTCTCCACGAATCACATGCGAGATTTTCATTAAATAGTCATCCACTACATTTGCCAAATGGTAGGTCGGCATGCCATCGGACTTAAAGAGAACTTTATCGTCCAATAAACTGGAGTTCATTTGCACATGTCCGCGAATCAAATCATCTACATGGATTTCGGTATTTTCAGGAAATTTAAAACGAATTACATAATGTGTTCCCGATTGTAAAAGTTGATGGACTTCGTCTTTATTTAATGTCAAAGAATTTTTCAGACCTAACCGGCTGATGCAATCATATTGAAAATTCTTTTTTTCTAATTCATATTGCTTACGGATATTTTCCAATTCTTCCGGCGTGTCGAAAGCATAATAAGCCCAGCCCGAATTGATCAATTGTTCCGCATAGGGTTTGTATAACTCTTTCCTGTCAGATTGGCGATAAGGGCCGTATTCGCCGCCGCCGTGAACGCCTTCGTCAAACTTAATTCCTAACCAATTAAAAGCTTCGATAATATACTCTTCTGCGCCGGGAACAAAGCGTGTTTGATCGGTATCTTCTATTCGGAGCAGAAAACTCCCTCCGTGTTTTTTTGCAAATAAAAAATTATACAATGCAGTGCGTACGCCGCCTATATGTAGCGGCCCGGTGGGACTGGGCGCAAAACGAACTCGTATTTCCCTTTTTTCCATCATTAAAATAGTTTTTGCAAAGATAGAAAAAAACGAAGAGAGAGGATTTTGATAAATTCCTGTTATATTTTATAGCCATTATTTCCCATAGCCTGAATAAAAATACGTACTTTTGTAAAAATCAGAATTATGAAGAAAATACTGTATTATATCAAAAATAAATATATCATTGTCATTCTTGTATTTATCGTAACAATTGTATTTGTAGACGATAACAATCTGGCAATGTCGTTCCAACTCAGAAGTCAACTCAAAAGTTTGGAGTATAAAAAACAGTATTATTTACATGAAATAACGACTGATAGCCTGAATACGGTTCAGCTGAGGAAAGACATCCGTAAAGCAGAACAATACGGCCGGGAAGAATATTTTATGAAGCGTAAAAACGAAGATATATTCATCATCCAAAAAAGCGAATAATATTAACGTTTTGTTTTCTCGCCGGATTCTTTGTATCCAACCCATTTCGCTCTTATTTTAAACTACGATCTCTTGATCAATAGTCCGTTACTTTTAATGTTAAATATCTATAAATCAATCAATTAAATGACATTTTAATTTGTTTAAGTCGCTGAAAATCAGTAATTTTATAGTTTATTCTACTATCCTATTCAGTTATGATTTTCAGGACTCAAA
>JAVBLV010000004.1:0-83158 GCA_031553195.1 Bacteroidales bacterium
TTTGAGTCCTGAAAATCATAACTGAATAGGATAGTAGAATAAACTATAAAATTACTGATTTTCAGCGACTTAAACAAATTAAAATGTCATTTAATTGATTGATTTATAGATATTTAACATTAAAAGTAACGGACTATTGAAGATAAAGAGATGAAGGAAATAAGGAAATAGGGAATTAGATTATAAACAATCTCAAGTTAGTTAGTCGACCAAAGAGAGATCAATACAATGCCCCCTTTCAGGACTGGGTTGTTAAGTTTTAATGAAATCTTATTATATCTATCCAAACAAAAACAATTAATAACCCAAATTAATCTGTTGCGAAAATCCAAGTACAAAATATAAATTTGCAAAAACGTATTATTTTGTGCTTATACAAATAATAAAAAATGAAGAAATTCCTGTCAAGCATTAGTTTAAGCTTTCTATTTTTGAATGCAATGAGCCAAGGCGCAAATTATATTCCTTATTACCAATTGGTTAATAAGGCAAAATTAGCCCAATGCCGGCAAAATTACGATTCTGCTCTTGTCTATTATACCAAACATTCGAAATGGTCGATTATATTTTAATTGATGATTTGCGCAGTTTTACGCAATGTGCCGTTGCCATACATAACGATAGCTTGGCGTATTTTGCCATGAAGCAATGCAATAAACAAACCATTTTCTTAGGAACTATATTTCCGGAAGATTCATCTTGCGAAAAATATAAAGCGACAGAACAATGGAATACTTGTACGGCTTATGAAAAAGAAAATCAAGAAATATACACGAAAAAATTTCTTACTACCCCTGCAACTATACTAAAGATATTAGATTCTTTAAAAGTTAGCGACCAAGCAGTAAGGAACAGATGGACTTGGTACCGCCGGACATTTCGTAATTCTAAAAAAACTAAAACCCTATTAAGAGAATGGCGGATAGTAGATAGCAGTAATCAACGAGTGGTGGATGAGATGATTCAAAAATATGGTTTTCCTAATGAAAGAATAGGATGCCTCAATAATTATAGTTTTTATCGTGGCGGCGGTGGTATGGTGTTAGTGCATTATGACGACACCAATTTTTTCCGTAATGTTGAATATAAAGCCTTATTAGAGGGAAAATTATCTCCGGAATGTTACGCGAGAAGAGCCAATAGAATGGCTACGATTTTTAACTGGAACAAACTGCAATATACCTATTACTACTCTAATAGGCGATTTAAAAGAATGACGCTGCAAGAAAAGGCACAAGTAAATAAAAATAGATATGAAATAGGATTGCCATCAGTAGAAGAGGAGATAGTAATACAATATAATAATCAGAAATATCGGGAATCTCAAAAGCCTAAGACAAAGGGAAAACAGAAAAAATAGCCTTGAGGTAAAATATTACCAAAATAAATGATTCTTATGGAATTCTTGTTCAGACAAAAACGCTGTCTTATCTGTTTTATAACAAAATGCGCAATTTATTAGGTATAAAAGATTAACGAAAAGACCCGACAAAGATCTCAAAGGATTAGGCTATTTTGTATCCAAATAGTATTAGACAAAAATGGAATTTTATCACATTCACCTTTGTTTATAAATGATTGACTTCGTTATACTATTTCTCAATAGGAGACTTCAAACAAAATTTTGTTTTTAATGCTTCCACTACCGATTTTTTAACGCTACCCGTCGCAGGCCAGTATTAGGTTCTATATTATTTAGTTGTATAGTTCTTTATACGCCGTGCGCAGCAATCCTTATCGAGGATTTCCGTTCAAATGAAGTCGTTAAGCGAAATGCATTTAAATCCTTAAGCCGTTTTTGGTTCCTCGTAACTTTTTGAGGTTTCAAAAAACAAGAAAAAAACGATTTTATTAATTTTAAAATGCTTTATTTTAGAAATTTACATGGTTTGGCAGCGTAGAGGAGAAATTTATTACTTTAATACACAAATATTTAGATTTTTTTTCTCCAGTCGAAACTACGCTTCGCGGAAACTTTCTAATGTGATAAAAATCAATTTATTATCTTATTTTCTTTTTCGATGCACTGCTTTACGTCTTTTGATATGCGCATGGCGCAGAAATTAGGGCCGCACATAGTGCAATAAGCAGAATCCTCCTCGTGACCTTTGTGTCGTAATTTAAAATATTCCAACGCCCTTTCGGGATCCAGAGATAAATTGAACTGGTCTTTCCAACGGAAATCAAACCGTGCTTTGCTCAATGCGTTATCGCGGATTTGCGCACCCGGATGATTTTTTGCCAAGTCAGAGGCATGGGCGGCAATTTTATAGGTCACCACGCCATTGCGGACATCTTCTTTGTCGGGAAGTCCCAGATGTTCTTTCGGCGTGACATAACAAAGCATAGCGGTTCCATACCATCCGATTAGAGCGGCGCCTATTCCGGAAGTGATATGATCATAACCCGGCGCAATATCAGTAACCAAAGGACCTAATGTGTAAAAAGGAGCTTCGTGGCAATAAGTCAATTGTTTATCCATATTTTCCTTTATTTTATGAAGCGGCACATGCCCGGGACCTTCAATCATAACTTGTACATGGCGCTCCCATGCCAGCGTCGTCAATTCCCCCAAAACCTCAAGTTCGCCGAATTGAGCCGCATCATTGGCGTCGTCGATCGAACCCGGACGTAAACCGTCGCCTAAAGAAACGCCTACGTCGTAAGCGCTAAGAATTTCACAGATTTCTTCGAAATGCGTATATAAAAAATTTTCTTGCTTGTTTGCCAACATCCATTTGGCCATAATAGAGCCCCCCCGCGAAACGATTCCCGTCCGGCGTTTTGCCGCCAAAGGAACATGTTTTTGCAACAATCCGGCATGAATTGTAAAATAGTCGACTCCTTGTTCGCATTGTTCTATTAAAGTATCTCTGTATAGTTCCCAAGTCAGGTCTTCGGCTATTCCATTTACTTTCTCCAAGCTCTGGTAAATAGGCACTGTTCCCATCGGAGTCGGGCAGTTACGGATAATCCATTCCCTGGTTTCATGAATATTGGGACCCGTGGATAAGTCCATTAACGTGTCTCCGCCCCAATAACAACTCCAAACCGCTTTTTCTACCTCTTCTTCAATTCCTGAGGATGTGGCGGAATTTCCGATATTGGTGTTTATTTTCACAAGAAAATTCCGTCCTATAATCATAGGTTCCGCTTCGGGATGATTGATATTGGCGGGAATAATAGCCCGGCCGGCGGCAATTTCTTGACGGACAAATTCGGGAGTGATATGCGTTTTAATGTTGGAATCTTCCAGTTGTTGATTTTCGCGAATGGCGACATACTCCATTTCGGGAGTAATGATTCCGTTGCGCGCATAATAAAGCTGAGTAATTCCATGTCCCTTTTTTGCCCTGTAAGGCAAATGATTATGTTCAAAACGCAAATGATCCAAACTTTTATCATTCAGGCGCATTTGTCCGTACTCCGAACTTACCTGAGGAAGTTTTTCCGCATCGCTGCGTTTTTCGATCCATGTTTCCCTGAAACGGGGAAGGCCTTTCTTCAGATCTACCTCTTGATCCGGATCTGTAAAAGGGCCGCTGGTATCATATACTATTACCGGATCATTCTTATAATGAACAGATTGTCCGTCTTCAATCTTTACAGTATCCGTTAAATTTATTTTCCTCATAGGAACTCTTATTTCAGGATAAAGGGTTCCTGATAGATATATTTTCTCCGAATTCGGATAGGTTCTTTTCATGTGTTTAAAATTTATAAGCCCCTCTAAATCTCCCTCCCCTCTTTAATTCTCCCCTCAAGGGAGATTAATCGGATTTTCTTATTTGTTTGGGAGACTTGGCTGACGCGCGCCTTTATTCATTCGCATTGGAGCGCCAAAGGCTCATGATTATTTCATGTGTTTATTTTTTATTTGATCGTTTATTCATGGCGTGGCTTAAAATCACTACCTGGATAATTAATTGAAAAATGATTTTTTGAAATAGGCTATAAACCATCAGCGCCCATTAGTAAAGCAAGTCTTTTCCTATGTCGAGCCGGTAGTATTTTCCTTCGAACCGGATCCGCTCCATATTTTCGTAACTTTTTTGCAAAGCATCTTGCAACGTATCAGCTAAAGAAGTAATAGCGAGTACTCTGCCTCCATTTGTAAGTAAATGATCTTTTTCGTCCACTCTCGTTCCCGCATGGAAAACCAAGCTGTCTTTTATTTCTTCAAGTCCTGTAATTTGTTTTCCTGTCGGATAGGATTCCGGATAACCTTTGGATACGGCCATTATGCATGCAGCGTATTTCGGACTTATTTTTAACTCTTTTTCAGAAAGAGTTCCTTTGGCTACGCCTTCGAATAAGTCCAGAATATCCGATTCTATTCTAGGAAAAACGGATTCTGTTTCGGGATCTCCCATCCGGACATTATACTCAATCACAAACGGATTCCCCTCCACATTCATCAATCCGATAAAAAGAAAACCTTTATATAAAATGTTCTCTGCTTTTAACCCGTTGATTGTCGGAATGATGATTTGCTCTTCCACTTTTTCCATGAAAGCCTCGCCGGCAAATGGAACCGGGCTAACCGAGCCCATTCCGCCCGTATTTAATCCGGTATCTGCGTTCCCGATACGTTTGTAATCCTTGGCGGCAGGCAATACTTTATAATTTTCACCATCTGTCAGGACAAAAACGGATAATTCAATTCCTTGCAAGTATTCTTCAATTATGACTTTATCCGAAGCCTTTCCGAATTTTCTTGTTTTTAATATATCCGTTAATTCGTTTTTCGCATTTGCAAGGTTCGGGCAAATAACGACTCCCTTTCCGGCAGCCAATCCATCCGCTTTTAAAACGTAGGGAGACGTTAGTTGTTTCAGATATTCAATTCCTTGTTTCAAAGAGGCTTGCGTAAACGTTTTATAGCGCGCAGTAGGAATATGATATTTTTGCATGAACGTTTTTGCAAAATCCTTGCTTCCTTCAAGTAAAGCTCCGTCTTTGGATGGACCAATAACGGAAATATTCTTCAACGCTTCGTCGCCGGTAAAAAAATCAACGATTCCTTCTACTAAAGGAATTTCGGGCCCTACGACCAACATATCGATATTTTTTTCCAGAACAAATTGCTTGAGTTTCTGAAAATCGGAAACCCCAATCGGAACGTTTATTCCGTACGAAGCCATTCCCGGATTGCCGGGAGCAATATACAATTTTGTCAAATTAGCGCTTTGCGATATTTTCCATGCTATGGCATGTTCCCTACCGCCGGAACCTAAAAGTAAAACATTCATTGTCTTTAATATTATAAGGAAAGATATTCTTTTACGATCTCTTTTAGAATAAAGAACCGAACAGAATCAGATTACAAAAATACAACTTTCTGCAGGATTATTTTCGTCGTCATGTCAGGCGAGCGAGGCATGGGCAGTCGAAGCATCTGTTTCATTCATGTGACAATTTAAAATCTACCCTTTTAAATACGAATTTTTATCTTGGTCATTTGAATTTTTATGGAAAAGATTTTGAGAGATAAAAATAGCGAGTTTGCAGACGGGGTTTTTCAAGAATAGTAGCGCTATTTGGTAAAAATTCCAACAAAAAAGAGCATTTTTAAACTCAGGATACTTCTGAAGAAATTTTTATACAACCTATTGATTTTCATCGTATTTTATTTTGTTCTTTAAACCAGTTTAGGGTATCCTCAATTGTATCTTCGAGAGGCGTTTGAGGTAAATTAAGTTCATTTATCGCTTTTTGAGAAGCATAATATTCCCGGATGCAGAGTAGGTTCAAATTCCGTTTAGTGAAAGAAACTTTTATTCCCAGCATTTGAAAAAGATCGCCGACATATCCGATTCCATAAAGCAAAAAAGACGGAAGTATAATTACCCATTGTTTATACCCCCCTATGCGTTTCTGCAAATAAAAGAATTCTTTAAAACTTATATTTTTGTTGCCCAGCAAGTAACGTTCTCCGCTTTTGCCCATAGTAAGCGCATTGCATGCGGCAATGGCGACATCTTTTACATGAATAAAGTTTTTCCCGCCTTGGGGAAGAAACAAAACAGGCGTTTTATACCCCATCAAAACGAGGGTTCCGGAACTGGGCTTTATGTCGTGAGGCCCTAACATAAAAGTCGGATTCAGAATAATAATATCCAGGTTTTGCTTCTTAGACAGCAGAAATATTTCCGTTTCTCGTTTACTTCTGGCATAATATGATTTGGAAAAAGGAAGAGAAAAGGGAATCGATTCGTCGGCAGGACGATCCTTGGTTCCATTTCCAATAGTATTGGCCGAACTTATATGGATAAATCTTCGAACGCCGCAATCTTTGCCGGTTTGAAAGACATTTTTTGTCCCTTCGAAATTACTTTTCTGATAATCGGAATAGTGTAAAAGATTTTGCTCAGTGGTTGCGGCAACATGTATTATTGCACTACACCCCTGCATGGCCGGCTGTAAACCGTTTTTTTGCGTAATATCTCCAACAAATAGTCTAAGATTCGGATGTTCGATCCGAACCTTTTGAATATCCCTGACTAAAGCATGTACAAAATAGCCCCTGTCCAGGAGTTCTCTTACAACATTATTCCCTAAAAGCCCTGTAATGCCGGTAACAAATATTGAATCCATTAAAACATAAATAATACAAAAAGATTTAATCCGCCTATATTTTGGAGTTCAGAATCGTAGGAAGAATAAAAAGTATTAATTGCCGCCATTTGGAGTTCATACCCTAATCCAATATTAATAAACGACTGATCTCCGCTCTTTATGCTAACTCCTACTGATGGATTAAACATAAATCCGTTGCCGTTTCTATATTCAAAGACATTGAGAGCATATCCGATATTTGACGTAAGGAATGGCGATACTTTTGCATCTAAAAATCTAACCATAAAATGGACAAAAATGGGAATGCCAATACAAGAAGGATCTTCATAATAAAGCCTTGCGCCAAGACCAAGTCCCATAGAAAAATAAGGATTAAACTTATATTCGCTGATTACGTTTATTCTTAAGTTATTGATCCCGTACTCTCCTATTCCTACTCCGTATCCGAATTCAATACCTCCCTGAAAATTCGCCAGATGATTTATATCTGCCGACTTTTTTTCTGAATTAATTGAAGCGCATTCCATTATTCCTTCAATTCCGGGGATATTAAAAATAGAAGACGATTCTTTATTATTATTTTCGATTTCCGGTTTTAACAATCCGTCCGAGGCAGACTCAATAACTTCTTGAAATAATTTGTCATTTATTGTATCTTGAATATTTTTTTGAGCAAATACAAATGAATAACTCAATAGGAGAACTAGAATCAAAATGTTTTTTTGCATTATTTGAGATCCGGATTTCGTAGTTTAATTTTAGAATATTGCTTCATATTCATATATAGCCAATAAACTACGGAACCTATCCCAATTCCTAAAATAGCTCCGCAAATAACATCTCCGGGATAGTGCACGCCTAAATAAGGCCGGCTATAGGACACAAGAACAGCCCAAAAAAGAATCAAAAAGGGGAAAAACTTTACTTTCTTATAAATTAACGCTAAAAAAGTAGCCAATGCAAAACTATTGGCCGCATGCGAAGAAACAAAGCCGTACTTCCCCCCGCAATGCCCGTCGAATAATCGTACGTTTTCCAGAACATGACAAGGACGCAGGCGAAAGAAAATTTCTTTAAAACAAAGTACGGATAACCTGTCGGCCAATAAAATGCAAAGTCCGATGCCTAATATAACCATCCAACATGCTTTTTTCTCCCTTGGCAGAACAATAAAAAAGAACGCGGCAACTAAGACGACAGCAAAAAACCAAGCCTGACTTAATGTCCAGAAAATAACGTCGCTTAGGGCGTTATGCGTTCCGTTGATCCAATAAAAAACTTGCGTGTCGAGGGCCTCTAGTTTATCCATTATCTTCTTCGTTAAGCGTTTGCCAAATAAGATCTTTAAGCGCTGTAATGCCCATCCCGCTTACCGAACTAATAAAAACAGGTTTGATCTTTTTAGGCAGGCTTTTTTTCATTTGCTCAAGCATAATTTCATCGAGCATATCGCATTTGGTGATCACTAAAATACGTTTTTTATCCAGTAATTCAGGATTATACAATTCCAACTCGTTCAGAAGGATATTGTATTCTTCCATAATATCATCCGCATCGCAAGCTACCAAAAATAAAAGGACGGCATTTCGTTCGATATGACGTAAAAATCGTAGTCCCAACCCCTTCCCTTCGGAAGCGCCTTTGATGATTCCGGGAATGTCGGACATGACAAAAGATTTATAGTCTCTGTAGGAAACGATTCCTAAATTAGGAACCAAAGTAGTAAAGGGATAATCGGCAATTTCCGGTTTGGCCGCGGACATTACAGACAAAAGCGTGGACTTCCCTGCATTGGGAAATCCGACCAATCCCACGTCGGCCAATAATTTAAGTTCTAATATCATCCACTCCATTAGACCCGGTTCTCCGGGCTGAGCATAACGTGGAGTCCGGTTGGTAGCCGATTTGAAATGATCGTTCCCTAACCCGCCGCGTCCGCCGGGAGCAATAATAATTTCCTGCCCGTCTTCTATAATCTCGCAAAGCGTTTCGAATGTATCCGCATTTTTGCAAACAGTTCCCAACGGGACATCCAGGTAAACGTCTTTTCCATTTGCTCCATGCTTTAGGTTTCCGGAGCCGCTCTGCCCGTCTTCGGCAATAACATGTTTGGTATATTTAAGGTGAAGAAGCGTCCACAATTGTTTATTTCCCCGTAGGATAATATGTCCGCCGCGTCCGCCGTCCCCGCCGTCGGGGCCGGCTTTAGGATTGCCCCGTATTCGTAAAAGATGCGCAGACCCGCTGCCGCCCTTTCCCGAACGGCAACAAATTTTTACATAATCAATGAAATTCGAATTCAAATTGAAATAATTTTTGATTTTAGCCTGCCAGCCGATATCAGATTTAATTCTTGTACTAACTGTCAAGAAACTCAAACAAGACAGGCAAGAGATTGCAAAATTAGAATTTTTATTTCAAATTTCTTATTGCAATTCTATAATTATGATTTTTAGCTATGTATATGATTCAGCCTCGTAGGTTTAAGTCCTGCGAGGCTGAATTACATAGAGAGATGCTATTTTATTATCTGAATAACTCTATCGTTTCATCTAAAAAATCAATAGGTTTTTCATTAATAATCATGCGAAGCGTATTTTTCATTTTTACGCTTTGAATGAATAAGTCATGTTCCGGATTTTGATTTTGTTCATGCATAGGACTCTTGAAATAGAATGACAACCAATGCTGAATACCTGAAAATCCGCAACGTTGCGCTAAATCAGTTAATAATACAAGGTCAAGGCAGAGGGGAGCTGCCAAAATAGAATCGCGACAAAGAAAATTAATTTTCAATTGCATGGGGTAGCCCATCCAGCCAAAAAGATCGATGTTATCCCAAGCTTCTTTTTCGTCCTTGCGAGGAGGATAATAATTGATGCGTACTTTATGATATACGTCGCCATATAACTCAGGGTACAATTCAGGTTGCAGAATGGTGTCGATAACGGATAATTTACTTTCTTCCTTGGTTTTGAAAGAACCCGGATCGTCCAATACTTCTCCGTCTCGGTTTCCTAATATATTAGTTGAAAACCATCCGTTTAATCCCAGCATGCGCGTTTTAAACATCGGCGCTAATACGGTTTTCATCATTGTTTGTCCGGTTTTGAAATCTTTTCCGCAAACAGGAATACTCTGTTTTTCGGCAAATTCCAACATAGCAGGAAAATCCAAAGTCAGATTCGGCGCGCCATTGATATAGGGCGTCTTTTCGGCAAGGGCGGCATAAGCATAAATCATACTTGGCGCAATGTCGGCATGATTTTCTTTCATGGCTTTTTCAAAAGTAGGCAAATTTTTATGAATTTCGCCCATCGGTAAAAAAACTTCAGTGCTCCCGCACCAAATCATAACCAACCGCTCGCATTGGTTTTTGGCTTTGAAGTTACGAATATCTTCACGTATCTGTTCCATTAAATCCCATTTGGTAGCGCCGGTTTTTACATGCGTTCCATGTAAGCGTTTCACATAATTTTGATCAAATACGGCTTTCATAGGACGAATCTGTTCCATTTCTGTACGAAGAGGTTCTATATCTTTGCTTTGAAGCACCTCTGCGCGAATCAACGATTCGTATAAATTTTCGTCTTGAATATCCCAACCCCCAAATACAATCTGATTCATATCGGCCAATGGCACAACATCTTTAATTTTAGGAAAACGGTTTTCGTTGCGCTGTCCCAGACGGATAGTAGCCAATTGAGTAATGGAGCCTATGGGCTGACTTAAATTTTTACGCACCGAATATGTTCCGGCTATAAATGTTGAAGAAACAGCGCCATTTATGCCTACTACTAAAACCCCTAAATTCCCTTTAGGGGTTTGGACATTGATTTTTTCCATTTTTATTTGATTTTTTATAATTTGATTTTTTTAATTGTTTTTACTGTATTCCTCTTTTCGGGTGGATTTGAGAGCTTGTTTCAAAATTTTTCCAGGAAGTATTTTGAGGCTAAAAATGCTCTTTCTTGTCGAAATTTTTGCCAAATAGCTCTACTATTCTTGAAAAATCCCGTCTGCGAAATAACCATTTTTATCTTTCAAAACCTTTTCCATAAAAATTTAAACAACCTCTGAATTTCTATGCACGATTTTGTTTGTCTAAAATAAATATGGCGTCTTCCAGTTTTTTAATAACATAGTCTGCGGTGCGCGTATGATCGTCTTGATCGTTCCAACCCATATTTTTTAGCCAAATGCTGGTACAGCCAACTTCTTTTGCGGGAGCAATATCATTAGTATAGGAATCGCCGATAATTGCTACCTGATCAGGGTTTAGATTTAAGGCTTTTATTCCCATCTGAAATATTTCCGGATTAGGTTTACGAACGCCCACCCTTGCAGATTCGATAACCGTGTGAAAATACATGTCTATTTTAAAGTCTTTTAAAACGCTGTACAAATTTCCATAGAAATTGGAAACTAATACCATAGGATATCTAGACGTTAATTTCGATAAGGTATCTATCTGCTTATAAGTATTTTGACGGGCAAAATTGTAACAATAATCAATAAGGATATTTTTTTTAAAATCCTTTACCCGCGTTGTCAATTTATTTTGAGACAAGTAACTAATCTGATAGTTGATTTTTTGCCGAAGGTTCTCTTTAAAAGTATCCTGGGGCATAACGAGATGACCATTTCGCTCCATTTCTTGTTCTGCAAACACATAAGCTCCTCTAAGCGTGTCTTTGTTTAACGAAATTCCAGCCAAGCCATACATTTTGTGAAATACTTCCAGCCAATGAATTCCATTGGTGTCGATAGTTCCTCCGTAATCTAAAATAATCCCTTTGATCTCCATATTATAAAACTTTTTATATTCAACACTGTTTATTTAATCATCTTTAAATACCCCGCTAAATCTCTCCTTCTTCTTGCGGCGACAAATCCGCCACGTCCGATATTTTCATTTCTGTTAATACCTTTAATGATTCGGGGTCGTGTTTTTGGGATGGACTTTTTATTTTCATCAATAAAAGTCCAATGCCAATCCAAAATAATTCGCGGATACGCATCACCAAACCCATATAAATTCCCAGGCTTGCCGTATAACCCATTGTTTTCAACGTAAGCGCCAGCCCACCTTCTCGCGTACCTAATTGCATAGGAGAAAAAAACAACAAATTCGAAAACAAGGTCGAACCCGCATACAGCACAATAGAGTCAAGCAAAGAAATGTCTATATTAATTGCTTTGGCAATAAAAAACAATTCAAAACAAGATACCGTACGCGCAAGGACTTCTAATCCTAAGGCTGAAATGAAGGCCGGTTTCCTGTTTTTAAGCAAATTAACAATATTCTTATCAATCTCCTGAAAACTTTGCAATTTGTCTTCGTTAAATTTTCTAATATATTTTTTAAGGATCGGTACTTTCCCTAAAATCCTGAATGTTTTGGCAACCATCCCTTTTTGATAACCTTGAAAAAGCATATATAGCGCAAATACAAAAACGGCAAACATAATAATGCATCCGACAGCCAATCCCCATGCAGGCTGAAGTAAAATAAGAATAAGGACAATGGAACACATCCAAAAGACCACATGCGACAAAATATGCATCATACTGTAGGAAAGCACGGCAGACGTAGCTTTTTGGGCGCCCAAATGATCTTTCATTTCAAGAATACGATAGGGTTCGCCGCCTAAAGCCACTACAGGCGTAATGTAGTTAATAGTATATCCGCTAACGGTAACTTTCAGTACCTTAAGAAATGACGGATATTGTTCCTTAGGCGTTTCCTTGTCGCGAATAATAGTATTCCACGCAAAAGAATTTATAATATAAACCACTAACCATATGCCTATTATCGGGAAAAACCACCAGCCTGTTTCTTTAATGTTGCTCCATATTTTATCAATGCCGATAGCATAAATCATATAAGCAAAAATCAATACTCCCAAAATATAAAATATCAATTTCCACCTTTTTGCTTTAGTCATATATTTTCCTCAATATTTATTGTTACTTAGAAGAGGTTGTTTAAAATTTTTCTATGAAGTATTTTAAGTCTAAAAATGCGCTTTTTTTGTCGGAATTTTTACCAAATAGCGCTACTATTCTTGAAAAATCCCGCCTGCAAACTCGCTATTTTTATCTCTCAAAATCTTTTCCATAAAAATTTAAACAACCTCTTAGAGTTTCAATTCTCTATCTCTTATTGTTATATCAAATTATTTTATTAAATCTGCGCCGCCAACCGATGTTTCTCCACTCTCAATTCTCCACTCTCAATTCTCCGCTTATAAACCGTTTACACATTCTTTCGTGCCGGTAAATCATATAAATCATAATGCCATTCAAAACCAGAAGATCAAAAACGAAATATAAAAACGGATGATTGATAAACAAACAAATGAATAAAACAATTACCCTGGTGTTGAATTGTAAAATGTTGGTATACTTCATCAAAGGTTTGCTTTGCGCCCTGAATTCATTACATAAAGCCTGAGGAAGTTCGCGTCCGGAATATTTTTGATTAACATTACCCATAAAACTTTGAAAATTCGGAGTCAATAGTTCTTGTTGGCGAGTATAATTCCGATAGAACCACAACATGATTTTTTTTACCGGATTCTTGTAGAGAGAAATACTTTCCAATTCTTTTGTAACCTGTTGGCTATTGTCGAACTCCCCCCCTTTTCCGAACGATAAAAAATATAAATGAATATTACGATAATAATCAGCTATAGAAGCATGGCAAATATGCGAAAATCCGGCAATAGAAGCAATAAGCCAAATCCAGGCATTATTGACGCCATAAAATTCATTGTTTACAATTCTTAAAACCAATACTACATAAATGATAATAAACCAAATGTCGCCCGCCAATCCGTCGAGAATGCGGCCCAATTTGGTTTTATTATCGGTCATGCGTGCAAGTTGCCCGTCGGCGCTATCGAACGAATTGGCCAAAACCAGTAATAACATGCCGACAATATTCAATTTCAAATCGGGATAATAAAATAAAACGCCGGCGGCAGATCCGATAAAAATACTGGCAATTGTAATCATATTAGGAGTGATATTCAATTTTTTAGCCAGTAAAGCCCAAGCATAGCCTATTCTTCTGTAGAAATAAATATCAATAAATTCTTCCGTATCCGCCGATTTTAAGGTTGCTTGCATCCCTCCCTTCGATTCTCTCAAAAAAAGATTGCTTATAGCAAAAGTTTTATCATTATTTTGTCGTTGACTTTTCATTCTAACTGAAATTTATAATTAGGTAGAGGATGACAACTCTATTCGAAAATCAGATATTTATTATTGCGTCGGCAATATGTTTTGCCGCTTGATTACGACAAGGGGCAAAACTCGGCCAATCGTTTACGTCTATCAACCGTATTTGATTATCGGAAGAAATAACCGCATCTCCGCCGTAAATTTGTATGTCCAAAATTTTTGCCGCTTTTGCCGCAATATTTTTTAATCCGTTTTCATCGAAAGCATAATGCTTGGTTTTTTCGATATCCGGCGCGCCCATCATAAGGTGATTGGTTTCGAACGGATAAAACCAATAGAAAAACGGAGTTCCTTCCACGGCGTAAAATTTTACCAAATCGCCCGCTAAATGTTGAGACAGCACTGCGTTCGGGATTCCCCGCAAAGCATATTCCTTTAAAATACTGTTGCCCTCTTCATGGTTTTTACAAAACGCAATATCCTCTTTATGAACAGTATGAAAATCGCCTCGTTTTATCCATAAATTTTTTCCCAGACTCTCGAAAGCAGATTTTGTATTTGCAACCGTAGGCAAAATTAAACTTTTTGGATGAGGAATTTTGTTTTTAAGCAACAATTCCGTCATGTTAGATCTGAAACTATTCTCAATTCCGCGACCTGAGTTTAATACGCGTTTCCCCGATTTTTCCAACATTTTTAATTTTTCCACGTTACTTTTATTTCGAATCATTGAAAAAATTAAACTTTCTTCAATGTTTTCCATGTGAAAAAATTCTTCCTCTGTAAGTTGCCGCACTTTATAACCTTTATTTTCAAGTTCGGCCACCGTTAGGCTGAATATGGCGCTATCATTGCCTGTATTATTCGGCGAAAATTCAGGCGACCTTCGAATGCCTAATATTTTTTTCATTTTTAATAATCCGTCTTTATTTTACATCTATTTCTTGAATGAATTGTTGCGCCTTTTCTATATCTCCGGCATGATCAATATCCAGAATTTTCGAAAATGGATAAGCCTTTAAACGTAAGCCGTCTTTTAAAAGTTCCCGTTGGAGATTCCGCATCCGGCTTGTTCCCGCATCATAAGCCTTCTGAACTGTCTCTAACGCTTTTGAATTTAAACAATAGATTCCACCCGAAATATATTGGCATTCGCCGTTATTCGAATCATGAAACCCAATAATATTGAGATCCTCGTCCGTTTCGACATATAATGGACTTTCATCGTCGATATGCGAAGTCACAGCCATTAATCCGTCAATATTTTCGTCATTTTCAAATCTCCGAATATACTTCGAAAACTCATCAGAGTTAAAGATCGTATCGACTGTCGTCAAACAAAATTTGCCCTTTCTCAAATACGGAATCAGTTCATAAAAACTATGTAATGAACTGGGAGTAGTTTTGCATATAATATTCAATGGATGCGCTAAACTCATAAATTCCAAAAACTCTTTTGTTTCCGGATAAATATCGTTTATTATTATGCTAATTGATTTTGCGTTGTTTTGCGAAAAATTCCTGATCAAACGTTCAATCATCGGCGTTCCATTGAGTTTTACCAATGGTTTCGGAACCCGGATTCCTTCTTGTCTTAGTCGAGAGCCTTCTCCTGCCGATATAATTGCGTAATTCATCTAATTGAACAATTTTTTAATCTGTTTTGTTGACTTTTCTATAAAATAAAATAGCTCGTTTTTTTTTAAATTTAATATTGATCCCCTCTTTTTTAGAAAGTAAATCTCAGTCTTAGTCTTACCGACCACTCCTGAACGCTCGGATTGTCGAGATAACTCAGCCGCTTCACCAGATCGACCCGTAAGAAAGTGAGAATGTTATCAATTCCCACGCTTGCCTCCATAAAAGGTCCGTCATCTAAACTAAATGTCGTCGGATTCCCTTCGCTGTCATGCGGAAATACCATCAAATCCGGATGTTTTTCAGGGTCGTTCTTTTCGCTTACGCTTCCAAATAAAGTTTTAAAAGTAATATACTCTCTCCATTTCAATTTCTTAATCAATGGTATTCTATTAAATAAAAAACCATTAAAGCAATATGCAAATTGAGCGCCTAAATATTGATCGCTTACAAATTCAAAAAAGCGCATCGTATTATAGGCTTCGTCCTGAAAGGCTAAATCCTGGTTGGCATGATGAACAAATAAAGACGGGTAAGGAACTTGGTTAAATAATTTTCCTCCTTCCAAGTAGAGATCCAAAAAACCGAAACTCGAAATAAACCAACGCTTCAAGAAAGTCCCTTTCAACTTATGAAAACCATAATCTCCTCCCCAAAGCCCATTGATTCCCATTTGATAATCGAACTCGTAAACCGGCGCCGTCATATTGATAGGATACCGGTTTTGTTGCGATTGGATAAACTTTTCATTGGGCGCAAACCGTAAACCTAAACTCAAAGAAGTCGTAGTATACGGATCATAGTTCTTCCCGTTATAAGTTTCAAAACTTAATTGCCCCAGGGGATATTGATCTAAATGTTTGAAATTTAAATTATACGTAAAATAATGTATGTTTTCCTTTTTATAATTTACTTCAAAACGCCTTTCGAAAGTCATTTTATCGGTAGTTCCACGCCCGATAGAAAGCGTAAGCCTGTCGCCGGTTCCGTATAAATAGGCTTGGCCAGGAATTTTAGTGTCGTATTCATAAGTCACCGATAATAGGTTCATAGGGAATTCCCAAGGATGATGTTTCTTTTTGTTGAAAGAATAATGTCCTGTAATATTATACTTAAATTCTTCGTCGGTGGTTCCGTAAGCGACAAAACTTTCGGCAAAGAAATGATGATTAAACGACCCGTTTGTTTTCCCCCCTATGCGAAAACGAACCCCCTCAATGGTATTCCAACTCAGCATATTTTCCAATGGCCCGATATCTACGGGTCCTGTTTCTACATATCCGCCCACAATGGCTAAAGTAAAGTCGCGTACGAATTTATAAATCCAAACGCTATCCAAACGTTTGAATGTTTGGTATGTTTTTTCTTCTCTTTTGTTCAACTGTTCTATACGGTTTGTATCCCAATAAACCTCGTCGCGTTTGTCAAATCCTTTATTACGTATTACTTTGGCGGCTCCCCTGTAAAGCTCGTCGGGTTGAGAAACGTTAAATTTAAAATCGCTGTAAGCGCTCTCTTTACGTCCGTAAAACGGCAATGTATTATTGCCTATCAAAGCAAAATCAACCAAAGAAATATTTTTGGTCAGAACCCAAATGCTGTCAACAAGATTATATTCCTGTTCTATTAAAAGTTCCTTTACATAGTTTACTTGTGAATTTTGGGTTAGCTGCAATTCCGTTTTTTTTACAGCATAATGGCTATTGACAGTAATATAAATATTTCCCATGAATCCAAAGTCGGAAACATTCCGCGGAGTAAAGCCCACTTTATAACATTGGGTTCCGGAGACGTCTAATGTATCTAAGATAAAGAATTTGTAAAAATCCGGAGCCAGCGGCGATAACGGAGACATGAATTGATTGGAGAGAATCATTATATTGTTGTTGTAAATATTTACCTCGCCGAATATTTCGCGCATAATCATATCCATGGTTTCGGAATCGAAAAATTTACTTATCTCGACACTTTTTTGTGCGTCGATATAGGCTTTGGACGATTGAGGATTTTTTCGAAAATATTTCTCATAAATGGTTTCGCTGAAATAAAAAGGCAAATATCGTTTCCCTGTCAAACTTGAAGTATCAATGTTATCAAAAATAAAATTAATTTTTTTGAGAGAATTTTTATGCCCTGCGCTGTCGCTTAAATTGGTAATGGAAAGTTCCATTTTCTCATGTTCGCGGAATTGGTAATAGGATAGATTTTCCATTCGGTTCTGAGATTTTAACGCAATAACTTTCCCAATTAATTCTACGGCAGGATTATTTTTCTTGCTGTATTTTTCCCGTTTCCCAATTATATTTACCGTGCTCATTTCAATTACGGATTCTTTCATTTTTATGGTAATATCTTGAATCTTTCCTTTTTGTACTCGAAAAAATTCGGATACATAACCCAAATAAGAAACATAGATAGTGTCTGTAGGTTCCGAAGTCTCCAAACGATAATACCCTTTCTCATTGGTAGTGGTTCCGACAGGAATCATAGTGTTTTTGAAAACAACATTGGCATAAGGAAGCGCTTCTTTTGTAGAGGCGTCAATAACCCGCCCTGTGATCACAGTTTTCCCTTGCCCTTGCGCAAAATTAGACGACAATGCCAATATTGCGCTTAAGAATATAATAATAAACCTACTTTCTTTAATAAACATTTTAACTCAAAATAATTCAAAATAACCAGAATTTGTCCGAGAGTCTCAAAATACAGAATACATATAGATTTTGTATTTGATTCGTAGACCTCGCTTCCCCGTCAGACTTTAACGTTCTTAAATAAAACTCTTCTGACGCGAGAATGTTTATCGAAAAACTTTCAATCAACCTCTTAACTCGAATCAATCGAATAAAACCAAAAAAACTAATTTGTTTTTTTAAGTTTTCATCTGAACAAAAAAAATAGAATAACGATACTATTCTACCAAAAAACGCTAAAAACTCGTTATCCTTTCAATAACAAATATTTTATACTAAAAATCGAATTGTTTCTGTTTTGCAAAGATATAAAAAATAAACCTTACTTTATTTTTTTGCTAAAATTCTTTTGCTTATTCTTCGTTCTTAATTGCATAATCGTTAAAGCCTGAATAAAAATTTGGCAGATTCAATTTTTTTTGTACTTTTGCAATCCAGAATGATAAGTGGAAAAATTTGATTTGATTGCAACCACTGAAAAAAATGCTAAACCAATAGCTTCTTTTTCTATCCAATCGTTTTTCCCATTTTACTATTCAGTTTTTTTATTGTTTTGCAAAAAGTTCTTTTTGCGTTATGGTTTAATTTTTTAATACCTTTAAAATTATGGGATATTATTTCACCTCAGAATCGGTATCGGAAGGACATCCGGATAAAGTTGCCGATCAAATATCAGATGCTCTTTTGGATGAATTTCTAAAAAATGATCCTGAATCGAAAGTCGCCTGTGAAACGCTTGTTACTACAGGGTTAGCCGTAGTGAGCGGCGAAGTAAAAACCAATGGCTACGTAGATGTGCAATCGATTGTGCGCGGCGTAATAGAACGTATTGGATACACAAAGGGAGAATATATGTTCGAAAGTAAATCTTGCGGAGTATTGTCTGCCATTCATGAACAATCATCGGATATTAATCAGGGAGTCGAACGCAAAAAACCTGAGGAACAAGGAGCCGGGGATCAAGGAATGATGTTTGGTTATGCATGTAAAGAAACAGATGATTATATGCCTTTGCCGCTCATATTGGCGCACATGTTTTTACATTTACTAGCCGAAATACGCCGCGAAGGAAAGCAGATGACTTATCTTCGCCCCGACGCCAAATCGCAAATTACATTGGAATATGATGATAACAACCAACCTAAAAGAGTGGACACTATCGTTATTTCTACGCAACACGATGATTTCGATACGGAAACCAATATGCTGAAAAAAATCAAAGAAGACGTTCAGGATATCTTGATTCCGAGATTATTGGCAAAACTTCCGGAACGTACAAAAGTTTTATTCGACAAAAAATATAAACTTTTTGTAAACCCAACAGGTAAGTTTGTAATTGGAGGCCCTCATGGCGATACCGGATTAACGGGAAGAAAAATCATTGTCGATACTTATGGCGGAAGGGGCGCTCATGGAGGCGGGGCCTTTTCAGGAAAAGATTCTTCTAAGGTAGACCGTTCGGCAGCCTATGCCATGCGTCATATTGCAAAAAATATGGTAGCCGCCGATCTTTGTGACGAAGTATTGGTACAGGTAGCCTACGCTATTGGCATAGCCCAACCTGTGGGTTTATATGTAAATACTTACGGAACGGCAAAAGTGAAAGATGCTAAAGGGAAAATATTGTCCGACGGAGAAATTGCTAAAAAGATTCTTTCTATCTTCGATCTCCGGCCTTACAGTATTGTTGAACGTTTCGGATTAAAACATCCTATCTTCTCTCCTACTGCCGCTTACGGCCATTTTGGAAGGACTCCTTATACCCAAAATGTAAAATTAAATTATGGCGGAAAGCCTTCCACAAAACGGGTAGAATTTTATGCATGGGAAAAATTAGATTATGTGACGACCATTAAAAAAGAGTTCAAGATTTAATTATTCTTAAATGGTTATATCCATATGAGGCATGGAGCGACAAAAGATTGTTATTCCATGCCTTTATGTTTTTACACAGGGTTTGCCAATTGATAATATTTTGATAAAACTAGAATAGCGATAGCTTTTTGATTATTACCGTTTTTGATAAAATATGGATAAATCAAATTTCAGAATATCGCCATTGACAAAATAGTTAAAAATATACTATTTTTTAATTGAAGAACTTTTTATCCGAATTATTTGTATCTTTGATTGGATGTTTTAATATACATTGCATAAACAATATAAAGAAAGGAGTATATTCATAAGATTGTATTCCATTTATTTACAAACTTAAATAAAATGATTTTCCCGATTTTAGACATCGCCAATTAAAGATTTTTGAAAATATCTGTGGATTTCAGTGACCATCTTTGCAGACTAAAAATTATTCTATATCAATAATCTTTTTTATATTCACCAACTAATACAAAAGAAATGAAAAAAACATTTATTTTTATGATGCTAGGAATGCTGGGAACGGGATTTGCCCAGGCTCAATACCAGCCGGAAAAAAGTAAATTTTCCATAGAAATGCAATTTGCTCCTTTTGGAGCGCAACCTTTTTCGAATATGGGGCTTAAAGGGCGATATTTCTTTAACGAAAAATTGGCTCTCCGGTTAAATTTAGATTATGCTACGTTAAATAATAAAAACACCACTCCAATAAGCGAAAACACTTCTTACTCTACTAAAAAAGGGGAAATTACCTACGAAAATTCTTTCTCTTCTTTTGCAGTCGTACCTGGCATTGAATATCATTTTATCAATTGGGAACGTTTATCGGTTTATGCCGGTGGCGAATTATTATACGGAATGCAATTCGCCAGTTCCAATTATGATGAAGAATATCAGACATATAATAATAATAATGTGCCCAGTAAATATTATTATCACCGGACAACGGATGTGTCCGGTGCCATCGCATCTCCTTCCGGATATCATTACGAAACCCCCGGTATATATAATCGTTGTGGTACCGTTTTTGGCGGCAGACTATTCACTGGCATTGATTTCTATATTTACAAAGGTCTATATCTTGGAGCCGAATTAGGCTTAGATTATACGTATACTTCCTATGGCAAGGCCTCTATGAAAGATGTAATGGACGAAACCTATACAATGGGAACGCCGCCTTCTCATAAAGAAGTAGAAGTTAATTATGACAAAGGATCTTCTTCTTCCGGAGAGTTTAATATTCGTTGCGAACCGAAAATTCGTTTCGGATGGAGATTTTAGTTCTTTAAAATCTATCCATATATATAACAAAGCAAAATGAAAAGAATATTTCTTTCCATACTATTTTGGGTTTCATTTTTGGGGATCTCCAAAGCGCAATATCTTCCTGAGAAAAATAATTTCTTGATCGAGTTGCAATTGGCTCCTTTCGGGGAACAACCCTTTTCAACAATGGGGCTTCAAGGACGCTACTTTCTTAATGAAAAGTTAGCGCTTCGTTTAAGTTTTGATTTCAAAACAAACCATGATGAAGTAACAACTCCAATATATTCAGATATAACCGGTACAATCAAAAAGGGAGAAACTAATTTTGAATCTATGTCTACCTATTTTGCTATTTCCCCCGGTATTGAATATCACTTTAGAAACAACGATCGTTTATCAATTTATGCGGGAGGCGGATTATTGTATGGTATGCAGTTTGCTAATTCATATACTTTCGAAAGTGAAGTGCGGAGTCATTCTAATGAGTATTACCGTTTTTATTCTTATCAAACGGTAGATGCTTCGGGAGCTATTATTAACCCTGAGAATGGTCAAATAACCGATTATTCGGGAACTTCTTTGGGCGTTGTACTAATGACAGGTATTGATTTTTATTTGTACAAAGGGCTGTATGTTGGCGCTGAATTGGGATTAGGCTACATATATTCTTTTTCGGGAAATAAAATTTGGAGTTGAAACAAAGAAATTAAAAACGTAATAGCTTGAAAAACAGAATATTTTTATTTGTAAACCATTGAATGGAGTGCAAGAAAAGATAAAGTTGAATTAGCAAACCGTTAACAGACTGATTTTTTTGAAATGAAAATTTAGAATGCAGTATTTCAATTGATTGTATCGTTTTTCACTTTGTGGTTTGAGAATTTAAAAGTAATTTTATTAATCTCAAAAACCACAAGAAAATGGGAACAAAAAGAAGCACATTCGCCTTGTTTTTCTACATCAACAGAAAGCGTCAAGACAAGGAAAAACGTTGTCCGGTGTATTTACGTATTAGTGTAAACGGTACTCAAACCGCTGTCAGTATTAAACGTAGTATTTTACCCAAAAACTGGGATGAACATGGATTCCCTAAAGGGAAATCAGATGAATCTAAAGACCTGACCAATTACATCAGTATTTTGCGTAACAAACTTTTTACCATTCAGGAAGAACTGGTATCAAAAGAAAACTTTATCACTGCCGATATGTTCCGTAGGGCTTTATTTGGTACGGAAACAGACAAAAGTGTTACCTTAATGGAAATGTTTAAAGAACGTATCGAAAAAGAAGATACACTGTTCAAACTCCAAAAGAAAACAAAAGGGGAATACGAAAGATTTTATTATTGTTCCAAGTATTTGAAACAGTACTTGAAGAAAACGTACAATATAGAAGATATTTCCATTAGAAAAGTAGACAGGAAATTTGTTGATGGTTTTGTTGGTTTTATGGAATTACGCCCAAGTATTTGCCATAACTACAGAATGTTTTTACTCCAAAAGTTTAAATCTGTTCTTGAGACAGCTATCAGGAATGAATTGATTGGACACAATCCCTTTTATGGTGTTTCTCTCGCTTTAAACAAAGACGGGAAACGGAATTACCTGACAGAGGATGAATTGCAGTTGCTGCTTACTACGGAATTGAAGTATCAACCCTATGCCGAAGAACGAGACATATTTTGCTTTTCGGTATTTACAGGTTTAGCCAATATAGATGTACAAAATTTGATTCGTGGCGAACTTCATAAGGTAGAAGGGCAATGGTGGATACGTTCATATCGCCATAAAACAGACGTGCTTTCAATTATTCCCCTACTTCCGCAAGCCGAACGGATTATCCGTAAGTACAATCCCGATTTTGAGAATTTGCCAAATGATGCCAAATTGTTTTCTATCTGTGAAGTTAATATGAGGAATCTGTATTTAAAGAAAATCGGGAAATTATGTAATATCAGCAAGCGATTAACGACACATGTCGCCAGACATACTTTCGCCACAACAATTACCCTTAGTCATGATGTTCCGTTGGAAACTGTGAGCAAAATGCTTGGACACAAAAGCCTTGAAATGACCCAGCATTATGCTAAAATCTTAGATAAAAAGATAGGTAGGGATATGGAAACATTGACCTCCAAAATATCGGGGGCTTATCAATTACCGGTATAAGTTTAAAACAGAGGAACGGTTTAAAATCTTAAATTGTAAGCCGTTCCTGTTTTTATCAATTTTCGGATTTATCAATATCCAGTATCATATCTAATATGGAGCCTTTCAGTTCAAATTTTCCCTCTGCAAAACCTGATATTTCACTGGCAATAGATTCATCAGTATAAACTTCTTTTATATCAGCTTGGAAAGTATATAATTCAGAAGCATTTTCCCCTAAAAGAACCATGAACCCTTGAAATATTTTCTCTGCAGTTTCTTTTTTGTCGAAAATAAGGCTTGTCAGATATTTTCCCTTATAGAATACGGTTATTTCTGCTACAGTTTCTATTTTCATGTGTAGTCAAGTATTTGAATTTGAAATCAAAGGTATGTAAAAATTTGCAAAAAAGAAAATGGCTCACAATGTGAAGTTTCACATTGTGAGCCATTTTCTTTTCAAAAGATTACGCTACGCCTTTCCGGTACTCAGGAAATCTTCTAATTTTTCGATTTGTTCAGATGTTGGAGACATATCGCTTAGTAAGGACAATACACTGCAAAATTCTCCTTTTGCAGTGTCGAACATTTCAGATTGTGTAGCTGTAATCATCAAGCCGATTAAATCATCCCGCAAACGGATGAGATTTTCTAATGAGTTGATTGGGTTAAGAATAATTGCCCAACTTTGACCGTCTTTGGTCGAAATTTTTTGAATCATAATACTGTATTTAGGATAAATAAAAAGCCCGCCTTAGGTGTCCTGCGTTACAGTATAACGCCGTGCCCTTTCGGGAACCACCACCATAGCGAGCCGATCGTTGAAATCATCTTCATATTTATACTGTATTTAGGAAATGCAAAAGTAAGACTTTTAAGGGAATCATTCAAAAGTATTTACCACACCTCCATTTCCCCGCTTTTTCCAAAACGGTTCTTATGGCCAATGGTCGAAGCAATGCCATTTTCAACACAAATCACCACATCCACATCATGTTCGTATTCTTGCGAGCCTTTGAACTTTCCGTCTTTGGTACATTGGAGTATTTCAATTAAAATTTTGTTGGGATATTGTTTTTTAAACTTGTTTAAATCGGCAGCACTCAGGTTAAAAGCATTGACGCTGTCGATAAAAACGACATCAATCCCATTCATATTTTTGGGCAGGTGGTTGGATACGATAATATTGGGATGATATGCATGTAATCGGGTAAGTTTTTCTTTAAACGTATGGTTAATCCCCTCTTCAATAGTGGCAAACAACACTTTTTTATTAAACTTTTCAGCCAAGTATTTGGCAAAGAGAATGCAAAAAGTGGTTTTGCCACTTCCCGGCATTCCGTAGACCATTGCAGAGAAATTAATACTCGGATTTCCTATCAGTTCTTTAAATTTTCCGTCAAAGTTCAAGGTTTGGAATTCCATTTTGACAATGTCAGTACTCAATAATATAGTGTTTTGGGTTCCGCTTAAAGTAGCCGGCTTGGGTTTGCCATTGATGGCGTTCCCTACTACATTGGCAATTAGATTAGAAGCCGTAGCAGCCAAAAAAGCACCTACGTTTCCTAATCCCTCTTTAACCCCTACCAGACCCATCAATCCGTTCAACTCCTGTTCGGAAATAATTAAATCACTTTCCTTATCTAAATAGTGTTCGAGCGTATCGTAAATATTGGCAATGGCTTTGCTGTAAGCCGGGTCTTTTTGAAGTTGTTCCATTTGTTTTTCTAAGGCACAAAGTAAGTCCTCTGCTTTTTTAGCTTTTACTTCTTCATCCTGCACACCCAACAAAGCGATAAATCGCTTGATTAATTTCACGGCAGGATGAACCGCCCAACTATCAACAATCCCCTTATATTTTGTATATCTTTCAGGTTCAATAGTTATTAAAATCGTGTAGCCCATTGTTTTGTAACATCTCAACATTTCGTCCTGAATATTCATAATAATATCCGCATGTTCGGATTTCTTACTAATAACTTTCTCTACGATTGCCTTTTGCAGGGATTTAAGAAAAGCAATAATTTCTGCCTTTCTTTTCTTTTTCCCGTTCATATTGATATACCGCTTGATAAAAGCTACATCAGGGGGTAATTTGGCTACAGATGTAGCAGGACGTGTTAAGAACATCGTACCTTGCTCAATGGCTTTGACTATTTCATGCTGTTGGTATTGCCAGAAATTCCCCTTACCGTTTCCGGTAACGCTATACAGCGGGTTTCCATCTGATGTATAGGAAATATCCCGAATATTCTCTTTGATTAGGGTTATTCCATCATTATCAAACCAATAAAGATTTTGCCCAATATTAAATTTGGTTTTCTGCTTTTTTGTCGGTTTTTCCTTTTTAGCCTTTGTCTTCTCAGGTTTCTTTTCTTTGAATTTCGGAATATCGGAAATCCGTTTCATTACCTTATCAGGGTCAAATGGAACAAGCTCTTCGGTTTCCTTGCTTGTTACAATTTCTCCATTGTCTGACACTTCGATTCCTTTCTTTTTCAACTGACTATTGAGCAATTCCGCAAACTTATCTATCAGTTTTTTAATGTCTTCATCATCATTATAAAACTCTATGGTATCCTCTACAAACTTAAATTCTTTCTCTTTCAAAAGTTTGGGTAGCAGTTTTTGGTCTAATTGGGGATATACCTGAAAAATATTGTCTTTTGTAATCATGGTTGGGTTTATTTTAATAGTTCCAGTAATTTGATTTTTGCAATGGCTTTTAGTTTGGCTATTTTTAATTGTCTTTCCCTATCGGTATTGGGTATGGTGGTTGTAGAAGTTTGATTTTGATTGTACATTTTGGCGACTTCATTGGCAAGCCATTCCACTACATCGGCTTCGCTACGTTTAAAGGTATGCTTATACTCTATCCATTGCGAGGGTTGGATGTGTTCCTTTTCCAATAAATATTTGACTTCCACCTTTTCATTACCGATAGCGGTAGCGTTGGTAAAATTATCCGTTCGGGTTTTTACTTCTTCTACCAACCCTGCCAAAATTTTTGCACGTTCTAAAGTACTATTTATTGGGTAATGTTGCTTTAACAACGCCAAGCTCGGCATAACATCGACAGCTCCCAAGCCCTGCAACCCATTGGTTTGGTCTTTTATTATGGCGAACAGTTTTACTTCCAATTCAACCAATTTGGGAAATATGTGTTCCTGAAGCAAAGGTTCCTGTTCCAATTCCTTTTGGATGAGTTGTATTTGATTTTCGTAAAGGGCTACCGTACAGTTCGACACCTGATGTATCGCTTTAGCCATAGCAACGATATTTTTTTCGCTTACATCCCCCGACCATGAACTGCCGACTTTTTGAAATCCCCCCTGATTGTCGATATATTGTAAAATATCAGGATTTTTGATAATCATATCAAAGCGTTGCACTGAAAGCGAAGAAGTCGTGATTTTATACCCGTCACGCATTTTAATAAAACATAATCCGTTGTCGGTAGCTACCATTCTTCCGCTTTCCAAGTTTTGTAACACCTTTATGGCTTTGATAAGCGGTACGCTTACTTTTGATACCACATAAGTACCGGCTTTATCCCACGATTCGGGCAAAAGAATACCCTTTTTGACCCCACCATCAGAAGTCGTAAAATTGATGAGTTTGCATTTCTCTTCCAAATGACCATAGGCTTGTAATAAATTCCCTGTATAGATATAGCGTTTTCCCCTATTTTGTATTTTGTCTTTGATAAGTTCATCCCAGTTATCCACCATTTGCTGCTTTTCTCCTCGATTCATTCCATAGGAAGCACTCATGATACGTTCCAATAATACGCCTTGTTCCCCTGAAAGCACAAATTCAAAATATTTGGAAGAATTGGCAACGGCAAATCTTGCTACAATAGCACTTGGAGCAAAAGGATTGGGCTTTTGGAAATTGATTTTAAAGCCTAAGAATACGGTGGGAACTTTAATGGGACTGCTTTCTCCAAAATCATAAGAAGGATAGTAAACTCCTTGCCCGATGCGGAAAAATTTCAGCATCTGCCCTACATAGCCACTTTGGGCTTCTATTTTTTTTCGGGCTACGTCTATGGATTCCTGTTTAGCTTCTTCAATTACTTTGAGACGGTCTTGGTAATAAATTTTCTTTTGGTCTTCATTGGGCAAGACTTGGTATTTCTTTTCGGCAGTGATATTTTGAATAGCTTTTTCGGCTCGTTGTTCGACATCCTGTAATGCTGCGGTTTTACGGACTTCAATATATTCGCTTAATTGGGTTACCAGTTCCTCAGCTATATCATCGGCGGTGTTGCCTGCCAAAGATTCGGTAATGATGTTATCCAGTTCCTGTTTACGGAATGGCTTTTTGAGAATGTTGACCTCACATTTTTCCAAATAGGTATTACCCCCGAACGATTTAGCTCCGCCCTTGCCTGCAATTTTCAAACTGCGGTCTAAGGTTTTGGCTTGTAAATCCATCGTTTCTACTTCTAAATCGTACTCATCAATTTGCAACAAATATGCTACATAGCTTTGATACCGCTCCACCATGTCATCATAAAACTTCTGTTGGTCGGTAGTCGTCAATACTGCCACCCGTCCCGCCACCCGTGAAGCTGCATCTTCCAAATTCACCAATTTCTTTTTTTCTTCTTCTTTCTTATTCAATTCCAAGGGGTCTCCAATGGCTTCGTTGATGTCGGGATTATCTTTCAAATAATCCAATATCAATTTATCACCGTATTTATTGAGAAAATCATCATTCTTTAAAAGGGCTTGACTGTTCTTTTGGTTAGACGTCGTATTGGCATCCAATGATTTGAGTTTCTTCTGTAACATCATCGCCAAACGCTTTTCGGCAGGGATAGCAGAATTTACATAATCATAGATAGGTTTAAATACCTGTCCTGTGCGGTTTACCCGTCCCCGTTTTTGTACTTCGCGGTTGATGTCGAGTTCTGCCTGTAATACAATCATCACTCTTTGACGGATTTTGGATAAGGGAACTTTAGGCGTTACAATGGCATGAGCCGAAGCTCCGGTACTGCCCGATTGGTTGATGAGCAACACATCCACTTCGTTGTTGTTGAATTTACGGAACGCATCGTTGACCAATTCTTTTTTACGGGTACACACCATTGCCGTATGGGATTCCTTGTTTTTGAATTTGAGTTCCATTTTTCGTCCCGTTACTTCGGCAACACTATACCCTGCTTCGGTCAAAAGGAATTTGATGCGGTCAATGGGTGAAATGGAAATTCCGGTAGCAATATTCTCAATGACTTTGGCAATACGGAAATATTCTTCGCGAGCTTCATCGGGGAGTTCCGACAGTTCCAATTGCTTGTGTTTACTTTCTCCGGCTTCGTTGATTTCGGAATAGCGTAATATGCCATTCAAACCACGCTTTAGCACTTCTGCAAAGTCAGCGTTGACAATGGCTCCGTCTTCAATGGACAAACCGGTATCGGTTTCCATATTTTCCAAAAAAGAACCCATTGTAGACGAAAAAGCAATCACAGGCGCTTTGCCTTCTTGCAGGCGTTGAATGGCACGTTGGGCGACTTCTTCGGCTTTGACTGAAAACAGCATTTGATTGATGACGTTGAACACTTTGGAAAAATAAGGTGTTGCCGAAACGCCTAACTCTTTGGTTCCTTTGCGCTGTTCGACATTGGTCATTTCCATTTTCTTGGCTTTATCGAAAGCATCCACCATTGGCATGACACCCTTGTCCTGAAAGGCGATAATATCACGCAATACAGCGGTAATATTATCGACAATAGCTTTGTGTTCCTGTTCCTTGTCGTGTATGCCGAATTGGGAAGCGCCCTCTTTGTCGAGCGAAATATAATTGACTTCAATGCCCTCGAAAGAGCGTTCCCGCCTTATCATTTGCCCTTCGGCAACCAAGTTGGCAGAAATGATTTCCTGCAAAGCAACGCCTCCTTTGACAATGGCTTCCACTAAAGATTCATTGGAAAGAGAAGCATCCGAAATACAGGTTTTGGCAGCATACAAAGGCATATTGTCGGGGCGTTTGGCAAAGGTTGCCGAAAGAAATACCACACCTTTGGCTTGCTTAACCACATTGTAGAAAAACCTTGCGGTGGCCGATGATTCTAAATTTCCTCCGGCGTTATGGCTTTCATCTAAAATCAACACATTATTTTCGGCAATGGCATTGATAAAGGCTTGTTTTACGGTGGGTTTTTCCGAAGCTATTTGGGAATAGGTTAGCATGACATAGTCGAATTCTTTTCCTAAGTATTGTTTCTCAAAAATATTTTCCTGTGCCGAATGTTCCAAGGGTTCGTATACGATTTCCCCGTCTTCATCCTTGATTTTACTTTTGCTTTCGTTGGCGTTGACGATAAAAGGGCGTAAACCTGCACTGCCGATAGCTTTCAAATCGCGGTACATATCGGAAAACAGGTTGGCTTTTTCGGTAATGAATATGGGTTTCAAGCCTTTGTTGCAGGCGTAACGGATAACGGCAGCGGCTACACGCCCTTTGCCGATTCCGGTTTGGTCGCCAATGACCATGCCTTGATTTTTTTCTTCTATGTTGTAAATTGCCATGGCTACGGCATCCACTTGTTCGGCGCTCAAGGCTTGCGCCATTTCCTCATCATTATTATAGTGTAAAAATCCACGGACATACGCATTAATGGAACCGCCGACTTGTTCTTTTACATCCAATAATGCGGAATGAATTTCGTAATCCATGCTGTCGGGAACAATAGTGTCCAACGGTTTTACAGGTGGTTCGGCTGCCGGACGGTAAGGACCTTCCAGTCCGTCAAGAACTTGCAGTTGCTTCAACTTTTTCTTTGCCTGTGCGATAATTTGCGATTTATCCATAAATTTACTTGTATCTCGTTTACTTGTTAACTCGTCAACTGGTTTACTCTCTTCCACTAACCCAACTCGTTGAAATAATGTGTCAAAATCGGAAATTACAGTATCCATGTTATCTTTCAAGGGCGCATAACCTTCAGGTTTTTCTTTCCGTTCATTAATTAAAATCAAACGGACATCGAATGAAGTCCCTTGACGGCTATATAAATCCCCGTCAATCAGCAAAATATCTTCTACATAATAATATCTGTACAAGTAAGAGAGGAAAATCCGGTTTTTGCCCTTTTGGATTCTCCCTTCGCTGTCCCATTGGGTGTGTCCGCCGATGATGATAGCTGCCCGTCCGTTATCTTTCATACAATCCAATGCCCGTAAAGCCATTAAATGGTCGAGGGTTTTGATTGGAAACTCGCCGTACATGACTTTTTCGAACAGGCTGCCAAAGGGCGGGTTGGTAACAATTCCATTGAAAAGGTTTTCATAGCCTCTAAAATGTTCTGTTGCATCTGCTTGCAGCGTACATGCAAACTCTTGTTTACGAAGATTCTGATAGCGTTGTTCATCTATCTCATTGACAATGACTTGCTTTATTGGTAAGGCAATTGTCAGAAGCCCGTTACCTGCCGATGGTTCAAAATATAGTGCCTTTGTATCATGCTTGTTGACATAAGAACTTGCCAGAAACGCAATGGGTGCAGGCGTGGAATATTGTTGCAACATAATACTTTGGCTTGTTCTATGAGACAAATTGACCTGATTGCGGTACAGTTCCACAATCAGGTCATAGCGTTGCCGGATAGGCAGGGTCTCGTTTTGGGCAATTCCGCGGGCTTTGTAAACAATAGCTAATTCGGCAAGCTCTTTGATTTGCGTTGGGTCGGTCAGTCCAAAACATTGGGCTATTTTATCAACTTTACGTTTGTTTTGTTTTTCGCCCGAAGCCAAAATTACTTGTAACGTTTCTACAAAAAGGGCTTCATTGTTCGTTTTCACAAGTTTACTTCTTTAGTTTTTTCAAATATACTTGCTTGTCTTTTTCGGTTTCTTTGATGATTTTTTCCAACACGGCAACGGTTGCCTTGTCGCTTTTTCGCCTTGATTTTTTCAAAATCAAGCGTACGGCTTTGGTTTCTTCCTGCAATTCTATCAAGGTATTGAGTATCTTTTGCTTGGATTCCACATTGCCCAACGATTTTGCTTTAGGCGTGCTTTTTCGCTTCGTTTTTTTTGTTTTGACAGTTTTCTTTGTGGGTTTAGATGCCGTTCTTGTTTTCTTAATTGTTGCCATCGTTCTTGTTTTTTGTTATTTGTATTTTGTTTTTCGTTTTCAACTTTCCATTTTCAATTTTCCACTGATTAGGCTTGCATTTCCAATAATCCATTCTTACCCAATACTTTCAATACATAATTATAGGCTTCTTTATTTCCTTTTACTTGTGTGAGGGTTTCGGTGGGCGTGTTGCCTTTGGGTTTGTAAAAATAGCCACGATTGTATCGTATCAACACTTTGTCTAATCTTAGTTTCCCGTTCTCGTTGTGCTGGTCAATCAACAAGCCTAAAAGAATGGCGCCACACAAAATATTGAAGGCAGGATTTTGCAAATCGGAAGCCGTAACGACATTGCCTTTAAAATTGTTTTCTTTGATTTTGTGCGAACAATAGGCTTGCTTAAAAATAGCATCCAAACGATTTCCTAAAGTTTTACGCAAAACTTGTTTTTCTTGTTCGGAAAGGCGTTTTTGCTTGTTTGCCAAGAAAATACTATCATTGGCAGATTGTGGTTTTAGTTGCATTAATCCTATCGCTCCGGCACTCGAAACTATGGTCTTATTACCTTTACTTTCGGTAAAAATTACGGCATTGATAATTGCCGATGAAACTCGTGTAAGCGTTTCGGCTTGTTGAATTTCAGCAAAATAGGTTTGGGCAATTTTTGCCATCGTATTTTTAATAACCGGAATATCGGTAGTTTTATAAAAACTTTCGGCAACAAGGGGGATTTCTAATTCCATGCTATTTTTTAATGTAGAAAATAATGTTGCGGTCGTATTTATCTTCGGGTTTGGGAGGATTTTTCTTTTTAGCTGATTTTGTGGCAAGATATACCAAAATGCCTGCAATTCCTGCAATACCAATTATTTTTAGGGCTTTATCCATAGTTGTAAGATGCTTTTTATATTCATCGTTCAGCATTCATAATTCATCATTACCTCTTGATTTATTTACTTTTTTCGAAAAATCCTATCCATAGTAGAGCTGCCAAAAAGACAATTACCCAAAGGATAACAGGTTGATTCTTTTGTTTTTCGATGGTTTTTTGTTGATTTACTTGGGTTTTGGTTTCGCGTATGGCATTTTTGAGATTGACCTGAATTGCCGTGTCTTTGGGTTCGGTTTGCAAATGCAGTTTATGCCTGCTGATAAAGGCTTTGGCTCTTATGTTGTAACTTTCGATAACCAAAGTATCAAGATTGAAAATTGAATCATTCAATGCAAAATCATGATTTGTAAAAAGTTCTTGACTGAGGTTTTGCGGAGCTTCTTGGGGCAAATGCACCATAACCGTAGTATCTTTATAAATGGTTTGGGTTTCGGTAGTTGTGTTTTCTTTTACCGTTTTTCTAACGGTAGAACAAGCGGAGATAAGGAATAAAAAAGCACATAACAAAGTGATTTTTAACAATTTCATAGGTTTATTTTAAAAATTCATAGTTCATAATTTATAATTCATCGTTTCTTTGACGGTCTTTTGGTTTCTGCCCAAATGTAAGCTGTCAAAATGGTCATCAATGCGCCTATGCAAGTAATGGAAAGGTTTTCCATACCTTTAAACACAGCCAAAATGGCAAAGGCGATGATGAGCAAAGCAGCTACCAGTGTGATTTTAATTCGGGTTCTGGTTTGCATAGTAAAAGTTTGTAAAGTTATAAGGTTCATAAAGTTATAAAGAGAAGATGTGTGATATGCTAAACTTTATAACTTTACAACCTTATAATACTATTTACAATTTGGTCGCTTGAGCCATTTGTTGAGTGGATGTACTAAGGGTAGAAATACTTTTTGAAAGGGTATCGGAAGTGGCTTTTACATCGTTTACACTGCGTACCAAATTAACGGTAGTATTTTCAACGGTCGATAGGCGGGCATCCATAGCCGATACCGTTCCTACGCTTTGTTGCAAGGTTGCGGTTTGGGTTTCTAAAGATGTAAGTTTGGTATTCACACCTTTAATATCAGTGTCTTTAATTGCTTTTACATCCGTTTGCAATTTGGTTTGGTCCGTAGTTAAGGTTTTTACACTTTGGTCGAGCGTGGTTGTTTTTGTTTCCAAAGTAGTTACTTTTCCGGTAACACTTGCTAAGTCAGTCTCTTTAATTGTTTTTACATCCGTTTGTAATTTGGTTTGGTCTGTAGTTAAGGTTTTTACGCTTTGGTCAAGCGTGGTTGTTTTCGTTTCCAAGGTAGTTACCTTTCCGGTAACGCTTACTAAATCCGTCTCTTTGATTTTCTTCAAATCCAATTGCAACTTGCTGTGATTTTCGCTTAAAGCAGCAATATTATTGGACGCACTGGATACCATGTTTTCCAACGAATTGAGTTTTACAAATACGGGACTTAAATCCACGCTGTCGCCACTTTGTTGGGCAAACGAACTGAGATAAAAACTTTCGCCATCAATGGTGATGCGGTCATTGATTTGGTCGCCAATGGCTTCCAAAATTTTTCCGGCACTGAAACTGGTTTCTTTGCCTGTTCTTACATTTTTTAAATTGAATACCATAATTAATTATTTTTTAGGAGTTTATAAATACAGTAGGCACCTGCTCCCAAGAACAATGCGCCTACTGCGGTGAGTTCGTACTTTTTTTTTCAAGCAGATAAGATAAATATTCTTGAGGGGCACGTTTGAGATTAGCTTGCTTGAATTCGCCTACCGTAATTTTGCCGTCTTTGTTCAAATCCAAGCCTGTGTTTTGGCTTGCGATGGCGTAAGCTGATAATATCGAGGTTTGTATAACCCAATCATCAGGCTTTCCCAAAGCAGCAGGGAAAAAGCAAACCAAATACAAATCCGAAAAGCATTTCATGCGATTGGCATAGGGTTTGAAATATTTATACACATAGTCCAATTGCTCAATGGCATTCATTTTGTACAAGGCTTGTGTGCTTGTTCCCAATCCTTTGGCTGTGGTCGGCATAAATTGAATTAAACCCGTTGCACGAAAAGCCGAGCGTTTAAAAGGATCTGTTTCAGTATCGGTTTTTTGTTTGTTTACGGCCTGTGGGTTCAAACGGCTTTCTAAATACATCATAATCATCAACCAAGCCACTTCTACGTTAATCAAAGAAGCTATTTTTTGGACTTTTGTCCCAAACTCGTTTGGGTTTGAGTTTTTGCATAAGAGTTTGTTTAGTAGTATCATAATATCAAATTGAGTATCGTTAATGAATTGTTTTTGAATAATTTGTTTTATTCTCTCCTTTTGAGGGAGTTAGAGGGGCTTGCATTTTCTTTTTATCCAGTACAAATTTTTTAAAGAGATAAGCGCCTCCGGCAATTACAGCAATGGTTTGGGCGGTCTTGAGAAAGGAAGATAAAGAAGAACCATTGCTTTTCCCTTCACTATAAGCCGTATCTATTTGGGTTTGTATATCTTTTTCTACTTTTTTACGTTGTTCGGGATTGAGTGTACTTAAGGCCTGTTCGAGTTCTTCTGATTTTTTTAAGTCCACATGGCTTTGTTCCACACCGGGTTTAAAGGCTTTGTACAAAAAATACGAAGAAATGGCAATGGCTGCCCATTTGATTACGGGTACAATAATCGGAATGAGAACTGCAAAGGCAAAGCCTAATTCTTCTTCGGTTTCGGTTCCGCTAAAAATTCCGGTTACTTTACTCCACAACCAACTGGCTTTTTCCGCTACTTTACTCAGCACGCTCGACCTTTCGGCTTTGAGATTTTTATGGTTGTTAATCTCTTGTTGGCGTTTGGTGTAGCTGTTGGCAACTTCGATTATCCTTTTTTCGTAGTTACTTGTATTTACGCCTTTGGCTTTGAGGGCTGCCAGATAGGCATTGCTCTTACTCAAACTGGCAAAGGTTTTACGGTCGTTCTCAAACATGGCATCCATGCGTTTTTTGGCTTCGGCTTCGGTAACTTCACCTGTGGTATTGGTTTTTGATGTCGATGTGGTATGGAAATTAACATTGACAAATTGTCCGGTTTGGTTGTTTTTGAACTTTACCACATCCTGGCGTACCCAACCTTTTCCGGTTATTTCAAACCAATAGCCGTCAGTCTTCTGTTCATAATTCCCTGTGGTAATTCCTGCCGTTTTACCGGAAGCAATCGTTTTCAGCAAGGGGGCTGTAGTGGCAGGTTGTTTGCGGACGTTCAGATTCCCGCTTTTGGGATAAACCGTTAAATCTTTAGCGTTTACGTGGTACATTTTTCTTGAATTAAAAGTGTTTTTTAATGTTAGATACGAGATACAAGGCACGAGATACTTGAAAAACTTGTGTCTCGTATCTCGTCAACTCGTGCCTACATAAACAGCATGGCTTGTTTGACCAGTGCAGGTTTGGCTTTTATCTTATTTGCCATTTTGATAAAATCGTTGGCAGAAGTTTGGGCTTTTGCGGTTTTCATAATATCGAACATGGCGGTTAGCAGGGCTTTGGCTTGTTCGGAATTTTCGGCTTCTATTTTTACATTAAATTCAAAAGTGTTCATGGAATATAGTTTTTAAAGTTCTAAGGTTTAAAGGTTTGAAAGTAAGTACTAATCTGTAAAAATATGAGATACAAGGTACAAGGCACGAGATACTTGAAAAACAAAAACTTGTATCTTGTTTACTCGTTAACTGGTTTACTGGTATCTTGTATCTGATTGATAAAGAGCAATATCTGTTTGGCTAAGTCGGGTTGTTGTTCTATCTCGGAAAAGACGGCAAAAACTAAACCTAAAGTTTTCAGTTCCAGATTATACAGAAAATCCACCATGAGTTGAATGAGTTCTATTTTCTTCTGCTCTTGCGGATTCAATTGGGCTGGTGATTCTTCGGGGCTTTCGTTGGGATTTTCTACTATGCCCGAAGTGTCATAGGCTTGGCTTAAGGCTTGGGGCTGTTCTTCAATCTGCTGAAAGTCATCCAATCCCAACAAGCCTGTAACGGCGTTGAGTTTTTCGGATTTAATTCCGATTTTTCCCAAAATCTCGCCTATCATTCCGGCATAATGCTTAAAATTGGATTTGGTTTTAAGTTGTTGCTCTAATTCTTCTATGTGTTGCTGTTGTTCTTCAATGAGAGCTTCATATTCCGAATTTTCTTTTTCCAATCCACTGAGTGTGGTTTGCATGTCGGCAAAAGCTTTATCTTTCTCTCGTTCTTGGATGTATTTTTCAAAACGGTTTTGTTCCAGTTCGCCCAACTGTTCGTTTTGGGCTTGGGTATTCTTCAAATGAACAAAGTCGGTACTAAAGGCTTTGTTAGGCTTGGCGGATTTCAGGTCATATATTTCGATTTTCAAACTCTCGTATTCTTCAAACTTCAATATTTTGTTGATTTGGCAGACATCTTTGGCGGTGGCATGTTCTATGATTTTGTCTTTTTCGGTTCCCCGCATAAAGGTGACATCAAATGCAACCTCTTTCCCCGCCTTTTCGAAATTGCGGAGCTTGCTTCTGAGATTGTCGATTTTATGCTTAGGAACTTGCATGGTTTATTTTTTAGATACAAGGCACGAGTTACGAGATACTTGTAATTAAAAACTTGTGTCTCGTATCTTGTCAACTTGTTTACTTATTTATATATAAGGTGTAACCCTGATGAAATTGAATAAAAATGTCGTTGAGTTGATATTTCCGCCTGTGCTTTTGGTTCGGCTTTTCTTATAGGTTTCCAATACGATGAGTCCGGTGTAGAAGTGGGTAAGTTTCAGGTCTGATAATCCGCTGTAGCTTTCCTGATGGACGAATTCATCAAAGGCATTGTCAGACCAGATACTAAACTTCAGACTTTCGGTTCCGGCAGGGAAAAAGTAAGAGTTCAAAAAGTAGTAATCATTGTAGGCTTGGATTTCTGTTTTAAGCGTATCTTTTTCTTTTTCAATAGTTATCACTTCATAAGTATAACCTGAATATCCCATGCCTTTAATGGTTCGTTCGATATAGTCCAAGATAAAACTCATGATTTTCTACATTTTAAATAGATTTGAAGTAAATAGGGATAGAAATAATCATCTTGGGTTTTATCCATATAGTAACCTGTCAGTAATGTATTGGGGATTAAGGATTCGTCTAAAGCATGAGCTTTGTTATGATTTCCAATAGGGTTTGCATAGGAGGTTACTTCCAAATGGACAGGGTGTATTTTTTTACTATTAAATGATAAACTGATTTCTCCGTTTATTTTATTATCATCCGGCAACTTGTCTGTTATCGAGCATATAATACCTGTGCAGGCAACCCAATGCGGGGATAGCTTTTGGTCGAAAACCACCACTTGCAAAGGTCTTTTGATTTCTGCTTTTATAATTGCCCAAGACATAATTGGTTGATTTTAAGTGCAAGGTACGAGATCCTTGAAAACAAAAACTTGTATCTCGTATCTTGTCAATTGGTTCACTGCTTCGGATTGATTAACTTTAAATAAATGGTTCCCTCGTAGGGGTATTGGGGTACAGTACCATTTCCACCGTCTGTATACAAGCCTTCGGCATGGCTTCCTTTGGCTTTTATCAATTCATCTTTCAGGCTGAAAAAGCGTTCGGAGGGAGCTACGGATGAGTTCGTTGCCAACAATTTGACTTCGAAGTCGGCAGGGAATACTTCTTCGCCGTTTACCTGTAGTTCCAAGCAACTTGCATAATAGGCATTTTCGTGAGGCAGGGATACAAATATACTTTCTATAATCTCGTATAAATTATTGGTGTCGAATAATAGCCTGACCTTTTCTTTGGGTTGGTTAATCGTAAATTTTATCAATTGGTATTTAATGTGTTTCATATAAGCCCCCTAAATCCCCCAAAGGGGGATAATTGTGATTGATTTATTTAATTCACTGTAATAAAGCTCCTTCCGTTTTGTTTGCTGCAATAGTCTCCTCCCTTTGGGAGGACAGAAGGAGGGCTTTTAATTTTTCATTACGGAAGTTCCTAAAAGGACTAACTTCATATAGGTTTGTGCTTTGGCAGGGCTTGCCCACTCTACGTTAAACTCTATATTTTGTTGGTCGCGGATGATTTTGGGATTATCCAAACGGTAAAATCCTTTTTGGTAGTGGGTTCCGGTGGTCTGAAATACTTCACATGCAATATTGGAAAATAATGTAGTTCCATTGGCACGTAATTCGAACTCGCCGTTGCGTAACCCTGCCGGAAGTACATCGTAGTTTACATCTCCGGCGGTTTCGCCTACGGCTGCTATACCTGACAATAAAATGATTCCGTTGAGCAAAAATATATTGCCCTTTTCTAATTTTCCCCTCGAAATATTGCAAATACCGACGACCTTGTTGTCATCATCTTTCAACATCTTGATACTTTTCTGTCCGCTGATGTCTTTACATAAATAAAAAGCGGCATCTACCGCTTGTAAATGGCGGTTGCGTAAGCCTTGTTGAATATCGGCAGGTAATTGGCTGATACGCCTTTGCAACTCTCCCCTTGAGTTATTGGGGATGGTGGCTGCACTAGTTTGTTGGACTGAACGTTTTACCCGTTTTACCAATCGGCGTTTTTGTCCAATGGGGGCACGTTCCAACATGCCTTGTAATTCTTCATCTGACATGGCTCCTAACAGTTCGTCAGAAAATTCACTGTCTAATACATTTCCTAATTCGGTCATAATGTTAAGTTTATTTAGCCTCTCCCTTAATCCCTCTTCAAAAGAGAGGGAGGAAAAAGCGGATTTTTAATTTTATTAATTTGTTTTTTGTTGTCTGTTTTCAGATTTTTCCCCTTTGGGGGAACGGAAAGGGGGCTTGTCTTATAAGATTTCTACCTCGTCGCCTTGCAGGTCGATAGTGTCGGCATCGGCTAAAGAGTGTGAGGCCAATAACATCGGTTGTTCGCTTTCCTCTCCCGACATGTATTCATTCGTATCGGGGGCTGCTTCCAATACAGGCAGGTCGGGTTGGTAACTTTGGTGGGCGATAGACAACTCCACCGGAATACGGCGACCCATTTGGGCAAGGGTTTGCATTTCGGCTTCGCCTAAACCGTCTATGCCGCTAAGAAAATCTTTTTTCAATACGACTTTTACGCCCGATAATAATCCGCCTGCCGCAATACCATCGGCAAGGGCTTTGATATTCTTGTCCTTGACGAAGATTTTCAAGGCTACGCCTCCGGCAGTCAATACAATGGGTTTGACTAATTTTTTAATCGTAATCTTATCTGTCCCGTCATCGGATTTCACGGCTTTGTCAATCATTTTTCCGGCAAGGCTCGCTCCAATAATCCCTCCTGCGGTTAATAGCAGGGGCATGATTTCTTCCAGTATATTTTTTGAAGTGGTCTTTTTGGTTGTGTTTTTACGGGTGGTTCCAGTATTGCCCAAGCCTTTTTTTCTGGTTGTTTTTTTCTTTTTTGCACTCATGGTTTTTTAATTGAAAATGGATAATTGAAAGTTGAAAATGATTTTTTAGATACAAGATACTGGAGAATAAGAACCTTGTACCTTGTTTACTCGTCAACTCGTTTACTATTTAAGTTCTATTCTCTTTAACTTGGGTTGATTTAAACTTTTAGGGGTTGATTTAACTCCTGAAAGAGCTTGGGAACGGTTTGACGGTTTTTTCTTATTGCGGGTGGCAAAATAAATACCTGCTCCCAATACGCCTACACCGATGACAGCAGGAACGACCCATTTGGGTATGGGTTTTTTGGATTTATCGGAATCGTCCGAAATGTCAGATTCATTCGTGTTTTTCTTCATTTCTTCTTCTAAAAGCCCTTGGGAGTTGTTCAGTTCTGCTTCGGCTGCTTGGGCTTCCTTATCGTCCATTAATTTATTGTTTTTCAACGATAAAATTACTTTGGCAATTACCGGTATGGCTGCGGCTACACTGGCTGCCAACGGGGCTACGCCCAAACCGTTCAATTCGCCTAAATCGTAGGTTTCTCCATTTAATCCGCCTGCTTTGCCTTTGGTAATAGGGTTTTTAAGGGCGCTTTTCTTACCTCCGAGTTTTTCAAACAGCTTTTCGGTATCGATTAAACTTTTTTTGGATGCCAGCCATTTAGCTTTGCTGATACCTTTTTTGGCAGCTTGCTGTTCGGTGGCATACGCCCATTTGAGCTTCGAACTCATTTTGCTGATGTTCAACTTAAGGGCTAACAGCAAACCACTTCGGGCTGCTATGGTAACAGGATTGTATCGTACAATAGCTTTGCCGACTTTCTTAGTTACCTTGGCTACACCTTTACCAATTTTTTTCAATACTCCGCCCTTGCCCAAGCCTTCCAAATCCTCGTCGGTATTGAAATCAGTATTGTCTTGTCTTTCTGCGGAGTAGGAACTGCCTGCTTGAAAGATTGTTTCGGTTGGGGTTTCGTTCGAGGGATTCGGGGCTTGGGATTCGGACGGATATGTTTCTTGGAATGCAGATTCGTCTGCAATGGCTTCATTTTTAGATTTTTTCTTTTTACGGCTGCCTTTGGTTCTAACTTTGCGGAAGAATTTCTTTTTCTTGGGTTTGCCAAGCAAATAATTTTCATCATCGCCGTACAATTCATCTTCTCCAAACAGTTCATCGTCATTGCCTGTAAGGGTATCGTCAAAGAATCCATTCAATTTATTGATGGCGTATTCATTTTTTGCCAAAACTTCGAGGGCTTCATCCCGTTGAGGCGTGTTCCAGTGTTCGATAGCATAATCAAGCATCTGTAAAAAAGCTTCGGGGTCGTCCAGTGCAGCGATTAGATACGGTTTTTCGGACACGATATTTCGTGTCGAAATCAAATGCTGATATACGGCTTCTTCTTCCGAAATGGCTCCTAAAGCCACACCGTCAAACACATCTCCGTAAAGCAGGCTTAAATATTCGTCATCGCCCGAAAGAGGGTCGAATCCCGAAAGTACGGCTACATCTATTCCGTTCAATGAGTGTTTCATAACAAAATCTTTTTTTTCTGAGTACGGTTTTTCATAATCAAATTGACTTAATACACAGTCGATAGTGTAATATTTATTTTTTAAAGAAGGAATCGGAACGATGACGTACACATGTTGGAAAACATCGCGGTCGTATTTCGTTATTCTGAAAGCGTGTTTAATATTGAGGTTGGTCAAAATGCTCGAAACGAATATCGAAAAGCAATCACAATCTATTCCGCTATGGCGGTCATGCCAGCTTCTCGCGGGTTGCCGGAGCTGTTCCAAGCCTGCTTGGTCTAATTTGTATTGAATGTGGTTGTACAAAAAATCCCAAACGTTTTGGCAGGTTTGTCGCAAATCCCCATCTTTCAGTTTTTTTGCCAATACTTGGGTTTGGTTTAGGGTTTGGCTGACTATTTTACCCATTAACTGCACCGTATCGGTAACTTCGGCATCATGCAAAGCTATTTTGTCTTTATTGCTTGCCGTTGGGAACAGGTGATTAAACTCCGTTCCACTTTTGATAAATCGAAATCCTGATGATATTTTGCCGATAGTATTCATTTAGTTGAAAATTGAGAATTGAAAGTGTTTTTTTAGATACAAGATACGAGGCACAAGCTACTGGGACTCTTCTATTTTGTATCTAGTCAACTTGTGTCTTGTACCTGATTTTATAGTTTTACTTCGATATGGTCTGATTTGTAATACACGTTGTTGGCGTAAGTAATGACTTGAATCGTAAGTTTGGATTGGTTTAAAATGTCTTTAGTGTGGGCGATGAGATAGAGTATTTTAGTACTTACTGTGCCTTTGGGTATGGTAATTTTAATCTTTTCGGCTATTTGTATAACTTGTTCCCAACTTAGTTTTATCGTTACGCTGTCTAAAAACGACTGTTGTAAAGGTTTTAAAATATGGGTTTTGTTTTGGATGTTGCTGGTGCTTACTTCGGTTCCGTTGGAAAAAAGTTTGACAAAAGGTTGGGTAATGGTAAGCGTATGTTTGGTTGGGTTTTTGACCGAAGGCGTTACCATGACCGTAATCCCATCACTAAGCGAAGTTTTGATGTTTACCTTTTCGGCACTAATACTTAAATCTTCAAACAAAGTAAAAGAGTTAAACAGTTGAATGCCTTTGTAAACTATCAATCCGCCGATTAAGGTCAAACCGATTTTAAGAATGTTCTTCATCTTCGGGTAATTTTTTATATTCCTTAAATTGTTTTCGTTGTTGGGCTTGGCGTATTTTATGCCTGATTTTGTCGGCACAGAGTTTGACCACATAGCCGATAATGGCGGAAAAAGTGGCACAAAAGGCGACTTCTATCAGGTGGGAGAAGTCTAGGGAGGATGTATTTGAAGCTAAGGCAGTAGTTCCGCCGATCATGCCACTGGTTAAGGTTACTAAGGTGCTGCCGATGTCTTTTTGACTCATAATGGATGTTTATTTGTTGATTCGCTTATTGGTCAACTCGTATCTTGTTTACTCTCGAATTGATGAAGCAAAATTACTATGCATTAAACTGACCCTCAGGGTTTACCTGTGTTTACTTGGGTTTGCCTGTGTTTTTCTTTATTTACCTGTGTTTTTCTGTATTTATTTCTTAGGCACAAGTTGACGAGATACGAGATACAAGTTACTGTATCTTAACTCGTATCTTGTATCTAACTTACTCAAAGTGTTTTCGTATGATTTCCAATTGTTTTTGGGTCAATTTTTTTTGAGTCTTCTTGTAGCCTGTGGCTAAAAGCTCTTGTTGGCATTCGCCGTCTTCTTTGAGCCATGTTCGCAAGGTTTCGGCAGTGATTCCCCAACGGATATGAAGTTCTTTTTTGGTAATAAAGGCTTTATCTTCCATGTTTAAGTTGTTGATTTAGCTATTTTTTAGTTTAAAGGTTCACAAGTTTCCGGTTTACTTGTATCTGAAAAATTCATCGTTATTTCCTGCGGTCTTTTCCGGTAAAAAGTATCGGATTAAACATCTCCCGAAGCCGCGAGCGGACACGGTTTCCGTAGAGTTCTTCAATTTTATCGGCGTTCAGATTGGTGGTAATATGGGTAATTTTACGGTTGTTCCAATCACGAACTACTGCATACCTGCCTAAAAAGATTTCGGCTATGACATTGAGATAATTACCAAAGTAATAGGCTTTTTCGTTACCGATACCAATATCATCCAAGCAAAGGGCGAAAGGTTTTTTGCTCCCGAATGTTGTGTTTTCGGTGTTCCAGATATAGCGTTCAATGCCTTTGGATCCGTGCGATTCGTACGCCAACACCAAATCCCTTGCCCGCACCATTTGAAAATAATTATCAGGAAAACAGGTGTTCGACATTTTTCGAATGATTTCCATTAACAGAGTTTTGCCTGTCCCTACGTTTCCGTACAGCATCAAGCCTTTATGTAAAAAGATTCCTTCGGCTTCTATGGTCTTATCTCCTATGAAATAGCGTAGGATAAGTTCTATCTGCTTGCGGTTATCTTCGTCAATCTCGTAGCCTGTTGGGCTACAAAAAGCGTTGGCAGTTTGGGTAAATGTCTCTAAAAGGCGTTCAAACTCACAAGGGTATGCTGTAATCAAGGTTTTCTTCGGTATGGTATTCATTGGATTGTGGTTTTTGTGGTTTGCTGAATTGGTTTTCACGCCTCATCCATTGGCCGATACGGCGGTTGAGTTCCCAAGTGCGTTCGAGTTCGAAACGCATATTACCCTGTGGGTCGGGTTCGCTCCAGTATTCGTAAAAGGCTCGCAAGTAAGGTATTTCGTAAATTCCGGCAAAGGCTAACACCGCAGTTTTAAACTCGGCTTCCCGCAGGGGAAATTCTTTTCTTTTTTGGGCGGAACTTTTTTTCTTTTCTTCTTCCGGAACTTCTATGGGTTCTGAAAAAGGAGAAACCGGATTTTTTAAATTTTCTTCTTCGTGCGCGCCTTTCTCGTTTTTAATGTTTGGAAATAGAGTTTTATAATTAATATATTCAATTAGCGTGGGAGAATTTCCATCGCTACAACCACTTTGCGTGGGAATTTCTTCCTCGCTATTTCCCACGCTACAATTTGGTTGTTCGGGAAAATTTCCCTCGCTATCTTGGTGTTGCGTGGGAATTTCTGCTTCGCTACCGTTTAGCGTGGGAGTTTTTCCCAAGCTGAGTTTCCAAGCTGTTGAAAACCTGTTTACAGGCTTATGTATCAATTGGATAAACTCCCATTTAATCAAATCATCCAGTGTTTTCTTGAATGTTTTGTAGGAAATATGTAAAACGGCTCCGGCTTCTTCGAAAGTGAAAGCGAAAATTTCCTGCCACTGCTGTTGGTTATTGCATTCTACCAACCACAAGTACAGGGCTATATGGTTGGTAGTAAGGCTTGGGGTTTCGCAGCAAAAGGCAAAAAAGGCTTTGGTAAGGCGGTAACTATTCATGTTTGTACAGTCTATGGGCTATGAGTTTATCGGGATTGAAGCCGTATTTTCCTTCCATGAATTTTTCCAAGTCTTCGGCAAGGAAATACAAACGGCGTTTATGGCGACGGCGGATTAATAATCCTTGATTGAGATAGTTGTGCAAACTTCGGACGCTGCACCTTAACACTTGGGCGGCTTCGTTGCTCGACAGCCATTTTTCCTGTAGATGACGGGCAGGCTTGATGTCCCCTTTAATGATAAAGCGGTGGATTTCGTTGAGTTTGGTAAAGATTTCGTTTAAATCTTCACGGTTGATTAAGGCAAGATTTTCCATTTGATTGTGGGTTTTTAACGTGAATAATTTCTTTTGTGCAAATGTCGGCAGCCTGAAAATAAAAATCACTTCCTAAGGAAGCTTCTTAGGAAGTGATTTTTATTGTAAAATACTAAATATCAATATTCTATTTTTACATTTTTTCCAATATCTATTGTAAGTTACAGATTTTCAACATTTTCAATGTATTCAAAATGAAAGTTGATACAATGGAATGAAAATTCATGCAAAACAGCTTTCCAAAGTAGTTAAAAGTATTAGCTTAGCGATAAAAAGCTGTAAGAAAGCATTCGTTTAGCGTTGATTTTGTATTAAAAAGGCGGTAAATCACCAAAATAATCAACGTTGAGCGACAAATTCATTAAAAAATTCCACCATTTTGGGTAAGAAAACCGATGATTGTTTTTTCCGTTTGTATAGATTGGTGGCTACATTGCTGTAATCGCTCAAATCTACATGAAAAAGCTGTCCCATCAGGTGTTGGAAAGCTCTAAAGCTTAGTTTATGGTTGCGTGAAATTACTTTTCCAGAATAGTATAATACGGTATTCAGTTCCACCAAGTCGCTTTTCCCTCCGCCCCAAAACAAATCATAGTCTAAAATAGTGGCTGTTTTCTTATTCTTATGGGGTGGTTTGGTTTCGGGTAGGTGGGGATATAATTCTAAATGCCCTTTGATATAAATCCGCAACAGTTGTAAAAAATGCTTCTGCACAACAAGAAAATCCGATACTTTACAGAGGATACGCTTCTTTTGGAACTCGGAAATGCCTGAATCAAAGGGTAAATAGGAATGATAGTGTTGCCAGATTTTACGGTTTTCTAATTCTAAACGATAGTAACACAATTCGCATTCTTTGATATGGAGCAGCATACGGTGTAGTTCTGCATGAGAATAGCCTGAATCAGGTTGGGCTAAGATCTCTTTGAAATGTGTAAAGTGCTCCCACAAGTAATCCTTATACTTGTGCAACAGGTTGAAACCGTTAAAAAGCAAATTGATTTCGGCGAATTCCTCGAAAAGGCTCATTTGCTCTTCCATAACCGGCAGCTCGCTTAACTGTAGTATAATGCGGCTGCATTCCACGATGAAAATTTGAAATAGTGTTTCCATGTTTTGAATGTTTTTAAATTATAAAAATGAAAACAATTTCAATAGATAATATGCTTAACTAAATTAGAATAAGTATGCGGCGAAATTTAGTTTGCAATATAAAAGCATTTCAAATATTTGATTTTTAATTACTTCAAACCGTTTTGTATTTCAGAATAGTATAAACTAATTTCCGCTGAGTACTTATTATACTAAATCATATTATTTACACAGATGGCATGACAGTAAATATGTATTAGAAATAAGATAGTTAGATGAAATATATTTATATAAATTCAAAAAAGTTGCAATTACCAAAAATATTTTTGTACCTTAGCAACCTGAAACGAAGTGAATTGATTCTAAAACTAAAATTCCTTTATAACCTATGAATAACGTGAGATTCATAAGGCTTATTACTCAAAAATCCGGACAAAAAATTGCGGAAACAATCGGTGTTTTCTGTAAATTTTTAAACTATTCTTTTTTTAAAGCTATCGTTTCTAATCCCAAAAGTTTTCGACATTTATACTATGCAAGCGATTATTTGCTTGTGATAGGTAAAAACAACTTTGATGATTTTGTTCCTTTTGGAGCTGCTTAAGCTAAAAGGATAAATGAAAAGAGAATTTTTACAGGGGGTTGGAAGTCTTGCCAGCTTTACAATTTACCAAAAAAGCCTTCCTTGCAGGCATAAATGCAAGAAATATAGCGCCAAACTATAACAACAGGATTTATTAACCAAAACAAGAAAGGCATAGCAAAGTTAAACATAAATACCCAAAAAACTGCAATAAACCTACGGTTAAGTTGGGCGTGTCTGTATTTGTCTTTTTTAATGACAAAACAGTTGCGTAAAAAATAGCGAAAGCCTAATTCGCTTGATTGGTTAGGCAGGCTGAAACCAGTAAATTCTGTTTTTTGACCGTAACATGCTATAAAAAGAATAGCCGAGTGAAGGCACAATGCCCTGAATGGGGAAAACAGGCACACTGTTGTAAGAATAGGATTTGTAACTTGTATAGGTAAGTTGGCTCATAACTGATATATAAAGAATTTTAGCTGAAATGGGCAAAAAATGGCTGTAGGAGTACAGCGAGCGGGTGCCGAAAAGCTTATAGAGTAGGCGAATTTTAATAGTAATAAATATGAAAAGATTAAAAAGTTTACAGTCTAATCTTTTTAAAAAAGAACAGTTAGACCAAATTGTAGGAGGATTACCTTTTACAGGCAGTAATTCTAGTGATACAGGAGACCATGAGTGCTGTTCAACCGGAGCAACAGATGTTCCTGATTGTTGGGATGGGGGTACTTTATATGATTTTGACACCCTAGGTCCAACAGATCCTAGTTCAGATGGATGTAATGCTGCTTTGAACCCTAATTTGGGAGGAGGAGCCGGCTCTATATTCAAACCCTAATATTTAGATTTCGTGGAGTAATTTTTACCATCCTAAATATTCAAGAGGGTTAAGCCCTCTTGAATATTGGGATAAAATACTTAACTCAAGAGATTTTATAAATAATATATTAACCATTGATATGCTGCTTTATTAGTATACAATGGGATATTGAGCAAAACAGATTACTAGATATACTTCAAAAGAACAACGAATATAAGATTTTGAACAATGAAAATTATTATTAGAATCATATTCATTTTTTATTGTTGTAGCGTTTTTGGACAACAAGAAAAAATAACTGAAAAGTATAAAAAATATTCTACCCTTCTTGCAAAAGGAGTTGTTGAAATGAATAGTCTTAATTATACAAAAGCAATATCCTATTTTGATTCTGCAAGTATAGAATTTCCGTACTTTCATAAACCCTATTTTCAATCTGTTATCTGTGCCGCTCAAACTGACAACTATCAAGTTGCCTATGATTATGCCGTAAAAACAGTCTTGACAGGGATAAAATTAGGGATAATACCCGAAGCACTAGGAAAATTCTCTAATACCGCCCTATATAAACAATTTTTGCAAAAAGAAGATTCCTTATATAATACAGCCATACAACAACATGACACGTTGTTTTGCAATCCTCTTATAACTCTGTATAATATAGATCAAAACAATATTGGCAAATCCAAAAACCAACGTGACACAACCGTTTTTCATCAATTTGTAGAATTGTGTCAAAAATATGGTTTCCCGACATGTAAAAATGTAGGCATGGAACTTTATCGAAAAGCCGTATTAATCACACATAATTCAGCTATGTATGGCTATCCTGACTCGGAGGATTGGAAAAAATTAATTCAAATAATAAGCAAAGAAGAAAAACGGGGACATATTGAACCCGGTATATTATGTGGATTAGAAGATATTTATCTCTATGAAAATAATTTGCCTGTAAAATATGGAACTTGGTTCAGGCTACGTCAATATTACCCTAACATGAAATTTCCCTCGTTAGATGAAATAAATAGGAACAGAGATCAGGTGGGGATTGAGAGTTTTGAATTATATTTAGCAATTATTGGAGTTGAATTAGTCGATGCTTTGAAAGAAATTGAAATGTAAAAAATATACTTATGATTTTAATAATATCCTCACAAGATGATCTTAGTACCCATGAAGTAGTTGATTGGTTACTATATTACAAACAACCATTCTTACGAATATCACAGGATGATAATATTGAAATACAACGTATTACAATATCTAATGAACGTCATGTAGTACACTTTAAAGTTAGAGGAGTCACCTACTGCTCCCAAAACTTCACATCTATATGGTATAGGAGAGGTTGGATAACGACAGACCTAAGTGAATACACAAAGAAAAGTCAATCTCCATTGAAAGTAAGCCTCAATAATCAATTTTTTGGTGAAAAAACAACATCTTTTAATTACCTATACTTTTTATTATTCAAAGATTCGATTAATAAGCCCTCTGACTGCAATTTGAATAAATTAATTACTTTACAATTAGCAAGCGAAATAGGGCTTCGTATTCCTCATTCTGAAATACTTTCAACCAAAAAAGAAGTACAAATATTGAATCGGAAATACAATTTAATTAATAAACCTGTAACGCAAGGGGTTTTTATAAACTCCGCTAAAGAAATGGTGAATACCCTGACCACAGAAGTTACAGCAAAAAATATTAAAGGAATACCTGATACTTTTTTCCCCACTTTATTTCAAGAAAAAATAAATAAAGAGATAGAATTACGTGCATTTTTTATTGAAGAACAATTTTTCACCTCAGCCATTTTTTCTCAACAAGATCCTAAAACCTCAACAGACTTTAGAAACTATAATGAAAAACATCCGAACCGAACACCTCCATTTATACTACCCAGTAAGATACAACAACAACTAGTAAAATTAATGAATAAATTAGGTTTAAATTCTGGTTCAATAGATATAATCTTATCAAAAAAAGGAGAATATGTATTTTTAGAAGTGAACCCTATTGGACAATTCAAACAAGTGTCATATCCTTGTAATTATTATATTGAACATTTTATTGCTAAAAAATTAATTGCCAAAAATGAGAACAACAAAATACAAAAAAAAATTATTGCATAAAATAGAATATCCTCTATATATTCGGCAGGGGGAATTTGGTAAAACTTTTAGAGCATCTTTTGATAATAATAGTTCATCAAACCATCAAATTACAGGAGGGTATAAAACTGCCCCTATTTATAAAGAAATTCTAATTGCAAGTATTATAAACGAAGGAGAAAAGGATAATGCTACATTATAAAATTCATGAAGAAATCCGGCTGATAAAAGGAGTATTGAGAGGTATTGCCTACGATCTGAATCGTAAAAATTATGATTTTTTACCCAATATACTCATAGATATATTGTATAAGTTTAATGGACAATCTCTAAGTGCTTTAAAACGTGAGCTTATACAAGTCAGTGATAAAACTATTGCACAAGAATATCTTGACTTTTTATTAGAGAAAGAATATATTTTTTTAATGAAAAAAGAATACATGCCTTTATTCCCTGAATTAGACCTGACATGGAAAATGCCAGCGACTATCTATTCTGCAATTCTTGACATTGATGATGAAAAATTAATTTTCCAAAATAAAATTATCGAACAGCTTGAGGATTTGAGTTGTAAACATATCATTTTCCGTTTTATTAAATCTTGCAATTTTTCCCAAATAGGGAATTTTCTACAACGTTACAAAAGTACAGGATTTCAGTCCTTTAATATATGGATAAATATTCCTGAAAATTTTGATATTAAAAGTTTGGAAGAATTATGCCAACTAAATCCTAAAATAGTATATGTAAATTTATTCAACTATAAAGGGAAAAAAACAGATAAACTTTCTTTGAACCATCCTCTTTTAATTAAATATCACACAGGTCATTGGGAAGACAGCAATGATTGTTTGGTAAATATCAAAAATTTCAAGGTTAATATAGCCATGTTTACCGAATCATTGACTTATAACACTTATTTTAATCAAAAAATTTATATTGATCGTAATGGGTCTATTAGAAATTCACCCAATTGTGTTGTTGTGGGAAATGTAAATCAGATAAGTATTGCCTCTACCATTACAGATAAACTTAAATTTCTATGGACATCATCAAAAGACAAGACTATCGTATGCAGAGAATGTGAATTTAGGTATATGTGTCAAGATAGTAGAATCCCCATACTATTAGGTAATGGGAATTTCTTTTTCGAACAAGAATGTAACTACAATCCTTATATTGCAAAATGGAAAGGCAGGGCGGGTTTTAAACCTCTTAAAGAATGCGGAGCATTCGATTCTGAAAAAGAATTTATACCTGACTATAATAGAATAGAAAAACTGAATCAACAACTTTGGCAAGACACTTTATAAAGCCTCGCAAGCTTTAATAAAAAGCCTTCCTTGCAAGGCTCAATAAATGCAAGAGAATAGTGTAGTACCTATTTAGACAACAGGATTTATTAATCAAATACAAGAAAGGCGTAGCAAATATACAACAATTGTCGCATTTGGCAAGATACAGCCAATATTGACACGTAAAGTTGATTCGTCGATATTCTCACGAAAGAAGAAAACAGACAAAGCGGTAGCCCAAAAGCTTTATGAGTAGGCTAATTTTAAATATTTCAGCTATGAAAAAAGATGAATTATTATCTCAGTTTGAAGAATTTGAGATAAATAATGCAGAAAAAAATAATATAAGGGGGGGAGCCCTTGTAGGTAGCGGTGGAGTAGAAAACCCCACATCTGGTTGTAATACTGGAGATACTTATTGCCATCAAGATGGAGCGCAAGTTAAAGATGATTGTGATTGCGACTGGACAGACGATCCACCCAAAACACCTGTGGCAATTGCGAATCCTAATTATCCGTCTTTACCAATATTATTTAAACCGTAAAACAGATGAACTATTAGGCATAACAAGGGTAGAATTCTACCCTTGTTATGCCTAACCTTAATAGTTAAATCATGATTCTCATCCTCTCTGATATGACTGATATGACAACCTCAATAGTTGTAAATTGGTTGAATTATTATTCAGCCAAATATTTAAGGTTAAATAGTTTTGACTACGAAAAATATGAATTTACATATGATATAAATGCATCCCATAAAAAATCAAGCATTGTAATAAACAATCAAAAATATGCTTTAGATGATTTTAATGTAATATGGTTTCGGCGTTTTCATGCATCTCCCAACCTTTATTTTACAAAAAATGCTACTTTTCGATTTCAGGAAGATGTGAAAAAATTTGTTGCTCAAGAAAAATTAAGTCTTTTATCACTTTTATCAATTGAGTTGTCACAGAAATATTGGCTGAATCATCCATCGCAAGGACGTCTAAATAAAATGTTACAATTGCAAATTGCAACGCATTGTGGCTTAAATATTCCTGAAACCATTGTTACCAGTAGCAAACAGGAATTACTCTTATTCAAACAAGAATATAAAAAGATTATTACAAAACCGATACAAGAAACGACAAGTTTTGTTTTTGGAAGAAAATCATATACTATCTTTACAAAATATGTGTCTGATGCCGATATTGAAGAGCTTCCTGATTACTTTATGCATTCCCAGTTTCAAAGAAAAATTGAAAAAGAATTTGAAATTAGGACATTTTATTTAGATGGCAAGTTTTATAGTATGGCGATGTTTACACAGAAAGACAATAAGACCCTTATCGACTTTAGAAACTACAATTTTAAAAATCCGGCAAGAAGAGTTCCTTTTATTCTTCCAAATGAAATTGAGTATAAATTGGCAGAATTCATGAAGATGATGCAAATCAATTGCGGTTCTTTTGATTTAATTAAATCTACAGATGGTGAATATATATTTTTGGAACTAAATCCTGTCGGTCAATTTGGGATGACATCCACACCATGCAATTATAGCCTTGAGAAAGAGGTTGCATTACATTTGATTAATAAAAATAAAGAATATGAATAACGATAAGACCAAAGACAATAAGGTAATACAAATGCTTGACTTAAAAAAAAGCACAGATGTTCCATTCGTATTTAAGGATTTAGGAGAAGAAGAAGCCTTGGAAATACTATATTTCGAAGAAAGCAACATTCATAGCGGGGGAATTATTGTGAATTCATTTTATCGATGTTTTTGTTTGAATGATTAGATTATGGAACTGGAAAAATTATTTTTTCGACTATATGCTCATAGTATATTAGTAGCAGGAGCAAAAAAATATATGATTTACGATATTTTACTAAATCGTTATAAATACATTCCTCAATTACTATACTCGGTATTGGAAGATCTCGAAACTCTTAGCATTGAAGAAACAAAGAGGAAATATAACAATGAAATAGATGAGGGTATGGATACATATTTAAATTTTCTAGAAAAGAATAATTGGGGATTCCGTACCAAGAATATTGAATTATTTCCCAAATTGAATTTAGAATATGAAACACCGCTTCTGATTTCACATGCATTGATTGATATCTATTCTATTTCCGAACAAAAAGAATTACTACAAAAGTCTATCGAAGAACTAACCCAAATAGGTTGTGAACAGGTATTACTTATTATTGAGAAAATCGACACTTTAGAAGACATTCGTGTTATTGGAAATGCAATTAAAAATACTTCCTTTGCTTCTGTAGAAATAAAATGTATATACAACCAAATAATGGATAAAACATGGATGAATGACTTAAAAATCGTATTAGAAACCAATAGAAGGATAAGAAAAATAAAAGTTTACAATTCGCCATATGATAAAGTAATCACATCTCCCAAAATAGCCCCCGCCAAGATTTTTATCAGAAGAAAAGAATTTGATAATTGTAAAATTTCGAAACCATGTTTTTTTATTAATCAGTCATTTTTTATTGAAGCTAAAAATCGGAATTCATGTTTAAATGGGAAAGTATGTATAGATAGGTTTGGGAATATAAAGAATTGCTTAAACATGAATGCGAATTATGGAAATATTGACCAACAGAGTATAAGGGATGTGATATTAAATACCGACTTTCGATCTGTTTGGATGATTACAAAAGACAACATAAAAGTTTGTAAAGATTGCGAGTACAGGTATCAGTGTCAAGATTGCCGGGCATTTACTGAAGACTCTGATGATTTATATTCTAAACCTTCATTTTGTAAATATAATCCGTACCATGAATAAGTATAAAATAACTTTGTTTCTAATAATACAATTTCTTGTTATGGCATCTTTATTTTCTCAGAATGAATGTTTTGAGAAATGGGAAGCCGATTCATTGCTAAAAACAGGAAATTATATAGAAGCAATAAAAAAGTATCAATCAAGTAACTATATAAGAGAAAATAGAGATAACCTTTATAGAATTTCTATTTGTTACTGTCAATTAAAGAATATTGATTCAGCGGGATATTATTTTAAGATGGCATTACGAAAAGGGTATTATCACCCTTACACAAATTTGAAACTTGAAAACGATTCAGCATTGTTGTGTTTAAAAGACCATAGAGATTATAATCTATTCATCATATCAGACTCAATTAATCAACAAAATTCATTTCGTAATTATAATGAAAATCTAAATAGGCTATTCCTTGAGAGAAGGGAGAGGGATCAATGGGTAAGAAGCCAATCATTTGTTGATAGTTTGAGGAAGGAAAATAAATTGCATGAAATGAGTAAAATAGTCTTTTCTACAGACAGTATAAATATGTGCTTTTTAGACTCCATAATAGATTCACACAAACAATGGACGGGCTATGGTTTAATAGGTTCCAACGGAGATAACGCAGCTTGGTTAATTGCTCAACATGCAGATAGGTTTATTGATTTTCAAGAAAAGTGTTATGAATATTTATTAGAATCCTATCAAAACTACAATACAAATCCCAATAATGTTGCATATTTGTATGATCGAATTATGATTAACAAAGGGCTAAAACAAAAGTATGGAACCCAAATGAGAATTATAGACGAAAAGGTTGAGTTTATCAATTTGGAGGATTTTGAAAATGTCGACAAATATCGTTCGTGCTTTATTTTACCCCCTTTGTCGACTTACAAAGAAATTTTAGAAAAGCGATTTGTGAAATAAGAAAATATAAAGATATTTACGAAGCCTCGCAAGCTTAAAACAGTAACTATATAATCAAAATTACGGTTTTCACTAACATCAAATAGAAATATGAAAAGCAACAAAATTTTTATACCATGGAGGCTTAGCCTATTTTGGCTATGTAAAACAAATTGGTGCATAACAGCTACTGCAATCGTGTGCGTCTGTTTGTAGTAGCGGTAAATAAGGCGTCAATGCAGGGAAAGGTAAAACTTGAGGTACTAATTCAGAAATTACCCAACCCTGCCACCAGACGCCTAAGGCATTGGAAAAGAATATTTCCTTTTATATCATAAAGTTTGTAATGCTATAGCACACACAAATGCAAAGTTATAAATACTCTGCAATATACAAACCGAAAGCACTCTTAAAATTAAGGATGTCCCTTGCGATAACAGGGCGTTTATTCTTAAAGCTATGGGGAATAGACAGTAATAAACGGTAAGTTATATTGTGCAAGGTGCCGATAAAATGAGCAGCTGTAGCAAAAGCGGGTGCCGAAAAGCTTTATGAGTAGGGAATTTCAATATATAATTAAAATGGAAAAGAAAGCATTAAAATTAGAATTCATTGAAAATGGAAGATTAACCAATGGTGAAATGAGCCAATTTTTGGGAGGTGTTGATAGTACAACATATCAAGACTGTACTAAGTCTGGTCCTGGTATCTGTTCTAATGTTAAGGGAAATGTATTCACTATAACTGCAAATTGTACACACAATTTGTACACATGTCGCACAGAAATGCAATTTTGCACAGGTGTTAATGATCTTGCAACATGCGCAGGGTTGCCTTCTGATACAAAACAAGTTGTAAGAACTAGTATAGTAAGCGTAATGGAAAGTGTATCCTTAGGGGGGCAATTGTCAAGATTCTAGTTGTGGTATAAAATAAAAATCATGGAGTTAGTCATTAATGATTATGCTCCATGATTTTTATTAGTAAAATATTTAAGAATTATCAATATGAAAATATCAATATACACAACTTTGATAACACATGAAAAAGGATACTTTATCTATAACTCCTTTAGTAATAGCTTAGCCAAAATAGATAAAGATTTGTTTCTGAAACTTGAAAGTTTTAAAAATAAAGACTTTTCAGAACAAGATTTGAATGAAGATGCGGATACTGTAAAAAGTCTAAGAAATGCTTTCATTATTACAGATAACCCTAAAAACGATTTATTGCAATATCAAGCAACTACATGGGGACGGAGACGTGTTGACGATGTCTATAACATAACCATAGCCCCTACAATGGATTGCAACTACAACTGCTACTACTGTTTTGAAGAACAAGTAAAAGAATACATGTCTGATGAAATAATAGAACGGATTGCCAAATATATGAATAGCTTACCCAATAAGTGTCGTCTCAATTTCACATGGTTTGGTGGTGAGCCGCTCTTGGCATTTGAACAAATGAAAAAGCTAAACCAAAGTTTGAGTATGCCTGAAGATATAGATACAGATTATTGCATCATTACCAATGGCTACTACATGAATGAGGCTGTAATCGATGAATTACATAATTTACATATCAAAACAATACAATTGTCTATAGATGGTTTATATGAGGATTACAATCAAGTTAAATGTATGAAAAACGATAAGCGTTGCTTTGATACCATACTGAAAAATATAGATTATTTTGCAGCTAAACATAAGGATATAGCTATGCATATAAGAGTAAATATGGATAATAATACGAAAGATGATTTTCTAAACATCGTACATTTTTTTTACCAAAGGTATCCTGAAAATCAAAACATCAAACCATACGCTGCATTTTTAAAAAATATTGGCAACGCTACACCGGAATCTTGCGCCTGTGATTTTTCAAGTGGTACTGATAAAATGCAATTTGCTCTTGATATGTTTCAGAAAACAAATAATAAATATTTTTTGTATCCGCAGAATAATTTCAGCGAGTGCGCCGTACGCAACCACAATTCGTGGGCATTTGGTCCCGATGGTTCTGTGTACAAATGTTGGGAAAATATAGGTAATAGAGAGAATAAAGTAGGATTTATTGATGAAAATGGATATATCCAAATAACCGATAATTTAAAACTGACACGCTATATGTATGGTGCAGATCCTTTATGTAATGAAGATTGCAGAGGCTGTTTTTATCTGCCTATATGTTATGGCGGTTGTCCACATCAACGAATTTTAGAAGAATTTGAAAATGCTCCCATTCAACAATGTGCCAAAGATTGCGGATATATTGAACAATATATTACAGCATTAATTAATGCAACACCCTAATAACATATATAATTCCCCTGAGTTTTAGCAAAAGCACACCAAATAAAATAATTATAATTCAACAACATATCAAATTATAACCTATGAAAAAAATCATTCTTCTTTTCCTCATTACTTGCTTATATTTAGCCGCAGAAGCTCAAAAAACTAAACAGAAAACTCCTAAAGCCCCCTTTAAAATTACGCAGCAACAAATGTATGAAGATTTCGACCAGTTTTTATATATTATTGAAACTTACAATGCACAATGGGAAATAAGAAAAGAGCATACCAATTATGATATGCTTGCCATTTTAAAGCAACGGCGAGAGCAAATAGCACACATCAAAAACTATTGGGAATTTATTGATTTTATGGATATAAATTTGGATTATATTTTGGATGTTCATGCCGCTCGAAGAGAAGTGTATTATGATATACCTAATCCCCGATATGCACCCGGGCAAAGTTTCTACGATTCTACCTACATCGCTGCCATATCCACCGGTATTAAACAGTATTCAGCACAAGCCTCTGCAAAGACATCTTATAAAGATTGGCTTCAGAGTATAGCAGCCAATTATTTAGATGGGCATTATTATATGAGGGCGCATTTTACTTTTAAAAATGCATACACAGGCGATTCTATATGTTTTCAAAATGCAAGAGTTATTGCATACGATTATCAGCCCATTGATTTATATGCAAAAAGTCTGATAGGCAAACTGCCTCCACATCGCATACGTTGGGATTTTGCCCAACAAAAATACTATACCGATATGCTCATGGTACGTTTTAATAAAACATTGAAGGTAGAAGACGAAACAGGAACTATCTATGAATTTATTCCCAATCACTATGGTATTCAAATGCAAAAAGCTGCTAATAAAGACATTCGGGAAAATATGGACAAATACCTTGCCCGATATAAAAAATGGGAACCTCAACGCATAGCCTATTTGCCCGGACAAAAAATACTCTACATCTATACCCAAATGATGGATTGGCAGGAGAATTATAATTTGATTGATTCTATAAAAAAAGAAGGTGCAGGAAAGCCTATTGATAAAATAGTGATAGATGTTCGGGGAAATGAAGGTGGTGGAGATGGATTTTGGGTGTCTATGCTATCTGCTATTATAAAAGATACACTGCATTTTGAACAAAAGACGGCATTAAATTATAATGATGAAGTAAAAGCCTATTTCAATGCGGAGTTTCCGCCGGGAATGACCAAGGAATTTGTAATGCAAGAGATTCCAGTGTTGGGTAATAAAAAAATGCTTGTGCGTGAAAATGAACGTCATATAGAACCCGATAGCAATTCATTGAAATTTGCAGGGCAAATATATCTTTTTCAAGACAAAGACACCTATTCTTCGGGACACTCTTTCACTTCGCTGGCTCGGCAAATTCCACAATTGGTATCTATGGGCATGTCCACAGGGCACATGGCAGGTTTTGGCTTTAACCCATGGGGATTTCAACTTAAACATTCCAAATATACTTTCAAATTCGAGCCTGCCATAGATTTGAGCAAGGCAGAGAAATGGGAAGATACTTTTCAATGTGTTCCCGAAATGGAGATAATTCCTACCTTACAAGAATTAGATGATTATCGCACTTATCATGATATAATAGAACTTGATGAATTCTTGCTAACACGTGATTATTTATTTAAAAAAGTATTGGAAATGAAGTAATTTGAAAAGTTTATGTTTTTAGAATGTTCTGTGAATTTTTCATAAACTCTAACACATCAAAGTATTATATTAAAACTTGTATTCAATTTGATTATAAATAACTAGAAAAAGGAAAAAATAAAGCTTTAAACCTGATTATAAAGAAATTAAAATTGATAAAATTCATATAGATGATAAAAAATTTCCCTTTTCTCCACCAACCTGACCAAATGGATTGTGGGGCTACTTGTTTAGCAATGGTAGCCAAACATTATGGTAAGAACAACACTATCCAAAGGCTTAGGGAAATGTGTTCAGCTACCCGTGCAGGCGTAAGTATGTTGGGCATAAGCGATGCAGCGGAAAAACTGGGATTTAAAACCTTGGGGGTACGTATCTCTTTTGAGAAATTAGCCGAAGATGCTCCATTACCCTGCATTGTGCATTGGAGGCAGGAGCATTTTGTAGTCGTTTATAAAATCAAACTTAAAAAAGGGAAAACGTCAACTAATCAACTTCCTGAAGGAACTGTATATGTAGCAGATCCCGGACATGGGTTAATTCAATTTACTGTTCAGGAATTTTGCAATAATTGGCTAAGCACTAAAAAAGATGGTGAAGAAGAGGGTGTTGCTTTGCTTTTGGAGCCTACGCCTGAATTTTACGAACAAGAAGATGAAAAATCAGACAGGACAAAATTTTCTTTTATCTTTCGCTATCTCAAACCCTATCAAAAACATATCATTCAATTGTTTTTGGGCTTATTGTTAGGCTCCTTGCTACAATTGATATTTCCATTCTTAACCCAAAGCATAGTCGATTATGGTATCAGTAATCAAAATCTCAGTTTTGTAACTCTTATTTTAGTTGCCCAATTGATATTATTTACCAGCCAAACCGTAGTGGAGTTTATCCGAAGTTGGATATTGTTGCATATCACCGCACGTATTAATATCTCCATGATTTCGGACTTCCTTATCAAACTTACAAAGTTACCTATCCGTTTTTTCGATATTAAAATGATAGGCGATATTATGCAGCGGATACATGACAATTCACGTATTCAAAGTTTTCTTACTTCCAGTACGCTTAATACCTTATTCTCTTTTGTCAATCTTATTATATTCTCTATTGTATTAGGTATCTATAGTTTGAAAATATTGGGTATTTTCTTTTTGGCAAGTGCCCTGTATGTGCTTTGGATTGTCATTTTCCTAAAGAAACGGAAAGAATTGGACTACAAACGCTTTGCCCAAGCCTCGGCAGAACAAAGTAATTTGTATCAACTCATCACCGGAATGCAGGAGATAAAACTCAACAACTGCGAAAAACAAAAACGTTGGGAATGGGAGAATATCCAAGTCAAACTTTTTAAGGTAAGCATCAAAGGCTTAGCTCTTTCGCAATACCAACAAGCAGGCGGTTTTTTTATCGACCAAGCCAAAAATATTATTATTTCCTTTTTTGCAGCCCAAGCAGTTATTACCGGAAACATGACTTTGGGTATGATGATGGCTGTGCAATACATTATCGGGCAATTGAATTCGCCTATTGGTCAACTTATCGGTTTCGTACAATCGGCACAGGATGCCAAAATAAGCTTGGAACGTTTGGGAGAAATCCATAACCGCGAAGACGAAGAAGACCCGAACGAAAACAAAATAACCCTTTTGCCCCAAAAACGGGATATTGCCATTGAAAAACTTACTTTCCAATATGAGGGAACCCATAGCGAAACAGTCTTGGATGATATTAATTTGGAAATTCCAAGCGGTAAAATTACCGCTATAGTCGGTATGTCCGGTAGTGGTAAGACGACTTTGGTAAAACTGATGTTGGGTTTTTACCCACCGGTAAAAGGCGAAATCAAAGTAGGCGAATACAATCTGCAAAATATCAACACCCATATTTGGCGTGAACACTGCGGAGCAGTGATGCAGGACGGTTACATCTTTTCCGATACCATAGCGAGAAATATCGCTGTAAGTGATGAAATTATCGACACCAATCGTTTACTTCATGCTGCACGAGTAGCCAACATTCAGGAAATGATAGAAGGCATGCCTTTAGGCTACAATACCAAAATCGGTCAAGAAGGGCAAGGAATCAGTCAGGGACAACGGCAAAGGATATTAATAGCCCGTTCCGTTTATAAAAACCCTGATTATATCTTTTTCGACGAAGCTACCAACTCGTTAGATGCCACCAATGAACGGGTAATCATGGAAAATTTGAATGAATTTTTCAAGGGTAAAACAGTTGTCATTGTCGCCCATAGGTTAAGCACCGTAAAAAATGCCGATAACATCGTGGTATTGGAAAAAGGAAAAATGGTAGAACAGGGCACCCACAAAGAACTCACCGCTTTGAAAGGTGTGTATTATGAATTGGTAAAAAATCAATTGGAGTTGGGGAATTAACACCCCATCCGGCTTCCCCAAAGGGGAAGAGAAATACAAAACAGCTATGTCAGAACACGAAAATATACATATAGAGACACAGGAAATACAAGTCCCATCTCCACTGGAGAGAACTCGAGAGAAGCCGGAGATAGAACTCAAAAGCCCTGCTGTACAGGAAATTTTAGGACGACCACCCCGTTGGATAATTCGTTGGGGAATAACCGTAATATTAATTATTGTCGGTGGCATTGTCGTAGGCAGTTGTTTTTTCAAGTATCCCGATGTAGTTCCGGCAACAATAGAAGTTACCACCGAAAACTTACCCTCCCAATTAGTAGCACGGGCAACAGGTAAGTTAGATACGCTTTTTGTATTCGATAACGAGACTATTGAGAAAGATAAATACTTGGCAGTTATTGAAAATACCGCTTGTTTTTCCGATGTTTTAACCTTGAAAGAAACGCTTGCCAATTTCGATGTGAAAGAGGCTAATCTTTTCACCTCTCACGCCTCACTTCTTACCAACAATTACAAACTCGGAGAACTACAAAATACCTATTATTCATTTACCAAAGCCTATGAAGATTACCAATATTTCATCAAAGCAGATTATTACAATCAAAAAATCAATGCTCTAAAGAAGCAAATAGCATTACAGCAAAAACTCGGACAACGCAGCGGAAAACAAAGCAAAATAACCCAAGAACAACTACAAGCCCAAGAACGCCTTTTTGCCATTGATTCTAACCTCTATGCCAAGAAAAGCATTACCTTAATTGAATATGAGAATGCCAAGAACTCGTTGTTGCAAATGCGACAATCTTATGAAACTTCTTTGTCGTCATTAGACAATGCTCAATTAACCATTGCCCAACTTGAACAGAATATTTTTGACTTGGAACAGCAAGCCGAAGAAAAGAAACAAGGATTGCTTTTAGCCTTATCAGGAGCTTATGAGGCATTGCAATCCCAAATTAATCAATGGGAGTTACAATATGTATTTATCAGTCCATTAAATGGTAAGGTCTCCATGAGCAAACCGTGGCAGAAAAGCCAACATATCAATGCCGGAGAAGCCTTATTGAGTATTGTACCCAACGAAACCACCCATATTACCGGAAAAATCATGTTACCGGCACAGGGAGCAGGCAAAGTACGCAAAGGGCAATCCGTAAATGTCAAATTTGACGGCTTCCCTTACATGGAGTTCGGTATGGTAAAAGGTGTGGTGAAAAACATTTCTTTGGTTCCCATTACCAACGATAAGGGCAAGTTTACCATGGTGGAAGTTGATTTCCCCGACAACCTAAAAACCAACTACGGCAAAACCCTTGATTTTTCACAAGAAATGTCCGGTAGTGCCGAAATCATTACGGAAGATTTGCGGTTGATAGAAAGATTTTTGAACCCGATAAAATCGTTGATTAAACGATAAATGATAAACGCATAACGATGAACATTTCTAAGAGAGGGAAAACAGTTTACATACAAATACAAAAGAGTTTGCTTTGCTTTCTTTTTGTGTTCTTCGTGTCTTTTGTGGTAAATAATATCCATGCTCAAAACAAACCTGTTTCACTCAATCAAATAATAGAGTGGGCAAAAAACAGCCCTAATTCCGAAATAGCCAAACATGAATTTTTAAGTAATTATTGGGATTATGAAAGTGTGAAAGCCTCAGTATATCCTGAACTTTCTTTAAATGGAACCCTGCCCAATTTTAACCGTTCTATTTCAAAAGTTACCCAACCTGATGGAACTGACCAGTTTGTTTCTCAATTCTATGCAGATTATTCAGGTAGCCTGCAAATATCACAAAATATCCCATTAACAGGGGGACAAGTATCGTTGAAATCAGGTTTAGAGCGAATGGATATGTATGGGGATAATGGCTACACTTCGTTTTTATCCACTCCTGTTCAATTAGGGTTTACACAGCCGTTATTTTCTTACAATTCCCTGAAATGGAATTTGAAAATCAATCCGGTAAAATATAATTTAGCCAAGCAAAAATATTTGGAAACTGTTGAAAAAGCGTCTGTACAAGCCGTGCAATTATATTTCGATTTACTATTGATACAAAACCGGTTGCAAAATGCCGAACAAAATAAATTGTATGCTGATACCTTACAATTCAATGCCGAACAGAAATACAAATCCGGTACTATGGTTGAAACAGAATATTTGCAAGTGGAACTCAATGCCCTGCAATCAGCCTTACAAGTAGAATCCTTTAAAAACGACCAACGCAACGCCTTATCCAAACTAAAACAATTTTTGCAGTTAAAGAATGAAGAAAATTGGGAACTTACCACTCCAACCAATATTTTCAACAAAGAAATATCGGTAAGCAACGCCCAATCTTTAGCATTGGAAAACCCATTATACCAAGATTTCAAGGTACGAGAATTACAATCGGAAAGTAACCTGATGCAGGCAAAGGCAAGCAACCGTTTTAATGCCAATTTGTATGCGGCTTTTGGACTTACGCAAAATGCAAGTACATTCAAAAGTGCTTATAAAAATCCGATGGATCAAGAAATAGTATCCTTAGGTTTGCAAGTTCCTATTTGGGATTGGGGCAAAGCCAAAAGCAAAGTCAAGATAGCCCAGTCGCAACAAGAAATTACCCGTATACAAATATCACAGGAACAACAGGATTTTGAACAGGCATTAACGTTAAAAGTATTGCAATTCAATACCCAAAAAATACAAGTGGATATATCCAAACGTGCATTGGACATAGCACAAAAACGTTTGCAAGCCCAAAAGGATAGCTACGCTTTTGGTAAAAGTAGTTTCACCGACTTAACTAATGCCACAACAGATAAAGACAATGCGATTTTAACCTACTTGGAATCTCTTAAATCATATTGGCTTATGCTATATGAAATACGGCAAATAACGCTTTACGATTTTGAGAAAGGGAGTAAAATCCAGGTGGATTTTGAGAAAATAACAAAAGGACAATAAAAAGATATGTATAGTTACTGTAAAGTAGAATTTGACAAAAAATTTTATTGACGATACAATGGATGAAGATGAGATTAAAATAGGAGTAGTAACAAGGTTTTCGATAGGAAAAAACTATGGTTTCATACAGGAAATGGGAACTAACGAAAGCTATTTCTTCTTTTACGATAAGGAAGAAAGAGCCAATTCCAAGAAAAATGCAGATTACCCGCTTTCTTTTATACGAAATGGTGATTTTATGAGATTTAGAATCAAACAATCGAAAAAGAACCCCGAAGATATAATGGCATGTGATTTTTCCTTCATAGGCAATCCGGATGTTAAATTAATCTCCTCAAGCATTCAAGAAGGATTTCAGAGATTTGGAGTCGTGCATGTAATAAATAATGGTTGCTATATAACAGATACAGAGATAGATATTACTTTCCCTCTGAAAATAGCAAATAGTAAAATTCCCAACACGAATTTTGAGTTATTGAAAGAAAAGCCCACTCTTGAATATTTCTTGGAACTGAAGAAAAACCCGACAACAATTTATGCCAGATTAAAAATTCATGAAGAAAAGTAAGTGATTTGTGACAACAATGATTTTATAAATGAAAACGTGGATATGAAAAATATTTTCTCCATATCCACGTTTTTGCATTATATTTGCACCAGAAATTACGGTGAAACTAATAGAAATGAGAATCGTTAGGTAACCGTTAGCAACTCAAACCTCAAAGTGATAAAATACTGTATTTCAGCTCCTATCAAAGGCTTTATATATCTTCGGGAAAGGTCGAAATCAATTCAAAAATCAAAAATATAATTGATAATCCGTCTTCATGGGAAAATTCTCACGAAGAAATAGAGTTCGAAAATAAAATTAAGTACGATAATAAGGCCATCACAACAAGCGCTTTTGCAATTCAATGCAATCCTAAAATTCGTTTGGGTTGGAGATTCTAAATCCGAATCCTGTTATATTGAATATACATAGTTTAGTAGTAAAATCTCTTGTTGCCAGAACCGGATATTGTATCGAAAATAGGCAAGTAAATATTATATTTTTATGGGTACAAACAGCGGATTTGCAGGAGAATAGTAGAACTATTTGATAAAAATTCCGGCAAAAAGAGCGTTTTTAGATTCAAAATACTTCATGGAAAATTTTTTAAACAGTTACCTATAACTGATCATCATAACTAATAACTTTAAACAGATGAACCATTGGTTTTTAGAATTTTATTCTAAAAAGTATTATCACAAAAATAACCTGAAGTCACCCTGTTGTCATTTGTTCCGTTTAGGCTCTCTCATCTAGAAAATTATTTAAAAATAGAACTTTTAAATAGTTGATGTAATCTTCAGTCGCTTAATAAAGCGACCATTCACGTCATTTTGTTGCATTACGCTTCGTTCAGATGACGGCAAAAGCGGAATAATGGATATTGGGACTTATCTAAATTATAATTACTATGAAAAAATTTGTTTCGTATGCCCTGCATAACTATCTTTCTATTCCTCAGATGAAAAATGTTAGCGATGAAGTTAAGAAAGATATAGAAGTGGTTGGCAAAGCGCTTCCTTTTAAAACCAATAATTATGTGGTGAATGAACTAATTGAATGGGATAACGTTGAAACGGACCCTATTTTTACCTTGACTTTTCCCCGTAAAGGAATGCTTAGTAAAAAGCATTATGATGCCGTGGCGAAACTTCTGGAAGAAAATGCTGATGAAGTCATCATCAATCAAAAAGTTCAGAAGATTCGTTTATCATTGAACCCTAATCCTGCCGGACAAGAACACAATGTGCCTTATTTAGGTGAAATCAGGTTAAAAGGCATTCAACATAAGTACCCCGAAACGGTCCTATTTTTCCCAAGTCAGGGGCAAACTTGCCACGCTTACTGTACCTTCTGCTTTCGTTGGCCGCAATTTTCGGGAATGAGCGAATTGAAATTTGCTATGAAAGAGGGCGACTTGCTTCTAAAATATTTATCCCATCATAAAGAAGTCACCGATATCCTGTTTACCGGCGGCGACCCCATGATAATGAGCGGAGAAGTACTGGCGAATTATATTAAACCTCTTTTAGCGCCTGAGTTCAGCCATATTCATACGATACGCATAGGAACTAAATCATTGTCATATTGGCCGTACCGGTACTTAAGCGATCCAGATAGCGATGCAATTATACAGCTTTTCAAAGAAATTACTTCATCGGGAAGAAATTTATCGATTCAAGCTCATTTCAATCATCCCAAAGAACTTTCTACACAAGCCGTTCAGGATGCCATTGCGCGCATCTTAACTACCGGCGCGCAAATCCGGACACAATCGCCTTTGCTTAGAAATATTAACGACAAACCCGAACTATGGGCCGAAATGTGGCGGAAACAAGTAGATTTAGGTTGCATCCCATATTATATGTTTGTCGCCCGCGATACCGGCTCAAAAGAATATTTCGAAATTCCTTTGGAAAAATGCTGGCAAATATTCCGAAAGGCTTATCGTCAGGTAAGCGGCATTTGCCGGACTGTCCGCGGGCCAAGTATGAGCGACGATGCTGGAAAAATCCAAGTTTTGGGCGTGCAGGAAGTAAGAACTGAAAAAGTTTTTGTACTTCGCTTCCTACAAGGACGCAATCCAAAATGGGTAGATATTCCATTTTTTGCCGAATATGATCCTAAAGCCACATGGTTCAACCAATTAAAGCCTGCCTTCGGTAAAGAGAAATTCTTCTTCGATGAACAGAAAAATAAAATTCCCGTGTTAAAGCCTTTTGCGTTTGAGTAAAAGAATTGTTGTAGGGCGCTATAAAATCTCTCAAAACAATTTCATTCCGGCTTTTGTTCTTATTCATACAATATTATGATTTTTAACTGTTTATAAAAATTGTTTCAACTTTTATGGAAAAGGTCTCGAAAGATAAAATTATCGAATTTGCAGGTTGAAATTTTCAAAAATAGTAGTGCTATCCGATAAAAATTCCGGCAAAAAACAATTTCAGATTCAAAATACTTTCTAGAAAAATTTCGAATAACCTCTAAAATGGATTTTCTTAAAAAAACATAAATATCCCTTTGCTAAAGGAATGAATATCTATGTAATAATACACTGATTATCAATTATTCATTTCGTTTTTCCCACTAAAAAACACACAAACCAATTTTTAATCCAGAGTTTTTTCACCTCCTTTTTTCTATTTTTTTTCCCCCCTAGATAGAACTTTTTCTTTTGAGGAATGTTTAAGATGATGTATTAATCATAAATTATTTCAAAAAATGAAGAAAAAACTAACAAAACTTCGGTTCCTGTGGCTTCTGGCTCCAACATTTCTATTTTCTTCCTGCTATTACTATCCAGATGATCTGTATATAGCAGAAGATCAGCTAGTTGCTATTACGCAGTATGATCAAAACTGCAATTTTAAACAGTTTCAAACCTTTTCTATTGCTGATTGTGTAATCAGCGTCGGCTCAAACGGCGGAACGCCTTCGCTTACAACCGCAGACCAAGCGGCAATTAACGAAGTTATTAAAAATATGGAAAGCAGAGGTTATACTCAAGTTACTCCATCGGCTTCGGTAAGACCTGATTTGGAGGTATCTTTGTACAGCGCTGAAGTTGTAAACGTATCTGCTTATTACCCAGGATACTGGTGGGATTATTTCTATCCATACTATTATGATTATTGGGATTGGTATCCATATTATTATTATCCCTATTATTCTTATGGAATTACTACAGGCTATGCTGTAGGAACGCTTGTTATTAAAGTTTCTGATTTGAAGAATGCAACAGTCGAAAAAGCGCCGGTTCGCTGGATCGGTATGGTGCGGGGCGTAATGACCGGCGGGCATACGATTGGCGAAATACAAAACACGATCGACGAATGTTTTAATCAAGCTCCCGATGCATTAAGGAGAAACTAATCACTGACTTAAAAGATTAATGATATGAAAAAAATAATTTTAACTACCTTATTATCTGTATTGTTTGTAGGAACTATTTATGCTCAGAGTGAAGGAAGAGCTAAACAATACTATTCTTTTGGCTGGAGTATTAGCGAACAAATCGGAAGTTCTAACGATTTTATATCTAATGTAAGTCCTGCTGGATTTACATTTTCGGGACAGGTTTATTTGACCAGTCAATTTGCCATCGGATTCAATGTGTCTTGGAATAATTATCATCAATTTTTTGATAGAGAAAGCTATAAAATCGACGATGGTCTTTATGCAACGGCTTCTCAATATCGTTATGCGAAAGTAATTCCATTCCAAGTGGGCGGATACTACAATTTTATGCCGGATAATATGATTCAACCTTATGCCGGGTTGAATGTCGGGTTTGCTTATTCTCAACAAAACATATTCATTTCCGATTATGATTTCTGGGATGATGATTATGGCTTTAGAGTAAGTCCCGAAATCGGCGCTTTCATCTATTTCGGACAAAACTCAAATTGGGGAGCCAATATAGCCGTTAACTATGCGTATAATACCAACTCCTATACTTTCTTAAAGGAATATAAAGGGATACAAGCGATCACAGGAACAATAGGTTTATTCTGGGCTATTAAATAATTGATTTTAACCCAAATTCAATAACAACTAAACAGGTTGCAGGGAAGTTCTTGCAACCTGTTTTTTATTTTTCAATATTTCGTATTTCCCCACTTAAGGATAATCTGATCGTTGATTTTTATTATTATAACTTCGTCTATTCTCTATTTCGTTTTGAAAGATTTTTCCTTATTGAAAAAACATGCTTAACTTTGAAGAGCGCATTTACTAATCTCCGTAAACAGATGCGACAAAAGTTCAAAGTAATCTCTCTGATTGTCATGCAATGAAAACAAAAAAATATCTACGTAACTTATTTTTTGCAACAATATGGATATCCGGTTTTCTTTCTCAGAATGCCAATGCTCAATTGAGTATTGATAGTTGCATTGCTAAAGCGCGAACTAATTATCCGTTAATTAAACAATATCGCCTAATCGAACAATCCGCGCATTATAGCCTTTCCAATGCAAGCAAAGGGTACTTGCCCCAACTATCATTTTCGGCAAGAGCTTCTTACCAGTCGGATGTAACAGAAATTCCTCTTCAGTTACCCGGCATCGATCCCCTTACCAAAGATCAATATAATATTTCGGTGGATTTAAATCAAAACGTTTGGGATGGAGGGAATATTCATTCGCGCAAAAAAATAACCCGCGCCAATTCCGAGGTCGAAACCCAACAACTGAACGTGGAACTATATGCCATAAATGAAAGAGTGAATCAATTATTTTTCGGCATTTTGTTATTGGAAGAACAACTTAAGCAAAATGATTTATACCAAAAGGAATTGCAACGGGATATAGAACAAATTTCAAGTTTCATGGCCAATGGCTTAGCTAACCAAGCCGATGTCGACGCAGTGAAAGTAGCCTTGCTCGAAGCCAAACAAAATCAAGCGGGAATTACCTCTGCGCACAAATCCTATATCGAAATGCTTGCGGCCATGATCGGCGAGCCAATCTCAAATAATACCATTTTCCTAAAGCCGTCGATAAAAATTCCTTCCTTAGAACAAAATAACCGCCCGGAACTACAACTATTTAATGCGCAACAAAATTTATCCGAATCGCAAAAATCAGCCATTCTTGCGCAAAATATGCCCAAATTGGGGTTGTTTGCTCAGGGAGGTTATGCAAAACCCGGATTAAATATGTTGGATGGTGATTTTCAATCGTTTTATATTGTCGGCGCCCGGTTTACATGGGGTTTCGGAGGATTATACACACAGAAAAATGATTACCGTCAAATTGAAACCGCTCAAAATAAAATTTCCGTGCAAAAAGAAACATTTTTATTCAATACCCATCTACAAGCAACGCAACAAAACAACGAAATCGAAAAGGCGCTTGAAATTATGAAATACGACGAAGAAATCATCAACTTGCGCGGAAATGTAAAAAAATCGGCAGAAGCAAAAGTAGCTAATGGAACCCTTTCGGTAACCGAATATTTGCGCGAAGTCAACGCTGAAAACTTAGCCAAACAAGATAAAGCCGTGCATGAAATAGAATTATTAATGAAAATATACGCATTAAGGAATACGTTAAATAATTGGTAAAAAAATATTTCACGTCAAATTCTTCAACATAAGGGGCAGGAAATTCTCCCTTTTTTTCCGTTCCGTAAAACCGTGCTGAAACTTTTTCTCTTCTCATCCGTCTTTTTATTGTATGCAACTTGTAGAATTTACAGACCTCATTCTTCCGTTAAAAAACAAGCTGTTCCGGTTAGCGCTATGCATTGTGCGCAATCCGGAAGAAGCAGAGGATATCATACAAGAAGTAATGTTGAAAATTTGGAATGGCGAACGCGAATTGAAAGACATACAAAATATTAACGGATATTGTGCTGCAATGACAAAGAATTTAGCGCTGGATCACATACGGAGAAAAGATTTTCATACCATCCGTTTTCATGAAGAAACGCATGAAATGATAGAAGATAAAACGCCAGCCAGCAATCTATTACAGGAAGAAAAAATCAAACTTGTTCGCGAAAAAATTGCTTGCTTATCTGAGAACAAACGACTGCTGGTTCAATTAAGAGACATAGAAGGAGAGAGTTATAAACAAATAGCCGAACTTATGGAAATAAGCGAAAGTCAAGTTAAAACAAATTTATTCAGAGCCAGGCAGGAATTAAAACAACTTCTTGAAAAAAATAGACTAAACGATGAATAAGGACACAAATACAATTGAAAATGTTTTGTCCAAATATTGGGAATGCAATACAACTCAGGAAGAAGAAGATAGATTGCGGAATTATTTTCTTCATACCAAAGAGATTCCCGGACATTTACAGAAATACAAAGCTTTATTTCTTTATCAACAAGAGGAGAAAGAACTTACATTGTCTCCGCACTTTGAAAAAGAATTGATGGCAAAAATAAGGCCCCTGCAAAGCACAAGGTATAACATTCCCAGGCTATTAAAATTTGCCGCTTGCTTTACGCTTTTATTCGGGTTGAGTTTTTGGATATTTCAAAATAAAAGAATCGCCAGGAATAAGACGGATAAAGATTCTTACGCAATTATAGAAGATACGCGGGAAACGGTAATGAATGCTCTGTGTTTGATTTCCGACAATATGCAGAAAGGATTCGACCATTTGAGTTTAAATACTTCAGAAATAAATTCTTCTGATTACAAAATGAAAAAAGATTGTTCCGCAGACATCGCCGATGCAAGAAAAACCGTGATGGACGCCCTATGTTTAATTTCCGACCATATGAAAGCAGGGGAAACCCTTATGGATAAAGAGCTTAAACATCTCGACAACATAATAATAAAAGATTCTGTACAAACCAAATAAAATTGCCTATGAAACGCTTTAAAATTCAATACAGTTTATTATTATTTCTATTGATTGGAATTACTTGTTTTTGCCCAAAAGGGCAAGCGCAAAATTTCTCGACAGTATTTCTGAAAAAATATCCGGATAAGAACTTTTCCGTGGTTACTGTCGGACGACCTATGATAGAGTCCTTAAAAAACAACGAGAAAGACCCCGACCTTGCTTCTTTCTTGAATAGCCTGACTTTTATAGGCGTTATTTCTGCTTCTGAAAACGGGACGGATTATTGTGATTCTGCAATGGAGATGTTAGCTAGCTACGAACTTCTCATGTCAATCAATACACAGGAAAAAGAAGATACGGAAAAAATCCGGATTGTCGCCAAAAATATTTCCAACAACATTGCACAGGAAGTTGTAATGCTGGTTTGTTCCCAAGAAAAGCTTACATTAGTAAACCTTACGGGAAAAATTGCCACCAATAAATTGAGTAATTTATCTTCGTATATCCAAAAATCGATTAGCAATAAAAAGAATTAATAAACTAAAAACAAATCACATATGAAAAAATTTGTTGTCATTTTAATCGTATTCGGAATTAGCGTCCCTTTTTTAAAAGCGCAGGACACAATAAGCAAAAGCCATACGGACACAACCGACGCCTCCTCCAGCGTGCTGAACGATTTTTTTGCATACTATATTTTAAAAAACAGGAAAACGGAACCCTCCGTTTCAAGATGGAATATGGAAGTGTTTCTCGGATTTGGTTTCCTTCTGGGAGATATTAAAAACAATTCCGCCTCTCTTGTATATGGAAGTTCATGTTACGCGGATTACGGTTTTAAAGGCGTTTACAAAGTATCCCCTATTTATTCTGCAACATTTGGTCTTGGAATCACATTTAATTTTTTCAGAATCAAAAACGGCATCGAAAACGGAATGCTTAATTTTGCTCCGTTTACGCCAAGTGATCCGAATTATGTCATGAATAAAGAGTCCTATGCAACGATGAATTTCTATCTGTTTGCAGGCAACCGGCTTTATTTCGGCCCTAAGTCAAAAGCATTTGTAGAACTGGGCATTTATGGAGGTTATGATTTATTAAGAAACTACACCTTATCTTTTTATGGCCCTAGCGAAATGAAAGGGGATTTTGTATATAGCAATCCCAGCGCTTTTGTCCCCTTCGATGCCGGAATACAAGTAAATCTGGCCCCTCTTCGTTGGCTTAGTCTATGCGGCCGTTACCGGCTAACCAATTGTTTTTATTCCAGTTTTTCCAATGCCGAATTGCCGAGATTTTCGGTGGGACTATTTCTTAATACTTTCTAAAATCCGGATAGATGCATCTAACAATTGTTTCTCATTTGAGGAACGCATTTAGATGCATCTTCCTTTTTTATAATTTCAGTCGCTTCTTCCCTTCTTCTGAACGCCACAAAATAACATTGGGTTATTGCATTTATAGTTTTATTTGAAATTATAATACACTGAATATAATCGAATTATAATTTAGTCTGAGTTTTTTTGATGCGAATCTAACTATTTTACTTATATTTGCCGAAGATTTCAGCGTAAATAATTTTAAACCAATAAAACCAAAAAAGTTATGAAAAAATTATCATTAGTGATTGCAGCCGCATTATGCCTTACTTTGGCTTCTTGCGGAGGAAATAAAACAGAAACTCCTGCAACTCCTACCGGAACCGATACAACAGCGGTAAAAGAAGAATGTCAAAAGCAAGATAAATGTTGTAGCGGAATGACAGAAGAACAAAAGAAAGAGTGCGAAGAATTTAAAGCAAAATGGGACAATTGGGCAAATTTAACCGACGTCGAAAAGAAAGAATTGATTGCGAAGAAAAAAGAATGCTTTGACAAGAAAAAAGCCCAAATGGAAGAGATGGAAGCCCAAATGAAAGCTAAAAAAGCCGAAATGAATGCTGAGTTTGCCAAATGGGATAAGTTAAGTCTCGACGAACAAAAAGCGCTTTTGGATAAAGTCGGAAGTTGCTGTAAATCCAAAATGGGTTGCGGAGATAAAGCCGATTGTTCAAATAAAAAAGAAGGCTGCGACCAAAAAAAGGAAGGTTGCGGTAAACACGACGGACACAAACATTAAGATACGAAAATCATAATGGAACAGGCTGCTTAAAATGTTTTAGGCAGCCTGTTTTGTTTTGGAGATTCACAATCGGCTTACAATAAATTTTGGATCAGTGTAAAAAACAGATGGAGATAATTTTTAATGTCTCTATCGTAATGGTAAGAATTGGTAATAACATGCATTGGATAAAAAAGGAAAAGAAGTAATATCGATAAATAAAGAGGGGATAGAACTCTATGGAAACCTGATTTTGTATAAAGAAAATAAAAAATGGGGGATAAAAAAGACAGAAGGGAAGAAAATACCGGTTCCATACTTTCAATAACTCGTTATAAATTTATATACATATAATAATTAATGAATTAAAAACCCGCTATTTTTAATCGACTTGCTTTCCGTATTTTACAGATTTTAAATATCCTCGTTTCTAAAAATATACCGAACTATTGATTTAAAATATAACGATAATTGTTATTTGCAAAATAGATTCAACTCTTGATTTGCATAAATATGCCAATAGCCTTTATATATAATCATCCTTTGGCAAAAAATTTATATGTCGCTTTCGTTTTGTACTTTTGCAAGATATTTACTCCATATTTAATTTCTCTATATAATGAGCATAGAAAATAATGACTCCACGCGCACCGAATTAAATTCCTTAGGCGAATTCGGATTGATAGATCATCTGACTCAATCTGTAAATATTTTCAACAAAACAACCCTGAAAGGAATTGGGGACGACGCCGCTGTTATTTGTCCGGAATCAAATCAGGTATTAATATCTACCGATCTACTGATAGAAGGAATTCATTTTGACTTAACGTACATGCCTTTAAAACATTTAGGATACAAAGCCTGTACGGTAAATTTCTCGGATATAGCGGCTATGAACGGACGTCCAAAGCAAATAACAGTAAGTATTGCCGTTTCGAATCGTTTTTCGGTAGAAGCGCTGGAAGAACTATACAGCGGAATTCATTTAGCTTGTGAGCGGTATAAAGTAGATTTGGTTGGCGGAGATACCGCCTCAAGCCCGGGTGGATTGTTTATTTCCGTTAGCGTAATCGGCGAACCGGTTGATGAAAAAACCGTATACAGAAACGGAGCAAATAAAAATGATTTAGTTTGCGTATCCGGCGATTTGGGAGCTGCCTATGCAGGCCTATTAACGCTTGAAAGAGAAAAAGCGACTTATACTGCCAATCCCAACGCCCAACCTGATTTAGAAAGTTATGATTACGTATTGGAACGGCAAATAAAACCCGAAGCCCGCTTGGATATTATCGATCTTTTACATGAAAATAATATAAAACCTACGTCTATGATTGATATTTCGGATGGCTTGGCGTCGGAAATTTTGCACATTTGTAAACAGTCCGACGTAGGTTGCGAATTATATGAAGATAAATTGCCCATTGATTATGCAACGACAAGGACGTTGGAGGAATTTAAAATTTTGCCTACAACAGCCGCGCTGAATGGCGGGGAAGATTACGAGCTCCTGTTTACTGTCCGCCAATCGGACTATGAAACAATTAAAACATTGAAAGACATTTGTGTAATTGGGTATATCACCGACAAGGAAAAAGGAACTCTTTTAATAACCCCGCAAAACACTTCAATTGAGTTGAAAGCACAGGGCTGGAATCACATGAGGTAGATTTCATTTTCGACCTTTAACAATCCGTTTTTATTCTTTGTCTCCCAATAATGGGGATTTAATCCACCATATTAATATTAAATAGTTTACAAATATAGAGCATTGGCAACTTCTTAAAGCAATATCCGTTTTAATATTTGCTCGTCAGGCAAAACCCTTTTTAAGCAATCTTCAAATTTACGACATAAATATTCGCCCATGAATAATTTTATGATAATCCAATTTTCACCGAAATATTTTGGTTCTCCACCGAAATTATTCATTGATCCGTTTTTAAGAGGTTGGGGGTGTTATTGCAGATGGCATATTATATTTGTTATCAATAGATTACTCAAAAGGGCAGGGAAAAGCTTTTTGTATATCAGGAAAAAATCGGAACTTTGTATAAACTTCTGTAAAAATGGAGAATTATCCTTCCAAGCTATTGGAAAATGCATTAAATGAATTTGCAAAATTACCCGGAGTAGGCAAACGCACAGCTTTACGATTTGCGTTACATGTCCTTAAACAGGAGGAGAAAGAAATAGAACTGTTTGCTAAAAACATATATCTTTTACGAAGCAATGTAAAATACTGTCGCTCGTGCCATTCCATTTCCGATAATGAAATCTGCGATATTTGTAATTACTCTGGCAGAAATAAATCCCTTGTCTGCGTGGTAGAAGATGTAAGGGACGTAATGGCCATTGAAAACACGCAACAATACAACGGACTTTATCATGTGTTGGGAGGGATCATTTCTCCTATTGAAGGCATCGGCATACAGGATTTGAATATCGATACCCTGTTGGAAAAAGTAAAAACAGAATCCATTACCGAAGTCATTTTAGCATTACCGACAACCATAGAAGGCGATACCACAAATTTCTATATTAATAAACAACTCAAGAATTTCGACGTAACCGTATCAACCATTGCCCGTGGAATTTCCATTGGCGACAGCCTCGAATTTGCCGACGAAGTAACTTTGGGACGTTCTATCCAGAACCGTATGCTTTTCGATAATTTATACAAGGTTTCCTGAGAGGTCGTTTAAAAATTTTTCTATGAAGTATTTTGAGTCTGAAAATGCGCTTTTTTGTCGGAATTTTTACCAAATAGTTCTACTATCCCTGAAAAATCCCGCCTGCAAACTCGCTATTTTTATCTCTCAAAATCTTTTCCACAAAAATTTAACAATCTCAATATATATCACAATGATTGCGTAATATTTGCGTTTTAAAGCAATCAATATTAACTTGGCTTATATGCATTCTTTTCTTCCGATTACGCAAAAAGAAATTAAAGACCGTCAATGGGATTATGTGGACATTATTATCGTCTCCGGCGACGCATATGTCGATCATCCCAGTTTCGGACATGCAGTAATCGGACGAACGTTGGAACAGGCCGGCTACAGGGTGGCTATTTTACCGCAACCCAATTGGCGGGATGATTTACGAGACTTTAAAAAATTCGGCAAGCCGCGTTTATTTTTTGGAGTTACTTCGGGTTGTATGGATTCTATGGTCAATCATTACACGGCCGCCAAGCGTTTACGTTCTAACGACGCTTACACGCCCGGAGGCGAAGCCGGTTTCAGGCCCGATTTTGCTGTTTCGGTTTACAGTAATATTTTGAAAGAGCTATACCCCGACACGCCTGTAATCATAGGAGGAATAGAGGCTTCCATGCGGCGGTTGGCTCATTATGACTATTGGTCGGACAGTTTACTGCCTTCTATTCTGATTCAAAGCAATGCCGATTTATTGGTATATGGGATGGGGGAAAAGACCATTCTTGAAATTGCCAAACATTTGTCCGAAGGGATAAAAATAAAAGATATTACCTCTATTCCCCAAACTGCTTTTTTGGCAAACAAGGAGTTTATCCAAAACCAATGGAAAACCATTGATTTATACTCTTTCGAAGAATGTTTATCAAGTAAAGAAAAACATGCGCGAAATTTTCATATTATTGAGACTGAATCCAATAAAATATATGCATCAGCGTTCGCGCAAATAACAAAAGGGAAAAAAATAATTGTCAATCCGCCCGACACAACTTTCTGTACGCAAGATATTGACCATAGTTTTGATTTACCCTACACTCGCCTGCCCCATCCGAAGTATCAGAAAAGAGGAGATATTCCCGCCTATGAAATGATTAAATTTTCCGTTAATATTCATAGAGGGTGTTTCGGAGGATGTTCGTTTTGCACCATCTCCTTCCATCAGGGGAAACAAGTCATAAGCCGTTCCGAAAAATCCATTTTACAAGAAATAGAAAAGATTTCGCAACTTCCCGGATTCAAAGGTTATCTGAGCGATTTGGGCGGACCTTCGGCCAATATGTTTATGATGAATGGAAAAGATAAAAACCTGTGTGGGAAATGTAGCCGGTATTCCTGCATACATCCCCAAATTTGCGGTAATTTAAACGCAGACCATCAACCGCTGATTAATTTGTATCAAAAAACGCGGACATTGCCCTATATTAAAAAAGTAACTATCGGAAGCGGCGTGCGTTATGATTTATTCACCGATACAAATCAAGGAAAAAAATATTTCTCCGAACTGGTGAAACACCATGTTTCGGGTCGTTTGAAAGTAGCGCCCGAACATACGTCGGAAAATGTGCTGGCTCTTATGAGAAAACCTTCGTTTTCTTTATTTTATCAATTGAAAAAAGAATTTGATTCCGTTTGCCGTAAGAATTCTTTAAACCAGCAACTCATTCCTTACTTTATTTCTTCACATCCGGGATGCTCTCTGCAAGATATGCTCGATTTGGCCATGGAAACGAAATCTTTACAACTCTATTTAGAACAAGTTCAGGATTTTACGCCTACGCCCATGACTCTGTCTACCGAAGTATATTACACCGGACTTAATCCCCAAACGCTGGAAAAGATTTATATTCCCCGGTCCGAAAAAGAAAAACAACAACAAAAACGTTTTTTCTTTTGGTATAAAAAAGAGAATCAGGAAAATATAAAATCTTTATTATACAAAACCGGACAACAAAAGTATATTGAGAAATTATTTGGACAAAAAAGAATTTAAGCGCGCAGTTAAAAAGGAATCCGCCTCAAAGCATAAGAAAAATATTAATAATTTCCGGATATGTCGCGCAACAATTACCTCTATAAAGAATTCGTAAAAATTTCATAGCTTTGAAAGCTGGAAATCAAAAATATTATACAAAAAGATGAATAAGAAAATCACTGAATACATGCTAGATGATGATGAAATGGCAGGGTATGAGAAGGTGGATTTATATAACCCCAAAAAGATAGAACAAATTGCGCGCCATTATAAAGAAATCCTCCGGCTTCTCGGAGAAGACCCCGAAAGGCAAGGTCTCCTGGACACGCCGGTACGCGCGGCCAAGGCTTTGCAATATTTCACCCATGGCTATTCTGCAAAACCGGAAACCATCATTCAATCTGCCATGTTCAATGAAGACTATAAACAAATGGTAATCGTAAAAGATATTGAATTATACTCTATGTGCGAACATCATTTGGTTCCTATTATCGGGAAAGCCCATATTGCTTATATTCCCAATGGGAAGGTAGTGGGATTAAGCAAGATCCCCCGGGTGGTAGATGTTTTTGCCCGTCGCCTGCAAGTACAGGAACGCATGACCAAAGAAATCAAAGACTGTCTTCAGGATACTTTAAAGCCCTTAGGCGTGGCAGTCGTTATAGAGGCAACCCATTTATGCATGGCCATGAGAGGCGTGCAAAAGCAAAATTCGGTAACTACAACTTCCGATTTTACGGGAGCATTTCTCAGAGAAGAAACCCGGGCTGAATTCATGCAACTGATCAGCGTAAAACTGTCATGACAAATTTTTCTTATATTTTTCAGGGCGTCCGGATAATAGCGTCAATAGGTATATATTTCAGAATATTGACAAGCAATCAATAAGAAAGTAAAAAATGCAAAGAATCAGTATCGTAACATTATTTCTTATTTTCTATTTCTCCATTGCAACATTTGCGCAATCGGATGCCGAAGAGAATTGCAGCAGCCCGCTGGATAAGAAAAATAAAAAAAAATATGAGGAGGCTGTAGAGTTATACAATAAAGTAAAATACTCCGAATGTTTAAAGCTACTGAAAGAAGTGCAGGAGGCCGAGAACGAATACGCCGATCCGTATTTCCTGGCGGGAATGATTGCCATAAAAAGAGAAAACATTAATTCGGCGGAAAAAAATTTCAAACAGGCGTTGGAACTTTGTCCCGATTATCCTAATCCGTATTTATATTACTATCTGGGACTTATTAACTACAGCAATGAAAAATTTTCAGAGGCAACGAATTACTATGAAAAATTCTTCAAATTGGCGGAAGAACTCAATAGCCCTGATTTTGAAAAACTTTACGAAGAGGCGCATTTATACCATCAATGGTCTGAATTTTTAGGAAAAGTTTATGCAAACCAGGTTCCTTTCAATCCTCAGCCTGTAAGAGGAATTTCAACCCCTAACGATGAAACGTTTGCTTACTTTTCGGTAGATAATACCATGGTTTTCTTCAACCGGAAAATGGAAGAAAAAGAAGAAGATTCATTTTATGAAGCCGATACCGATACTAAAAACCGGTTATGTATGGGCGAAATAGGCCCCGACGGCATTTGGCAAGAAGGGAAACCTTTACCGAGACCATTTAATATTTTTCCCGATGAAGCCTTTGCAACCTTAACTTCGGACAACAAATTACTATATTACACGGTTTGCAACTACCATAACACCTATTTTAACTGCGATATTTTTTATTCCGAATTTAAGAACGGCGCGTGGACGCCCATTCAAAATGCAGGTAAAAACATAAATACCAACAGTACTTGGGATGCTCAACCTTCAATTACTCCCGATGGAAAATGGTTATATTTTTCCAGCGACCGGCCCGGCGGCTTTGGCGGCGTCGATATCTGGAGAGTGAAACGCCTTCCCAGCGGCGATTGGGGACGCCCCGAAAATTTAGGTACAAATGTCAATACTCCGGGAAATGAAAAAACGCCCTTTATCCATCCTGACGGAGTTACATTGTATTTTTCGTCCAACGGATGGAAAGGAGTAGGCGGATATGATGTTTTTTATACCAAAATCGGCAATAAAAGCCATCCGATTAATTTAGGATATCCGATTAACACAGAAGAAGACGAAGTAGGATTCTCTATTAGTCCCGACGGAAGCAAAGGTTATTTTTGTTCTAATAAATATAAAAATACCCGCGACCTCGACATTTTAGAATTCGATTTATACGAAAAAGCAAGACCCGAACCTATAACCTTAATTAAAGGTACCTTAACCAATGAAAGCGGAGAAGGTACGATAGGAAATATTTTCTTTTTAAAAAACATAACGGAAGAAGACCCTTCGGAATTTAAAACCGACGAGGAAACCGGTCGTTTTACCGCTGTAGTAAAATCAAATTCCGATTATTTGATGTTAGCCAAAAAAGAAGGTTACGCTTATGATTATAGGTTAGTTACAAAGAATATGCTTGAAGGCAAAAATTCTATTAATATCGATCTGCAAATCAGACCTATTGAAATTGGAGGCGCATATCAACTTAGAGATATTAACTTTACCACAAATTCTTATGAATTAAGTAAAGAGGATCAATTTGTTATTGACGCTTTCGTTGATTTCTTACGGGAAAACCCTACAGTATATGTTGTAATCCAGGGGCATACAGATAATGTGGGGGATTCTAAAGAAAATTTAAAACTTTCCGAAGCACGGGCAAAAGCAGTATACGATTATCTTATATTGAAACGAATAAGGCAGGAACGGCTCGAATATAAGGGATACGGCTCAAGTCAACCGGTAGCGTCGAACGATACGGAAGAAGGACGAAGCAAAAACCGGAGAACTGTTTTTGTTATTACCCGCAAATAATGGTTGTAATATGAAACATAATCTTGCGCTTTAACCTGAATCTTCAAATTAATTATATAGAGACTCATTGTGAAAAATATATTTAGGGCGTTTAAGTATCTGACTCATTACAAAAGATATATGGGATTGAATATCTTCTTCAATATCCTGTATGTTTTTTTCTCTTTGTTTTCATTTACAATGATCGTTCCTTTTGTAAGTTTATTACTTGGCCTAGTCGATGTTCCGCAATCCGAGCCGGTTTTTGCATTTAATAAAGACGCTTTAATGTCTTATCTGAGTTGGAATCTTCAGCAGTATAAAGAAATCTATGGCGTTTTCAGATGTTTAGCCGTGGTTTCTATTTTATATGTATTATTTTCCTTGTTAAGCAACACCTCGCGCTATTTAAGCATGTATTTCTTAGCGCCGATAAGAAACGGCATTGTTAAAGACATCCGGAACGATATGTACCATAAAATTACCATTCTTCCACTGTCGTTTTTCTCCGAACAAAGAAAGGGAGATATTCTAAGCCGCTTTTCTTCTGATATGATGGAAATCGAATGGTCGGTGATGAGCGCTCTGCAGATGCTATTAAAAGATATACTGAATATTATTGTATTTGCATCCTCTTTGATATTTATCAGTCCTAAGCTTTTCTTATTTGTCATTCTCATCTTTCCTATTACCGTTTTTTTTATCCGGATGATTGGGAAAAGCCTGAAAAGAAATGCTGAAAAAGGACAGAAAGGAATCGGATTATTATTATCGAATTTGGAGGAAACGCTTTCGGGTATGAGGATTATACAAGCATTCAACATACAAGACAAAGCAACCCGACAATTTCGAAATCTGAATGAGAATTATACCCGCTCCAACGTAAAAGCGTTGCGGAGAAAAGAACTAAGTTCTCCCATTACGGAAATATTGGGCGTATTGGTTTTAACTATTGTGCTGCTATACGGCGGAAATTTGGTTTTTTCGCAAGAAATGCAAGCGCCCGTTTTTATTGCGTTTGTCGTTCTGTTTTCTCGTATCATTCCGCCTGCGCAAGGTCTTGTAACCGCCTATAATAACCTGCAAAAAGGAAACGCCGCGGCAGACAGGGTTTTTGAAATTATGGATGCAAAAGAAACCATCCTTGAAAAACCGGATGCGATCATTCTTTGTCATTTTGAAAAAGAAATACGTTATCAGAACGTCTACTTTGCCTATAAAAACAACGATAATAAAGAAACGCAAACAGAAGTATTAAAAAACATAGATCTCGCTATTCCCAAAGGGAAAACTATTGCTATCGTCGGTCCTTCGGGGGCGGGAAAAACAACGTTGGTAGATCTGTTGCCCCGATTTTATGATTGCTCTTCAGGAAGTATTTTTATCGATAATATTTCTGTCGGAGATCTGAATATTAACTCCCTAAGGGCTTCTATCGGATTGGTTTCGCAAGATTGCATTTTGTTCAACGACTCGATAATCAACAATATTGCATTCGGGCTGCGCAATGTTGCATTGGAAGAAATTATCCATGCGGCCAAAATTGCCAATGCCCACGAATTCATCGAACAGCTTCCCAATGGCTACTACACAAACATCGGAGACCGCGGATTGAATTTATCGGGCGGGCAAAGACAACGCATTAGTATTGCACGAGCCATATTTAAAGATCCGCCTATTCTCATTCTGGACGAAGCTACTTCGGCATTGGATACCGAATCGGAGAAACTGGTTCAGGACGCCTTATCCAAACTAATGGAAAATCGTACTTCGATTGTTATTGCGCATAGACTATCGACGATACTACACGCTGACGAAATTATCGTTATGGAACATGGCTGTATTGTTGAACGGGGAAAACATGAAACACTTGTCAAAGCCAACGGATTATATAAAAAATTGGTGGATCTACAATCTCTTAATTAGCAAAAAAGAAGTTTAAAGCAGGTATCCGAACAATAAATAAATGATAATCCGCAATGTTACCCCTAACCTTTGAAAAGACAGGCTTTATTACCCCTAAATCCCAATGTCGTTAAGTTAAGGGATACAAAAATAAAAACCATTGAGTTAAGGATAAAAAATCCTTTCTTTGTATCGACTAAAAAACAAAAACTCAATGGTCAAAGCAAATGTAGTAATAATTGATGGATTAAAAAAATTTCT
>JAVBLV010000112.1:0-13041 GCA_031553195.1 Bacteroidales bacterium
ATGAATTACAATGCTTTACTAATCCAGCGAATTTATCGCATGTTTGGGCTAAAGCCAAACATGATTAAAAATAACCAAAACCTCAAAGAACTTATTTATTTCGGAACTAAAGCCGTTTAATTTTTAACGGACTATTGAAATAGGTTAAAAGTTTTTTTTTGGAAATCTCTCCTCGGATGATCTTCTTATATCGTCGGAATGAAATCACGGGAAAAATTATCAAACAAGTTAAAATTGTTAATGCAGTTGTACTTAACATGATTTAAAAATATTAGTATCCAAAATTTTTGTAACAATCTGTTTCAGCATATTTATATTTTCTGTAAACGCTTTTAAGGATGTCATAATAATCATGTATCAATTAAGTTAAGAAATTATTTGCGCTCCAATTATTCTCCCTTTTAGAGCAAGCCCGGAAAATACAAGTAACAATAGCGGCTATTCTTGGCAATGACAAAAATTCTGCCTTTCTTTGTTTTTGTACATTCTAAATCAATTTATTTTTGCAAAAATACAATGATTTCTTTTCAAAATATTAAAATGGAATAAAAAACAGATATGAAATATTGGATTGAAAATCATGCCGTTCCAAATCAGAGAGAAGTTGTGTAAATTTGCGCAGGATACTATTTGATGAAATTTTATCACTGGGGATATGTTATGAGTAATATTTTTAAAGATTCCCATCTTCATTTTCCCCTCTTCGTTTAAAACCCGTTTACAACAGGAAATTTTCATACTTTTGTATTCAATTGGCAATTACTACTAAGTGTTTATTTTAGAATGATATTATGTCAAAGCATATCAAAATAAAAAAAGGGTTGGACATCAGGCTTATGGGAGAAGCTGAAAAAGTGATTTGTACGTTTCAGTCTCCGTGCAAATATGCGCTTAAACCTGCCGATTATATTGGCATAACGCCAAAATTACTTGTAAATGAGGGCGATTTCGTAAAATCCGGTTCTCCTGTTTTCTTCAGTAAAACCAATGAAAAATTATTATTTACTTCGCCGGTAAGCGGAACCATTACCCAAATAAAACGCGGAGAAAAGCGGGTTATTGAAGAAATAGAGATCGAACCGTCTTCCCAAATGGAATATCTTGATTTTGGGAAAGAAAACGTAAATACCCTTTCCCGCGAATCCATTATCGAAAAAATGTTAATCAGCGGATTGTGGATATTTTTACGGCAACGTCCGTATTCAATAATTGCCAATCCTGCCGGCATGCCAAAAGCAATTTTTGTTTCAGGTTTCGATACTTCTCCTTTAGCTCCTGATTATGATATAATTGTTCATGGAAAAGCCGACGCCTTTCAAGCGGGATTAGACGCATTAGCCAAACTCACAACAGGAAAGGTTCATCTGAATTTGCATCCCGAGAAAAATAAATCGGGCGTATTCACTCATTCGAAAAATGTACAAATCAATTGGTTCGAAGGCAAACATCCTACAGGCAATATCGGCGTTCAAATTCATCATATAGATCCTATTAACAAAGGAGAAACGGTTTGGTATATGAACCCCCAAGACGTGCTTATGCTTGGACGTTTATTTACGGAAGGACGTTTCAATGCCGAACGCGTTGTTGCCGCAACAGGCACGGAAGCCCATTCGCCGCGGTACTACAGAACACTGGTAGGATGCAATATTGCGCCTATTGTCTATGAACAAATCCGCAACAACAATCATAATATTCGTTATGTAAGCGGCAACGCCCTTACCGGGAAAAAGATAGAACCGAATGGCTATCTTGGCGCTTATCATCACCAATTGACATTTTTGCAGGAAGGAAATCATTTCGAATTTCTCGGTTGGATTACGCCGGGGTTGAACAAATATAGTTTTTCCAAAACATTTCTGTCGGGCTTGCTTTCCAAAAAAGAATACCGTTTGGATACCAATCTACATGGTGGGCGTCGGGCTTTGGTAATGACCGGCGAATTTGAAAAAGTATTTCCTATGGATATTCTACCGGCGAATTTGATAAAAGCCTGTATCATAGGAGATATCGATTTAATGGAGAAATTAGGAATTTATGAAGTAGACGACGAAGATTTTGCTTTGTGCGAGTTTATCGACACTTCTAAAACCGAAATCCAAACCATTATACGAAATGCGCTGGATTTAGTAAGAAAAGAAAATGAATAACGTTTAACGTTCTCAATGCGTTTAAATCTTGAATTTTAGAATAATTTATGGACTTATTTGTCGCCAATCATATTTATAAAACCTACGCCAATCATCGGGCATTGTATGATGTAAGTATTTCGGTTCCGGAAGGTTGTATTTTTGGCTTGTTGGGGCCTAACGGCGCGGGGAAAACCTCTTTAATCCGCATTATTAACCAGATTACGGCTCCGGATAGCGGAGAGATCTTCTTTATGGGGAAAAAACTCCATCAACAAGACGTGCAACGAATAGGATACCTTCCCGAAGAAAGAGGATTATATAAAAAAATGAAAGTGGGGGAACAGGCTCTTTATCTGGCCCAATTAAAAGGTTTATCCAAGCATGAAGCGTTAAAACGATTGAAATATTGGTTCGAAAAATTTGAAATCTTAAGTTGGTGGAATAAAAAAGTGGAGGAACTTTCGAAAGGAATGCAGCAAAAAGTTCAATTTATTGTAACCATATTGCACAATCCAAAGCTTCTTATCTTCGACGAACCATTTAGCGGCTTCGACCCAATTAATGCGCAATTGCTTAAAGATGAAATCTTGGAACTCCGTAAAAACGGGGCTACCATTATTTTTTCTACCCACAACATGGCTTCTGTCGAAGAACTATGCGATAGAATTGCGCTGATAAACAAATCGAAAAAGATATTAGACGGCGACATCCGGGATATTAAAAATTCTTACAAGCAAAATATCTATTCTTTTGTTTGCTCATATAAAGAAGATATAGAGTTTACGCTACGTAATAAATTTGAGTTGTTAAACTGGGAAATAGAAAACAGACAAATTCATTTTATTGTAAAAGCAGAAGAAGAAATAAATTCAAATCAATTGATAGAAAAAATTCTGCCCTATGCAACCGTTTTATCGTTCAACGAAATTTTGCCCAGCATGAACGATATTTTTATAAGCAAAGTAAAAGAAACGAATCCTAATTAGTAGGTTAGTAATAAGAAATTGCCAGAAATTAATTATTACCGCTAAAAGGTTGTTTAAATTTTTGTGGAAAAGATTTTGAGAGATAAAAATGGCGAGTTTGCAGGCGGGATTTTTCAAAAATAGTAGCGCTATTTGGTAAAAATTCCGACAAAAAAGCGCATTTTTAGACTTAAAATACTTCATAGAAAAATTTTAAACAACCTAAGAAGGTAAGAAAACTAATGAATTTAAATTGCCGCCATTTATGAATAAAATCTTTCTGATTATTCAACGCGAATATCTGAGCCGCGTCAAAAAAAAGTCTTTCATTGTGATGACAATCCTGGGACCTTTGCTTATAGCAGGAATTTATATTGTTCCCATTTTACTTGCCAAAACCGACGACGAAAAGAAAACGGTTTGCGTTGTGGATGAAACCGGTCTATTTTATGAAAAACTTACAGGAAATTCAAGCGTAAATTATATTTATCATATTGATTTTGAGAAAGCAAAAGAAGAATTAGGCGAAGGAGATTTTTCCGGATTATTATACATTCCAAAAGAAGAATATGGCATTCCTACCAATGCATATATTTTGTATACAAAGGATCAGCCGAGTATGTTTACCAAAGGCGAGGTCCAGAGCGCTATGCAGACTATTTTACGAAACGATATCTTACTGCAGGCGCATAATATTTCCAAAAAGGATTTTGACATGATTAATAATACAAAAATCAAGCTCCACGCCCAAAATATACAAACCGGAAAGGATAGTTTTGTAGAGGTTAAAACTTACTTAGGGATTTTTATGGGGGTTTTGATCTATATGTTTATTTTCCTTTTCGGTTCTCAGGTAATGAATGGCGTAATGGAGGAAAAATCAAGTCGTATTGTGGAAGTTATGATTTCTTCTGTGCGTCCGTTTCAATTAATGATGGGGAAAATAGTAGGCGTTGCTTTGGTGGGGCTTACACAATTTCTGCTATGGGTGCTATTGAGCGGAATTTTAATTGGGGTTACTCAAGTAACCGTGCTCGGTGATACCATAAAAGATATTAAACCCGAACAAATTACCTCTCTCTCCAGAATTCCTACAACAGCAGAGTTAACGCCCGATTCTCCCGATTCCCCTGTTTCAAATATTGTAAAAGGGCTTTTGTCTATTGATTATAGTATAATGTTAGGTTCGTTTTTATTTTATTTTTTGGTTGGTTATTTATTTTACGCTACCCTATTTGCTTGCATTGGTTCTATTGTCGAAAACCAATCCGATTCCCAGCAATTTATGCTTCCGGTAACGGTTCCCTTAATATTGTCGTTAATGTCGTTCGTATCAATTATTAAAAACCCTTCGGGGCCCATTGCCTTTTGGTTTTCGATGATTCCGTTTACCTCTCCCATAACAATGCTGATACGGATTCCGTTTGGCGTGCCTTTATGGCAAATTTATCTTTCCGGCGCAATATTGATTCTCAGTTTTATTGGCTCCACTTGGTTATCGGCCAAAATATACCGCGTAGGTATTTTGATGTATGGGAAAAAAATTACCTATGCCGAACTATGGAAATGGCTGAAATATAAAAACTAAATCCATAAGTACGCGTCAAAAATTAGTTTGCATTTTACAATTGCTTAAAGTTGATAGTTGAAAAACAAACAACTAAACATTTAACTTTCAGCATTAAACATTCGATCTGATTTTACTATGTATTTACATTGATTAGCAACTTTTGATTATACTGCAATAAGAGAATGAAAAAACTTTCGTTAAGCGAATTAAACCGGATTAGCCTGGAAGAATTTAAAGCGTCTGAAAAGATTCCGTTGGTTGTCGTTTTAGACGATATAAGGAGCCAGAACAATATTGGTTCTATTTTTCGTACGGCGGATGCTTTCAGGATTTCTGAAATATGTTTATGCGGAATAACGGCGACTCCTCCTCATCGTGAAATTCATAAAACAGCTCTCGGAGCGGAAGATTCTGTTACCTGGAGGTATTTTGAAACAAGCGGGGAATGCCTGCAAAATCTCAAGCAAAGAAATTATCAGATACTGGCCGTCGAACAAGCGGAAGAAAGCATTTCATTGCCCGATTTCGACCCTTCGTTTGAACAGCCCCTGGCAATTGTTTTAGGCAACGAAGTAAACGGCGTTTCCGACGAAGCAATGGATCAAGTGGACGCTTGTATAGAAATTCCTCAATACGGGACTAAACATTCTCTCAATGTATCTATTGCCGCCGGAATTGTGATCTGGGATATTTTTGAAAAATATGCCAAAAGATAGCGCTTAAAATTAGGGAATCAACAGATGATTCGGATTATCTTATAATTTCAATTATCCCATATTGCACTTTTTCCACGCCTTCAAAAACAAATTGTATGGTGTAGAAATAACTTCCCGCGGGCAAATGATCGCCTGTCCAATCATTTTGATAATGCGTTGTTTCAAGAACTTTTGCTCCTTTTTTATTCGTTATCCTCAGGCGATACGAAGTAAGTTTATCCAAATCCTTAATCACTAACAAATCATTGGCCCCGTCTCCATTAGGAGTAATCAGATTAGGGATAAATAACTTGAAATCATTTGTTTGATTTGCCGCCGGTTCTTTGGGTATTGATTCTTCCTGCCGGGTATTAACCGGATTTTTTGTAATTGCAGGTTCTTCTTTTTTAATTTCGGGCGTTTCTCTTACAGTAGTATTTGCATTATCAACAACCGTATTGGCAAGCGCCGGCGCCGGATTTTCCACTTCAGAAACTTTAGCTATCGTTTCGTTGGAATTTGATAAGCCCGGTAAAGGCTGATCGTTCCCCTGATAGAATATATTATTATTGGTTGGTTTATCAATATTCTTTGGAGAAGATGAACTTGTATTATTTGACGACGGAATAGGAAAAGGAATTACATCAGCTTCTTCTTTGGCGGAAGAATAAATATTTTCCGAAATATCTATCGTGTCCTGACTGATGCTGGAATTAGATGTATTTTCTTCAACCGGTTGATTCATTTGAGCCCTGTCGCCGGACATATTATCTTGTCCGGAATTGAAATTTGTAATAACCGCAAACGCAATAATTCCGGCTGTGGCAACAGAACCTGCAGCAATAGCGGCTATTTTCCATCCGCCTGCTTTTGCAACAGAAGTCGCAATTGACTGTGAATCGGGGGTTGATATATTATTTTCAATCTCCTGATTTATAGAATTTCCCATGTTATTTAAATGCGTCTCAAGTCGATCCCATAACTCAGGAGGAGTCTCGATAGACTGATTCTGTAGTTTTTCCTTAAAAAGATCCGCTATATTCATTTCCTTATCCATTTCTATCTATTTCAATCAATTATAGCATTAATTTGGCTATTTTATGTTGAAGTTGCTTTTTCGCTTTTTCATATTGTTTATTAACCATTGTCAAAGTTATCCCTAAATTCTCCGACACAGAATTAGCAGGATAGTCGTCAATAGCCATCATATTAAAAATAACCCTTTGTTCTTCCGGCAACTCTTGTATGAGTTCTATCAGCGCCTCGTAAGTTATATCATTAGCATTGTACGCAAAAGGAACATCTTCAGTATATTCCTCAATTTCAACGGTAGTATTGTGTTTAATATTTGCATAGTAGGTATTAATTGCATTATGCACCATTATCCTATGCATCCACCCTTCGAGCGAACCTTTGAAATTGTAAGAACCCAAATTGGCAAATATTTTTCCAAATCCTTCAATCATCATATCCTCAGCTTCTTGCCTGCTTTTCGCATAACGCGTACACACCATAAACATCCTTCCCTTATAGGCGTCATAAAGCTTCTTTTGGGCTGTTCGTTTACCTTGCTTACATTCTTCTAACAGCAACAAAAGCGTATCTTTCTCCATTCTTATTTCTTCTGTTAAGGAAGACAATTTTTTTTCCAAATAATCAAATAAAGAGAAATAAATCTTTTCCGGATTAATTCTTAAAGCTACATCTGTAAATTAATATACTGGGCAAAATGATCTATTTATTCTTAGTAATTGTTTAAAATTTTATGGAAAAGATTTTGAGAGATAAAAACAGCAAGTTTGCAGGCGGGATTTTTTAAGAATAGTAGCGCTATTGGGTAAAAATTCCGACAAAAAAGAACGTTTTTAAATCCAAAATACTTCATGGAAAAATTTTTAAACAGTTACTTAATTGTATCCTCGATTAAACAATAATAAATGCGTTTTGATTTGCAATTAAAAATCAATAATTTAAAACCAAAAAAGATTGGGAGTAGTATCAAAAATCAATTAAAGATCCGGATTAAAAAAGGAAACATTCTTGTTCAAACTTTTCCAGCGGAATCTTGATTACAGAAACCGTGCCAAGTTCGTCCAATGAATATTCCAAACAATCGGGATAAGCATTTTTGTTCTGATCTTTATCAAAGTCTTTGGCAAATTTGCCTACGGGAAGATTGGCCAAAACATAATTATTAATTTGATTAAATAACAAAATGCGTTGCGCCAATTCGTTAGATACATTGAGTTTAGACGCCAACGACCGAACGGGAGGCTGTACGTTCAAAGCTCCGTTTGAAGAAATGGAAATTTCTTTTTTCCCTTTCACCCAAATTTGAAAGATCGTATTATTTGTTCGTGCGGACTTGAGCTGATAATGTACGTAAACAGACCAATTTTCAGGGTTTTCTTTCCATGCAAAAATAGTTGTAAACAAGATAGCGTCAATATCGTACAAACTGGAAAACGAAACTAATGTCAGCGAATCGTTCTTCAAATTTTCGCTATTGGTTACATTTTTTGCTTTCAATATTTCCGTAGCAGAAAAGTCTTGAATAACATAATATCCCAAATGGGTTAACGGAAGATAAATTCCTTGATGAAAATAGGTATTTGCCTGATTGATCTCATCATTATAAAGGCTGTTTTTCTTTTTCGTTTTCTCTTGGCTAACGTCTTTTCGTTGACATTTATCGATGGTGTTGGCAACCAATATCACAGCCGGTTTTTCTTCATAAATGCCTTTATAACGCACCGCCTTTTTTTGAGTATCGCAACCACAAAAAACATATCCCGCCAAAAGCAAGAAGATAAGAAACAATTTTTTCCACGAAAGGGTTAGAATAAAATAATTCCTGCAATTTAAGTGCGTTGGGTTCATTTTTGCAAAGTATTTTTCAGAAATTCAACATATTTTTGAGACTCGGGAAAAAGTTTTATTTCTTCGTTGAATTGTTTTTTGGCTTCTTCATTTTTCCCTGCCTTTATAAGCAATATGGCGTAATCGGCATGTAGTCCTGGAATGGGATTGTCATCATTATTTCTCACCGCGCTACGGTATTGAGATAAAAGGAGGTTCAACGTTTCCGGACTTGGCTGCGAAAGATAATTTACCGTAACGTCGGGTCTTTTGGTAATTCCTAACTCGCTGGAGCAGGAGGTAAGCAGTAATCCGCTTATTCCTACGCCAAAAATCAAAGGCAAGAATCTCGGAAATGATTGCCGTAAATTATTTTTTTTCATATCACTTTTGAATAACCAAATAATAATTCCCTTTTCGACTGGGATATCTTCTGTACAAAGGTAATAAAAATCAACTATTTTGTACCTTTTTTGATTTTTTTCCGGCCTTAATTTTCTTCAATCGATAATTAACGAATGTAATTAAAAATAAAAATCCCATGCAAACCAGCGCCAGACGTCCGAGATAATCGCCGTAACGGGCATAAAATGTAATAATATTATTCCTGTATATTTCTTGTTTAATAACAGCGGGTTCCCAATAACGGGTTTTTTGCATAACTTCTCCTTTTGGGGAAATAAAAGCTGAAATTCCTGTGTTGGCCGAACGGGCAATCCATTTCCGGAATTCAACGGCTCGAAGCCGGGCATATTGCATATGTTGCCGGTGGCCGGGCGTATCTTTCCACCAGGCGTCGTTGGTAATAATAAACAATAATTCCGCTCCTTGGCGCATATATCGTGAAACATAGTCGCCATAGATAGATTCGTAACAAATTACGGTGGCTATTTTCGCATCGGAACGCGGAGATTTAAAAAGAATACGCTCTTTGTCCCTACCCAAAGAACCGACAGTTCCTCCCAAATTGAGGGCCAACTTATCCATGAACGGAATATACTTTATATAAGGCATAATTTCTACGCCAGGAGTTAATTTTGACTTATGGAGCCATTGGTAATTATTGCTCCCGTCGATAAGCATGGCGGTGTTATAAGATACGTAAAAATGTCCGGGATCGTTCCTGAACGCCCTCATTGCATCGTATTCCTCCCCTAGAGGAACCATCATACGGGTGGGCATACCTGCAATAAAAGAAAGTTTCGGATATTGTGAGACGAATTCTTTGACCCTATTGATACTCGGAGAACTATCTATTTCATGTTCCCAAATATAGTCCTGGATGCAACTTTCGGGAGCAATAACAAACGTTGTATTGCTATCTGCTTTTTGTGCCGCCAGCGTTAATATGCGTTCCGTTAAAACCATAGGAGGCAAGTCATATTGTTCCTCGTAAGGTTCTGTGTTGGGCTGCACGGCGATTACTTCGCAGGGAATTGCATCTTTCGGATCTTTGTACGAATAATACATAACCAACGAAATACTTATCGGGATAATGATTGCCGCCGCAAGCGATATGATCCAAGTTAATTGAATTTTTTTCTCTTTTTTCTGAATAAAAGACTTGATAACCTCTAGTAAAAGGATATTAGAAAGAAGTATCCACAAGGTACCTCCCAATACTCCGGTAAATTGATACCACTGAACCAACTGAGGTACATTTGCAAAGCCGTTCCCTAAAGTAAGCCATGGCCAGGAAACATCCCAATTCATATGAAAAAACTCAAATCCTATCCAATAGACCGGCAAAGCAAAATAACCGCCTTTCCCGTTATAAAGCCGTTTTCTTGTGTAATGGTACAGCTGAAAAGCTGTCGACATTAACAACGCATTTAAGGTAAAGGCCAATAAAGCCACCGGAGTGCTATTCCATACCCAATAAGTCGTCCATACATTCCATATTAAAAATGGCAGATATGAATAACATAGTCCTGCAAAACGTCCAAAGCGGTTAGTCTTATCATTTACAATATAGTCTTGTACCCACAATAAAGGAAGAAATGCAACCAACAAAAGAGGAGAAAACCCTTTGTCGGGCCAAGACAATCCAAGAAGTATGCCTGTTAGACAAGCAATCAGAATTAATTTGTATTTTTTCATTTATTTACTGAGATATAAATATTTGCGTTTCCCCAAAGCCAATGCAAAATTTGAAAGTTTTAAATGAAATCCGGCAAATCGCTCCATAAAACGAAACGACAATTCTATGACATTATAAACCAACGCATTGAAATAAATAAAATGCTCCTTTTTTCAATCATACAAAGTTCGGAAAGAATCTGTAATATTTTAGAACTATTCGAATCTTTTGCAAAATTTTGAAGATAGAATAACCTCTATGCAACTATCACGTAAAAATAACATTATCATCTTATTATTAAAATATTGGCTTAAAATAAATTCAAAATCTTTCTTTAAACGATTTTATCCAATCAGATCAAACTTTCAAAAAGTATCGAAAATAACTTCATCCATTTTAATATCAAATGGTTGAACCGGAATGAATTCCAAAAATTGAAAATGAAAACATACGCCTATTTTATAAACCGGAACCGATGTTAGAAAATGATCATAATAACCTTTCCCTCTGCCCATACGATTGTTTTCCTTGTCGAAAGCTATGCCGGGGATTATTGCCAAATCAATGGATTCTAAATTGGTAAAATTTTCTCCGGTAGGCTCAAACAGACCGAAAGATCCGTTGGTTTCCATATTTTCAATTCCTGAAAATTTCTTCAACTCAAGTATATCCCCTTTTATGCAAGGAAGAATTATACTCCTTTCTTTATGCCATTTTTGAATGAAGTCGTGCGTGTAAACTTCGTCGTCCATCGACCAATACAGCATGACGACTTTTGCATTTAAAAAAACGGGCTTGTTCTCAAGTTGAGGCCAAATTAGAGCAGAGCGCGATATTTTTTCTGTTTTCGAGAATAGGCTCTTGCGTTTCTTTATTTCTTGCCGTAATTCTTTTTTTTGCGTTGCGATATCAATATCCATTTGTTGGAATTAAATTACAAAAATCCACTTTTCAGAAAAATTTATTGATCTTTATTACTGCAAAATTACGATATCTATCGTAATTTCCCCAAAACGCTTTGAAAGGTGTTATTTCTGATCTCAGAAACAAAGACTCTGCATTATCCGGAATTTTATATTTGCCTTTTTTATCTTCATTTTGTACATTTGTAAAAAAACCAATCAATATGATCAATATTAACGATACTATTTGCGCATTAGCCACTCCTGCAGGGACTTCGGCCATTGCCGTTATTCGGATTTCCGGCGAACAAGCCATTCATATTGTCGATAAATCTTTTCAGAATTCGACAAAAGAAAGAAATATTTTGTCAGACGCTAAAGGCTACTCTGCTCATTTCGGCAAATTCTACAATCGGGAAGAACTTATTGATGAGGTAATTGTAACTGTTTACAAAAAGCCTCATTCTTATACAGGCGAAAATTCGGCGGAAATTTCCTGCCATGGATCGACCTATATCCAGCAACAAATATTGCAAACCCTTATTCAAAACGGCGCACGTATGGCCAATGCCGGAGAATTCAGTTTGCGCGCATTTTTAAATGGCAAATTAGATCTTGTCCAAGCCGAAGCTGTTTCCGACCTGATTGAATCACAGTCTAAAAGTTCACATCAACTGGCATTGCAACAATTAAGAGGCGGCTACTCGGAAATGATACGGACTTTGCGTGAAAAATTTGTGGAATTTGCTTCTTTAATGGAATTGGAATTGGATTTTAGTGAAGAAGACGTAGAGTTTGCCGACCGTTTGGAATTACAAACCCTTTTGCAAAGGTTAGAAAATGAATTAACCCAACTGGTAGACTCTTTTGCATTGGGAAATGTATTAAAAACAGGGATTCCTGTAGCCATAATAGGGAAACCGAATGTTGGAAAGTCAACATTGCTAAATGTATTGCTAAATGATGAAAGGGCCATTGTTTCGGATATTCCCGGAACCACCCGCGACACCATAGAAGATACGCTCAACATCAAAGGAACCACCTTCCGTTTTATTGATACGGCCGGTATTCGTCACTCGGAAGACACTATTGAAAATTATGGTATTGAACGCACTTATCAAGCGGTAGAAAAAGCGTCTATTATTTTGTATGTGGTAGATATCAGCCAAACCACCATTGAGGCATTGGAAGCAGATTTGCATGACCTTCAGCAACATGTTGATTTCAATAACAAGAAATTAATTATCATCGCCAATAAGATTGATTTATTGGACGAAACGCCTGCCCATTTTGTAGAATGGAACCGTTATGAGTTGGTCTTCCTTTCTGCTAAACGTAAAGATACTATTTATTCTTTGGTTGAAACCTTGTTGCAATCCGTAACGCTCAATCAGGAACCGGATAAAATATTGGTTTCTAACTTACGCCATTATGAAACCATGCAACGGGCCTTAATTGCCTTGGAAAAAATAAAAGAAGGAATGGGAAATGGCATTCCCGGCGACTTGCTGGCCATCGATATTCGAGATGCTTTGCAAGAATTGGGAAGCATCACCGGCGAAGTTACCAATGACGAAATTTTGGGAAATATATTCGGACGGTTCTGTATTGGAAAATAACCCCTCTAACCAACCATGGTTTCAAATACCGCAAAATGGTTGCTATTCCTGGCAAATTGGATACTGCCAAGCAAAAGAAATGGTTCGAAGATGAACTGACTCCTATTATCAAAAAAGCCGAAAAGGGAGAGTTGGAATTGTTGTTTTGCGATGCAGCTCATTTCGTACTGTCCGCTTTCCTATGCATGATATGGAGCAGGATTACCGTCTTTCTCAAAA
>JAVBLV010000032.1:0-22496 GCA_031553195.1 Bacteroidales bacterium
TTTGAGGGTTCTCTTGAACCGGTTAGACCGGGCAGAAAGTATGCCCGAAATAAAAAAACAAAGCGAATGAACGGAAAATATCAAACTCTAACTAATTATAAAAGAGCTATATAATACTTAACTTAATGACATTGCCCTAAATCCCCTAAAGGGACTTTTGGGCAGTCGTTTTTCTTAAATTAGCCCCTTTAAGGGTTGGGGGATAGTCATATAGATAATAAGCCATAAACTTTAAATTATTCGATGATTCAATAATTCAATTTTTAATAATGAAAAACCAGATACAATCCCTATCATCCGAATATTGGAAAGAGATTGTCGATATTCGCCGGCATCTGCATCAAAATCCGGAGTTATCGTTGGAAGAATTCCAAACTTCCGCTTTTATTTCTTCCAAACTAAAAGAATATGGAATAGAGCATCAAACGGGTATTGCCAAAACCGGTATCATCGGATGGATTTACGGAAAGAATCCGGAGAAAAAATGTATTGCCTTACGCGCCGATATGGACGCCCTTCCTATGGAAGAAGTAACCGAAGCGCCGTTTAAATCAAAAAACAACGGCGTTATGCATGCCTGCGGACATGATATGCACATGGCTTGCCTTTTGGGGGCCGCCAAAATTTTAAATGCTTTAAAAGATTCTTTCGAAGGCGTAATTATGTTAATATTCCAACCGTCGGAAGAGAAATATCCGGGAGGCGCTTATTTAATGCTGAAAGAGGGCATTTTTAACAAAGTTAGACCTTCCGCTATCTTTGCTTTTCATGTGCTGCCCGAAATGGAAGTCGGCAAAGTCGGATTCAAAGCAGGCCAATATATGGCTTCAACCGATGAGATTTATTTAACGGTAAAAGGGAAAGGAGGACATGCCGCCACTCCCGATATGAATGTTGACCCTGTCTTGATGGCTTCTCATATTATTGTGGCCCTGCAACAGGTTGTCAGCCGGAATGCGCCTCCTACTATTCCTACTATCCTTTCTTTTGGCAAGATAGAAGCCAAAGGCAGAACCAATATCATCCCCGACGAAGTAAAAATAGAAGGCACCATTCGTACCTTTAACGAAGAGTGGCGCGCCAAAGCCCATCAAAAAATAACGCAAATAGCAGAAGGCATAGCGCAAAGCATGGGCGGAAACTGCCATGTTTTTATCGATAAGGGCTACCCGTTTCTGGTGAATAATGCTGTTTTAACCGCGCATGCACAAGAATATGCCGACGAGTATATGGGAAAAGAAAATGTAGAATCTTTAGACCTACGAATGACCGCCGAAGATTTTGCTTTCTTCGCCCAGGAAATTCCCGGATGTTATTTCAGGGTGGGAACGCGAAGACCCGGAACCGAAATAACCAACCTGCATACGGTTAATTTTGATGTAGATGAAAAGGCTCTGGAAACCGGAATGGGAATGATGGCGTGGATTGCGTATAAAAAACTGACGAATAGTTAAAGCTGAAAATAATACTATACCCCCAATTAATAAAGAATAAGTATCGCGTGACTAAAATCGGCAACATTGAAATTGGAAACTTTCCGTTATTTTTATCTCCAATGGAGAACATCACCGATACTGTTTTCCGTAAGATATGTAAAATGCACGGAGCGGATGTATTGATCACCGAATTTATTGCTTCGGAAGCATTGATCAGGGAGGTGGACAAAAGTATCGATAAGATGAAATTTACTCCCGAAGAACGTCCCATCGGTATACAAATTTTCGGGAACGAGGAAACGGCGATGTGCGGAGCCGCTCAACTGGCGGAACAGATGGATCCTGGTTTTATCGATATTAATTGGGGATGTCCTGTTAGAAAAATTGCAGGGAAAGGATCTGGATCAGGAATATTAAAAGACATTCCTAAAATGATACGCATTACCGAAGCCATCGTTAAATCGGTAAACAAGCCGGTAACAGTAAAAACCCGTATTGGCTACGAAGAGAAAGACAAACCTATTGTAGAAGTTGCAGAAAGACTACAAGATATAGGCATTGCCGCCATTAGTATACATGGCCGCACCAAAGTTCAAATGTATAAAGGCGCCGCCGACTGGACTTTGATAGGAGAAGTAAAAAATAACCCTCGAATGCAGATTCCTGTTTTTGGAAATGGAGATATTACATCTCCGGAAAAAGCATTGGATGCAAAGAATAAATATGGCGTCGACGGAATCTTAATCGGAAGAGGAGCCATTGGAAACCCGTGGATATTCAATCAAACCAAAGAGTTCCTTGAAAAGGGTTCCTATTCAAACCCTTCCGTTCAAGAAAGGGCTGAAGTATGTCGTCGGCATCTGTTAGATTCCATTCCCTATAAAGGCGAAAAATCGGCCATTATGGAAATGAGGCAACATTATGCTTCTTATTTTTCCGGTTTGCCGAATTTCAAGCCTTTTCGAATAAAATTGGTTACAAGTCTTTCTTTGGAAGAAATACTTGGCGCTTTAGACGAAATTACGTTGAACTATAAAGAAATCCTAAGAGGTTGTTAAATTTTTGTGGAAAAGATTTTGAGAGATAAAAATGGCCATTTTGCAGGCGGGATTTTTCAAGAATAGTAGAGCTATTTGGTAAAAATTCCGACAAAAAAGAGCATTTTTAGACTCAAAATACTTCATAGAAAAATTTTTAAACAACCTCTAAAACGATAAAAGAATCTTCCGGATCTTTCTGCCTCTTTTTTCTAATCTTTTTCCTTGGCGTTTTTCTCTAATTTATCAATTCTGGCAACTATTTCAGGTAATTTCCTGATATAAACATAACTTTTCCTCATGTTGGAAACATCCATGGCAGGGGAACCTAAAATCGTCTGGTTTCCTTTTACGTTATTGGTTATTCCCGATTGCGCGCCGATAAGCGTTTTATCTCCGATCTGCAAATGTCCTGCAAAACCTACCTGTCCTGCAATCATACAATTCTTACCTATTTTTGTAGAACCCGAAACGCCGCATTGAGCCGCCATTACCGTGTTCTCTCCAATAACCACGTTATGCGCAATCTGGCATAGATTATCGATTTTCGCTCCCCTTTCAATAACCGTAGATCCTAAAGTAGCACGATCGATAGTCGTATTGGCTCCAATTTCCACATTATCCTCAATTATCACATTCCCTATTTGCATAATCTTTTCCTGTATATTGCCCGACGAAGGAGCGAACCCAAATCCATCGGCCCCAATTACGGAACCGGCATGTAATATGCAATTATTTCCGATAATATTTTTCGGATAAATTTTCACTCCTGCATATAAAACAGTATTATCGCCTATAGTAACATTATCTCCTACATAAACTTGCGGATAAATTTTTACGCCTTTTCCCAAAGTTACATTTTCTCCGATATATGCAAATTCTCCTATGTAGCAATTTTCGCCCGCTGTTGATGAAGAGTGGATAAATGCCTGTGGAGAGATTCCTTTTTTATCTTGATAAATAGAATTATATATTTCCAGTAGTTTCCCAAAACACGCATACGGATTTTCTACCCTGATTAGATTGGTTGTAATGGGCTTTTCAGGAATAAAATCGTTACTTACGATAACTGCCGTTGCTTTTGTTTCATAAATATAATGCGTGTACTTTGGATTTGCCAAAAAAGTAAGTTTCCCCTGCCTTCCCTCTTCGATTTTACATACATCGTCAACCGTAGCTTCTCCATCTCCTTCGACTACGCCGTTTAATAATTTGGCTATTTCCGCTATTTTAAATTTCATGTGTTTAAAATTTATAAGCCCCTCTAAATCTCCCCCAAGGAGAGACTTGGCTGACGCATGCCTTTATTCATTCGCATTGGAGCGCCGGAGGCTCATGATTATTTCATGTGTTTATTTTTTTATTTGATAGTCTCGTCAGGGCGCGACTTAAAGCCACGCCTTGACTTACTTAATAATCACTCCCTTTGGCGAGGCTCTAGGCTCATGGAAATCTTATCTGTCTATTCTTTTTATTTTATGTTTCTCAAGTTTTTTAGTTAAAAATGGAAATTTGAGAATTGAAAATGATTAATCTTAACAAACGCTCAATCTCAAAATTTACCATTCCCTTATTTACTTGTAAACATATTTTTCCATTTTCTCAGGTCATTGAACGGATAAATATGGTTTTATCTTTTCAAAAGTTCCTTCGTACAATAGATTTACTTTCAGCAAATCTTCAGGAGAATTAAATTTTCCTCTTTCAGTCCGGTATTTTACAATATTTTTAGCCACATAATAGTCTAAATAAGGATGTTGCTTTAATTGATCTATGGTTGCCGTATTAATATTTATTTTTTGCACCGATTCCGGATTTATAATTAGAGAACTTTCGATTTTTGCCAACATATCAGCCGTAAATCCCCATACTTCTAATAGTTGACTTTGGGAATAAAAGCCGCCCAACAATTTTCTGTATTTTATAATCCGGTTCGCAAAACCGCCGCCTATTCCTTTCAATTCTTTTAAATCGGTTGTATCGGCAGAATTAAGATCTACCAAAAAATCTTTTTTTGCAACATATTTATTGGCGCCGCTTGGCGGCATAATACCGGCATTGGATTCTACAGGAATATGGATATAAGGTTCCAAAATAGCATACTCCTGTTCATTAATGCAATACATTTTTTTAAAGTCTTCTTTTTTACGGAATTTCCCTCCTTTAGACAAATAGTTTTGTATTGTTTTTATCTGATACTCCTTTAAACCTAGTTTTTTCCCGTCTTCTAACGACAATGCATTCGGATTAAATAAAAAGGGAGTCAACCGAACCGATTGAAAAGAGGATTTACTTGCAAAGTTACCATTATTATATTGTTTTTTATTTGCCTCATGATTTCTAATAAGGTTCTCTTCATACAGGGCTATTTGATTTTGAAATTCGGTAAAATCTTGTTTTTCATTTATTTCGAAATCGATAGAAGATGCAACGATAATACCTGTTAGGAGAGAAAAAATAATACATGCCAAAACAAAAATGCCTCGTTTTTGAGAAAGCGTAAACGAGAAAAACTTCTCGTTATTTAAAGATGATCTTTTAAGATCCATTACAAAGAAGTTTAATGATTCTTATTTCGTTCCTTCCATTCGAAAGTCCCTCTGCTGTTTTTAATAATAATACTATCCATCAATTCGTTAGCTTCAAATCCATCTCCATAAGTAATCTTTGTAGACCCCACGCGTTTCAGCATTTTATTAGAATAAATCTTTTTTGCATCCTGATCCCAAATAATTTGTTCAGTATAAATAGTATCGCCTGATTTATAATCGATGATAATAATATTATTTCTCGCCTCCATTGTCTTTGCAGAAATATTATTAATGGCATACTTTGCCGATAAGGTGGATTTAAGAGACTTGTCCGTATTAAAGAATTTTATAAATATTCCTTTGGGGTATTCAATGCGGGCGTTGGCTCCTTCGTATCTATTAACCAAGGGGGTTATCATTTCAATTTCAACAACTCCTTCAACGCTTCGGATCATTTTCACTTCTTTAAAGGTTTCATCGGGAGACGACGGTCTTTCCAAAGATTTTACCTGATTGATATCATTTACGCATGAAGTTTGCAATAAAAAACAAACTCCCACAATGATACAAAAAACATATTGCAGGAGCCGTTTGATCATATCGCTTTATGATTTGAAAAAGCATTCTATCAAATGTACAGAATACTCTGTTTTTACAAAATTGAAAAGTTTTATTTCCTTGTTCTGACAACTGTTGTTTCGCCAATCCAACACGGAATTGTATAGGACATGCCATCTTCCAAACTTTCCATAAAAGCTTCCCCTTTATCCGGAAAATATGCAGAATATGTGTTAATCATGTTGTTCGCTTTGGATACGACATCCGGATCAGAGTCAACGGATTTAGCCTTAACGCACTTGTCTACAGCCGCCCAATAAGCCACCCTGCCATAAACAGGACCGCTTCCGCAAGAACTGGCCGACTGCGCATAAAGAGACGCTATTATTAAATACGGTTGTCCTTTTGAGGGATCGGCTTCTGCCGCTTTATAAGCAGCCGCGCGGGCATTTGCATATTGATTCAAACTACTATAGGTTGAAGCCAATAATAGATATGCATTATACAGATCTCTGCTATCCTGGAGTTTTTCGGTCGCTTCCTTAAAATATGAAACCGCCTTTGAATATTGCTTCTTGTCGTAAGATAAACGTCCCATTAAATATGCCGTTTTAGGAGTCGGCTCTAGCTGATGCAATTTTTCCGAGGCAAGGAAAAATAATTCTTGATCGGTACATTTTTTACTATCCAACAAAGAAGTTATTTTCTTTAATAGATTCAAATCATCCGGCGTTTCCTGGAATTTTTTCGTAAAAATCTCAACCAATTGTTCGCAACTTGCATAGGGAGAGAAAGCCGCTTCTATATTCGCCAAATAATTTTCAATTTCTTCTTTTTTATCGGGTTTCTTCTGAATCATAGGTTCCAGTAACGAAGTCGCCTTGTCATAATTCTCGATGATTAAACTTGCGTCGTTCTTGCCCGCTTTCACATAATCAAGCGTTGAAACAAAGTACACATAAATGTAAACGGGTTCCATATCCCCCTTCGGCATTTCAATTGCATCTCTTAGCAGATGGTATATTGTTTCAACCGAATCCGGAGTATAATTTCTCATTTCAATAGCCTTACGAGCCTTATTTTCAGCTATGTCGCTAAAATTTTTGGAACGCAACTCGTATAATTCGTATAACTCATTTATATATTTGGTTTTCAGATTTGCTTCTTTTGAATTATCAATCATATATCTCAAGATAGTCACGCCTCTTATATAAACGTTTAAACTCGATTTGGGACAATAATTCAAAACATTTCTCCAAGGTTCGTAACAATCTGCATAGTTCTTTTGCTTAAAGAATTCTTGATAAACAGAAGTATTTTCAATACATTTAATACTATCTTCGGGCGTTTTTCCATATTTCTGTCCAAACAATGTCGGACTGAAAACCAGTCCTAATAACGCTAAAAAGAAAATTCTACTTTTTTCCATCATTTAAAATTATGAGTTTATTAATCATACTTTGATTTTACAAACCAAATGTCGCTTGCTGAAAGCGAAATGCCTAATTTGAAATAATCTTTTTGCACCAATCCTTTTTCTGTCGTGCCAAATTTTCCATACTCAAGATGCACGTTTATACAGGACCGTCTACGGAGGGGAAGACCGAATCCGATATGTACTCCAAAATCATTTAAATTTTCATTCTCCAAATTAAGTTTATTATTTTCATAATGAAATCCCGCCCGGTATGAAATTCTTTTCAAATAACTATCCGCCCGTTCGTCGGGAGTAAAATTTCCTCCCAAAGAGAAACGCAAATTATCGGAAAGGCTGGAATTTTTGTTGATAAACACAAAATCAGACCAATTGGTATATGTAACATCGGCGCCGACAAACCACTTCCTGTCTTTCTCAAAAGAGAAACCCAATCCTATTGATTGAGGTAATTTAACCGGCGCTTCATTCTTCGAGAAGCTGACGCTATCATAAAAGACTTCCACATTATTAGAACCTTTATACGTGTATATAAATTCAGATACATCAACGTCGAATTTAGATGGGATCGCATACGTCAATCCCATTCCCAATTTATATTTCTCTTTAACAGGGATATAATATTGCAATCCGACATCTCCGGAAAAATTTGTAACTGATATATTTTGTTGTTTACGGGAATTGTAATAATTTGCCGAATCGGGGAAAACTGCAGAGGAGGCGTAATAAATATTCCCAAATATAAAATTCACATTAAACCCAAAAGAGAAGTTGCGGAATATTTCGAAAGCATTCCCCAGATAAACTTTACTTAAGCCGCCCGTTCCTTCAAAAACAAGCTTTTCTGTCCCTATAACAGGATCATAAGCCATTGATTGAACCGATGCAAACTCTATATCGCTCACCGGAAGCAAGCCAATACTTGTTTTCCACCATTTAAATATAGGAAATCCGAATAGAATATGAGAAAAATTGGCCCGATTGCTTTTTACTTGATCTACATTATCTTTCAAAGTATAAAATTCCCCCTGAAATCCGATGTCAAAAACGAAGGAACAAGTATCTATTCTGGTGTAAGACGCCGGGTTGAACGGATTGATCATATTCGGTTTCCTGACCGTGTAAGCAAGGCCTCCCATGGAACCATTATATGGATGTATGTCGGAATACATCATTTCTCCCAGACCGAACCGGGAATATGGATTATTCAGCCCCCCCTGGGCGTATTGAGTTTTACTGCAAAAAAGTAAAATAAGCAGAAAAATCAGTTTAAGCGCTTTTATTTTCAACATTAAAGAGTAGTATTACATTTAACCCTACCAAAACTAAGTTTGGAATTGCAAATTTCCTAAAATTTATATTCTTTTCAAAATACTTGTAGTCTCCCCCCGTAATAATCACATTTAAATTACTGTATGTACGTGCGTAATAATCAATAAATCCATTGATTTCGAACAAAGTCCCATTTAAAATCCCGGATTGTATCGATTCTTTAGTATTTCTTCCTATAATTGGGGAGGGCGTATTATTTTTTCTGTGTAATAACGGCAATTTCTTTGTAAAAGTGTGCAGCGCTTCAAATTTCATATTCATTCCGGGCAATATGGAACCGCCATGATATGTATTTTCTTCGTCAATAAAATCGAACGTAATGCAAGTGCCTGCATCAATAATCAAATTATTGGAAAAAGGGAACAATTGACTTGCGCCGACAGCAGCGGCCAACCGGTCTTTTCCCAAGGTTTCGGGCGTCTTATATGCATTTTTTATAGGAAACCGTAAATTTTCATCAAATTCCCACAAACGATATTCTTTTTTTAAATATGATTTAATCTTTGCAGGACAATGTCCAACCGAAGATAATATAACTTCCGAAACAAAGGGATATACACATTTAAGTTCTTTCAATAAAGATAAATCTATTTCCTTAGAATGAATAATTCTCAAAATATTCTCTCCTTCAAAAACAGCTATTTTCGAATATGTATTTCCTATATCAATTGCAAACGTCATATCGTAGCGGGCTTCTTATTCATGCTTTTAACAGCTATTTTTTTACTTTGAAAATTATTCGGAGTAATTAATTTCTTGTAAATTCTCCTGAATCATTTCTCTCAGATACCGGATAATTTGGACATCGTTCAAGGAGATGCCATCCAAAGCCTCTTTTACTTCCTGCGTATCGAAAATATAAGTTCCCCAATCGGTAATATGAGCATAGATAAAATGAATATGCTCGTTAGCGGCGGCAGTAAGGACAACTGTTCCGGCAATATCGCCCAAAGCAGGCCTGTCGATATTATTATGTTCGAACCATGCCGTTAAAGAAGTTCCTTTACCGACTTCGCTCTCTATTTTGAATCCTCCGTTGCAATGCTCCGCATTCATTTTTATTAAAGGAATACCCAGTCCTACCTTACGCGTTGTACGGGAAGTTGTGTACGGATCGGTTACTTTTTTTAAAAAATCAGCATCCATTCCCTTGCCATTATCCGAAATAGTAATAGAAAAAATATTATCCCGCACGCTCTCCTTCACTGTAATTTCTATTTTAGTTGCTTTGGCTACAACGGAATTTTGCGCCAAATCCAATATATGTAGCGATAAATCTTTCATAACTTAGTCGTTCTTCTTCTCTCCAATCAACAACAATTAATAATAAATCAGAACCTCTTCAGAAAAAAGTTTCAAAAATAAGCAATTTCTCTAAACTCCGGACTGTTCTTCTATAAGTTCTATAAAACGCCCATCTTCTTTTTTGAATGCTTTGCAAATTTCTTCAAACGTCCTGTTTTCAATATGAAAAAAACAATAAGTTTCTCCCATCAAATGAATATAATGCGCATCTGAATCCTGAATAAAGGAAAACTTTTTCAGATATGCGTTTTTCTTTAAAAAAGCTTCTTTGGTAATATGCCTGGAAATTTCTAATCCGTCTGCTTTTAAATCGGGAGGGATAAAACCTAACTGACTCATAAGACTATTAGCCGGTTTATTAACGTGAGCAGGAATAAAAAGTCCGTTCAAATTATGAACCACATGGTATAATTCTTCGATACCGACATCCAAAGCCGAAATTAATAAATATTCTTTTTCGCCTATAATATTTTCTTCTTCGTCTACAATAAGCTGATATCCGAACCGATCCTCATCATTCTGAATTTTGGGAAGATGCAGATCCAGAAACTCTTGAAAGGCGTTTAATTCTTCTTCTTTTCCAAAAAATGAAAGACAATGAATTTCCTCTTTGGTCGTAACTTCTGCTCCGCATAACACAAAAATATCATTCTCTGCCCCCAATTTTTGCGTAACGACGCATTGTTGAGTGCAATTATGATCAGTAAGGCCAATAATTTGCAAGCCCAATTCCTTCGATTTGGCAATAATATTAACCGGACTCATCTCCAAGTCCCCGCAAGGAGAAAGTACGCTATGCAAATGTAAATCAGCCTTATACGACTTAAGCATAATTATTTATGGATAAAGCAATTGAAATAACTTTCCTGCTAACTCGAAAGTTTCTTTCTTGCTGGACAAAATAGGAATATTTTCATCATCGCTTTGCTTTAACGTATCTTCATCGGCAGTTAAGCCTTTTACCAAGATTATACACGAAAGTTCTTTCAATGAAGCGATCGCCATGATGTTTTTATGGGTCTGCAACGTAATCCATGCATTTCCTGCGTCGGCATTTCCCATTACATCGCTTAGCAAATCCGAAACGTAACCTCCGTCTATATTCCTGTTCATACCTCCGCTTCCGGAGAGTACTTCCAGATGTAAACTGTCAACTAATTCTTTTACCGTCATACAAATCTTGAGTTTTGAATAATTGAACTTTATTTTTTGATAGAGTAACTGGTTAAAAATTTTTCTATGAAGTATTTTGGATATAAAAACGCTCTTTTTTGTCGGAATTTTTATCAAATAGTTCTGCTATTCTTAAAAAATCCCGCCTGCAAAATAGCTGTTTTTATCTCTCAAAATCTTTTCTATAAAATTTTAAACAGTTACTAAGAATCTTGTACAAATGTCGATTTTTTTTGGGAGATAACAAAATTCAGTAAAACAGACTTTGGAAATAATTATCTCGATAGTTTTTTGTATATTTGTGTCCTTTTATTTGCTCTTTGTTATAAAAATACGTAACAAAGATATTAAAATAAACATGAAGCAGAAGCTGTAACAACCGATAATATTTCGACCAAGGTTTCGGCTTGTAGTTTTCATAAACAGATTGGCGCGCCAACCTTAATATTTAATTTGCAGAAATCAACAAAATACAAAATTTAAACAACGCATGAGAATCCAAAAGATTTCAGAAATCCTCAATGCCCGTATCATTTGCGGGGAATCCAATTTAAATTACGACGTAACGGTCGGCTTTTCGTCAGATCTTATGAGCGACGTATTAACCGTTCATGTCGACAATAAAGCAATTTTATTGACCGGCTTATGCAACATTCAAACCATTCGTACCGCCGAAATGTCCGATATTTCAATCATTGCATTCGTGCGCAGCAAAAAGGTAACAACCGACATGATTGCTTTGGCCGAAGAAAACGACATGGTTTTGATGGAAACCGACTATTCCATGTTTAAAGCGACCGGCATTCTTTATTCGAATGGGATAACCCCTGTTTATTAATCAAAATTTATTTATTGCTAAAAAACTATATAATGCATTTCGAATATATTATTCATGAGGGCGATTTTGCCAATGCGGGAAACGCTTCGAGCCAAATCAAGAAAACGCTGAAACAATTAAATGTGGATCCCGGCGTTGTAAAGCGGATGGTGGTGGCATTATACGAAGCTGAGGTCAACGCCATTGCGCATGCATACGGGGGAACGATTTTTGTCGATATCGATACGGAAAAGATAAAAGTTTGCGTTGTTGACAAAGGTCCAGGAATTCCGGATATTGACTTAGCTATGCAAAAAGGATATTCTACTGCTTCTCAAGAAGTTAGAAATATGGGTTTTGGAGCGGGGATGGGGCTTCCGAATATAAAGAATAATGTCGATGAATTGAATATCAAAACTCAGCAAGGAGTCGGAACGGAAGTGTCGATGACTGTACGGTTTCAATAACCATAAATTTTTTTATTTGCATATCAAAAATCAGGAAAGATTATGGAACAAGCATTTTTCTACCATGCATTAAAAGTAAACAAGGAACGTTGCATCGGATGTTCGCATTGTATGAAAATATGTCCTACTCAAGCAATCCGGGTACGCGAAGGAAAAGCGGATATCTACGGAAACCGTTGCATTGATTGTGGAAAATGCTTTAAAGAGTGCCCTTCCCGAGCTGTTTTTGTAGCACAAGACGATTTTGAAGATATTTATGCACATCCTTATCGCGTCGCCTTGCTCCCTTCTATTTTTATCGGCCAATTTCCTGACGAAATAAAAACTTCCAGAATATATTCCATTCTTTACGAGATTGGTTTTACCCATGTCATCGAAGTTGAATCTGCAGTAAAAATACACACATTGGCTAAAAATAAATATATTCATGAAAATGAACATATCAAGCCAATGATTTCGACTTTCTGTCCTGCCGTTGTTCGTCTTATACAGGTAAAATTTCCTTCGTTGGTTGAAAACCTGATTCATATCAAAGCGCCTGTGGATATAACCGCCATGTATATTAAGCAAAGATTGACGGATGAAGGAATCTCGGCAAATGATATAGGAATTTATTATATCACTCCCTGCGCGGCAAAAATAGCCGCTGTAAAAAGTCCGGTAGGAGAAGAAAAGTCAATAATTGACGGCGTGATAAACATGGATTTTTTGTACAATCGCGTGTACAAAAAGATAAAGGAACAGGGAAGCGATTATAAAACGCCCAAAACAATCGTTACGCATTTATCTTCAGACAGTATTATGTTTCCTCTTACTAATGGAGAAAAACGATTGACTTTTAGCAAACGTTCTTTATCCATAGATGAAATTCACAACGTAATTGAATTTTTGGAAAAACTGGAAAACGACGAAATACAGGATGTCGACTTTTTGGAGCTAAGAGCTTGCGACCAAAGTTGCGCGGGAGGAATTCTCACTTGCAACAATCGTTTTTTGATAGGAGAACGCATGGTTTCCAGGGCGAGAAGGACTGCCGAAAGGGAACGTAATGGAGAAGTCCCCAAAGAACAGGAGATGAAAAACATGGAGAATTATCTTCTGGAAAACGTAAAAGTTGAAAAAATCAAACCGCGTTCTATGATGGTATTGGATGAAAACATTAGCATTGCCCTTGAAAAAATGGAAAAAATACGCGAGATCAGCAATTACTTGCCACAAACCGATTGCTGCGTATGCGGAGCGCCGAGTTGCGAAGCCCTTGCCGAAGATATTGTTTGCGGAAAAGCGGAATTGACGGATTGCGTTTTTATTCAACGAAATATGGAGGCCAGGGAAAGTATGCAAACCGAAGAGGCGATCCAAATAATGGAAAAAATATGGGGAAAAGAAAAATTGAACAATTTTATTACAAATAAATAGTTTTTGGATTCAAAGCAAAGAAACATCCACACTTACCCGTCTAAAATATCATGAGCAGAATCTTTATTTTTCTTTCTTTTATGCTTGTTCTCAGCTTGGGAAGCAGAGGGCAAAATGTAACCATTTCCGGAAAAACGGATAATGGAGAGAAGAAACGAATCCAACTGATTACTTACGCCGACAGAATATCAATGTTGGAAAAGACTTTGGACGAATGCGTCATTGATGAAACGGCAAAAACATTTACGCTTAAAACAAGCATTAATTATCCTACGTCCGTCTACTTGAAGATAGAAAATTATTCGCAGGAATTTTTTATTGAACCTAATAGAAATTATGAGATCATTATTCCAAAATTTGACTGGGAAAAAGATGAAAGTATCAATCCTTACTTTAATTCTTTGACGTTGCCGCTTGTTTTCAACAATTTACCCCAAGATGATTTAAATTATTTGATAAACAAATTTGATAGCGTCTATTTCGATAATATTAAAGCGTATAGCCGGTTTCTACTTTTGGAAAGGAAAAAGCGATACATCGATAGCATTAGACAAAATATAAATCAGGTAATGGGAGAAATAACCCATCCATACGTCTTGTTATATAATCAATATAAAATGGCGGAAGTAGAACTTGCATGCAACGTAAAATCCAGAAAAACGTTGGCGCAAGAATTCCTGCTCGACAAACCTATTTTATACAACCACATTGCTTACATGGATTTCTTTTCCAATTATTTTGAGAAATATTATATCAATGGAACAAAGAAAATTCCTTTCCAACGTATCGATTACTGGATTAATGAAAATAAACTGTTTCCTCTTCTGGATTCTTTGGGTTTGGACGCTTTGTTAAAAAATGAGGTGCTACGGGAACTTGTTTTTTTAAAAGGAATGAATGAAGCGTTGTATATCCCCTCCTTTATGCCTGGCTCCATTGTTAAGCTATTGGAAACCTTTATTAACGAAACCCGGTTTGACGAGCATAAAAGAATTGCAAAGAATATTATTTCTCAGGCTGATAAATACTACTTACCGCCTCCGGATCCAACTTTCGTTTTACCGAATGTAGAAAAACATGCTGTTTCCATTACCCAGTTTAAAGGGAAATGGGTATACCTTGGTTTTGTTAGAGTGAAAGATCCGGCTTCGCTCATCGAATTGGAAACAATGGCTCATTATCGCGATAGCCTGTACGCTAAGTATAACATCGAATTTGTGACCATTTCTTGCGATAGGGAAGCCATGAATTTATATCACTTTCTCAATAGTAAAAGAGGCGCTAGGTATAATTGGATTTGGCTACATTTCGACAATAATTTCAAATTATTGGAAGAATACCAAGTCAAGGTTTTTCCGACATTTATACTCATAAATCCTGAAGGTCATGTGTATGCATCTCCTTCAAAGAGTCCGGGAGAGGGCGTATTTGTAAATGCCCGTTGGTTATTAGATAAAAAAGAAGAGACCGGGGAAAGAGACGGTTGGGAATAAGTTTTAAGAATGAAAATGTGAATTAATAGAATGGTGGATTTTGAGATTGAGCGTTTGTAATGTTTAAAAGTTTCTAAAGTTCAAAGGAGAATTGAGAATTAGCAACTAATCGTTAGCAATAAGGAATCGACTTAAAATCAAACTTTAAGCCATGGGTTATAACCCATTTTATTCAATGATTCGATAATTCAAATAAGCGTCAAACATTTTCAATTTTCAACTAAAAGACCTAATCAATAAAGTATTAATCGAAAAAATAAAACACAATGAAAACTTTAATCATGAGTTTATGCTTTATCGTTTCTGCAAATCTTTTTGCACAAGACATTCAACTTCTTCCGCCGGAAAAAGAAGGAGGAAAACCTTTAATGCAGGCATTAAGCGAACGCAAAAGTTCCCGTTCGTTTATTCCTGATAAAGAATTAAGCAAGCAACAATTGTCTAATCTGCTTTGGGCGGCTAATGGAGTAAATCGCCAGGAAAGAACGGCAAGAACGGCGCCTTCGGCAAGCAATTGCCAAGAAATTGATATTTATGTATACCTCAAAGAAGGTCTTTATCTTTACGACGCTATCTCTCATTCCCTTATTTTAAAAAAGAAAGGCGATTTCCGAAAAGAAGCGGGAAAACAAGCTTTTGCAGAAACGGCTTCCGTTTGTTTAACTTATGTAGGCAATTTTGATAAAATGCCTAATTATAAAGAAGATCAGAAAGAATTTTATAGCGCCACCGATTGCGGCTTTGTAAGCCAGAATGTTTATCTATATTGCGCCTCCGAAGGTTTAGGGACTGTTGTTTTAGGAATGGTAGACAAAGAGAAAGTGGCAAAGCTTCTGGAACTTAAAAATGGGAAGGTGTTGTTATCTCAAGTAATCGGTTTCCCTTCCAATTAAATCAATTCTTTTCGCTAAAAGAATGTTAACCTATTGCGCTCCAAATACGTTTGTAAATCTGTAATCTACCATGGTTTATTTGTTCTTTCTTTTTATTTCCAAAAGGAAAGAGTACCTTTGCAAAAAATAATCTTACCTAAAAAGAGAACATATTTAATTCGGTTTCAATTAGGATACGCTCTATTCAAAAGATAAGAAAGCTTTTTTTAACAACAAAAAAAACAAAATATGACATCTAAAAGAAAAATGACGTGCGACGGTAATGAAGCCGCTTCGCATATAGCATACATGTTTAGCGAGGTGGCAGCAATATATCCTATTACTCCCTCGTCGAATATGGCTGAAAATATAGATGAATGGGCTGCTAAAGGGCGCAAAAATATTTTTGGGGAAACTGTTAAAGTGGTAGAAATGCAATCCGAAGCCGGCGCGGCCGGCGCAGTGCACGGATCGTTGCAAGCGGGGGCGTTGACCTCTACCTATACCGCTTCGCAGGGCTTGTTGCTTATGATCCCCAATATGTACAAAATAGCCGGCGAAATGTTGCCGGGCGTTTTCCACGTAAGCGCGCGTACATTGGCGTCTCATGCATTATCAATTTTCGGCGATCATTCCGATATTTACTCGGCTCGTCAAACCGGTTTTGCCTTTTTGGCCTCAGGATCGGTGCAGGAAGTAATGGATTTGGCAGGCGTAGCTCACCTAACTGCTTTAAAAAGCCGGATTCCTTTCTGTCACTTTTTTGACGGATTCCGTACTTCTCACGAAATTCAAAAAATAGAAGCGCTTGAACAAGAAGATCTATTGCCTTTACTCGACAAAGCGGCATTACAAGCTTTTCGCGACAACGCTTTAAATCCCGAGCATCCGGTAACCCGCGGCACAGCGCAAAATCCCGACGTTTTCTTCCAGGCCCGCGAAGCATGCAATCCATATTATGACGCCATTCCCGACATGGTGAATGCATATATGCAAGAAATCGGAAAAATTACCGGTCGCGAATATAAGCCTTTCCAATATTACGGCGCTTCGGATGCGGAAAATATTGTAGTAGCGATGGGTTCGGTAACTGAAACCATAGCTGAAACTATTGATTATCTGGCTGCCAAAGGCGGAAAAATCGGTTTATTGACAGTACATTTATATCGTCCTTTCTCAGCTAAATATTTCTTCAATGTATTACCTAAAACAGCAAAGCGCATTACCGTTTTAGACCGTACCAAAGAGCCGGGCGCTAACGGCGATCCTTTATATTTGGATGTAGTGGAACTTTTCAATAATCAAAAGGAGAAACCGCTCATTTTAGGCGGACGCTATGGTTTAAGCTCGAAAGACACGACTCCGGCTCAGATTATTTCAATTTTTGAAAATATGAAATTGGCCGAACCCAAAAATCACTTTACGGTAGGTATTGTTGACGACGTTACTTTCAAGTCATTACCATTATTGCCGGAAGTCAGCATCTCTCCAAAAGGGACTTTCGAAGCTAAATTTTTTGGCTTGGGAGCAGACGGAACCGTTGGCGCCAACAAGAACTCTATTAAAATCATCGGCGATAATACCGATAAATATTGTCAGGCTTATTTTGCATATGACAGTAAAAAATCCGGCGGCTTCACCTGTTCTCACTTACGTTTCGGCGATAATGTCATTCGTTCGCCTTATTTGGTAGGTACTCCTGACTTCGTTGCTTGTCACGTTCCCGCTTATTTGAATAAGTATGACATGATTAAAGGATTGAAAAAAGGCGGTTCTTTCTTATTAAATTCCATTTGGAACGAAGAAGAAACCAAGAAACACCTTCCTGATCATGTTAAAAAATATCTGGCCGATAACGATGTTAAGTTATACACCATAAATGCTACGGGCATTGCCGAAGAAATTGGTTTAGGAAACAGAACCAATACCATTTTGCAAGCAGCCTTCTTCAAGATTTCGGGCGTAATTCCTTACGAAACGGCTGTAGCCGAAATGAAAAAAGCCATCGACAAATCGTATGGCAAAAAAGGCGAAAACATTGTAAAAATGAACTATGCGGCCGTAGACCGCGGCGGCGAAGTAAAACAAATAGCCATTCCTGCCGAGTGGAAAAATATCCAGGTAGGAAAAGTAAGTTTCAGCGCGAATCCTAATGCGCCGGAATTTATTCGCAACGTGGTTGATTCTATCAATGCGCAACAGGGAGACGATTTGCCAGTAAGCACTTTTGTCGGAAGAGAAAACGGAACCTGGCCTGCCGGAACTTCGCAATATGAAAAACGCGGTATAGCATCGCATATCCCGCAATGGATCCCATCGAATTGCATTCAATGTAATCAATGCGCTTATGTTTGTCCCCATGCTGTAATCCGTCCTTTCTTATTAGATGAAAAAGAATTGGCGGCAGCCCCTAAATTCGAGACGGTAAAAGCGACTGGGAAAGAATTCGAAGGACTGCAATTCCGTATTCAAGTGGATCCATTAGATTGCACCGGTTGCGGAAATTGCGCCGACGTTTGTCCCGCTAAAACAAAAGCTTTAGAAATGAAGCCTCTGGAAAGTCAAATGCCGGAGCAAAAAAATTGGGATTATCTTACGCAAAACGTAACCTATAAACATCAGTTAATGGGTAGGGATAAAACCGTAAAAAGCAGTCAATTCGCACAACCTTTATTTGAATTTTCGGGCGCTTGCGCAGGTTGCGGCGAAACTCCGTATATTAAATTGATTACTCAATTGTACGGCGAACGTATGATGATTGCCAACGCCACCGGATGTTCTTCCATTTACGGAGGTTCTTGTCCATCTACGCCTTACACTACCAATAAAGAAGGAAAAGGTCCGGCTTGGGCAAATTCTTTATTCGAAGATAATGCCGAATACGGATTGGGTATGTTCACGGCTGTTAATCAAATGCGCAACCGTTTGGTTCGATTAATGACCGACGCTCAGAATTGCAGCAAATGTACCGCTGAAATGAAAACGCTATTTAACGAATGGATTGCCACTAAAGAAGACGCCGGCAAATCGCAAGAATTACATGATAAGATCGTTCCTTTGGTAGAGAAATGCGATTGCGATGAATGCAAACAAATTTATGCTTTACGTCAATATATCGTGAAGAAATCCGTTTGGATTTTCGGCGGAGACGGTTGGGCTTACGATATCGGATATGGCGGTTTAGATCATGTCTTGGCCTCAGGCGAAAACGTGAACGTATTGGTAATGGATACCGAAGTATATTCCAATACCGGCGGACAAGCTTCTAAATCTACGCCCGTAGGCGCAATTGCTAAATTTGCCGCCGCCGGAAAACGCATCCGCAAAAAAGATTTAGGCGCCATGGCTATGACCTACGGATATGTATATGTTGCGCAGGTATCTATGGGAGCCAACCAATCACAGTATCTTAAGGCAATAAAAGAAGCCGAAGCTTATCAGGGACCTTCATTGATTATTGCTTATGCGCCTTGTATTAATCATGGGTTAAAAGCCGGAATGGGGAAAACCCAGGAAGAAGCCAAACGCGCGGTTGAATGCGGTTATTGGCAATTGTACCGTTATAATCCAATGTTGGCGGAACAAGGTCAAAATCCATTCCAACTAGATAGTAAAGAACCAGATTGGTCTAAATTCGACGAATTTATTGACGGTGAAGTTCGTTACAATTCTCTCAAGAAAATGTATCCCGCCGAAGCGGCCGAACTTTTCAAAGCTGCGCAAGAAAATGCTCAATGGCGTTACAAACAATATTTGAGAATGCAAGCCGAAGACTGGTCTGCATAGATTTCTTGCTTAAGAAAATGCATTCTGAAAAGAGGCTGTCTAATAATAGAATATAGGCAGCCTCTTTTGATTTGATAAAATACCGGTCAGGGATGGAGGTAGGCGATTCCGGCTGAGTTGCCAATAATCCTCTGGAATTAAAATTTGACTTGTATTGGCATCTACCGGCAATGCGATATAGAAGAAGTTCGACGGATATCTAAAGACATATGATAAATAGCATTCCTTTTATATGCGCGCGCATTTTTCAAAATGTCGAATATCAAATAAATTTGTAAATTTGCCTTTTAATGGTTGAGATTTCTTTATCAAGATTTATCTTTCCATCAAATTGAAAATATGGTTTCACTAAATAAAATGTAAGCATATGTTAGCAAAAAGTATTGAGAAAATTCTCAACGAACAATTAGAGAAAGAATTCTATTCGTCGAATTTATATTTAAGCATGTCGGTTTGGGCAGCTTCAAACGGGTATGAAGGCGTTTCTCAGTGGCTTAAACTTCAAGCTAATGAAGAATATACCCACATGGAAAAATTTAAAGAATATATTATCGAAAGAGGCGGAAAAGCAAAAATCCCCGCTATTGCAGAACCGCCTGCCGAATTTAAAAGCGTAAAAGAGGTATTCGAACAATCTTTGAAACATGAACAATATGTTTCGGCCTGTATTAACAAAATAGTAGATCTTACTTTGAAAGAGAAAGATTATTCTACCAATAACTGGATTGCTTGGTTTGTAAAAGAACAAATCGAAGAAGAGGCTTCGGTTCAACAGTTATTAGACAAATTAAAATTGGCGGGAGATAAATTTTTATACGCTTTTGATAAAGATATATTATCTATTCGCGCTCAAAACGATGCAGCTGATGCGGCTGAATAAGCTTAGGCGTCAAAAAGTTCGTATTTCAGCAAGAGCGTGTAAGTAACTGTTTAAATTTTTACGGGAAATTTTTGAACGATAAAAACAACAAGTTTGTAGGCGGGATTTTTCAAGAATAGGTAGCGCTATTAGATGAAAATTCAGACAAAAAAGGGCGTTTTTAGATCCAAAGACTTCATGGGGAAATTTTTAAACTGTTGCTCCGTCTTTTCTTAACAAAAATATCTGGAAATTTCCAACGTTTTTGAATTGCTTGTAGTAAACAACTCCATATTTTGGAAAGATTTCGTCTTGTTATTCGATTTCAAATTAGTTCAGTCCTACTTAGACTGGACTAATTTGTTTTTGGCCATGCTCCTCAACCTTTTTATAAAAAACTGTAATGACGCATGGCAATTTTTTAGAGGTATTTCATGTGTTTTTGATCGTCTAGTCAGGGGGTGACTTAGAGTCACCCCCTGACTTATATCATTAGACTTTATTTGATTGAAAATAAAAACTCAATGAAACGATTTCATAAGTCAAAGGCGAATAACTGAGCGTTGAAAATGGAGAGTTTATATTTAAAGGTTTATAAAGTTGTAAGGTAAAAAAATTCAATAAAGTCGCGAACTTCAATCAATTATCTGATCCTTAGATTAATAAAAAAGAATTATTATCCCTTTTTGATAATCTGTTTCTATTCCTTTCCCGTTTGTTTGTCCAACTCCCGAAACCATTCCTTTCCATACTTGCGGATCAAAGGAACCTTTAGAAATTTATATAATGCAATCCTCTCTTCTTTTCCTTTCCTTAGGGCATCTTTGCAAATTTGCCAACAATGATAATTTAGGGCTTCGTGCTCGCCGCAGTTGCTGATTCTAACCGGATATAAATGACATGAAATCGGTTTTTGGAAATCAATAATTCCGTCTTTCCACGCTTTTTCGATAGCGCACAAAACGATTCCGTCTTCGACAACGGTAAACACACACTCGCAACCATTCACAAGCGGAGTTACAAAGTTCCCCTCTATATCATAGTCAAAAACATTTCCATTTTCTTTTATAGCCGCGAGTCCTTCAGATGTCATATACGGACTAATATCCTCCAGAATGTCCTCCAGAATTCCAATTTCTTCTTCGTCTAAGGGAGCGCCGGCATCTCCTTCGATACAACAAACTCCTTTGCATTTTTTTATATCACAAACAAAATTTACTTCCGAAATATCCTCAGAAACAAGACAATTTTCAACAATAAGCATAAAACAGTTTTTTTGCAAAAGTACGGTTTTCTAATATGAGGAATACATCCAAATACAATGCTAACAAAATTACCGGGACAAAAAGATGATTAATTGACGGCGTTCATAGAATAGCTAATTTTAAGCATCCGGGAAAGCCTTAAATGCATTTTCTATTTGCCATCTCATTTATACAAATGCAATGAATTTTCATCGAAACAAGCTGAAGCCAGCACAAATAATTCAGGTTTTCCTTTTTTACTTATGAAGGACTTTGTTGCAATGGCGCTAAATTTAGAACCTCCCTATCTTTTCAAGTGGTTAATATTTTAAGCTCCAACTCCGCTACAAATCAGGGCGCATATTTGTAAACAGATGATTAATAGTGTTTTATAAATATAATAACCCCCTATCGTTTCACGTCTATATTTTATAATTAGTCATAAATAAGCGAATTATGAGATAAGCAACCTAAAACATTGCGGAGTTAGGGTTTAAATCCATAAATCCTATCAAATTAATGAAGCTAAAAGGGAAAAACAAAACAACGGGCAACTAAAAAAGCCGATCAATTATTTTTCATGATTTATATCTATACTTCCCGCGGGGTAAAATTGTGAGTTGAGTTAACAAAAAATAAGCACCTTTGTAAGAAACCCCTCATTTCAAAGATGCTTAAAGAAATAAATTTATCCGAAGATGAAATTCGGAAGCTAAATTACGAAAGATTTCA
>JAVBLV010000029.1:0-18991 GCA_031553195.1 Bacteroidales bacterium
TTTGAGGGTTCTCTTGAACCGGTTAGACCGGGCAGAAAGTATGCCCGAAATAAAAAAACAAAGCGAATGAACGGAAAATATCAAACTCTAACTAATTATAAAAGAGCTATATAATACTTAACTTAATGACATTGCCCTAAAGGGGGCTAATTTAAGAAAAATGACGGCCAAAAAGTCTCCTTTAGGGGATTTAGGGGTAATAAAACCTGTCTTTTCAAGGGTTAGGGACAATATTGCGGATTATCATTAAAAAATTATATCCGATATTTGTTACGGCCAGCTGCCGGAAAGTAAAAAGAAAATATAAGAAACAAAACATAATTCGATATTTATCGTTTTATTTTGTATGAATTGATAACATTTAAAAGGTAAAGATGATATGAAACGTTTACTTTTTGCCGTATTTTTCCTGTCGTTTTCTTTCTTTTTTTATTCATGCTCCATAGAATACGATGCTGCGAATAATTATTTGGATAGGCATATTTCTCCAAAGCAGGGAACAGGAATTGAAGAAAAAATTTATGTAGTCTTGCCGACTCATGTAATTCACACCAACGACGCTATTAATAAGATCGAAGGATTTCAAAACTTGCCCGAAAGCGAACAGGATAGGCTTATTAAGGAGAAAACGAAGTTTTTGGATAAATTGAACGATTCTATTCTGATAGCCCAATTTAACGAACATTTTTTGTATAATTTAGGGCGATTTGGTATTCCTATTATTATAACGACTCCTGAAAATATTCCGCAACCCGATGAAGGTAAAATATTTACAATCAATGTTGCCCAAATGGAGGCGGAGGAATACACTGTTGTAGAACGTTTGGATTCTTATTTCCAATTTATAAAAAATCCTAATTACCCGTCCGATAATCGAAATACTATTCAAAAATACTATAAACAAGATGTAAACTTAGACGCTTTTTCTCTAAACGTTTGGTTCTCTTATAACGAAAAAGATACCAGCATGAAAAAGGTGTATTATAAAAGTTTCGAAGTAAGAGACGGATTAGAAGGCGATATAATCCTTAATGAAGAAAATAACGATAAAGCTGAAGCTATTTATAAAATAAGTAAGTTAAATTTGAATGATATTTACTACACCCCTTTTATGGCGGGAAAAATGTCTGCCACGCTTTTTATCGAAAAATGGATTAACGATTATGTCAATTTATCGGAGAACGGAGCGTTTAACTATTTCTTTTACGACCCTAAAATCAATAAGATCGATGGATATGTCAGGAAATCTGATCTCAACAAAAAATATTTGTTCCAAGAGTTGGATTAATTTCTGATTTGAAAAAAAATATTAAAATAAATGAGTCAAACTTTTGATTCATTTATTTTTTTTGTACTTTTGCGTTTTCGATGGCGTCTGTACTGAGATTTGAATAGAAGACGCCATAAAATTTCAAATACATTTATTTCTATTCCGCAGAAAAACGTTAAAGTTATCGTGAATAGATTCTGTAAATATTTATATATCTAATTATGAATCGTTTTCTTTTTCAAATAGTGGCTATTCTTCTTCTTTTTGTCTCTTTCGCAGCCCATAGCCAACAAGTAATAAACAATCCCTACAACAGAAAAGATACCATAAAACAAAAATATGTTCCTAAAAAGTTAGATGTCATTTATGTAGAGCAAGATGAAGACTTTTCCGCCGATCTTGATGAAGATGAAGGAACAGAAAGTGAAGACGATATATTATATGCCGGTTTTGATACCAGCGCTATTCACTATCCGAAATATGATTTTTCTAATAAACTTGATACCACCATTCTCGTTTTGATTAATAAAAAATCGGTTTATGTTCACCCTTTTAAAGGAAAGGTTACCTCTCAATTCGGGCCGCGCCGCCGTCGTTACCATTATGGAATCGATGTAAATTTACAAACCGGCGATCCGGTTGTGGCTGCTTTTGACGGAACTGTGCGTATTGCCAAAAGAAACCGGACTTATGGAAATTTAGTGGTTATTCGCCATGAAAACGGTTTGGAGACTTTCTACGCGCATTTATCTGCAATTGAAGTTATTCCAGAGCAAAAGGTAAAAGCGGGCGATTTAATTGGTTTGGGTGGAAATACAGGCAGGTCAAGAGGAAGTCATTTACATTTGGAAACCCGTTATCTGGGCGCGGCAATTAATCCTATCGATATTATTGATTTCGAGAATTTTTGTTTGAAAAGGGACACATTGTTTTTAACGAAAGATAATTTTAAACATCATCAGAAATATAACAGAAACGATAATCGCTCGTTATTGGCGTCGAAAGGAAAAACCGCAACAAAAGGAAAAGCGCGAGGATCTTCTATCGCAAGCGCAAAATATTATAAAATTAGAAAAGGCGATACCTTGGGTTCTATTGCACAAAGAAATGGAACAACGGTAAAAGCTATTTGCCGGTTGAACGGAATTAAAGAAAACAAAACGTTGCAAATAGGAAAATCTTTAAAAGTAAGATAGTTTCCCCCTGCTTTACGTCTTTTGTTTCCCTGAAATATATTGGCGCTACAAATACAATCCGATAGTGAAACGATTTGTCTATTTTCCACTTTTTATTTTAGGTTGCATATTGTTTTTTCAAGCATGCGGGATAGATATTCATTCTAATTCCATAAAAGGAAACGGAAATATTATAACCAATGAAATTACTATTTCCGATTATGAGAAAATAGAACTAAGGGTAGGAATGGATATTGTTTATGAACAACAACCGGAAAAACCGCCATATTTGCAATTAAATATTGATGAAAATATTTTGCCTTTGGTTGATATTCGCGTCGAAAATGAAAGATTAATTGTAAAAACATCAGACAATCAGAATATTAGCCCTACTTTGTTTAAGGTATATACAAATTCTAAGAACCTCGCCAGTATAGATTTAACCGGCTCGGGAGAAATTCGTTTAAAAGGAAAAATCAATATTCCATCCCTTGCCATTACCCTATCCGGTTCAGGAGATATTTTTTCCGATAGCCTGTATTGCGGGAAATTTTCTTTGAACGGGTCGGGATCCGGAGATTTATATTTGAAAGGCGAATGTACGGACTGTAGTTTAAATATGTCCGGTTCATGCGATATAAAAGCTTTTGATTTTTTAGTACAAAAACTATCATGCAAAATTTCCGGCTCGGCAGATGTTGAGGTTACAGTTCAGGACGCCTTAAATGTCGTAATTTCCGGATCGGGAGATCTTAAATATAAAGGAAATCCTAAAACTGTCAACAATAATATTTCCGGTTCGGGAAACATTAAACGCGTAGAATAAATTTCTCTTTTCTGCGATAACCTATTTCCGATATTTAAATTTCCAACAAAATCAACGATTTTTGGTACTTTTGCGGTTGTATATTTTAAAAACGCACAGAGATTATGCAGTTTGTAAGTCCTTTATTTCTTATTGGATTAAGCGCTATAGCTATCCCGATAGCAATACATTTATTTACATTTAAACGTTACAAAAAGGTCTACTTTAGCAGTACCGATTTGTTGAAAGAGATCCAAACCGAAACCCAGAAACAATCCAGGCTAAAACATCTTATTGTTTTGTTCCTAAGGATATTGGGAATTATTTGCCTGGTTGTTGCTTTTGCCCAGCCTTTCCTTCCTGTCGACAATACTTTTATTGATGAAGGCGAATCCGTCGTCAGCGTATATGTTGACAATTCTTTTAGTATGCAAAATACCTCGCCCAACGGGACATTGTTGGACGAAGCCAAGCAAAAAGCAAAGGAAATTGTGTCGGCATACAAGTTAAGCGATAAATTCCAGCTTTTAACAAACGACTTGGATGGAAAACATCAACGATTTGTAAGTAAGGAGGAGTTTTTACAATATTTGGATGAAGTTGATTTTTCGCCTGTTCCGGCAAAACTTTCTATTGTGATGGGTAGACAATTTGATTTTTTAAAATCCAAAAATGTTTCTTCTAAAAAATGTTATGTTATTTCGGATTTTCAAAAAACGGTTTCAGATATTAATCAGTTGCCTAAAGATTCTGTTATTCAATCGTTTTTAATTCCTCTTCAACCATCAAATCCGGATATCTCCAACCTTTATATTGATTCGCTTTGGTTCGACTCGCCCGTTTTCAGATTAGGCGGAAATATTACCGTTAACGTAAGAATTAAAAATACGGGTAGCGAAACAATGGAGAAAGTACCTGTGAAATTATATATCAATAATAAGCAACAGTCGCTGGCTGGAGCCGACATTGCAGGAAATTCCTCCCAGACGTTGAAGCTTACTTTTAGAATGGAGAAAATGGGGATTTTGCATGCGAGAATCTCGCTTACTGATTATCCTATTGTGTTTGATGATGATTTTTATTTCTCTATTTTGGCAAAGGAACACATTCCAGTATTGTGTATTAATGGAACAGCCGAAAATCCTTATTTAAATCATTTATATTCGCTGGATTCTTCATTTCACTATAAGACAATGTCTTCAAAAAATATTGATTATGCGGACATCCCAAATTATTATTTTATTATTTTGAACCAATTAACCGATATTCCTTCCGGATTATCAGAAAGTTTGGAGAAGTTTGTTCAAGATGGGGGAGGAGTATTATTTTTTCCTAATGAGAATTTGAATGCAGAATCTTACAGGCAAACTTTAGTGCGTTTGAAATCTCCTTTCTATGGAAATATCGATACGGCCAGGAATAAAATTAGCTTTGTAAATGAAAAAAGCCCTTTGTATTCCGGCGTTTTTGAGAGTATGCCCGAGAATATGGATATGCCTTTGGTTTTTCGACATTTTAAACTACAGTCCGGCGCGGGAACTACGAGAGAAAGCCTGATAAAATTACAAAGCGGAGATGATTTCTTATCGGTTTCTTATCTTGGGAAAGGAAAGGTATATGTCTCGTCTATTCCGCCTGATCCGGCTTTTAGCAATTTTGTAAAACATTCGTTATTTGTGCCTACTTTATATAATATGGCTCTTTTCAGCCAACCATTTGTTCAACCGTACTATTTCTTGGAAAGTAACGAAATCATCGACATCCCTTTTCAGGTAGAGAATCGCGACGATGTGCTAAAGTTAGTTGCTTCCGACGGCTCTTTCGAGTGTATTCCCGGATTTAAGCAAACAACTGCGCGCGCTGTGCTTTTTCTTCAAGGTCAATTAACTAAAGCCGGAAATTATAATTTGTCGAAGGCGGGAAAGAATTTGGTTGGTTTGTCTTTTAATTATAATCGTTTGGAGTCGGACATGCAGGCATATTCCTCGTCCGATTTATCGAAACAGCTTAAAGACAATGGATTGGTTAAGTTCTCGGTGATTAAAAATACAGGAAAACCTATTGATATGCTAATAAAACAGGATAGCGATATACAATTGTGGAAATATTTTGTGGTATTAGCTTTACTTATGTTTTTGGCTGAAATACTAATATTACGGTTTTGGAAATAAAAAAGGGATGCGTCTCTTTTTATAATCAAGAAACGTTTATAAAATTAATGATCGAAATAGATATGCAGTTTACAGGAGAAATTTTTGAATATTTGAAAGATCTGGAACAGAACAACAATAGAGAATGGTTTGCGGCTAATAAAGATCGTTTGCAACCTGTGCGTTCTCAATTTGAAAGTTTCTTTGACGACCTTATACAAAAAATTTATAAATTTGACGAAAGTATTGGCCGGCAAACAGCCGCTAAATGTATGTATAGGATGCATCGCGATACGCGCTTTTCGAAAGATAAGACGCCCTTTAAAATTCATATTGCGGCTTTTGTTGCAAGCGGCGGGTATAAACAACATCATATGCCGGGATACTATCTGCATATTCAAAATAATGAAAGTTGCGCCGGCGCGGGGTTACACATGCCTTTGCCGAAAGATTTGGATAAAATCAGAAAAGAAATTTATTATAATATCGACGAATTTAAGGCTATTATTGAATCACCTGATTATTGCCGGTTTTACAACGGTTTTTTTGGCCCTGACAAATTGAAAAAGGCTCCGAAGAACTTTCCCTCAGATTTTCCTGATATCGAATTGTTGAAAAATAAAAGTTATTCGATAATAACCGAGTTCTCAAATGAAGAAGTTTTATCGAAAGATTTTTTCGATCGTGTTTTAAGCGCATTTAAGGTCGCTCACCCTTTTAACCGATTTTTAAATAGAGGTTTAATTGAATGAAATGAGAAACTCAGTAAAGGTTTTACTTCGAAGTTTCGTCCGGATGGTTTTTCTCATATTCTTGAATAACAATGAAATAGTTGATCTTCCTTTATAAGAAACATTCGTTCCTGTGAACAATTTTTATTATTTAGTTGTTTACTCAAAATCTATTAACAAAAAGTATTGAAATAAAAATTTTATAATGAAATGAAGAAGATTTTTTTTATTCTGACCTTGATTCTTAGCTCATATTTAGCTCAAAGCCGAGTCTTATTTGATAATGCCGAAGAGTTGGTTGCTGATTCTACGGTTGTGGCTCCGGCCGATACGGTTAAAAAGAATTGGATTATAAAAAATCGTTTAATTTTAACCGGGGAACAGGCCTATTATAATAATTGGGTGAAAGATGGTTTCAATTCTATTGCTATTTCCGGTTATTACTTGGGTAAATATAACTATGTAACTGAAAAACATAAATGGGAAAATACCGTTGAATTGGGTTATGGTATCCTAAACCAGGATATAAACGGGAATGGGAAGTTTGACGATTATAACCATTTGCAAAAAAGCGATGATAGATTTATTTTAACATCTGCTTATAATCGTAAGGTTTTCGGCAATTGGTATTTTAACGGCACCGTTGATTTGCGTTCTCAATTTACGGAAACGTATAAAGGCGACACGGCCTTAACGGCTAACTTTTTTGCGCCGGCTTACTTATTGGTTTCTCTTGGATTGAATTATGAGAAAAATGGCTTTACCGCTTTGTTGGCGCCGTTTGGCGATCGCTCCACTTTTGTTATGGATAGTCGTTTAGAAGGAACATACGGAGTCGAAGTCGGTAAAAAATCAATGTCTGAATTCGGCGCCTATGCAAAACTTACTTATACGAAAGACATTTTTACGAATGTGAATTTGGCGACTAAATTGGAATTGTTTTATGATTATAATAAACGATTATTCCATGAAACGGGCGTTAATTGGGAATTGTTTATCAATATGAAAGTGAATAAATATTTGTCGGCTTTTTTCAATACTCAACTGATTTATGATGTGAATGCTTCTAAGCAAGCTCAATTCAAAGAACGTTTAGGGTTGATGATTTCCTTCGATTTTTAATTCCGAATATTCCTAATGACATATAAAACTGCATTTATTTCAGTAAAAGAATATATTGAGAATTATCGCGATGCGGAAAAATTTATTGCTCTTTGCGAAAAATGCAATCGATATAATCTTTGCTGGGCTTGTCCTCCTTTTGATTTTGACCCTCTATCCATATTATTGCAACATCAAAATGCTTATATTATAGGCATTCAGGTAATTATTGAAAATAATCCAAAACGTAAAAATTCTAAAGATAAAATATTTGCCAACCAATTGATTCACGATATATTTGTTAAAACAAGGGCGTCTTTTGATAAACGTTTGTTGACTTTAGAAAAGGAAAATTTCGGAAGCAGGGCTTTCTTTGCAGGATCTTGTTTCAATTGCTCTGATGGAGAGTGCGCGCGTTCTTTAAAGTTGCCTTGTATTCAACCGGATAAAGTCCGGTATTCGCTCGAAGCTTTTGGATTTGATATTACGAAAACAGCATCTGAATTGCTTCATTTTGAATTGCAATGGGGAAATGAAAAAGAATTGCCGGAATATTTAACCTTGGTTGGCGGATTATTTACAAATCAGCAAGGTATCTAAATAAGGATAGATAGATATGCTAATCTTCATTTTTCTTTATTCTTTAGTAAAACGGTAAAAGCGCTTCCTTCCCCCTCCTGACTTTGTACCAATAAATTACCTTTATGCAGATTGACAATTTCACGAGATAAACTCAATCCAATTCCGCTTCCTTTTTTCTTTGTACTGAAAAAAGGTATAAATATTTTGTCGCGTATATCAGGAGAAATACCGCATCCATTGTCGACAACTGTAATGTAAGGATGTCCGTCTCCGGTTACTCCTGAAAAAAGATAAATATGAGGTTCTTTGGAATCCCTGACTGCATAAGTTGCATTTGTGATAAAATTAATCAAAACCTGATCCATTAAACCTCTGTCTATCTCTGCAACAACATTTGGATTATCGGTTTTGGTATCCAATAATATTCCCTTTTGCTCCAAGGACGGCTGCATCAGCAGGTAAACTTCCTTGATCACATGATATAGATTAACCATGCTGAATTGTGGTACAATGTTCTTACTCAGATTTCTGTAGGTTTCTGCAAATCTCAACAAACCCTCGCTCCTGTGACGAATTGTTTCTATGGCAATTTCTATGTCTTCAAAATCAGAAAGCATTTTTATATCAATGCTTTGTTTAATAATTTGCATACGTTTTTTCAGTGTATCGGCCAATGAAGCCACCGGCGCAATAGAATTCATAATCTCATGCGTCATGATGCTCAACAATCCTTTCCATGCATCTGCCTCCACTTCTTCTAACGCGCTGCTAATGTTATGAAATGCTATCAATTTGTATGTTTTGCCTTCTGTTTGGAAAGTACTGGCATTGACAAGCATTTTTACTGTTTGCTTTCCTACATTAACCGTTGTCAATTGACTTTCTCCGATAGGGATTCCGGTTAATTTAAAATACAAATCCTCATTTCTTTTTTTCAACCAGTCAATATTCTTTAGATAGGGTATCTGAAACATGTTTTTCAACGCTTCATTCATCCAAAGCGTTTCCATACTTTCCAAATCGTAGGCCAAGATACCTGTATCAACCAACTCAAGTATTTTTTTCAGATAATGCTGCTGCGCATCTTTTTCTCTGTTTAAAGAAAGAAAGACATTGCTGATAGAATTGAAATGATGATAAAACTGACTTCTCCGTTTTTTAACTTCCGGATATTTTTTAGAAAAGTCATGATACCGGACGGCTTCCGAAAAATCATTCACATCGCGGAATATTCTGAAAATAAAAGAGAGTATATAATAGAATAAACATAAGGTAATAATCAATAATAAGATTATTGCAGGAAACCGGTCTTCCATAAAAAAGAAAACAGTGGCGCCTCCGGACAGAATCGTAAGAAGAAAAAATAAGAATATGTGTAATTTATTATTCATTTAATCAGTATTTTAGATTAAGAAAACGAAAAAATTTTCAATTTTCCATTCTCAACTTTCCACTATAAGTCGTATTTATTAATCCTGCGATACAGCGCCGCGCGGGTAAGTCCCAGTTCTTTAGCGGCCTTTGAAATGTTACCATTATGTTTTTCTATAACTTGTTCAATAGTATTTCTTTCCAGTTCTCCCAAATTATGAATCTGGAATAAATTCTTTTCTGAAGAAGTCATTTGTTCAATTGGTGAAAAAACAATGTCCTCAGCGTGTAATATATCACTATCGCACATAATAACAGCGCGTTCAACCGCATATTGCAATTCGCGTACATTCCCCGGAAAAGCATAGGCCATCAACTTCTTTTTGACTGAATCATCAAGTTTAAGATGGGCTTTCAAATACTTTTTCTCGTATATATGAAGGAAATATTCGGCCAACAAAATAATATCATTCCCCCTTTCTCTTAAAGGAGGAACAGTAAGCTCAATCGTATTTATTCTGTAAATCAAATCTTTACGAAAATATTGTTCATCAGCAAGCCTCTCCAATGGAACATTTGTAGCGCTAATTAAACGAATATCTATGGGAATAGGGATATTTGTTCCCAAACGAACTACTTGTCTGTTTTGTAGAACAGTAAGTAATTTGGCTTGTTGTTGTAACGATATATTTCCAATCTCGTCCAAAAAAAGAGTTCCTTCATTGGCCGCTTCGATAAAACCCATGCGGTCTTCGCGCGCATCGGTAAAGGAGCCTTTTTTATGGCCAAAAAGCTCGCTCTCAAAAAGGGTATCAGTTAAAGCGCCTATATCAACTTTTATAAATGGTTTGCTAGTACGAAGCGATTGGCGAAGAATAAGTTGAGCAATAAGATCTTTTCCTGTTCCATTTTCTCCCAACAAAAGCACATTGGCATCGGTTGGCGCAATTTTTCTTAATTTATTGAACAAGTCCGACATAATTGCTGATTTTCCAATAATCTCAGGCTCGTCGGCAGCCTTTATCCTTTTTTGCGCCTTTTGAGGCGATCCTTTTTTTAATAACGCCTCTTCAAGCGTTTTTATAAGATTCTCATTGTGCCATGGTTTTACAATAAAATCATCGGCCCCTTCTTTAAGGCATTTGACAGCCAAATCAATGTCCGCATAAGCTGTAATCATAATAATGGTAAGCTTATGATTCCATTCTTTCACCTTTCGCAGCCAATATAATCCTTCGTTTCCTGTATTTACGGAACTATTGAAATTCATGTCCAACAAAAGAACGTCAAAGTCATTTTCGGATAATAACCGTTTCAGTTTTTCGGGATTTGTTTCTGTCGCAATGTTTTTCGTTTCCGGTTTCAATAAGAATCTAACGGCCGTCAATACGTCTTGATCATCATCAACAATAAGTATATTTGCTTGACGTAAATCCATAATTTTAATTTTCGAACAATTCTTTTAAATCTATTTCTAACCCTTGTAGTATGCTTACGGGAACTTTGCAGGGATATTCATATACGTCCCCATTATTATACTTGGCATTAGGCTGTAAAATAAATACAGCTACTTCGAATAACTTGGGAGAAACAATCCAATATTCTTTTACGCCGGCCTTCTCATATAAATTAAATTTGTCGTTCCAATCGAATTTCATCGTAGAGGGAGATTGTATTTCCACTACTAAGTCTGGAGCTCCCAAACATCCTCTACTATCTATTTTGGAGAGATCGCAAACGACACAAACATCAGGTTGGACAACAGTAAGTATTTTATTGTCTTCCGTAATTCCATTTGCCGGCAAACGAACGTCAAAAGGGGCATGGTAAATTCTGCATTTGCCTTTTCGTTTCGTTACAAATATACCTGCAAATAAGCTCCAATTATAGCTGATTCTGGCATGTATTTCGCTTGGACCAGGGATCAAATGTACAAAGCCATTTATCAATTCACGGCGCTTATCGTCTAGCCAGGTTAGGTAATCGGCATAAGAATATTGTTTAGATTCATCTATATGCAAATTACCATACATTACGAAGGGTTCCTCAACAACCATAGATTTTTCTTCCTGTTTTTTGTAAGGCTTATTCTTTTGTTTTTCCATAATGCGTCGCGTTATTCTTCAAACAATTCTCTCAAGTCAATTTCTAACCCTTGCAATATGTGAACAGGAATCTTTTCATCACATTTGTAATGATTTCCTTTGTTATATTTTCCATTCTTTTGAAGCAAAAAGACTACTGCCGATTCTTTCTTAGGATCAATAATCCAGTATTCTTTTACGCTTACCGCTTCGTATAGATTGAACTTAGTAACCAAGTCGCGTTTTCTGTTCGAAAGCGAAAGGACCTCGACAATTAAGTCGGGCGCGCCCAAACAACCTTTTTTATCAATTTTTGAAGCATTACAAATAATACAAATGTCGGGCTGTACGACGGTGAAAATTTTATCGTCTTCTGTAGCGCCGTCTAATGGCAAACGAACATCGAACGGATTGTGAAACACCCTGCATTTATCTTTTTGTTGTTTTATAAACCAATTAAATTCCGTAACTAAATCGGTTGTGATTTTAGCATGGAGAGAGGTAGGGGCCGAAAACAAACTCATTACTCCGTCAATCAATTCCATAATTCTATTGGTTTCGGGCAATTTCAGATAATCTGCATAACTAAAATGTTTATCAGGATTATCCAGATCTTTCAAAGACAAGTATATTACAGAGGGTTCTTTTACTACGTCCGATACTTCGTTATACCAGTCTTTATAGGCTTTTTCATTTTCGTGTTTCATGACCTCTTGATATTATTTCACGATACAAATGTACACAAAAAGATCTATACATTTTAAATTATTTTTGTATTTTTTTAACTGTATTAAAAACGAACAGTATTTGTCCGGAAATGAACACTTTTATTCCGATAAGATTTTGTTCACTATTGATATTTAGTTGTTTATTGTATTGGCATATCTGTTGTATTTAATTTGAAAAAAAGCATTCATAATTTATTAATCACATTTAATTCAATCTTTATGAAGCCTGCATGCCAATGCCTTAGGAAAAACGGGATATTTTTCATGCACTTTTCATAAAACGATTTAGTAACAAATAAAAACATTTACGCATGAAAAAAATCATCACGACCCTATGCTTGATATTCGGACTTATACCTGTTTTTGCTCAAAACGGTTTTTTAGCGCCTAAAGTGGATGAACGTACAGAATTGTTAAGCATTGTTTTCCGTCTTGCCGGCGCTCAAGAATATGTAAATAATCACATTGTATCTTATGCACAAGATATTGATGAGCATTTCGATTTGTACAAAGATCATGAAATCATTTCTTTTGCCCAGCAGTTAAGGATGCATCGGGGCGTAGGCTATGATGCCGTTATGTCATTTGCTATTAATATTGAAATCAAAGACGGTATCATACATTTTGGAGGAAACCTTGCTGATAATAGTTTGGAATCTCGTTGGAATAAAGAATCGGCAGATGAATTCCTAAAACTATTGAACGATTTTTATATCAAAAGTAATTTCCATGATTTTTTTATTGCTCATCAGGAATTATACGCAATTGCAGAACAACGTTTTGCAGGAGTATTAAAAATAGTGGATTTTAGCTGGTTCAAAGAATTCTACGGGACGGTTCCCGAAGGGAATTTCATTACCATTATTAGCTTATGCAATGGGGGAGGAAATTATGGACCTAGTGTTACTTATTTAGGCGGACATCAGGACTTATACTCCATTATCGGTTCATGGGCCATTGATAGCACAGGGTTGCCTGTGTACCGTGAAGGAATTATTTCTACTATTGTGCATGAATATAATCATTCTTTTTGTAATCCATTGATAAATCAATATTACAGTCAAATGGAGAGAAAAGCGGGAGATTTTTTTGCATTGGTTGCCCCGGAAATGGAACAACAAGCTTATGGAAACGATAAAACAATGCTCAACGAAATATTAGTACGGGCTTGCGTTATTAAATATCAGCAAAAGGCGTACGGAGATGCGTATACTCCCCGCTTAATTTCTCAAGAACAGGGGAATGGTTTTCTTTGGATCGATTATTTGGTAAAATCATTGGATACTTATACTGCCAATAGGGAGAAATACCCAACGCTTAAAGACTTTATGCTTGAAATTGTAAAATTACAAAATAGTTTATCTCCAAAAAAAATACAAAAGGAACTCGACAAAAAAATGCCTGTAATTGTAGGAACTAATATTAGAAATAACGACCGGAATGTAGATCCTGATTTGACTGAAATTATTGTAAAATTCGATAGGCCCATGTACACAAAAGCGAATGGAAGCACTTATGGCAGACAAGGCAAAGACTTTATGCCTGAGTTTAAAAGCGCTAAATGGAACGAAAACTCCAAAAAAGAATGGATTATCACAGTACAATTAAAACCTGATACGGAATATTCCATTTCTTTTCCCGGCAGGTTTTTCATGAGTCCGGATTACGTTTCGGCAAAAGGCGTTTACTATCTGGATTTTAAAACAGGGAAATCCCGGTAATTGGTCAATGAATAATTCCAAACAAACTATTCACTATTTACCATATATGGATCGACGTATTGAAAAAAAGAAATGGACATCTAAAAAAATAGCATTAATTGGTGGAATTGCCGGCGGCGCTTTGCTTATTATCATTGTTTTGGTTAATACTATTGGGCAGTCGAGGTTGAATGTAGAAAACGACCGGTTGATTGTTTTTGAAGCAAAGCGCGATAATTTCCGGGAATTTATTCCCGTAACGGGAATTATCCAGCCGGTATCCACCATTTATTTGGATTTACAGGAAGGCGGACGGGTAGAAGAAATTTATGTAGAGGATGGAATCGTGATGGCCAAAGGACAACCCATTTTACGGTTAAGCAATACCGATCTTGAGCTTAGTTTGATTTCGCAGGAAACGCAAGTTTACAATTTGCTGGCACAAATGCAAATTGCACAAAACAGTTCCCGTCAAAACACGATTTCAAAACTCAATCAATCGGTAGATGTAGAAAACGAATTAATTGAAGCGCAACGCAGGTATGAAATGAATAAAAAATTGATGACTTCTAATGCTGTTCCGTTGCAAGATTTCAAAGAATCGGAAAATAGATATAATTACTCAATAGAGAAAAAAAAATTGGTGTTGGAAATTCTTCAACAAGATTCCATTGCTTCGGAGCAACAAATGGCGCAGGTGCAACAATCTTATAAAGGCGCCCAGAATGGATTAACCTTAATGCGACGCAAGTTCGCCGATCTCACGGTCTGCGCTCCGGTAGACGGTCAATTAACTTCTTTAGATGCCGAAATAGGGCAAAATAAGAATAAGGGCGAACGTATCGGGCAAATTGATGTACTAAGTGGTTTTAAAGTACGGGTAGATGTGGACGAACATTATATATCACGTATTTATGCCGGATTGGAGGGCTTTTATATCCAAAATGATAGTACTTATGTTTTAATCATTAAAAAAGTATATACTCAAGTTACCAATGGGCGTTTTGCCGTAGATATGGCATTTAAAGAACGTATTCCCGAAGGTATCCGCCGCGGACAATCTTTGCAAATCCGGATCGCTTTGAGCGACGAGACGGAAGCCCTACTCATTTCCCGTGGAGGATTTTATCAACAAACAGGCGGCAATTGGATTTTCAAAATAACCAAAGATGGTAAAAAAGCATATCGTACTCCAATCCGCATTGGTCGTCAAAATCCGGATTACTATGAAATATTGGAAGGTTTGAATCCTGGCGACAAAGTGATCGTAAACAGTTACGAAAACTATGGGGAGGTTCAGGAACTAAAAATTAAGAATTAAAAATTAAGAATGAGGCGACCTAATTATTTAGGATTATCCCGTCTTAAATCGTTAGCGCTATCAAGCAAAACATAATCCGATCTTAACTATTCATTATTAACTCATAAACGCCATGATTAAAATTTCAGAATTAGAAAAAATTTACCGTACCGAAGAAGTAGAAACTGTAGCTTTAAATAAAATGTCGTTGGAAGTACAGGAACATGAATTCGTTGCCATCATGGGTCCCTCGGGCTGTGGAAAATCAACATTGCTTAATATTTTGGGGATGTTGGATGAACCTACTTCGGGAAGTTTCCTTTTTAATGGAATTGAGGTATCTAAGTTCAACGAAAACAAACGTAGTAATCTACGGAAAGCCAATATTAGTTTTGTTTTTCAAAGTTTCAATTTGATTGACGAACTAACTGTATTTGAAAACGTAGAACTTCCATTGGTTTATAACAACCTCAAAGCTTCGGAACGAAAAAAGAAAGTTGAAGCCGCTTTAGACAGGGTACAAATGCTACATCGGCGAAATCATTTTCCATCCCAACTTTCCGGAGGACAACAACAAAGGGCTGCCGTTGCAAGAGCGGTGGTAAATGATCCCAAGTTAATCCTGGCCGATGAGCCTACCGGGAATTTGGACAGTAAAAATGGCGCGGAAGTAATGCATCTACTTTCTGAGCTTAACGAAAAAGGCGCCACTATTATCATGGTAACCCATAGCGAACACGACGCCCGTTACAGTCATCGTATTGTGCACATGCTCGACGGAAGAACCGTAACCGAAAATTTCCTGAAAGAAATCTTGTTTGCCCCGATAGAAAAGTAGAGAGTAAGATGGTAAGAAAAGTAAGATAGCAAGAAAGGTAAGAGGGTAAGAAAATATTTTTTACAACCTTACAAGTCTTATGATCTTCTTACATATCTTACACGTCTTACGATTTTATATGTCTTACAACAAAAAAGAAATTCATGGATAAAATATCAAATCAAGAGTTTAATGAAAAAATGCGTGAAAGGACGAAACAATTTGCACTTCGCATTTTAGAATTAAGTGACAAACTACCCCAAAAAGAAGCTGCAAAGGTAATTAATCGACAGTTATTGCGCTCTGCTACTTCTGTAGCGGCAAATTTTCGCGCAGCATGTAGAGGACGTTCAAGAGCCGAATTCTTTAGCAAAATATGCATTGTAGTTGAAGAAGCCGATGAAACTCAATTCTGGCTTGAAATGTTAAGGGATAGTAAACTTTTTGATAATGAGAAAGTCAATAACCTAATTACGGAAATTTCTGAGATCTTAGCAATAACAACAGCCATAAAACATAAGTTAAAAATGTAAGAGAGCAAGAAAAGTAAGATGGTAAGAAGGCAAAATAATCAAAATACCTGGAAATAGAGTAAGCTAAAATTTTCTGTTAATCTTACACATCTCACGGTCTTACGATCTTCTGGTCTCAAAATAAAAAATAAACATGTACAATCTCAAAATCATTTTTCGAAACCTTAAAAGAAACCCGATATATTCCATTATCAATATAGCCGGGTTAGCTATCGGAATGGCGGCTTCTGTCCTCATTTTTATTTGGGTTTATAATGAGTATAGCTACGACCGCTACCATAAGGATGCCGACCGTATTTATCGTATTACATCTTTCATTGACATGGGGGATGAGGAACCGTGGATACTTGAATCTTCACCTTATATTCTAGCACAAACAATCAAACAAGAGATTCCGGAAATAGAAAATATTGCCCTGTCAAGATTTGGGAATGTAGATAAAATCATGATTGATGATAAGATTTATTTTGTGGGAGAAAATCTGGCTTACGTCAATAGATCTTGGTTTGAAATGTTTAATTACAAACTTTTGGAAGGTTCTTTTGATGCCTTTGGCAAAAATCCATTTAGTATTATACTTACAAAGTCGGAAGCTGAAAAATATTTTCACGGAATCCGTGCAGTAGGACAACGGATAAATATCAACAATACTGATTATACAGTACAAGCTGTTGTAAAAGACAATCCCGTCAATTCCAGTTTTCAATTCAATGTCATGGTTTCATCCGATGCGCTTTCGAAAAATCCTATGTACAACGAAGAATTAACTAGCTGGGGGGTATTTAACTATTTGACTTTTATAAAATTTCGTTCTAATGCAGATATACAAAAAGTTTCCAAAAAAATCAATAAACTTTATTCAGTAAAACTACGATCACTAACAGATATGCATTTCACAATCGATGGTAAAAATTCATTCTTTAGACATGGGAATCAAAAGAAAGTTTGGATATTTACTTTATTGGGTATCCTCATTTTATTTACCGCCTGTATCAACTATATTAACATTACTACTGCAAAAGCCAATACCAGAGCCAAAGAAATCGGTATCAGAAAAATTATGGGCGCTAAACGTAAATTTCTATTCATTCATTTCATCATAGAATCACTTATTGTAAGTTTACTATCTGCTTGTATTGCATTGCTACTAATCCGCATGTTTTCTTCTCAATATCATTCATTAGTGGAGAGCGCCGTCTTATCTTTTTCTTCCCCTGTAACCTGGACAATACTGGGTTTAGCTATTTTTATCACGACCATCCTTAATGGCATTTATCCTGCATTACTTTTATCATCTTTTAAACCCATGAATTTTTTAAAGGGCACAAGCTTGTTAAATATAAAAGATGGCCATTTACGGAAAGGATTGGTTATTTTTCAGTTTACGTTATCCTCTGCGCTGATAATATGCACTTTAGTTATTTATAAACAAATGCAATTCATTCAAAATATGAATCCCGGCTACGATCGTGAGCAAGTTTTAATGTTGCAGATGCCTTTCAACGCTTTTCCATCCATGGAAAAAGAAACTGCAACCTTGCAAAGTATGAAAAATGCCTTACAATCCCAATCAGGGATTTCTTCGGTTGCTTTGTGTAACCAGGAAATTGTAAACATTGCTTGTGCAATGTCCGGAAGTAGTATCGATTGGAACGGACGACCCACAAACTTTACACCTTTTATGAGCGTAATGAGCGCTGATGCCGATTACATGAAAACGCTCGGGCTAAAATTAAGTGATGGCAGATGGTTCAGGGAAGGAAATGCAGATAAAGGAAATGTTATCTTAAACGAAACCGCCATTAGGGAATTAAATATCCGGAAACCTTATATCGGGCAACGTTTTGACTTTGATGAAAAAAAGGGTGAAATCATCGGAATTGTAAAAGATTTTAATTTTCATAGTTTGCACGAGAAAATCGGGCCATTGGTTATACAACATTCCTATTATTACGATAAGATTATACTGAAAATAGAACCGGGAAAAATTCCTCAGGTTATGCCGGCCATAAACCGGATATGGCAAAAGTTCTGTCCAAGCGATCCGTTTGTATATGACTTTTTGGATGATACGTTTAATAACTTATATAAATCCGATATTAAAACGTCCCAACTCATATTCGTATTCAGTATACTTACCATTGTTATCGCCATGTTGGGTTTATTTGGGTTATCCACTTTTGCAGTGGAACGCCGTACCAAAGAAATAGGAATCCGGAAAATATTGGGGGCTTCCATATCATCCATTGTACATATGCTAATTAAAGAATTTTTGATTTTAATTGCCATCGCTTTTGTGATTGCGATTCCCATTGCCTGGTGGTCTATAAGCAAATGGCTAGAGAACTTTGCTTATTGTGTAAACATTACGATATGGATTGTTCTTGCAGGAGGTTTATTAAGTTTGGTTATTGCATTATTGGCTATAGGCTGGCAAGCAATTAAAGCTGCTACAGCCAATCCGGTAGAGTCAATTAAAGAGTTGTGAATTATTGAATTACTGAATAATTGAAGGATCGAATGTAAGACATGTAAGAGGGTAAGACATGTAAGAGGGTAAGACATGTAAGAGGGTAAGACATGTAAGAGGGTAAGACATGTAAGAGGGTAAGACATGTAAGAGGGTAAGACATGTAAGAGGGTA
>JAVBLV010000064.1:0-74380 GCA_031553195.1 Bacteroidales bacterium
CCGTCTGCGGAGAGGGTCGTAACTAAATTCCGTCGAAATATAGTTTCCATACAGTATCATCGTTTTGTCCCCGAATTCATCATGCCAGATATCGATTATGTAATAGTAAGAATACCCCGCTTTTTCTCCCGTAATACCCCTCAGCTGTCCGCCGTGGTCGTTGTAATGATAATCCGTTATTTCCCCGTCGGGATACACAATTTGCCGGATGCAGTTTTGCGCATCGTATTTCCACCGCGTAACAAAGGTTACCGGTTCGCCGAACGGTACGGCTAAAGTACGAATATTTTCCGTAATATTTCCCAGATTGTCGTATTTGAATTCCTGTATTCCGCTTTCATCTTTTTGGAAAGCAAGGCGTCCGGCGCGGTTGAAAGGATCTCCGGAATTGCCGTAGATCCATTCGGTTTCCTGCAGGGCCTGCACTTTTCTCACCGGACGGTTCAAGCGGTAAAAATACGAAATCTGTTCTCCCGCGCCGTTATTCAGATGATCGATAAGATTTTTCCTTAAAAGATTTCCGGCATCGTCATATTCCATCCAAGTTTCCTGATAAGTTTCCCCACGCGAATTCAGCCTTGCAATACGCGTTTGCCGTCCCAGCATGTCATATTCGAAACGGGACAGGTTTTCTTCGGGATCCTGCACTTCCAACAGTTCGCCTATGGGGTTATAACTCATTTTAAGTATTCCGTTATTGGCGTCTATACGGGTGGTTTGTTGTCCGCGTACATTGGTATGGAAACGGCTTCCCCTGTTATTAAAATCAAAAATATCCGTACTATGTTGCAACTTGCCATAGCCATCCTCCCTAAAGTAATATTCATATATGGTTCTGGCGCCGTCGGGAAGGCGTATTTGCAGGGGACGGTTAAGGATATCATACTCCTTTTCCGTTGGGGGAATTGCGTTTATGGAAGGACTGAACGACTGCATGTCGGAAATAACAACCGGATAATATTCTTGTACGGGTCGTCCGAAAGCATCATATTTCACGTGTCCTGTGGCAATATAAGCGAGTTGTTCGTTTACCATGGCGTTTTTCTGTACTTGTATGGGACGTCCCAATCCGTCGGCATAGGTTGCCGTTTGCAGGAAAGGTTCTAAATAACCGGCCTGATTACGGAGATCATGATAAACGGAGTCGAAGTAAAGCGTCCGCGCCATCGGCGGATTGGCTTTTTCGAAATACAAAAACAACAGGTTTCCTTTGCGCATATCCCTGCCGTAGCCGGGGTTAATCAGGTAAACCGTATCGAAAACCACGTCATTGTACAATTCAGCATCGGGCATGGGTTCGTAAATCGAATGCTCGCCCAAATGCACGCACTTCATGCGCCCGTGGATATCATAAATATAGGAAATTAACTGTTGGTTGATATCCGTACTTTCTATGGGTTTCCCGAAACGGTAATTATAACGGCTATATGATACATATCCATGGACGTCTGCAACCTCCGTTACATGGGTTTCCAATTGATCATCATACGTATAATCCCGATAAAAACGCTCGCCATCTTCGCCTGCCGGATATTCTATTTTCGTCAGGTTCCCATAATTGTCGTAAGTCATGTCGTGGAAAGTTGCTCCATTTCCGATAAAATGTTTAATTTGGATGATTTTCCCCGTATTGGGGTCTATTTCCGTAGCGCGCTGTCGACGAGCGTCCCCGCCATTTACCTCCATGTAACGGGGGATTCCGACCAGATAGAGGTTAGGGATTTCATGGTATTCAATAGAGGTAGTTACCGGTTCGTCGCCATGAAATATATCCCCATGGTCGGTATGGACAGATAGATTTCCAAAAGGCCCGTACTCGAAGGTTTGCGTAATGCTTTTTTCTCCGAAAGGCCGTCCTTCGTAGAAACAGGTTTTTGTTTTTACCATGGCAGGGAAAATGCAATCTCCGGCGGTCATTTCATAACACGGGGGCAAGATATTTGTACAGGAAATGTCCGTCATGGCATATTCGTTCGAGGTCAGGGTAAAGATATTTCCCTGCCCGTCTTTTAAGGTTTCCAGCGCCACAAGGCTTTTAGTATAGTAGCTGTTGTTGAGGTAGATCTTTTCCAGGCTACGGTATACGGGATTCCCCGGCGCGCCGGTATTATGCTCTCTGGTTAAGACTTTGGTAAAACCGAAGAAGGTTTTTTCCCAACGGTCGTAATATCCGGCCTGGTATTCGAAAGTGGTCAGGGTTCTGTCGACCCCGTCGCCGCTAAAGCCGTCGAACACGCGGACGCTGTCCATCACCCAGCGCCTGGAGAAGAAAGGACTGGCGTCGGTCATGCGGTAACTTATATTTATGTTCGAACCCATAGGGCCGCGAACCGTTTTCAACAAGTTGGTGCGCCCCATGCGTCCATAGCGGACTTTCATCTCGCTTTCCTTGTCGGAGGTTACGTAGTCGGACATGCCGTCGCCGTCCATATCTATGAAACGATACCGCTCTTTTGTGTAATTTTTTCCGGCAAATAACTTTTCCGAAAACGGGATTTTGAGCGTAAAGATAAAGATCGAGAAAACCGGCCCAAAAGTAACGCCGATGTTGGTCAACTGGTTAAAAGTTTCGCTTCCCGACATTTCGATGTTTTGCGCCCAAAGCCGGGGCGGGCCAAATCCCGAACCGCTGTTAAGCCTGACCATTAAATTGCCGCCCTGTTTGTAGACCCAGTCGGGCAAACCGTCGCCGTTGACGTCGACAAAACTGCGTCCGTCGTCGTTATTTTCGCTGCTGGAGGCGTTGATTCCCCCTGACAGGCTCACGTTGCCCACGTCGAAGCCTACCGAAGCCGATCCGCTGATGGTACTGCTTTTCCCCGTCCGCGCAGGTTGTCCCCAGTATTCTTCCGCGTCGAAGCTATACCCCAGGTTTATACGCACGTTCCCATTATCCAGTACCATATCGGGCAAACCGTCGCCGTTGATGTCCATAAAATTATATTCGTCCTGGTCGGTTACCTTCAGGTTGGAAGCGCCCACCGAGAGCGAGGCCGCCTGTTGCATGGATTTACCCTGTCCTCCTTTTGACAGGAAGGGGGAAATGCTGGCCGTGGTTCCCGAAATGCCGTTGCCGGTGGTTGAAAACTTGGTTTTCTGGAACTCGCCGTATATAAACTGCTTGGGCAAATCGTAACCCAGCCATGGACGGGTATAACTAATCTTCCCCTGGTCGAGGATATCGGGCAAGCCGTCGCCGTTAAGGTCGATCATATCCGACAGCAAAACCGTTTTCCCTTCGGTTTCCGAACCGCTGATCCCGGGAATTCCGGCCGTCCAGCCCTCGCTTTCCGTTTTACTGATTTTATTGACGGTGGAATAAGCAAACTGGGGAGCGGTAGGATTGTATTGACTGCATACCGGCCGCGTAGACCCGCCGTTTCCGGAAGCGCCTTGCGGAGCGTTCCCGCCTCCATTTGCCGAAACTTGTTGCGGCTCTTCTTCTTCGCAGGGCGGCTTGGCCGGATTGTCTTTGTAGCAAGGCGTTCCTAAATCCTGTATAGTATCGCCGCAAATGTATGTATTTTCGAACATCCCTCTCCAACGGTAATTTTCCCCGTTACTATAAGCCGGCAAAACGCTGAAATGCTTTAAGACGTTGAAATGTCCCGTTTGCCCGGCCAATACTTCCATCTCATGTCCGGCCATGCCCGCTGTGTCGAAAGCAATGGTCGTATCAATACTTTGGGCCAGATTGTATAGGCTATCTATATCGAAACAAAAAAGGTCTTGCGGATCAAGTATAGCTTTCTTTTTATGCTTGTACAGGAATTGTCCCCATCCGCGGTAAAACGGGCCGTACAAAGGCCGGTTATTCCAGGGTTGGAATTCCCCGTATACCAGCGCGCTTCTCCGCTGGTTGTTTACGTCCACAAAAGGCATATCGATAGAAACTGCCCTGCAATGATATTCGAAAAACAAGGTATCCCCGGGGTTTACCCGCAATAGGATATTGTCGAAAGCAATATGCGATTCCCGCGTTTGTTTGTATAACAGTTGGCCGCGCTTTTTCACCGAAAAGGTTATCTGTCCGTTGTTGTAAAGGCGGAATCCCGAGACGGGACGTATGTTCAGAATCGTATCGCCTATGGGAACGAGCATTTTCTTCGCTATGTTCGACAGGCTATGCGGTTCATTATTCGGATAAACCCTGCCCGTATCGGTGATATTCATAAACAAGTAGAAAGTATATTCGGGAATGGGGTAGAATTCATAACTGGGTTTTCCGGTTGCCGAATCCCAGCAGGGCACGTTTTGTTGGCCGGGAGAATCCAGGGATGTATAATACAAGCGCGGCCTCCATTTGCAGGCGGCCCAGTCTACGTTGGTGCCGGCGCTTACTTTGAAATGTACCTGGTCATCCTGGTCGACAGACAAATTCATTTCATGGCTTTGTTCTATCTGCTGGTTCCAGGGACAATTCAACTGCCAAATCAGATTTCCGTTTTTATAAATTTCATAGGTCAGGTCATCGGTCGTATGGGGTTTCTTTATGGGACATTCTATCTTCAGCGTACCTTTGGCGGGACTTACAAAAGAGGGGTGATCCTGACTGAGGAGAAAAGATTTTTCAAAATGATCGGGATACGCCTTCCCATTATTGAAATCCAATCCGTTGGCATCGGTGGGAAGTTTCTGCATCGCATATAGTTCTACGATATTATTGGCAGAATCTCCTAAATAGTAAGAGTGGATATCCACTATTTGTATATCCCATCTCATTTTACTTTTAATGCCGTTTTTTAAGGGACGAACCCTGAAAAAGAGGTTATCCTCTATGTTTACTCTAAAATCAAGCGGGGAATACCGACCTCCACTTAAATGTATCAAGTTTTCATCGACAAAAGAGTTAGGATCATTCGGATCATAACCATTAAAATGCATCCATGAAATTTTCTCGGCATGAATCCTGTAGTCTCCGGCATAAACGGTGTCTAACCAGAGTAATTCGCCGTTTTTCTGAACGGAAACAATCACCCCGTCTTCTTCCCTGCAAAATCCCTGCTCCGCTTCGCTATCGGGGAGTATCTGGAAGGGAATGTTCATCATAAAACAGGAACTGTAGGCCGGTTTCCACATCCGCACAATTTCATGGTTGGGGAACAGGTCTTCGAAAATAGAATCGTATATAACCGAAGCGCTGTCGGGTTTGTGTTCTATTTGTTCTGTGCTGTCGCATTTGCCTTGTGGAAGTATTTCCTGCAATTCGATGTTCGCTACCGGGCAATCGTCGTCGCTAATGGTAATTTTAGGCGGGAGAACCCTTGCCTGGTTAATAACCACGTTGCCGCCGTTCTTAAAATCAGGCAAACCGTCGCCGTTAAGGTCGCAGGGAAATACCGAAGTTTCCGAATGCACTTTTTCCCATACATAATTCCCGAAAACAATGCAGGAACCTTCGGGCCCGTGCGAAGTCGAATTGCTGAAGCTTTTCAGGATATTGTTCAGCCCGTTGAAAGGCCTCTTCTCGCCGAAAGAGTGTCTCCCATTTTCCATTTTATGCAAACGGTAGTAGACTTTCCCGTCTTTGCGGAAAACTTTGTCGGGCAAGCCGTCTCCGTTCAGATCCATCAGGTTGAGGTTGCCTTCGCTCCAGTTCCAGTTTTTTGTGGCGCCGTATCCTAATGAAGCGAGTTTACTTAAGAAGTTGAAACCCAATCCTAACGAAAGAGTGGGCGTAGTTCCCAATCCCAGCGACTGGGATCCTCCAAGCGCGGTAGGACGATCCTTATCGCCCGAAAGGCTCAGGAAGCGCGCGGCCTTATTCGCAAATTCCGAATTGCTGAATTCTATTCCCAATTCGTCGCTGACATCGTTCCATTGTTGCGCTTCAGTATAAGGCGTATAGTTGTTTTGCGGGTCGGAAATGTCGTTATAGTATTCGAAACGGTGTTCGTAAAACTTTTGGTCGAACTTATGCACATAGGCGCTATACCGGCCCAGTCTTTCCAACAACATTTTTCCGAAGGGATCGCTACGGTAACAAAAACGATAAATATAAACAGGGTCGTTCTCGAAGCGGACTTCCACCTGCATTAACTTGTCGTAATTACATTTCCGGAATCCGTAGCGGGCGTCGAAACGCGTATCTTTGGCCTTGTATCCCGCGCACCGTCCTTCCAGTTCCCTTCTGTCCAGTTCTTCTTGAAAACCGGGGGCATGACTACTCCCGTTAAGGCCGTAATAATAATGGTCTTTTAAAAAATATACCGAATATTTGCCTTCTGTATCCCCGTGTCCGGTGTAGGTAATATGGTCAAGCCATAGTTGCTTTCCCAGATTCAATCCGCTGGACGGATCCCTTTTTTGTTCCAGGGAGTAATGATAACGGATAAAGTTGTTGTTTAAATCGCGTATCTCGCACAGAGGCCAGCAGGCAATATTTCCGTTGTCGCCCCGCAAAACGGCCGAAGGATCCAGATACAGGCCGTCGTGGCTTCCGTAAAAATACCTTACGCCTTGTTTGTCGGTGACTTCCCACCAATAGTTTGTAGGAGAGGTTCCGTGCCGGATAATTTTGGCAAATTCGCCTTCGATGCGGGGATAGAATTGCTTTTCGTTAGTGCGGGAAACAAAATTCCCGCGATGGGCTAGCGGCGTCAGTTGTTCGCCGTTGAAGGTGTAGGTTTCCGTTTCCAGCGAAGCGTCGTAGCGGGGAACGCCCCAGCGGGCGTCCACGCTGATGGAGGGGATGTTCAGGTCCCAGCCTACGCCCAGCCAGCCGTCGCGACTTTCGCTGTTGTACTGCACGCTCAGGTTGGGTTGCAATCCTTGCCGTCCGGCGGGGATTTCCAAAGGATAGCTCAAATTGGCCGTTGCCTGCGGGTTAGCCGCAGGAGGTTGGATCAGGGTAATGCCCGCCGCGGGATGCGCCGCCTGTATGTCTTTGATCGTCGTGGGCGTGTAGGCCTGGGTTTCGGGATGTTCCGGAACCTGTATCACCCCGTTGATGAAATCGGTAAAGTGGTCGGTGAAAGAATATACGATATGGTTTTGTTCGTCGACGCTGTCCAGGGGCAAGGCGATCCATTGGCGTTGCGCTTCGTCGTAATACAGGCTGCGTATGTCCTGCGGCCGGTATCCCCTGGGGAGTTTTTCGGGATCGTAGCTAAGGGCAAGGGTAACGGGTTCTGAAAAACGGGTTCCGTGGGGCAGGAAGCGGTAGCCGCTATGCCCTCCGGTAAGGTTGTAAACGCCGCCGCTAACCAAGGGCATATCTACGTCGCGCAAAGCCGTTACGGATAATTGTACGTTTTCTTTTACGCTTCCGGACTTGCCTTGCAGGCGGGCGCCGGCAATCCCGAAATCAAAGGCTTTCCCTTGTTCAACCAACTGTCCGGCATAATGCACCTGCGGATCGAAACCGTTGAGGTAATCCCATTCCATGGGTTTGTCGAAGGTAACTTCGGCGCTTAACACTTCGCCATCGGGGAAAGTAGCTTCTATTTTGGCTGTCCAGGGTTGAATTATTGAATTATTGAGGGATTGAATAATTGAAGGATCAAATAATTGAGGAGTTGCAGGATTTTCTGTTTCCCGCTTTTCGCCTTCTGCCTTTTGATCTTTGTTTATCAGTCCTTCAAATGCTCCATTATGTATTCTTACGCTTTTTCCATTGACGGTTATTTTGGCTTTTTCGCTGTCGCGGCCTTTGACAAAGCCTTGCAAATAGCCGTATTGCTGATAATAATATCTTGTGTCGGGTTGGTTGACCACCAGTTGACGGCCGCTTCCTTGTCCCTGATCAATTCTCAGATTTACATTACGCACTGCGTAAGAATAGTCGTTTCCGGAAGGAAGGGAAAAACGGATTTGGTTGAGGCCTTGTTTAAGTTGTTTGGGATCTATTTTTTCCTGTTGTTTGCGCCAGCCCGAAGTATCGGTTTTTACTACGTAGCCGCCCACGGCCAACCCGTCGTTAATGCGGCGTCCGATGCTCTGGAAGTCGGCCAGGCCGCGCAGTTCGTATTCCAGGTAGACATCTTCGTTGCCTTTCAACTTTTGCCGGATGTCGACGGAGAAGGTGTTGTGATCTCTTTCCCCAGTCTGGTTATTTGCGGGTTGAATGACTGACTGATTGAATGATTGAGGGATTGAATAATTGAATGACTGAATGATTGAATCTTGTACCGGTTGACTTGTTGGATGATTGGGAAGGGTTGATTTTTCGATGTTTGGGGTTCCCTGCATGGGCGGTTTGGAAAAGGATATGCCTTTCAGGGCGTAGCCCGTATCGCCGGCGGGTGAAAAATAATGGAACGCCAAGCCTGCTGAGAAAAGGGCTAAGGCGGTAAGCATGAGTTTGTAATAGTATTTCATAATGGTTTAGGGCTTATAGTTGAATAATTGAATGATTGAATAACTGAATAATTGAAGGGTTGAATGTTTATAATGCAAAAAAGTTACAGGTTTATATCCAGGGATTTAGAACTTACAAGTTTGTAAAATTGAATGATTGAGTAATTGAATGGCTTAAGGTTTAGAGCTTATAGTTTAAAGTTTATAAAGTTAAATCTTACTTTCGTTACTCATTACTCATTACTCATTACTAGCTACTAATTCACTCTACACTCTTCATTTTCCCGAAGGGCTTCTATCTTTTTACAATCATCACCAGTTGTCTTCTTCCGATGGGGGTTTGCACATCGACCAGATATCTTCCGGTGTTATTCATGTACCCGCTGAAACGGTATTCTTTGTCTCCGGAAGCATGGCGGTTCATCAGAACCACGCCGTTGAGAGTATAGATCCGTATGTCCATCTCCATTATCTCCGGCAGGCTGACTCTTATTTCATAAGGTCCGGGGGTGGGATTAGGATATATTTCGCAGGGGAACAATTCACCGTTGCCGACAACGACTTGTATATCTTCTTTTGTTACGCAGCCTTGTCCGGCGCTTGCCGTTAATTCATAGCGTCCGGCCAGTGTCAATTCCACACGGTTTGTCGTGTCGAAGACAATACCGTCTTTTTTCCATACATAATGGAAAGCGTTGCCGGTATGCGCGTCCAGTATCAGGGTGTCGCCTTGGGCAATATGGTAGGTTCCCGCCAAGCCGAAGTTTTCGGGCAAAGAGGAAGTCAGAACAATGTCTTCTTTTTTCCAGTAACGGTTTTCCGAATCGTAGGCTTCCAATATATAGCGGCCTACCGGCAAACCCTCTATTTGACGCATGCGTTGCCCGCCCTGCCATTGCCGGCGTTGGTTGGTTCCGGTATGGGTCAGGATATAACGGTAAGGCGAAACGCCGCCAATAATTTCTATATCCAGTTTTCCGTCGCGGGTATTTTCGCAGGAAGGATGCCGGATGTCGCATAATAAAGATGATCCAACGGCAAAAGTGAACAAATCGCTTCCCGAACTGTCCGTATCCCATTTGATATTTTTGAAAAACACTTCGTTATTGGGACTTATGCTGTCGGCGGGAATGTATTCAATCAAGGCCGATTCGAAATTTCCGGTTCCGCTGCGGTCGATGGCCAACCGGAAAGTCCCGGCGCTGTCGGGCAACTCGTCGGCGCGGATAACTACTTCTGTAGACATGTTCCGCATGTTCCCGTAGGGAAATATTTTCCATTTACGTTGCAGTAGCGGATGCGCAAAAGGATAAATATTGGTTGCGGAGCCGGCTATTTCCATGGCGGCGGAATCGTGTCCCCACAAAAGGTAATCTCCCTGTTGCAATACGGAAGGATTTTCCCGGTTATTTGGCGCCGTTTGCCCAGCGGAAATGCTCAAAAACAAAGGTTCCGAAGTAGAACGGGATTGTTTCTGGTCCAAACCCGACAGGCTGTCTTTGCCCAAGCCCGCAATGCCCGAACGGTAGCGTTCCGTTTGTTTGTAGTCCCATAATACAAGGCCGGAAGACGCGACATAATCGCTTTTCATTAAGGTAATTCCGTATTTTAAGGCTAGGTAGGTTTGTATAACGGCGGTTTGGCGGCGGTTGGGGCATTGCCCGTAAACAAGGCATTCGGCCAATAACCCAGAGAATCCGGTTTCCAGGGAATCTTCCATGCGGCTTTGTCCTAAAACAAAGGTATGTTCTTTATCCAGGAAACGGCTCCTGGGCCAGGCTTGCATGGAGGTATTGATTACCGGCATGTCGGCGTTTCCGTTTTGGTATTCCGTGGCGCCCCGGTATTTGATAAAGCGACGGGTGGTCTGACTGCTGTGCCACAAGCTGTCGCGCTTCAAATGCCAGATTCCGTATTCGTTTAAACTATCTGAGCAATGGTATACCGCAAAAACGGCCTGCTCGAAATAGGCAGTATTTTTATGGACAATGCGCCAGGGAAGTCTATTCGTATCCCATGCCATGGCGGACTGATAATTAATATAATCAACGGCATTTGTTTTCAGGTTATAAACGCTATCGGATTTGACAACCTGCATAAAGATTTGTTGGTTGGCCTCTACCGGTTTAACCCAAATGTCGGGGTTTTTAAATGCCGGCCGGGGCTGCGCTTGCAGGGCCAAAACAAAGAACAACGCTAAACAGAATGGTAATAATTGTTTCATGGAAGTTGGGTTTATAAGGTTAAATGATTGAATAATTGAAAGGTTTAGGGTTTAAGATTGTCATTACTAACTCCTCATTACTAATTGTAATGCTTTTATCTAAAAAAGGGGGGCCTGTAAGCAGTTTCGGGTTTGCGGCGTCTACCTGCGAATACTGTTACAGGCAACGTTTTATACAGTTGTTTTTCCCCAGAAACCAAATGAAATGGAGGTATTTATACCGGGATTGAGGCTTGACGGAGATGGCGTTGGCAATATGGATAACGCTGCTTGTCATTGTATGAATTGTAAATTTTATTTAATTTCAAATCAAGTGCAAATATAGTTCAAAATTTCAATTCCGAGAAATTATAGTTGAAAATTAATTGTTTTTAACTTTTATTCTTAATATTCATTCCGCTTAATTGAAGGATTGAATAATTTAATGATTGAATTACTGAAGGATTGAATTACTGAAGGATTGAATAATCGAAACAGTGGAAATGGATTTAAAGGTTTTTACTTAAATATTTTGGCGCTCCACCGAGATTATTCATTGATCCCTAATACTCTGAAAAATTATGCACTTTTATCTGATCAATTTTTATTTTACAAACACAGGAACTACGCGTCTTTTTTGTTCCAAATAATTTTTTTCCCGAATCCTAGCCGGTTATCTGTAAATTTCATAAAATCAGGGAAAAACCCCCATAAAGGATTGTCTGTTAAAATAACGAAAGGGAATCTCGCCAAAAATAAACGCGACGCTTTTTTCAATAATTCCCCTTCCAACAGAATTGTTTCACCTGTAAACTGTAATCCTTGCAATTTGCCAATCACAGAAGTCTCCAAAACAATATTTCCTGCCGTTTTTGGATTTGACAAAATTTCTCGGGCATGTTTCGTTTTCAGATCAGAAGTAAAAACAAACATGCATAATTCTGCGCTAAATACATAAAAACAACTAGCCGTGTAAGGATGGTTACCTATGCACGAAGCTAATGTTAATACATGATGTTTTTTTATGAAGGAAAGAATCTTGGGGTCAATCATATTGAGGAAAGAGTTGCGAGCCTCCCATGGGATTCGAACCCACGACCTACGCATTACGAATGCGTTGCTCTACCAGCTGAGCTAAGGAGGCTTGTATAAACCTAAAACTCCTTCTTATAAAAAGAAAATCCTAATTATTTGAGTTAAAAACCCTCTTTTTAAGAATGTTATCTATTAATCTTCCGTAGAATAATCGGGTTCAAAATTACAATATTTTTCTTAAAATACAAAGCCGTTTATCCAAATTTTAATGCTAAATCTTTGTGCATTTCTATTTTCCCCAGCTATCGCGGTCCAAACTTCGAAAATGAATTGCTTCTGATAAATGCGCCGGTTTAATTTCTTCACTTTGTTCGAGATCGGCAATAGTTCGGGAAACCTTTAAAATACGATCGTAGGCGCGAGCCGATAATCCAAGTTTTTCCGTAGCAGATTTTAATAATGTTTGCCCCTGAGAGTCTATTTTACATACTTGTTGCAAAACTTTAGAGCCGATTTGCGCATTGCAGTGAACCCCCAGAAATAACTTAAAGCGTTCTTCCTGAGCTTGCCGCGCCATTATTACACGTTTCCGGATATTTTCGCTGTTTTCAGATGCTGTTTTCTCAACCAATTCTTTGAATGCAACCGGAACGACTTCTACGTGCAAATCAATTCTATCTAATAAAGGGCCGGAAATTTTATTTAAATATTTATTCACTACCCCGGGCAAACAAGTGCAATCTTTTTCAGGGTGGTTATAGTATCCGCAGGGACAGGGATTCATGGCGGCCACTAACATAAAACTTGCAGGATATTCAATGGATATTTTTGCCCTGGAAATGGTGATTTTTCTTTCTTCTATGGGTTGCCGGAGGACTTCTAAGACGCCTCGTTTAAACTCAGGTAATTCATCCAGAAAAAGAACCCCATTATGCGCTAAAGATATTTCGCCGGGCTGAGGGATTGTTCCTCCGCCAACCAAAGCGACATCTGAAATGGTATGATGCGGGGAACGGTAGGGACGGATGGAAATAAGGGGTTCATTATGCCTTACCTTCCCCGCCACAGAATGGATTTTAGTTGTTTCCAACGCTTCATGCAAATTTAACGGAGGCAGAATAGACGGAAGTCGCTTTGCAAGCATTGTTTTCCCCGATCCGGGAGGGCCTATCAAAATAACATTATGCCCTCCTGCCGCAGCTATCTCCAATGCGCGTTTAATATTACTTTGTCCTTTTACATCGGAAAAATCAAATTCGTATTCATTCAGATGAGATGAAAATGTTTCCCTTGCATTGATAAACACGCGCTCCAATGCAGACTCGTCCCCATCAAAAAAATGAATAACCTGTCGTATATTTTCAGCGGCATAAACTTCGAGCGGACTTACAATAGCGGCCTCAACAGCGTTTTGTTTGGGGAGAATAATTCCTTTAAAACCTTGTTTTTGAGCTTCAATAGCAATCGGCAAACTTCCTTTGATGGGCTGTAAAGAGCCATCTAAAGAGAGTTCTCCCATAATAATGTATTTATCAATATGTTCTGACTTGATTTGTTCTGAAGCAGCTAATATTCCTATTGCCAAAGTCAGATCATAAGCGGAACCTTCTTTTCGAATATCGGCGGGAGCCATATTGATCACAACTTTTTTCCCGGGGATACGATACCCATTATATTTTAATGCAGAATCTATCCTTTGCTGACTCTCTTTTACGGCGCTATCGGGCAATCCAACTAGCGTAAAGTTTACGCCCTGGTCAATATTTACTTCAATGGTTATTGTAAATGCATTTACGCCATAAATGGCGCTTCCGTAAGTTTTTACAAGCATAGCGATTAGGAAAATTCATAGTTTCAATCCATTATAATTTTGATTCCCAGATATAAATCATACAACAAAATAAACTATCGGAAAAATTATTGGGCATTTAATACCGCTACCACATCTTCGTAAATTTCTTTCATTTCTTTGTGATGCGCAATATAGTATGCATAACTTTCCCTGAATTCTTCAGGGGTAATATCATATTTTTCAAATACCTCGTTATAAAGAATTTGCGTATTTTTTTGTTTTTCTTCTCCGTCTTCTGGGAATTTTCTGGAAATAAAAGTTTCTACCAGATAACAATCCACCAAAACTTCAACCATCTTATCTTTCTCAATAATTTTTTTTGTCTTTTTTTGAGGAGAACAAGAGGAGAACGGCATAAGAAGAATAAAAAGCACAAATATAAGGGAACGCATATGCTGCAAATTTACTAAAAAAATCTAATCATAAATACTTTTATTACAATAAACGGAATTTTTTATATTATATTTCTTTTTATTATGCGTTTTTTCATAAAACAAAATACGCTTTTAAACACCGGGCAGAGATTCTATAGTTAAAATTACGAAATAGTTACAATACTCTATAAATTATTGAAATCGACAACTGTAAAGCATTTCAATTCTTGATAAAGCATTTCTGTGGGTAGACCAACAACATTTGAATAAGAGCCTTCGATACTCTCAATTCCTATATATCCGATCCATTCTTGTATGCCATACGATCCTGCTTTATCGAAAGGCTTATAATGAGAAATATAATAAGAAATTTCATCTTCGCTAAGATAACGAAACCGGACTTTCGTTATTGAAGAAAAACAGCTTTGCCTTTGATTGGATTTTAAACAAACTCCCGTTATTACATGGTGAGGTTTCCCTGAAAGGGAAGACAGCATTTGTTTTGCCTCTTTTTCGTCTCCGGGTTTTCCTAAAATCTGATTTTCCAAAATTACAACCGTATCGGCTGTTACTAAAATTTCATTATCCAGTAACTCTGTCCTATCAAAAGAAGCCGCTTTTTGCTGCGCCAAATAAACAGGAATCTCTTCCGGAGATAAGTTTCCAGGGTAAATTTCGTTCGTTTCCTTAGTTCGAACTTCTATCTTAAACCCCAACCCCTCTAATAAAGTTTTGCGACGAGGAGATTGAGAACCCAATATTATTTTATATTTTTCAAAAAACATTATTCATTGATTTTTAAAGAACAACAGAAATTCCCAGGATACTGATAATCCCTATAAAAATAATAAAATCCATTATATTCAACAATAGAGAAAAATCTTCTTTCGTATGGGCTTTTTGAAGTAAAAATAAAAAAATCAATAATGGAACTTGACCCAGAATAATGACTGTTAAAAGAAAATAGAGCGTTTTCGGACTATAAAACAATATTTCAGCAAAAGCCAACAAAACAATTAAAGTAAGGATAATAATCGAAATAATTGATTTTACTCTTTTTGAATTATACTCTGGAATAAATGTATTATAATGTAAGGCATCTTCGTCTTTCTTCTTCGTCATTTCTTTAACAGTTTCTTTGACAAAAATAAGGAAGAAAGTCGCTATCGCATATCCTAAAACAATAAAAGTAATGGTTTTTAAAACAGAAGAAGCATACAAATCTCCAAAAACAATGGGATTTGCCCGTAAAGCAAAAAAGTCAAACAGCCAAACGTTTACAATTGAGAAAAAAGAAAGGGTAAAAGAAATAACAAAAGGCCCCCAAAAGAATAAACGTTTATAACGTAATGAATAAAAATACAAGACAGTAGAAAACACGATAAAGAGTAGCCCCATATTAAAAAACCCAACTTTCCATGCGACCCAAATTCCCAATAAACATCCGATAACATTAAGAATAAATCCAACAGTATATAAACTGGAAATATTTTTGAGTTTCGTTGCATAGTATTTTTTTGTCCGGACCGCAGGATTCACTTTTATATCATAATAATCGCTAAGAAGGTAACCTGCCATAGCGATAAAGAAAGTTGACATAGAAAAAGCCGCAAACTCCGGAACGCTTAATAAGGGGCCGTCCTCAACCAGGGGTTTAATAATAAAAAAATGGACAAAACATTGCGCGCACAAAATAGCTAATATGCTAGACGCCCTGAAGGAATTCCAGTACCGGATAAATATTCTGATCCAATGGGAAAGTTTAGCGAGCATTACGACCTGAAGTTAAATTTTCTTCCTTTACCTTTTTCCCCTCTTTAAAAGAGATTCTTCTTATAGGTTCCCCGTTTTTATTATAATAAGTCCACGTACCGGTTTTTTCCAAATCTTTGTATGATCCTTCGGCCGCTTTTGTTCCATTTGAATTATAATCAACCCATGTTCCCCAAGGCCTTCCACTCTTAAATTCCTGTTTCCTCAGCAGCAACCCATACTGATCGTAGAAAACCCATAAACCTTCTTTTTTCCCTTTTGCATATTTTCCGGTTGCCTGCGGAATTTCTCCGGGATAATACTCTTCCCACTTTCCATCAGGCAATCCTTTTTTATTATTCCCGCTACGTTTTATTGTTCCGTCTTCATAATAATAAACATCCAATCCGTCTTTTACATCTTTACGATATTGGATAATATATTTTTTCGATCCGTTTTCATACCATCCTTCCCATTTCCCTTCTTTCAAACCCTGATGGAAAGAACCTGTATAATCGACGACGCCGTTTTGAAACCAGGCTGTCCATACGCCTTCTTCCGAATCGTTTTTATAAACTCCCTCATGTAATTTTTTCCCGTTTTCGAACCAAGTTGTCCAAGTTCCGTCTTTGTTGCCGTTTACATAATTCCCCTCTCTCCATTTTTGTCCCGTTTCGTAAAAATAAATCCAATGTCCGTTTTGTTCTCCATTTAAGAAAGAGCCTTTACTTCCGACCTTTTCATTGGAACGCCAGTAAAAAATCCAATCCCCTTCCTGAAGGTTTTCCTTAATATTTCCTTCCATTTCTTTTCTTCCTTCAGGATACCAATATTGCGCATAACAATTCAAGGCGTCGTTTACATATTCTCCTTCAAATTTCTTTTGATTGTTATCGTGCCATTCATATGTTTTCCCTTCTTTTACTCCATTGACATAAGGAATTTCTTCTTTCTTCTCGCCATTTTCATACCATAAGGTGTAAATGCCGTTTTTTTCGCCGTTTTTAATTGCAATTTCCGTTTTTAAAACGCCAGACTTATACCAGGTTTTATTTACGCCGTTTTCAATATTTATTTCTTCTCTTTTCTGATTCTCGTTATAATAACTGATCCATTGTCCTACTCTTTCGCCTTTTTTATTATAAGACCCTTCGGTTGAAATACTTCCGTTCGGATAATACCAAGTCCACTCGCCAATTCGAACGCTATCCGTGGTCATCTTACCTTGAACGGATAATTTACCGTTAGGCCATTTTTTTGTATAGATTATTTGCGATGCGGCTGAATAACCGCTAAACAATAAAACGGCAATTATCATTCGTATTTTCATGTGAAAAGTGATTTGGCGTATTACTTAAACTAAAATCATTCAAAACAGAGGGGATTATATGACAGATACTCGAAATTTTCCAGAAAAAATCACAGCGCCATAAACGATCTTGTTACAATTTTGGGAAGATGATTCCGAATCTGATGCACATTTTTTAGGAAATTTCGTTCAAATATTTTTCACCTCGCCTGAAAATATATTACTATAAACTACAGAGATTTGCAAAACTCCTACTTGGTGAAAATGATCTCTAACCGTACCGGATCGGAAACATTTGTCCCGTTTAGAACCACTCTATTGGCTGTAGTGGTAGCAGCCGTAACATATACATTAACCCCAAAATCGTTGTTATGACCATTTAATATATTTTGCACATATCGAGCCAAAGGGATTCTGTACTGCTTTCTTGAGGCGTCATAACTTATGCTTACCACAGATCCGTCTGAAGTCATATCCAAAATTGAGCTCGTTCCACCCGTACTTGTATTCATAAGACACACTATAGTTTGGGGAGGATCCGAATCGGGAGTTTCGGAAGAAACAGGAATTACTAACGTCGCATGGTTTATAGAGTAACGTTGGTTTTTTAAGGCTGCAAGATCAGGAAGATAGAATTTAAAATAAGTACCTCCCAATGCTTCCAAATAAAGCTTGGAAGAACCGTCAATAGAATCTTTCCGGTTGCTATTAAAGGTCGACAAAGCGGTTCCGGCGTAGTTGTGTTCAATGTGTTCGAAATGGGCAGATTTTGAATCAAATATAAAATTGTATACCGTTGCTTCGCCACCGCTTGCTTTGTAATAAAGCGACATGCCCGAATAGGTTGACGCCAAATTAAAATAACCTACGGTTCCGGCGCTTCCATCGGGAACTACTTTTATGTACAACCCCTTCACAAATTTAATAAAATCTTCATTCGAATCGAACTTTCGCGTTCCTATCTTGTTCATGAAATCATTCGAAAGTCTCATCCGTATTTGAGGCGGATAGTTTATCCCTCCCATTTTTACGCTATCCGTAGAATTAAACGTAACATTTCCGTCAAAAAGGGGAGTCGATCCATAGGCGACCGTACTTGTCGCATAATACGTCGCATCGGTAGACATATCTTCCGATAGTTGGTAAACTTGTATGTGTAAAGATTTTGAATTTTGATTTGCAGGATAAATTCCCGAAAACACCATTGTCAGAACCAATGAATCCAATGTATATGCCCCTTGTAATTCGAAGCCTTTACTGTCCTGAAGACTTATTTGGGAGAATATGCTTGCGCTTACCTGCCCAAATGTTTGATCTTTATAAAATCCTAACAAATGAGTTCCTACGCTGGATGTTTTTAAAGAATCGTGTAAGAAAGTGTAGGCTGTCGCTCTTAAAGTTGTATCAGCAGTGTATAATAGAGAATTCGGGTCTTGTAAATTTAATCCCAATTCTGATTCTTCATCTGTGCAGGCGGTAAAAAATACCGGAAATAAAAAGATAAGAAAAATGATTCGAAAAGAATTTTGCATATTTGTTTAAAATAAAAAGTCCATTGAAAAACGAGAAAAAGGCTTAATTATTGTCTGTAAAAGAACGGCGTAGGCATCAGGCCTAAATTTTATAAAATACAAACGTGAAAATTGGAGAATAGCCCTTGCATAATCGATTAAAACTAATCCTTAGGGGAGCCATAACACAAATTAAACCTAAATTTGCAACCTCTTAAGAATATTTGCTCTGGACTGTTTATCTGGCGTATTATATTAATCTTCTATTTTTCCAATTAAAGAAGCATACAATTCGTTAATCTTATCTAAATGTATTTTCTCGTCGGCGCAATATTCTACAATAGGTTTCTTTTGCGTTTTGGCATATTCTATCAATTCTGGGTTCACTTTTTCGCTAAACAAAACTACTCCGCTGGAAAAATCAATAGCCGCCTTCATTATGTTGACATAAGTAGGTTCTTTATAATGCCTTAAATCTTTTGGCGTAGCGCCGTCTGCTTTTAATTTCTTTTCCATAGAAGGATTTAAACTTCCGGGAAAATCATCGTCAAATAAAGAAATTACCATTTTTGAAGAGGTAAAAATAGGATTATCGCGATAAGGTCTCTTCACATAAAAAGGAAGCACGCTTGCAAACCAGCCGCTACAATGAATAATATGAGGTTGCCAACTTAACTTTTTTACGGTTTCTAAAACGCCGCGGGCAAAGAATATAGTTCTTTCATCATTATCTTCAAAAAGAACGTTATTTTTATCTAAAACTTCCATCTTTCGATAAAAATAGTCTTCATTATCAATAAAATATATCTGCATCCGGGCAGATGGAATGGAAGCTACTTTAATGATTAATTGATGATCCTGGTTATTGATGATAAGATTCATGCCTGAAAGTCGAATGACTTCGTGCAACTGATTCTTACGTTCATTTATAGACCCAAAGCGGGGCATGAATGTCCTGATTTCTCTGCCTTTGTCCTGGATTCCTTGAGGAAGGAATCGTCCGACATTGGCTAAAACAGAATTTTGGTTATATGGAAAAATTTGTTGGTTAACAAATAGAATTCTGCCTTTTGCCATTTTACAATGTTTTAATAAGTGTGCAAAGATACGATTTTCTCTTGGAAAATAAAATACGCGCTTGTGAGACGAGCATGTAGATTGTTGGCTTTAAATCATGTAAAGACAAAAGAAGAGTATTTTCTTTTTACATAGTCGTTCCATATCAATTAACCATTTGATATTTTTGTTATGAGCTACTTGATAAGAAGGCTACAGTATTCGAAAAAATATTTTTTTATCCTCAATAGGCCGTTTTATGAACTCTTTCAAATTCAGGCAATAACAAAAAAACATCGATTTTGCTGTGAAATTTGTATTGCAAATTACTTTGTTATTGTCGAACTCCCTTATCCAGTTCATTTAAGGCAAATTGATAAGCGCCGATGGCAACCGCCTTTTCTGTGTCCATTGTTGCGATTCCTATTCCTATTCGTTTTAATGGGTCGTATTGAATGTATTTATCCGAGAACGGAACTTTTATTTCGCGTTGCTCTCCCTTGCAAAATGCTTCTAATTCCATTTCGTTTTCGAGATTAAAGGCCTTCATCTCCAAACGATCGTAATAATTTCCGGAAAGCGTCTGGATTTTTCCGTTTAATTCTTTCATTAAAGCCGGGATAAATAACTCAAACGCTTTTGAGAGTCCGCCCCCAATCACAATTAATCCATCCACCAATGTAATGGCATTGGCCAATACATCTCCCAAGGCTTCGCCCATTTCTTCAAAAGCTTTCCGCGCCGCTTCTTTATCTCCTTCTTTCTTGCCTATAGCAATATTATAAATCTCCTCCGGCTTAATTTCGTTTGAGACGTCTGTTTGAGCATATCCCTTATAAACGCGTTGTATTGCTCTTGTTGAGATGCTTTCTTCGGCAAAACTATGAGAATACTTATTATTACGCATTATCCAAATTTCCGCTCCAGCAGAATTATCGCCAAGAAACAAATTTCCATCGCTTACGATTCCGCCGCCAAAACCTGTTCCTATGGTTACGCCAAATAAATTTTTGTATTGACGTATGCTGCCTGTTTTTTTCAATTTTTCATTTATTTTAGGCAGAAAACCGGCAATCGCTTCTCCATACGCAAATAAATCCCCATCGTTGTTCAGGAAAACAGGAATTTGGAACTCCTCCTCCAGAAGCGCTTTTAAAGCGACGCCTCCCCTGAATGCCGGCAAATTCTTTAAATCGCCGATAATACCATTGGGATAATCCGACGGACCAGGGAAAGCAAAACTAATGGCATCGGGAATTTCGTGTAAATCCTTTTTAATCGTACTGAATCCGGTAATAATATCTTTCAGAGATTCTTCCAACCCTTTATTTTCGCTGGAGATTTTAAATGACGAGCCGATTAATTCATTCGCACGTATGGCGCAAAACTTAAACGATTGTCCGCCGGCGTCTAGTGATAAAACAATACGCTTGTCGTTGTTATAATTTCTCATTTGCTGTTTTTGTTTGGGGAATTTTGAAATAAAAATTTATACGATTTGCGAAGTTCACAAAAAGATAAGGTTGCGGATATGTTTTTCAATCCGACACCTTATACCTAAGAGGTTGCCTGAAAATTCAGACAACCTCTTACCTTACAAATCTTTAGAAATGTTGCAATAAAACTTATACGGTCATTCCTCCGTCTACGCTTAAAACGGTTCCATTGATATATGCCGCGTCGTCCGAAGCTAAAAACAAATACGCAGCCGCTATCTCTTCCGGTTTTCCCAAGCGTCCGATTGGAACTTTTGCCTTCATACCGTCAATTACATTTTCGGGCATTTTGGCGACCATTTCGGTCGCAATAAATCCAGGCGCTATTGCATTTACGGTAATTCCCTTACGTCCCAGTTCTTTTCCCCAAGTCTTGGTCATCCCTATTAATCCTGCTTTACTAGCCACATAATTGGTTTGTCCGAAATTACCATAAATCCCCACCACGGAAGAAGCATTGATAATACGACCATATGACTTTTCAAGCATATACTCAGAAATAATCTGAGTACAATAAAAGACGCCTGTCAGGTTTACATCTATGACTTGTTGCCATTGCTCCGGAGTCATTTTCTTCAACGTACTGTCGCGAGTAATCCCTGCATTATTTATTAAGATCTCGATAGATCCGAAACGGGTATAAATTTCTTCGGCCGCGATTTTTACCTCTTCGTAATTCGCCGTGTTTACTTTCTTAAAAACAACTGCAGATCCTGATGCGCTTAGCTCTTTTGCTAATTCCGCGCCGCGAATTTCATCCAAATCCCATACAACTACTTTGGCTCCTTCTTGCGAAAACCTGATAGCGGTAGCTTTGCCTATTCCGGACGCTCCTCCTGTAATAATGGCGACTTTATTCTCTAGTTTTTTCATAAACAAAAAATTATAACGTTATACAAATTGCCTGTTGTTTTTTAATTTGGCGTTGCCTTCAATACAAATTTTGCCGCTTTCGTCTTCCAAAAGACATTCGATAACGGCGGTATGTTTTTCGACATTGACTTCCGTAACCCTAAATTTAGCGACATAGGGACGATCTACAAAAACGGGAGCTAAAAATTTCATATCCTGATACATGTAAATAGCGCCTTCTCCCGGAAAAAGCGTTCCGAATACTTTTGAGAAAACGGCTCCGGAAAGAAATCCGTGTACGATAGGTCTTCCAAAAGGCGTTTTTGCCGCAAACTCGGCATCGATGTGAATGGGATTATTGTCTCCCGTAATTTTTGCAAAAGCGTCTACATCCGATTGTTTAAAACTTAAATGGTGCGTATAAGCGTCTCCTGTTTTTATCATCGCAATATAATTTTAAAGGGTTATTCAGCGTTGAACGTAATAAAATTTTTCGACTTCCTTACGTTTGACATCGATTAATAGCATACAAAAATAATCATTTATTTTCTTTTAAACGTGTGTTAAAAATAAAATTTAAATCTGATATAAGAAAATGCACAACGGGGAATTGCAGATATGCAACAGAAATTTAAATTCTGTAGAAGTTATTTATATAAGTAATCGTCAAATATTTAACAACAAAACTTGGACAAACTAAATATTTTGGAATTTATTCATGATAATATATCCTCTTTACCCGTTGGGGGATTCCGGTAAAAACTTCGTAGGGAATGGTTCCCATATGATCAGCCATATTCTGCACCAGATTGGAGTTTCCAAAAATAATCACTTCATCCGTTTCCTTGCAATCGATAAGCGTCACATCTATCATGCACATATCCATACAAATATTTCCAATAATAGGCGCATGCATTCCGTTCACCAATACAGAACCGACCCCGTTCCCCAAACGCCGGTTAAGTCCGTCGGCATAGCCAATAGGAATAACAGCTATCAGGGAGGGCTTTTGGGCAACCCAATTACGATTGTACCCTACGCTTTCTCCCGATTCTATATCTCTGATTTGGGATATTTTAGTTTTTAAGATGCTTACATTCTGAAGATGAGGTTGTGTATCCGGGTCCGAAGAAATGCCATATAATCCTATTCCCAAACGAACCATATCGAACTGAGCATTAGGAAAACGGCTAATTCCCGCCGTATTTAGAATATGACAAAGAATATTTTCTCCTAATTCTGCTTTTGCATAATCCGAAATTTCTTCGAATAAGCTGATCTGCTGCAAAGTAAAATCATCCATTGCAGGATCTTCGCTGGCAGCCAAATGAGAGAATACGGATTTTAATTTAATGTACGGATTATTTTTAAGAATTTGGATCGCTTCTTTCAAATCAATAAAATTCATTCCCAAACGATGCATTCCCGTGTCGACTTCTATATGGATGGCAATCTCTTTATCCCCTCGGTAAAATGTATTGATTTCCTCAATAAATGTTTTTAAAAGGCGTAAACTATATATTTCCGGCTCCAGATTATATTTGAGAATCATATTAAATGCTTGTTCTTCGGGATTCATAACCAGAATAGGTAGCGTAATTCCCGCATTGCGCAAATCCACTCCTTCATCAGCGTAAGCGACAGTAAGGTAATCGACATTGTTGAATTGTAACATATGCGCAATTTCTGCGCTCCCCGTCCCATAAGAAAATGCTTTTACCATTGCCATTATCTTTGTCCGGGAATTTAATAATGACCGGAAAAAGTTTAAATTATGCTCTATTGAGTTGAGGTTTATTTCCAGAATCGTCTCATGCGATTTCCGTTGCAATAGACGGCTTATACGTTCAAATTCAAAAATACGGGCTCCTTTTAAAAGAATGGTCTCATTATTAAGGCTGGACAGAGGGAAATCGGAGATAAACGCATCGGTCGTTTTGTAAAACAATTTTTGCATGGGAAATATTTTCGATTGCCTGCTGATGGCCTCCCCAATTCCGATTAAAGAGTCAATCCCTTTTTGAACAAGCATTTCGGAGACTTCTTCATAAAGTTGCGATTCTAATTTGCCGCTTTGCAAAATATCGGATAAAATAAGCGTTTTTTTTGCATGTCGTTGTTGATGTTGCAAAAAATCAAGGGCAATTCCAAGCGAATTCAAATCGGAACTGTAACTATCGTTGATAATGGCGCAGTTATTGATCCCTTCTTTTAATTCCAAACGCATGGCAATAGGCGAAAGTTTTTGCATTCGTTCGGCAATGATTGCAGGGGAATAGTCCAAATAACATAACAACGCGCAACAATGCAAGGAATTTTCTATAGAAGCGCTGTCGACAAATGGAATTGTATAGTTGAATGTTCCGGATTGATAAAGAATTTGCAGGTTCGTTTCGTTATTTTTCTTCTCAATAGATAAAACTTTGACACTCACATCGTCTTTAGTTCCCCACGTAAAGCGGTTGACATTTTTAAATGCCTCGAACGAAGAAATCATGGAATGGATATCCGCTGCGTCTGCCGAATAAATCAAAGTTTCGACATGCGTAAACAAATGTAATTTCTCGGCTATTTTTTGCGAACGGGTCAAAAAATTCTCGTCATGAGCTTGCCCAATATTCGTGAAAATTCCTATCGTCGGTTTTATAATTGACTGTAACCGGATCATCTCGTTAGGTTCCGACACGCCGGCTTCGAAAACGGCTAATTCATTTTCTTTACTCATCTGCCAAACAGATAAAGGAACCCCAATTTGGGAATTGTAACTTTTTGGACTGCTGACAATGTTTTTATCCGGACTCAACAATTGACAAATCCAATCTTTTACGATGGTTTTACCATTGCTGCCGGTAATTCCTATCACAGGAATGTCAAATTGTTCCCGGTGGTAGGCGGCTAATTGCTGTAGAGCCAATAACGTATCTTTGACGATTATATAATTATTCCCTTCAATCTGATATTCTTCCGTGTTTTCTGCAATAACAAAATTACGAACCCCTTTCGAAGATAATTCTTTAATATACTTATGCCCGTCGTTACGTTTGGATTGTAACGCAAAAAATAAACATGTCCTGGGATTTGCCAACTTCCTACTATCGGTTAAAAGCGATGTGATTTCTTGATTTTCAGAATCGGAAAAAAGAAGTTTCCCCTTAAGGATATTGGTTATTCGGGCAATTGTGTATGGAGTCATTTTTTATTATTGAAAATTCGACATTCGATTGTTACAAAAGGCGTAAAATATAACGATTATTCCAACTTTCGATTATATTTCTGCCACGTTTTGCTTGATAATTTCTATCTTTTTTTCCAAAGGCAGATTTCCATCTATCCAGAGAATATTAATTCCTGTTTTTTCCATTCTTCTAAACCATGTCATTTGTCGTTTTGCAAATTGGTGAATGGCTGTATTTAACAAACGGAACATTTCTTCGTAAGACAATTGATCCGTTAAATACAACGTAACATATTTATATTCCAACCCGTAGCGTATTAGCCGTTCTTTTGGAATCCCTTGTTTCAGGAGAGTTTCCACTTCGTTTATCATTCCATTATTCAATCGTTGGGAAAGACGTTCCGTAATTCGTTGGCGAATAATAGCGCGATCGAAATAAACGCCGAAAATGATATTTTCAATCTCCGGCCAGGACTGGGTTGAATCAGGTTGTTCCGTCTGAAATTTTTTAATTTCAATAGCGCGAATCAAGCGCTCGCGCTCGCAAATATCTGTCTGGTTATGTAAAGGGCCGTACGATTCCAGTAATGCGGAAAGTTCTTCCATGTTTTTATTCGAAAGTCCATTTCGAAGATTTTGATCAATAGGAACGTCGAAAAGCCTGTATTGCCGCAAAACCGCTTCAAGATATAGTCCTGTTCCCCCGCAAAGAATCGGCGTTTTATGTTGCTTTCTTATTTGTTCATAGGCAGATAAAAAATCATTCTGAAATTCGTAAACATTATATTCATAACCGGCTTCTCTGATATCGATCAAATGATATGGAATTTGGACTCTATTTACAACATATTCGCTTAGATCTTTTCCTGATCCGATATCCATTCCTTTATAAATTTGCCTGGAATCGGCGCTGATAATTTCTCCGTTTAAACAATACGCCAATTGTGTTGCTAACTGCGTTTTTCCCGAAGCGGTAGTCCCTAAAATCGTGATCATTGCGTAAAAAATAATGTCGATACTGTAGCAATCTTCTTAAAACGTATAAAGAAAGCGTCCAAAAAGTCATTCTGAGATTATAGAAAACAAAAACCGCAAAATCAAAATTTCTATTTTATGAAACTTTGCGTTCTTTGCATTTCTGCTCTATTGACTTCTTGGACAGCCCTTAAATTATTTCACTTACCCTGAAAGCGGAATTGTTATATCTCTAAAATGGCTTAAAATAATGTCATTTTAAACAGATCTTTGATCCCATGCTTAGTATACTTAGTAGTTAATTTTTCTAAGTTCGAAATACGCTTTTGGATGCAAACAGGCAGGACAAGTTTCCAATGCTTTTTTCCCTTTGTATACATATCCGCAGTTCCGGCAATACCATTCTACGTCTTCTTCTTTTTCGAAAACGTTATTTTTATTCACGCCTTCAAGAAGTTTCTTATAACGCAATTCATGTTCATATTCCACTTTGGCAATCATCTTGAAACAAGTAGCCACGTTTTTAAACCCCTCTTCTTCTGCTACTTTGGCAAATTCCGGATACAAGATGATCCATTCTTCGTTTTCGCCTTCGGCCGCCGCCATTAAATTCTCGCTTGTATTACCTACTTTGCCCGCAGGATAAGAAGCGGTAATTTCAACCATTCCTCCTTCTAAAAAACTGAAAAATCTTTTAGCATGTTCTTTTTCTTGTTCTGCGGTTTCTAAAAAGTATCCCGCTATTTGTTCAAATCCTTCTTCTTTTGCTTTTTTTGCAAACATTGTATAACGATTGCGCGCTTGAGACTCCCCTGCAAACGCTTTTAGCAAATTTTGTTCCGTTTTAGTACCCTTGATGCTCGTCATAGCAATTAAATTTTAAGTTAGTAATGAGCGCCCTGAAACTAATGCGCTATTTTTATTCCCCAAATTTCCTTTCTTTTCCCTAAAAGGTTCGTCAGCAAATGCTTTTCTCAAGAAATCGCAGAAATATTATTTTAAAACTGAATACCGCTCTTAGATTTTAGAAGCGTCGAAAATGTTTTTTTTAATTCCCATCTTAGAGAATTTATTTGCAAAGATATACTTTTGCAGAAAATATGCAAACACGCAAAAGAAGATTTATGAAATAGCCATGAGAGAAAAATCTTGTTAAATGGAGAGTTGAAAGTTGAGAATGAATCTCAAAGGGAATGGTAAATTTCGAGATTGAGCGCTTGTAACGCTTAAAAGTTTATACAGTTAGAAGGAGAATTGAGAATTAGCAACCAGTAGTTAGTAACGAAGAATCAACTTAAACTTTAAGCTATAACCCACTTTATTCAATGATTCGATAATTCAATTATTCAATAAGGATGCGCTCTCAATTAAATGTCTGACTTGATTGCAAGAATTTTAAAATACGCAGATGAAATAATCATAACCTTTTTAGCTCTATTATAAGTCAGGGGGGGATGACTCTAAATCACGCCCTGACTAGGCGATCAAATAAAAAATAAACAAATGAGAAAAATAGTATTTGCCACAAATAATAAACATAAGTTGCAGGAGGTTCGGGCAGCCGTATGCGATACTTTTGATATAATTGGTCTGGACGAAATCGGATTTCATGAAGAAATTCCCGAAGATCAAGAAACTCTGCAAGGAAATGCAAGTCAGAAATCACATTTTATATATGATCGATATCACTTAAATTGCTTTGCAGACGACACCGGATTGGAAGTTGAAGCATTAAACGGGGCTCCGGGCGTTTATTCGGCGCGATATGCAGGCGAAGGCTGTAGTTTTGAAAACAACATAAAAAAGCTACTGATGGCTATGGAAGGAAAAACAAATCGCAACGCTTGTTTCAGAACCGTGATTTCTCTTATTCTGGAAGGAAAAGAATATTTTTTTGAGGGAAAAGTGGAAGGAAAAATTTTAACCGGAAAAATGGGCGAAGAGGGGTTTGGATACGATCCTGTTTTCCAACCTAACGGATTTGATATCTCATTTGCCCAAATGTCGTTGACGGAAAAGAATAAAATCAGCCACCGAGGACAAGCTGTACAAAAGTTGACGGATTTTCTGAACAAAAAATAATATGATAATCCGCAATGTTGCCACTAACCTTTGACAAGATAGATTTTATTACCCTTGTATTTGAAGCAATCAAAACCATTAAATTCCTTCCGCTATAAGAAAAAGGAACCGACAGGGGAATTACTAAACCAACCCCAATGTTGCCGGACATCGTATCGAATCGTTGTATACCAAGGCGCATCTTCGATAAGCGTATTCCATGCTAAAGAAGAAGGCGAACCGACTTGATCAATATCGACTTCTTTCAGATACACAGGTTTATTCCGTGCAATGCTCGTTATGCCTCCAGGTATTAAGCCATTATGCGGGGTGTAAAGCGTCGCTACCCGTTCATAATAATAACGGTTCGAGATCGGGCCTGTTCTGAGAAGCAACGCCTGCGCCGATAATTGTCTCGTCTTGTTGAGCGTACAATTGCAAGACAAATCCGCTTAAGATACTTGCAATGAGAAATGTAAATAGTTTTTTCATTGTTTGGTAGCTTAAGTTATGATATTTAAGACAAGTTTATAATTTAATATTTTATTTGAAATAATGTTATCTTCATGAACAAAAGTACAAAAACAATAGATTAAGAAATGAATAGATTCAATATAATTCCCCATGATTTTTAGCGATATGTTTTTACCTGAAAATGGTTTTGATAAATCATTGATGGGATTGGTTATGCCCGGTTTTATTTGGAAAACCAGATGCGAAACATTGCGAAATCTACTCTAGCTGCATTCAAAAAAGATGTACTTTTGCCGCTTATTCTATAAAAACGAAAACCGGATTTGCCGCTTGTAATAATAACGTTACACGTCTTTTGCATTATTTCGATTTATGCTAATTTACCGGGTTTAATAGAAATGTTTAAGGATAAATTATTTAAATAATGGAAAATTTGAAAGTTGCTTATTTACAAGCTGATATTTCTTGGGAAGATATAGACGAAAACTTAAGACGTTTTACCAAGAGAATTCAAATAGTGGAAGAAAAGGTTGACCTGATCGTACTTCCGGAAACATTTAATACAGGGTTTTCTCCTAATATTCATCAATTGCTGGAACCTATGAACGGTAAAACTATGCAATGGATGTCCGAAACGGCAAAACATAAAAATGCCGTAATCGCCGGGAGTTTATTAATTTCGGAAGATGGCAACCCGACAAATCGTTTTATTTGGATGAATCCCGATGGAAGTTATGAATATTATGATAAAAAACATTTATTCTTGTTGAGTAAGGAAGCCCAGATCTTAAAGAAAGGGAATGAACTTAAAACTTTTCATTTAAAAGGATGGAAAATCCGTCCGTTCATTTGCTACGATGTTCGTTTCCCTTGTTGGAATCGCAACCGATATGAAAACGGGGAATATGCCTATGATTTTGCCATCTTCGTCGCCAGTTGGCCTGTACAACGCGCAACGGCATGGCGAACCTTAGTTCCTGCAAGAGCTGTTGAAAACCAGGCCTATGTTTTAGGATTAAATAGAGTGGGCGTAGATGGCGTTGGCGATATGCATATAGGAGATTCTCAGGTAATCGACTTTTTAGGAAATGTTATTTCATCTGTTCCTCAAGGAATTGATAGCATTGGAATAGTAGAATTGAATTACGAAAACCTGAAAAATTTCAGAAATAATTTTAAAGTCGCCGCCGATTGGGATTTGCTTTTATAAAGGGGAAAAGACGTTTAATTACTAAATTGTTTTAAGGATACTCATTGATTTGAAATGAGAGAACCACGGTATTGATAGTAAAATTCCTTATGAAAGGAATTATCAAACCTTAATTGCTTTATGCAGAAAAGCATGTTATTTGTAGCGAATACCTTGCAGATAAAAGCGTTGGATTTGTTTATAATAGTCTTGTGCAAGGAACAAAATATAATATAACCAAGAGCGACCGAAATCACATGCTTTTTCTGCTGGAGGGAGGAGGCAGAAGTTCAATATGGGTGGGAACAAATTTTTTTGTTTAAAACAGGAGAATTTTTTTGTTTACCCAAAATGACGGATATGAATCTGCAAGTCCATACGATCTGCAATTTATACCACATATTTTTGATCAACCTGTTCACCTTTGCGATAAGATGGCTATCCAATCTGCTGGAATCGTTCCGGAATACAAGCGCTAAAAATATAGAACCGCTCGGTATAAGACCTCCGATGCATGACTTTTTTCTGCTTTTAGCCACTTGTCTTAATACCGAAATGTTGTGCCGTCACATGCACGAAGTTAAACAAAAAAATTTTTGTTATTGCGGGTTTTTTACGCGAAAGAAGAAAATGCAGCTTTGCTTGCGCCTATTATTGATCAAAGCGTAGATTTCAGATCTGCAGTAACGAAAGATATTGCAACTTCAAGAAATGTAGCAGAATTGCGCAGGCTTGTAATTGTTCTCTGACCTCCTTTAATCGTCTTTTCAAAAAACATTTTCATACGAGCCCTTATAAATGGGTGCAGCAACAAAAACTTAATAAGATCACAGCCAAATTGAATAATAAAGAAATTCCTTTTACTGAAATTATTGATGAATTTGAATTTTCTTCAGCCGCTCATTTTACGATGTTTTGTAAAAAATATTTGAATACTATGCCTTCACAATTTCGCAAAGAAGCTATTTTACAAAGGGAAGATAGAATAGAACAAATTTTTAAAAACGCAGGAGTTTAACCCAATAAATAAACAACTGGAGTTTATTTTAGAAAAAGGAATGGAAGCAAAGATACGAAGAACCCACACTCTCCCCTATCTCCTTTTTGCTCTGTCTTCTTTTATTTATTACTCCAGAATAAACTAATCTTCATAGAAAGAGAAAATTAAAAGACTTGTTTCACGGGAAACAATTATTTTATTTCTCTAATTTTCAACTTTAAACCACACCAATAAAATTTTAAAATTCAATCTCAATTTTTGTAATTTATTTTTCTCTAAACGATTTAGCTATAAAATAAATCAACGGCAGAAAGGTCATTCCCAATATGAGAGGAAGAAACCAAACGCTAAGTTCATTGGTTTTCTCTGCTGAGACCTGAGTCGTTTCGAACGTAATTAAAAAGAATACGGCAACAACCACAACTTTTAGTACTCGCACCATCTTTGTTACATTGGTATATTGCCTTAGCGCATTATACTCTGTAATCTTAACCAAATAATTGAAATTATGCGGATACTTGTTGATGATTGTCAACACAATATAGATAATAGTGGCAATGACCGGCAAAGTAAGAATACTTACTTTACTTCCAAAGCCATCGACTTCTCCTCTTGCATTAAAATGGGTGGGAATAATATCCGGTAATTTTGTAAAGGTTACCACAACCCAAATCCAATGTAATATCAGTATCAAAAATCCGAGTATTTCAATGCCCTTATCAATAGGCGTTAGTTGCAACTTTAGTTTTGGCCTTATTTCCATAGTCTTATATCTCATTATAAAAAATCATTGTGGAAAATTGATGTAAAATAAAAATTCATATTTGTCTTTTGTTTCATAAAAATAATTCCGCATAATTTAACTTCTTCAAGGCTTCGCATCCCAATTTGTGCCCGATTTCTATTAATCGTCTCATTCCCTTTTTGTTGTATTTGATTTTTATTTGCATACATCGTACCATACATTGTTTTACCAGGTGCATATTCTTTTTTCTCAGCATAACGTTCTGAGAAAGAAAGCCTTTTTGCAGGGCATTATATTCTATCCCATTAACAAATGCCGAATTACGTATATGCCATATACATGCAAATTCACGAGTTTCTAGAATACTACCCACCCCTACTGTTTCTTGATTCGGATAACCCCACAACTGAACAACACTATCTCATTATTCTATTACAACTATCGACGATATGCATATTTCGAAAACGTTTTTACTGATGAGCCATTTTTTAAATTGAAACATAAATGGTTTTACTTTTTTTCTTGCTTGTATGTCTACCTTTGTTAAAGAATCCAATATGGCAATATATTTCTTATTCTGCCTATCCGAATAATTATTATAATATGCATTACTCGTTTGCGAAAAAATTTTCCATCTGGGATTTCCAAAATATTTTGAAAAGACAACACTGTCCTGGACAAAAATTTTAAATGGAACCCCTTTCAATAGGTAATTTTCCACATATGAAACATCAAATTATCTTTTTCTAAAAGAGCAGCACAAACAGATGCATTTATACAAATCCTTGGGTAAAGGATCTTCTATAGAAAAGCTTCTTGATAATATTCCATTGCAGACTTTATATCATTTTTACAAACAGACATTTCCGCTTGAGTCCTTTTCTGAAAATAAGAAATGTAGTTTTGCCCTTGAAGATGGTTTACAATTATACCAATGGAAAAAAAGACAAGTAAACAAGGTTACTTTTTCATAATATGCTAATTATTATGACAAAAAGGAAAGGAAACAAGATAAAATGCAAATACATGTTATTCCTTTTCTTATCGTTTCTCTTTTTCTATTTCCATTCCAAAAGAAACCAACCTTCATAAAAAGAATAAATTAAATGGTGGGTTTCACGTGAAACAAATCATTTTTTTGCAACTTTCAATTCTCAATTAAAAGAAGTTTCTGCAAATGACAAACCGCCAATTTCCCCTCTTCATTTCTTAAATGCATTCCATTACCTTGACAATATTTAAACGATTTACAATCACGACAAATTCCGGTTTTCATCCATTTTCTGTCGCGAAAAGCTTGATAACGATGTTCCCAAACATCCATAAAATTATCCTGATAGATATTGCCTTGAATAAAATTACCACGTAAATCGGGACAGGCAGAAATGGAACCATCGACCAATACAGAACCCACATTTACTCCTGCCCTGCAAAAGAAAAATCCATCGCGGACTTCGGCTTCATAATTACCTAAAAAGCCTTCGCATTCATATGTTAGATGGATACGGCCTTCTTTGCGGGTAGTTACAATAAAATTTAATAACTGTTTGTATTGCAAATTAGAAAGTACCAACTGATGATTATTTGTTGCCCGTCCAATAGGCGAAATGGTAAAAATACGCCAATTTTTTATACCCAATTTTATCAAAAATTCTTTGAACGACTCTAAATCAGCGAAATTGAGAGGAGTTACACACGAGGCTATATCATAAGTGATTTCTTGATTAGCAACAATATGTTGTATAGCCGAAACAGCATTTTTAAAACTTTGCGGGTGTTTCCGCATTTTATTATGCGCTTCTTCAAAGCCGTCTAAACTAATGGTAATCGAACGCATTCCGGCATTGAGTAACGATTGAAACCGCTTTTCGGTTAGTAACATGCCATTTGAAACAATGCCCCAAGGGAAACCGCGTTGATACAAGGCTTCGCCACAAAATTCCAAATCGTTGCGCAGCAAAGGCTCGCCACCTGTGATGGCAATCATGGTTTTATTTGGATTTACATGAGGCAAAATTTGGTCGATAACCTTTAGAAAATCGGCTCCAGGCATATCGGGTATGGACGTTTCCTTTTCGCAACTACTACCACAATGTTCGCAACGCAAATTACACCGCAAGGTACATTCCCAAAACAAATAGGTTAATTTGTGTTCCTTGATTTGGTTTGTCCGCCATTTATTGAAAACAGCGAGCGCTAAGCGTTTTTTAAAAGGAATTTTGTCTTTCATAATAAGCTCTAATCCCTTTTTATTTTGTCTGTAATTGTATTTTTCCCAAATCTTTTTCGACAATTCCATCAAAAGTAACTTGAATTTCTTTGTCTTGAAACTCGCCATTTTCGGCGCCGTCAATATCACTAAGTTTTATTTTGAAAATATTCTCAGGGGATTCTTTAGTAAAAGAGAATTCACCTTTTTCATTTGTTAAAAGGGTATCTCCCAATAAATATTGATATTGTAATACGGCCTGTATTCCAGAAATTTCATGTTGATCAGCCGAGGATACAACTTTGCCTTTTATTTTATAGGTTGTAGAAGGTGTTCCGTATTTTTCGCCTTCGGTGCAAGCTATAGAAAATCCTAAAATTCCTAACAACGATACCCAAAAAATGCTTGATTGTTTTTTCAAAAATTTCATATCTATTTAATTTTTTATTTTTGGTTGCAATTCTATTTTTCCTAAATCTTTATTAGCAACTCCCATATCCCACTTACCATCACCACCTCTAAAATCAGAAGGATGAAAAGTTACTTGAACTTCTTTGTTTTGAAATTCATCATTTTCAACACCATCAATATCAATAAATTTAATATAAAAAGTATCTATATCTGCAATACCATATCCTCCTTTAAAATGAAAAGTACCATCTTCTTTTGTTATAATACGCTCCAGCTCAATTCCATTATTCCTACTTAAAGTAACCTTTACATCAGGTATTACCTTTTTATCATCTGATGAAACTACAGTACCCCTCATTATATATTCTGCCTCAATATCTCCATATTTAAAACATGCTGTACAAACCGAAAAACCAAGCATTCCTAATAGTATTTTCCAAAAAGAACTTTTATATTTTATTATTTTCTTCATATTAAAATATTTTTTTATTGATACTCTCGGAACATAAATTCCACTTATTTTACTTTTAGCTGCAATTCTATTTTTCCTAAATCTTTTTCAGTAGTCCCATTATTTCATTCTTCACCGTTACCAGTAAATTTGGAATATTAAATGCAAATGTTTGGCCAAGTCCCTCAAATTTAATCCTGCATTTATATATTGTATAATAAAATCTTATCATCCTAACAAACAATCAAAACACAGAGAGTTTGTATAAACCGATAATTTCTATTTCGCAATTCTTGTATTTCAGGATCCTAACTTGCAATTGACATTCAAGACATTGAGAAAATAGTATCTTTAAAATATTCTTACTTGATTTCTTGACAAAGATAATATTATTTTCAATAATATAAAATATAAAATGAATATTATTTATTTTGGTTTATATAGAACTATTGGTATAGGCGCTTAGATCGCTGAAAAAAATAATATCTGCTACTTTTATAGCATGGAAAAATAAAATAAATTTGAAGACGTGAATTCGATAAAATTTCATAGATACTTTCAAAGTGATGAAGATTGTTATCGTTATCTGTCCGTTACAAAATGACCTTCAGATAATCTCCCTACAAATGTAGGAAATGTGGGCATCCTAGGGCAAACGCATCAAAAATGCAAATATTTGATTTTTAACTATTTAGAAAATACTATTTTTCTATTTGAATTTTCATGTATATTTGATTATCAATTATTTAATTCATTAAAATAATTTTGATGTGTTTACCCTGGTAGGCATCCGAAGTTTGGCAAGGGAAAGAAATCTTACTCTCGCAGATACACAAAATGTAATTATGACGAAAACCCAACAGCAGGAACGATGTTTGATAAGTTGAAATTTTCATTTTTGGTAGTGCCGCATATTATTTTTAAAATCAGTACAAAAAAGAAAGGGATGTCTTCCTTAGAGTTGTCAGAAAAAGTTGATGAGTTTTTAATATTTGAATTGCGACAAAAGACTTGTTGGGAATTTAAAAGGAAAATACAACAAGAGCCCCATGACAAGTAATAAACGTTTTCTATTAACAGGCGAGGTTCATGTTGACGAGTTTTTAATGTAATACCTATTGGAATTTAATAATTAGTCTTAGTCCACAAAATAATCATTGTTCTAATCGCAATCAATTATACTTCAAATATTTTGTAAACATTTGAAGCCTGAAAGATTGGACTATCTTCAATATGCAAATGGTATAACATCAAAATTTTAATTGATCTTTCCATAATTTAATTTGCTTATTAGGTTGAACGCTTATTTAATCTGTTTCACGTGGAACATAGGTTCTATTTTTCTTATTTTTAAAATTTTGTTAGCTGTATAATTCCAAGAACTCAAAACCATTTCCGGAAGTTTCTAAAAATTTCAACATATCGTCTTTTAATATCACCAAAGAAGCCGTATTATCATTCGGATGAAAACTTACTTTTTGGGCAGATAGTAAATTTTCATCTAAAAACACATATACGTGATGTTCTACATCATTCACCAAACCAAACAAAGAAACCGAACCGGGTTTTAGTCCTAAATACTTTTCCATGCGTTGTTCCGAAGCAAAAGTTAACTTTCCTTGTTTCAGTCTTTGTTCTAAATCACGAATATTCAATTGTGCATGAGCATCCATAATCACCAAATAATGTCTATTTCCTTTATGATTACGAAAAAACAAGTTTTTACAAAGCATCGCCCCCTCTCCCCTACTCCATTGTTTACTAACCATTTCTAATGCCATCTCAGCTGTAGGCGCCGCCGGATGTTCATAATATTCGTATGGGATATTCAACTCCTCCAATTTTTTATAAACCTGCTCTTGACCTCTTTTTATTTGTTGCACATTTTCCATTTTCAACTTTCCATTTTCCAACTAAATTAGCCCTGCCTTTCTTGACATCTCCAGCATCCGTTCGATAGGTATCACTGCCTTATCTATTAATTCTTTAGATAGAATTATCTCGGGCTTTTCATGCAATAAACAATTATAAAGTTTTTCTAATGTGTTTAATTTCATATATCTACAATCATTGCAAGCACAACTTTCATCGGGAGCCACCACTATAAATTCTTTATCGGGATTTTCTTTTTCCATTTGGTGAATAATTCCAGTTTCGGTAGCTACAATAAATTTTTTACAAGACGAATTTTTTACAAACTTCAACATAGCATTGGTAGAACCCACAAAATCGGCCAATTCCAAAACAGCTCCATTACACTCCGGATGCGCAATTAACAAAGCATCTTTATTCTGTATTTTCAAATTCAACACTTTTTCAACTGTGAGTATATCATGTACTTCACATACTCCATCCCAAAGAATCATATTCCGGCCGGTAACACGATTCAAATAAGCGCCTAAATTTTTATCCGGAGCAAATATGATTTGTTGATTTTCAGGAATTTCTCTAATCAATTTTTCTGCATTTCCGGAAGTACAAATCAAATCGGACAAAGCTTTCACCTCCGCAGTGCAATTAATATAAGAAACTACCATTGCATCGGGATATTTCTTTTTAAATTCAGCTAATTTTTCTGCCAGACAAGAATCAGCCAAAGAACAACCGGCTTCCAAATCAGGCAAAATAACTTTTTTACTTGGATTCAATATTTTAGCCGTTTCAGCCATAAAATGTACGCCACAAAATACAATGAGTTCACAATCTGTTTTTTGCGCATAATTTGCCAGCGCTAAGCTATCTCCTATATAGTCAGATATATCTTGTATTTCAGGTATTTGATAATAATGTCCTAAAATAATAGCCTTTTTTTCGTTTTTTAAACGTATAATTTCTTCAATTAATTCTTTTGATTCCATGAAAATTACATTTACTTTGCATCTGAAATTTTTCCAACGATGGATTTTACTTTTTAATACGTAATTCCGTTACGTTTATTACGAAGTTACATAAATAAAACAATACAAATGTCGTCTTCTATTCAAATTTGAAATACTAAAATGATGAAATTTTCTCAGTATTTAAGCAAATACTATGTTATCAGAAGATTAACTTTTAGACTTCAATCTTCCAATTTTAGACTTCTTAGATAAATAATAAATATAATATTTCTTTAAAAGAATATGATTCTTATTATTGCTTGTCAATTTGGTCGATAAAAAAACAGATATAAATTTTGTTTTCCGAAAAAAGATAGTTTAGGATTGAGTTATTCACTATTTATTTTTTCTTAGATATATTGTTATCAGTTATTTATTACTTTATTAACAGTCAGTGGATAAGTTTATTATTTCATATTTTTTTTGCTAAGTGTATGTTCTGAGTTGTTTAAAAAGGACTGATAAAATGGAAAATTAAATGGGTTTTTCCACAATGGGATATTTTAAGAACAACTATAAAAAAGATAAGCGAAGTTATTGAACTGTTTTCAACTTTATCTATGTTAAAAACGCAATATGTTGGGAATATGAGAACTATTTTTTTTTCTAATATCAATGATAAAGATTAAATGTTTAAGGGATAAAAAATTGGAATAAGAACGTAACTTTGCAGTCATAAAATGTTATCAACAATGGATAGAAAAATGAAAATAATTCCTATAGCTTCCGACCATGCCGGATATGAAATGAAACAGTTTTTAATTCAAGAACTTGAAAAACAAGGTTATGAAATAAATGATTATGGAACTCATTCAACAGAAAGCGTTGATTATCCGGATTACATACATCCTTTAGCTTCGGATATGAATAAGGGTTTATACGATTTAGGCATTGTGTTATGTGGAAGTGGAAACGGGGTTCAAATAGTGGCAAATAAGTATCAACAAGTACGTTGCGCGCTTTGTTGGATACCTGAGATTGCAAAATTAGCTCGTCAACATAATAATGCGAATATTCTTTCATTGCCGGCTCGTTTTGTTGATAAAGAATTGGCTTTGGGAATAGTAAAACTTTTTCTGGAGACACCTTTTGAAGGAGGAAGACATCAGGCGAGGGTGGATAAGATTGCTATAAGACCTTGTTAAACATACATTCCGACAAAATAAGAAAGCTTGATAAAAAGTGAATTTATCAAGCTTTCTTATTTTATAGTATTGGTTATTAAAATTTTGCGTTTACTTGAAAAATGAATGTCCGGGGAGCAGAAACATCCATTGGACGTAAAGTATATTCTGTATTTAAAAGGTTATTCATCATTCCCCAAATCTGAATTTTTTTAGTGATTTCTATTCCTATACGAAGGTCCATAGCAAAGTATCCTGTATTGTGTTCCATCCAATAATCGTGTAATCCGGGGAAAATTATACTACGTACGGCATCCATAATATCCATTTGTGATTTTTCACGTTCGTCTACTAAAAAATAGTCAACAGCCAACGTTTTAGATTTGTAAGTTAAATTTACTCCAATGTCTAATCGATTCCAAATAAAATCAATAACGCCTTTAAAAGAATGTTTTTGACGATATTTTAAATATTTCGAATCATTGGATTTTTCCTTCATATCCAAGGGATCCGTTGATTCATGTTCGGCTTTTTCTTGCCAATCAGCATCAATCGGCATAATGTAAACGTATCCTATGTTATAGATAATTTTACTTTTTGAAGTAATTTCGCACAATCCGGCAGTGGAAACGTCTATTCCATATATTTTTGCGCGGTTTACATTGGCGAAACGCGTTCCTAATCCGGGCATATCCCCATTCATAACCATATCAATAACTTCCGAGAGATTATCGACGTATTCGTAAGTGGTATTATTAAATAGGCCGAATTGGAATTCTATCATATCTTTGTAGTAAGTGTAAAAACCTGCCAGATCTAAGAATCCTTTGAAAGGTCCGATCTGATAGCCCTGTTTTATTCCTATTTCTGCATTGTATCCGCTTTCGGGGCGCAGATCTTTGTTCGGATATGCGGCAATGCCTCCAATATCTTTATATACAAACTTTTCCGTAATAGAAGGGTATCGATAGCCTTGTCCGAATGAAGCCCTTATAAAAGTGTATTCTGCCAATTCATAATTTAACCCCGACCGAAATACCGGCCTAAAGGGCAATTTTAAGCCGAATATGTCCGTTTCGGCTTCTCTATAAAGGGAATCTACCCTGTAATACTCAAAACGCGCTCCAAGCGAAACATTCAACTTGTCGAAAAACTTTTGGTCATATTGAAAATAAGCGCCGACATTATCGCTTTGATGATTTCCGCTTACAGGCGATTTGTTTGAAAGATGCTCAAACGTCATGCCTGAAGTGAATTGAATGTTCTCCATATTCTTATTAAACTGGTAATCTAAATAATACGTAGATGTATGGTCGGCGGGTGAGTTTTTATTTGCGGGTTTATTGATATTCAATAACCAAGGGAGCATTTCCGATTGATCTGAAGGAATAGGTAATCGCGCCATAATAAACGATAAAAGATCCACGTAATCTGCAGCGGAAGCATTTGGAAAATAACGGTTTCCTAAGGCTACAGCTTGGTCTGCCAGACCTTGGGCGTTTCCCGTTGACAAAACATCCAGTAAGGAAGGCAGAAAATCTCCGATTAACTGTTGTGGGTTTTGTATTATACTGATTAGTTCAGGTAAATTATCGGTATTAAAACCCATATTGGTAGCAATATCCGAAAAAGATTTATCGGTAGAATTAGAGATGATTTGATCTGATTTGTAGTAATAACGCCCTTTTACTTTATGACTGATTTTGTTATTTTCGTCATAATAGTTGAAAAAAGGATCTATATAAAATGTATTTCCTTGACGGTTCATGTTGGTCATAGGTGATTGAACGTAAGGTTCATCTGCGGAACGCCAAATAAAAAATCCTGAATAATTGTTAGATAAAACGTTGGCGTTTAATCCGTAAGTCATTCCTTGACGGATGGGGTCATGATAAGTAATATTACCTCCAAAACGTACGCGTTGGTTATAGTTATCAACTCTGTATCCTTCGTTGGTAAATAAGTCCAATCCTCCTGAGACGTCCCAATTGCCGATTCTTCGGCTGTGAGAGACGTCTATCCCTGTATAAAGCGGATTACGGATGCCGGATAATAAATTTTTTCTGAGAAGCGGATCCACATCAAATTTTCCTTCATACCAAAAATCTTTTTCCCACCAAACGTAATCTTCATTTTTAGGATCTAAATACACTCCAAGGAATGTATTGACAGTGGTTTGAGGATCTAAATTGGGTCGTTTGGTGCGTACATTTATCAATCCATTTAAAGCGGAAGATCCATATAATACCGAAGATGCTCCTTTGATGACCTCTACTTGTTCTACATTTTCCATTGGAACTACGTTCCAGTTGACCTCCCCTACCCCAGGAGTTAGTATGGACATTCCATCTACCAACACGAGGCTCCGGCTTCCAACGCCATAAGTCCAACCGCTTCCTCCTCGTATTGAAGGTTGTTTATCAGTAATATCAACCCCTGGTAAAGTATTCAAAACTACGCTTAAGTCTGTGGCGTTTTGTTTTTCTAAATTCTCCGGTTTCAATAACTCCATTGATACCGTGATTTCGCTTAATTTTTGTTCAAAACGTCCGGCGCTGATAACCACTCCCTCCAATAATGTTGCCTGTTCTTTGAGGTATATATTCAAACTGATGGTTTGGTTTTTTGATACCACCAAAGGATGCGTTTGAGACTCATATCCTATGTAACTAAAAGAAATAATGGTTCCTCCTTCGGGAATTTTCAGTTCATAATATCCCTTTTCATTAGTTGAAGTTCCTTTGGTTTCATCTTTATCTTTATAAAAAACGCTAACCCCATAAAGAGCTTCATCAGTTTTAGCGTCATAAACGTAACCTTTTACTATTTGAGCAAAGGAAGATGTTGTTATATTTGTAAATATAAAGAGAGAAAATAATAAAGTAAATCTAGTTTTCATTATACGATTTTTATACATTGCACAAAGGTACTAAAGAATGTGAAATTAAAGGAAATACAGTAAACAGAAAAGGGCGCCGAATCAATTTAGCGCCCTTTTTAAATCATTTTTTTCGAATTTATTTTGTTCCGGTAAAAACAACCGTAATCATGCTCATTACTTTTATGTTTACCGAAGCGTTATTTCCCGAAACAGTTCCATCAATAACTACTGGAATCTGAGTAACTTGGCTGCCTGCAAATACAATCGGTTCAGACAATACTACAGTGGTGTTTCCCGAAAGTTTTGTCGCCCCGCTTCCTCCGTCAGATGTAGTTACCGGGCAAGTTACATTCATTGGAATTTGTTGTCCTGCAATAGGCAATATTTGGTTCATTTGAAGTTTTGCGCTATTTTCGCCGACATAGGTTATAGCAATACTCACGCTATCGATGGTTTGAGCGGGAATACCAAATGCAGGCATAGCGGGAACGTCTATTTTCCCATTATAAGTTCCTGCGGCAGTTTTTGCATAATCGGTAACTACCGGTTCAGGATCGTCGCCTTTATTGCAAGATGTAACGGAAAAGGCTAAAGCAAAAGCCATTAATAACCATAATTTGTTTAATACTTTCATAGATTTGACTTTTTAATTGTTGTTGAATATACTTACTTCTAAATTAATTGTTTTTCAGATGCTTTAATTTATTCCGGGTAAAGAATAAAACTGTTGTTGCATAAGAAATTTTATTCGTTCCTATATGTTACTCCTGAAAAATCGGTAATGGACCCATTATAATTTCCATTTACTCTTGTGTCATTTTCAAAAATTAGTTCATAGCTAAACGAATAGGAATCTTTGTTTCTCGAAATGGTAAGGGATCCGCTTTTGCAATTTGAATAATTATTTAGTTTTCCATCGCTTACATATGCGCAATTCGGCATATAAAAGTTTTTTTGGTCATCGTATTTTTTATTTTCCCGGGACAAATATGAATAAGTTAGAAGTCCCAATCCAATGGAATCAGGAAATTGAAAGTGAAATAAAACGGAGTAGACCTCTTTTGCCGTTTCGTTGTAATTAACATTAGAAAATTCCAAGTTTTGACAAAAATCATGTCTAACGATAGGGAAATGCTCTTCTATTACAGTATCGATGTCATTAATAATTGTATCCCTCTGTGCGATACTATCATAAATATAAGGCAAAACCTCATCCGTCAGAGTTGCATAATTTGTTGCATAAACCTTTCCGCCTGTCTGGAAACTTCCATTTTTCACAGGAAATACTGTAGCTGGGTCTTCTTCCGGTTCGCATGCTGCAAACAATAAAACGATAACTATTAAGAGGTATGCAGACTTTTTAAAAATAGCTTTCATTTTAATGGATTTTGTGTTTCGTGATAAAATAGCAAGGTATAATGTTCATACTTAGATATAGAGTACAAAGATACAGTTTACTTGGTATTTTTCATAATCTTGGAAAATATTCTGTATTTTTATTTTAATGGAGAAATGTCTTTACCATATACTCGACGCCGGATGACTTCTTTGTACCCTTCATATTTTTCCCAAATTTTCACGGCCTCATTTCCATCGATCTGAGGGTTTGTAAGCGCTTTTTGAACATTGTATTTTATATAAGCTTTATTCATCTGGGCATAGTATAGCGAATGAATTCCCTTATGTTGCCATTCTGGCCGTACTCCATTCATATAAAGGTCTATATAATCGTATTTGTGTAAAGCTCTTAACAAATGATACCATCCGAAAGGAAAAAGCCGGCCTTTTGCTTTTTGATATGCTCTGGAGAGCGAAGGCAGACTAACGCCGAATCCGGCTATTTCGTCCATTTCGTCAATAATAAGACTAATAAATTGAGGTTTTAAAAAAGGAAAATATTGTTTTAAATACCAATCTATTTCCTTCTCGGTAAGGGGGACGAATCCGTATAAACCTTCAAAACTGGCATTGAGAGCATGAAAGAATTTTCGGGCATAGGGCATAATTTCTTTTTTCAGACTCTTGAATTCAGGAACTTTAAGTTTATACTTTTCTTTTATCAATTCATTAATCCGTTCTATTTTATCAGGGACAGGTTGGGATGCGGGGATTTCATACTGAATCCATTCGCATTCGCTTTTGAATCCGGTTTTTTCCAATAATTCGATATAATACTCATAGTTGTACCAATTACTGGTACTTGATAAAACATCGAATCCTTTTACCAACAAGCATTCTTTATCCATATCGGTAAAGCCCAGCGGTCCGTGTATTTCGGTGAGATTATTTTCCAATCCCCATTGTTCGACGGTATTTACTAATGCCCGGCAGACTTCAATATCGTTTATTGTATCGAACCATCCGAAACGAACCTTTTTTTGTTTGAATAATTCATTAGCCCTAGTATTGATAATGCCTGCGATACGCCCTACTATTTTATTGTCTTTATATGCCAGCCAAAGCCTTAAATTACAATATTCTCTTGAAGGGTTTTTTGTTGAAAAGGTTTTTCGCTCATCCATATTCAGGGCAGGAATATAGTATGGATTCCCTTTATACAACCGGTTGGGAAATTGGATGAATTTATTCAATTCTTTTTTAGTAACCACTTCTTGTATTTGTACAGACATAAACAATGTTTTAATTATACAAAATCTTAAGAGCTTATAATTAAATTATTAGATTAAAGTATTCCCAAATTTTTGGCGCATTCATGAATCTTATTCAATGCGTAATCTATTTGTTTTGTTGTATGCGTGGCCATTAGAGAAAAACGAATAAGCGTATCTTCAGGTTTTACGGCGGGCGTCATTACAGGATTTACGAACACGCCTTCTTCAAATAACATCTTGGTGACGCGAAAAGTCTTCTCATTATCTCTAATAAAAATAGGAATAATAGGCGTTTCCGTATGCCCGATTTCAAATCCTAAATCACGGAATCCCTTTAATGCATAATTTGTAACTTTCCACAAATTTTCCTGACGTTCGGGTTCCGAAATCATAATTTCAAATGCCGCCATAGCTGCCGCCGTAGCCGCCGGAGAAATACTTGCGCTGAAAATATAAGAACGCGAATGGTGTTTCATGAAATTAATTGTCTCGGCGTCGCTGGCAATAAAGCCCCCGATAGAAGCTAGTGATTTACTGAACGTCCCCATAATTAAATCGGTTTTTTGCCTTAAACCGAAATGATCGCAGGTTCCACGGCCTTGTTTACCCAAAACGCCTAATCCATGAGCTTCGTCTACCATTACCGAAGCGTTATACTTGTCGGCCAATTCCATAAGTTTTGGCAACTTAACAATATCGCCTTCCATGCTGAATACGCCGTCTACTACGATTACTTTTACTCTTTCCGGATCGCAACGCTGCAAAACTTTTTCCAAAGACTCCATGTCGTTGTGTTTGAATTTAATTGCATCGGCAAAACTTAAACGCCTTCCTTCAATGATAGACGCATGGTTTGTTTCATCAAAAATGAGGTAATCGCCTCGCGTGGCGACACATGGAATAACGCCGATATTTACGTGAAATCCTGTGGAATATAACATTACGCCATCTTTCCCCAAAAAATCAGCCAATTTGTTTTCAAATTCTATATGTAAATCCAAAGTCCCATTTAAAAAAGGAGAGCCGGCACAACCTGTTCCGTATTTGTCAATTGCATTCTTAGCTGCTTCTTTTACTTTCGGATGATTTGTAAGTCCCAAGTAACTATTCGATCCGAACATTAGGACTTTTCTTCCATTCATCAATACTTCCGTATCCTGGTCGCCGCTAATGGTTCTAAAATATGGATAAACTCCTGCCGCTTTTGTTTCCTGTGGCGCTGTATATTTTCCTAAACGTTGTCGTAATGGTTTCATTTCTCTGTTTTTGTTGAACATAAATTCAATCCAGACCAATCAACAAAGTTAAGAAAATCTAATTTATAAAATGGTTCTTAAAAGGACGAAAGTTGAAATATTAAAAATAAAATCCAGAATATCAATAGTATAGATTTATAAATATGTTGACAAATATCTTCAAGCACAATTTACATTACAATCTTGTCAGTTTTTAGACTTTATATTTACTTTTGCATACATTACTGATTCACATAATTTGTTTTTTTTAGTAGATACGAATATGGGAAATGGATATGTCGATAGACTATTTGAAATAGTAAAAATTTATTATTTAGTACTTTATGATCTTTATCAATAATTTAAATACCAACGTTTATTTCAACTTGGCTGCTGAGGAACATTTGCTGAAAAATCTTTCGGAAAATATATTTATACTTTACCAAAATGAACCTTCCGTTATTGTGGGGAAATATCAGGATGTGCGAGCAGAGATTAATCTTGATTTCGCAAAAGAAAACAATATAAAAATAGCCCGTCGAATTTCGGGCGGTGGCGCTGTTTTTCATGATATGGGAAATCTGAATCTTGTTTTTATAGAAAATAATCCTCATCCGGATTTTCGGAAATATACTACTCAAATACTGGAATTCCTATCCGGAATGGGAATTTATACTAAAACAGATGAACGTTCCAGCATTATAATCAATGATTTAAAGATTTCGGGATGTGCGCAATATATCTACAAAAACCGGATATTGCATCATGCAACCTTGCTTTATTCTGCTGATTTAAAAAAACTTAATGCTGTGTTAGACAATTATTACAACCCAATCGTTTCTAAAAGAACCTTTGTAAAATCTGTAAAAAGTCCGGTTACCAATTTGGTGGAATATTTGGAAGATCCCGTGGATATAGTAGATTTTAGACAAATGGTTTTTGATTATTTTTTCGATAAAGACGCTGAAAATACAATCTATTCATTCAACAAAGAAGACATTAGTAATATTGATTTTCTAAAAACCAATAGATACATGACTTCCCAATGGATTTTCAATGCTTGATCGAATTGCTGTAAACTTTATCCTCTCATTTTTGTTTTAATAGAAGTTTCAAAATCCCTTGATTTTAGAAATTTTAAAGCTCTGAGAAAAGATAGGTTTAAATATTGATAGAATTATGTCAACATTCGAGATAAAAATGCCCAAGTTGGGCGAAAGCATTACCGAAGGAACCATTATGTCATGGTCGGTAAAAATAGGCGATACCATTCAGGAAAATGATACTTTGTTTGAAGTAAACACGGAAAAAGTCGGCGCTGAAATTCCTTCGCCTGTAACAGGGAAAGTATTGGAAATCTTTTTTAAAGAAGGCGACACGGTAACTATCGGTACGGTAGTAGCCATTATTGATATTGACGGCGAAGAAAGCGGCAACGCAAAACCGGAAGAAAAACCGGCCGAGGTAAAAAACAATCCGCTTACCGAAACGCCGAAAGAAGTTCTTTCTTCAAAAACAACCAATGAGGCTAAAGTTTCTGATGAGGATGCGGGTAAATGGTATTCGCCTGTGGTACTGCAAAAAGCGCAGGAAGCAGGGATTTCTAACGAAGAGTTGGATAATATAGACGGAACCGGATTTTCAGGGCGCGTTAGTAAAAAAGATATCGAATTATATATCGACCAAAAGAAAAAAGGAATATCCGGCGTTGCGCAACCAAAAGAACAAATGGTTTCGAGTATGCCCTTAGAAACTGCCAAAACTGTCGAACCCATTTCTCAAATTCCGGTTTTCGACGAAGATGAAATTATTGAAATGGATGTAGTTCGCCGTACCATTGCCGACCGCATGGCGCTATCAAAAAAAATATCGGCTCATGTTACTACTGTCGTAGAGGTTGATGTGACCAAGCTGGCGTATTGGCGCGAAAAGCACAAAGAAGAATTCCAACATCGCGAAGGAATTAATCTGACCTTTATGCCCGCGATTACCGAAGCGGTTTGTAAAGCTTTAATTGATTTTCCAAGGGTGAATTCTTCGGTAGATGGATATAAAATTATCCAGAGGAAACATATCAATGTGGGCGTGGCTGTTTCGCTCGATGACGGCAACCTGGTTGTTCCGGTTATTAAAGATGCCAACAAACTCAACTTTAGCGGTATTGCATCGGCTATAGATGCCCTTGCCAAAAAGGCGCGGCAAAATAAACTGAAGTTAGATGATGTGCAAGGAGGAACTTTTTCTATAACCAATTATGGGTCCTTTAAAAATATCATTGCTACGCCGATCATCAACCAGCCGGAAGTGGCTATTTTGGGCGTAGGTTATGTACAAAAGAAACCTTCGGTGGTAGAAACTCCCGAAGGCGATGTGATTGCCATACGTCATAAAATGTATCTTTCCCTATCTTTCGACCACCGCGTACTTAACGGCGCTTTAGGCGGAATATTTGTAAAACGGGTTGCCGATTATTTGGAAAACTGGGAAAGGGATTAACATAACAAACGATAAAGACTTTCGAAAACTTCTAAAAGTTGTCAAAGGTTAAAATCAATTTGGAAACTTGTGATTAAGAAACGGTTATTGAGTTGTCTATGGGTTTTACAAATCAAAGACAGGCCAAAAAGTTGTGGCGACTTTCCACGACAATCATTAAAATTTAAAATTGAATATTTGGTATAATGCTTTTATATTCTGGTGTTAAGAATTTTGGCATAGATTTTGTTGCTTAGCAAGATGACTTATTTATCAACTCAATAAATTATCATTTTAAAAATCAAACACAGCCAACATTATGAAAAAAATTGCGTATTATGCCTTGTTATGTGCAGTTGTAGTCTCTGCCAATGCCTGTAAAAACACGGCAAAAGAAAAAGAACAAGCGACAGCTGAAGTTATGCCGGTAGTAACCGAGCCGGAAGTTATTGTAACTGAAGAAGCCGTTTATGATGTTCCTGTGCCTAAACCAGTTGTAAAAGAAACGGCAAAACCGGAAAAAAGCGCTAAGCACAAAGAAAGTAAAAAAGCTACGCCTAAAGTTAGTCACCAAGAATTGAAACAAAATTTGGCCACAGCTAGCATTACCCCTGCAAAAATGGTGGATACTACATTTTTTAGTTTCTCCGCAGCGCCGGTGAATTCTACTCAAACTGTTACTTCTTATGAAAAGAATGGCGAAGAAGTATTGAAAATTGTTAGCGACCCTGCAAATCCTGATGTGATAGATTATATCATATTTACAGACAAAAAAGGTAATGTTGACTTTTATGGCATAAGCGCCGGCTTAACCGCCAAAGAAGCCAAACATTTAAGAAAAGAATTGAAGCATTTTGTAAAGAAAGGGAAAGTATTTTTATATACTGACGACTCTAATATTCTTTATGAACTTGACGGTATTACTTCCGATGGGGAAACTATAACCGATGATTATATTGATAACCTACATGTTTCATCTATCATTTGGAAAGACAAAGCGGATAAAAAATAACGCTTTTGTTTATAACAGCTAAATTTTAGAGGCTATTCGATAAGGGTGGCCTCTTTTGTTTTATGCACTGAAATTCTTCTTGCATTTATTTCTGATAATTTACCTTATTCGAGTTTATGTCATAAATTCTTTTCTGCTTTTATATATAAAATTTGGAATGCATGGTTTTGTTTCAGACCCAATCTATTTTTACTTTCAAATAGAACAATTAACGGTTTCAACTGTTATTTAACACAAAGTATAAAGAAATTCATATTGTTTAATATGCAAACTAAAAACTAAATTATTTAGATAATTTTTGTTTGACATAACCTAAGTCCGCCCTTTGGGGATTGAGGGAGTAATAAATTGTAAATCATGAAAAAATACGATATCAAAACCACCAGAAAAGAAACCCTCAAAAAGTGGTATTACTTGATGACTTTGGGACGCGCCATTGACGACAAAGCGCCAGTTTATTTGTTGCAATCGTTGGGATGGTCATTCCATGCGCCTTATGCCGGGCACGATGGCATTCAGTTGGCCATAGGTCAGGTATTCAAAAAAGAAGAGGATTTTCTTTTTACCTACTATCGTGATTTGCTTACGGCTTTGTCTGCAGGATTAACTGTCGAAGAAATTATCTTAAACGGCATTTCGAAAGCAACAGACTTGACAAGTGGCGGACGGCACATGTCGAACCATTTTGCCAAACAGGAATGGCACATAGAAAGCGCCGCTTCGGCAGTGGCTTCGCACGACCAGCATGCAGTGGGCGTAGCGAGGGCAATGGTTTATTATAAACATAAAGGTGTCGCTATTGCTTCGCATGGCGAGGCTTCTACGTCGGAAGGATATGTGTATGAAGCTATCAATGGAGCAAGTACTGAGCGTTTGCCCGTGATTTTTGTCATTCAGGACAATGGCTTTGGAATTTCCGTTCCCAAAAGCGAACAAACCGCGAGTCGTAAAGCGGCCGATGATTTCAAGGGATTTAAAAACTTGAAAATTATCTATTGTAATGGAAAGGACGTGTTTGACTCTATGAACGCCATGACCGAAGCACGAGAATATGCCATTCAAAACCAACTTCCCGTAATTGTGCAGGCTAACTGCGTACGAATAGGGTCGCATTCTAATTCGGATAAACAAACATTATACCGTGATGAAAATGAGTTAGCTTACACAAAAGCGGCCGACCCTTTGGAAAAATTCAAGCGGATGTTATTGCGTTACGACCGTTTCACGCAGGAAGAACTGGAAGCTATTGAAAAAGAAGCCCAAACGGAATTAAGTACAGCACACCGCAAAGCCATTGCAGCGCCCGACCCCGATCCTAAAACAATATTGGATTTTGTTTTACCCGAATCTTATCAACCTCAGAAATATATCGATGGAACTCATAATCAAGAGGGTGAAAAAATGAGTTTGGTAACGGCCATTAATGAAACGCTCAAAGCGGAATTCCGGAATAATCCTGACACTTTTATCTGGGGACAAGATGTGGCTAATAAAGAGAAAGGCGGCGTGTTTAATGTTACCAAAGGAATGCAGCAAGAGTTCGGTCAGAAACGGGTTTTTAATGCGCCTATTGCGGAAGATTATATCGTTGGGACAGCTAACGGCATGAGCCGTTTTAATTCTAAAATACGGATTGTAATCGAAGGAGCCGAATTTGCCGATTATTTTTGGCCGGCCATGAACCAATGTGTGATTACTACGCATGAATATTGGCGCAACAAGGGCAAGTTCAGTCCGAATATTACTTTACGTTTGGCGTCGGGCGGATATATCGGCGGGGGGCTTTATCACTCGCAAAACATTGAGGGGGCGTTAACCACGCTTCCGGGCGTACGCATTGTATATCCTTCTTTTGCCGACGATGCTGCCGGATTATTACGTACCAGTATGCGTTCCGAAGGATTTACCATTTTCATGGAACCCAAAGCTTTATACAATTCTGTGGATGCCGCCACTTTTATCCCCAATGATTTTGAAGTTCCTTTTGGGAAAGCCCGAATTCGTCGGGAAGGTACTGATTTGAGTATGATTACTTATGGCAATACCACTCATTTTTGCCTGAAAGTAGCTGAACGCCTTGCCAAAGAAAATAATTGGAATGTGGAAGTGTTGGATATTCGTTCATTAATACCATTGGATACCGAAAGTATTTTCAATTCTGTGAAAAAAACAAATAAAGTATTGGTTGTACACGAAGATAAAGTATTTTCCGGTTTTGGCGCCGAAATAGCGGCAACGATCGGAACCGAAATGTTCCGTTATTTAGATGCGCCTGTACAACGGGTAGGTTCTACATTTACGCCCGTAGGTTTTCATCCTATACTAGAAAAAGCGATACTTCCCAATGCAGACCGTATTTACGAAGCTGCAAAAAAATTGTTAGAATTTTAAAAAATGGAAAATTGAGAGTTGAAAGTGATTTTTCTTTCATTTTCAATTCTAAATTAATAAAATTTAGTGTCTTAGCGCCTTTGTGGCAAAATAAATTAAGAAATGAAAAAGATTGGAATATTTTACGGAACGGAAACAAAGAAAACGGCGGAAGCTGCTCAGAAAATTCTGGAAGCATTCGGTAATACAAAAATATACGTTGTCTCGGTAGAAAAAGCCTGGGAAAAAGATTTTGAATCATACGACATACTGATTATCGGCGTTGCTACCTGGTTCGATGGGGAACTACCAACCTATTGGGATGAATTTTTACCCGAATTAGAATCCTTGAATTTAAAGGGAAAAAAAGTTGCCATTTTCGGATTGGGCGACCAAGTTAATTATCCGGATAACTTTGTGGATGGAATGGGCATTTTAGCCGAAACATTCATAAAGTGTGGCGCCGCTATAATTGGGCAAACTTCTACAATAGGCTATCAATTCAATCAATCACAGGCAGTAAAGAATCACCAGTTTTCAGGACTCGTACTGGATTTCGAAAACCAAGCTGACAAAACCGATGAACGCATTAGAGATTGGGTAGAACAACTGGGAAAAGATATTGTATAGTTTCCTCATAAATCTTTTTAAAAAGAAATCAAAATCAAATTCAACAATATAAATATTTAATATCATCAAAATCAAAAAGTCATGAAAAATTCATCCATTCAATTCAATAAAGATTATTCAGGTAAAAAAATAATCGTCACCTGTAAATTTAATGTGCCCTTGAGTATAGTTTGGGATGCTTTTACCAATCCGGTAACACTTGCAAAATGGTTTGCGCCCAAACCTTTTCAGGCAGTCACAAAAACAATGGATTTCAAAAATGGCGGACGTTGGCTGTACTACATGCTATCGCCGAAAGGAGAAAAATTCTGGAGTACTTCCGAATTTAAAAATATCCAAATAAACAAATCTTTTGAAGCCTCTGATGCTTTTTGCGATGAAAACGGAGTAATTAATACAGACTTCCCTCAAGGAACTTGGCTGTATAATTTTTCTGAAGAAAACGGCAAAACCATTGTAATCTCTACCTTAATCTATGCAAGCGAAGAAGACATGAAGAAAATCCTTGAAATGGGATTTGAAGAAGGGTATAGAGCGGGGCTTACCCAATTGCAGGAACTGCTTTAATTTGCGTTATTCTATGAGAGTTTCTAAGAGGTTGTTTAAATTTTTATGGAAAAGATTTTGAGAGATAAAAATAGTGAGTTTGCAGGCGGGATTTTTCAAGAATAGTCGCGCTATTTGGTAAAAATTCCGACAAAAAAAGCGCATTTTTAGACTCAAAATACTTCATAGAAAAATTTAAACAACCTCTTAGCGAGGGCGTGACTTTAAGTCACGCCCTCGCTTTTCATGAACAAAAAAAGAAGTTGGTGAAAAGCATTTTTATTATTCATAGAAAATTTTGAATATTTTCTCAATTTTGTTTTTTAATTTCGCAATGCAGGAGAAAAGTATTTCCACGTACTTAATCCCTTTAAAATAAATATTATTGTTTCTTTAATTCTATTTCTGAAAATGAGAAAAATAGTTCTTACCTTGCTTTTTTGCGTCCTTTCCGTATACGCTTTTGCCCAGATTCAGAGTGTGGGCGTGGATGAATTTGAAAAGAGGCTTATTACCACAAAAGGCGAACAATTAATAGATGTTCGTACGCCGCAGGAGTTTGAAAAATATCGTATTCAAAGCGCTCGGAACATCAACTTCAAGGATACAAACTTTCGTAAGGAAATCGGCAAATTGGATAAAAATAAACCCGTGTTGATTTATTGCTTGTCGGGCGCTCGTAGCAAGGCGGCATTGAAAGCGTTTCAGGATGCCGGATTCAAAACGGTTTATGATTTAAGCGGCGGAATCAATGCTTGGTCAAAAGCAGGAAAGTCCATAGACCAAGATCTTTCGGGCAAAGGAGAATTTTCGACAAAAGATTATGATTCCATTACTTCTGCCAAAGGCTATGTATTGGTCGATTTTTATGCGCCTTGGTGCGGTCCTTGCCGGAAAATGTTACCCATGGTCGAAGATTTGTCCAAAAGCTATCCTGATAAATTTAGACTTCTGACTGTCGACTTCGACCAAAACCGTTTGTTAGCCAAAGAGCGAAAGATAAGCAATGTTCCTTATTTAATAGTTTTCAAAGATGGGAAAAAGATTTGGGAGAAAAATGGCGAAGCAAGTAAAGAAGAGTTGATGAAAATTTTGAAAATCAATTAGAAGTAAATTGCAAATCAGATGGCTTATTCCAAAAGACGCATTGTTTTAAAAAAAGCGTTGAAAATAATTGGGTTTGTTTTGCTTGTCTTTATTGATTTTACTTTATTGTACTTTGCCGCCGCATTTTGTCTCTCCAGAATTACCATTTCCGCTGAAAAGACAGAAGATCCCAGAGAAATAACTATTTATATTAAAACCAATGGCGCGCATACGGATATCGTTGTTCCGGTATCTAATGACCAAATGAACTGGAGCAAAGAAGTAAAATATACAAATAACGTTTCGAAAGACACGGGTTATCAATATCTTGGAATAGGCTGGGGCGATAAAGGCTTTTATTTGGATACTCCTACCTGGTCGGATTTAAAATTATCTACTGCTTTCAGGGCCGTTTTTTGGCTGAGTACCACTGCTATGCATACCACCTATTATAAAGAAATACATGAGGATGACCATTGTAAAAAAATCCTTATCACAAAAGGGCAGTATGAAAGGTTGGTGAATTATATCACTGATCGTTTCCAAAAAGATGCCGAAGGACATTTTATAAACATTAAAACAAATGCAAATTATGGTAAAACAGATGCTTTTTATGAGGCTAAAGGACGCTATAATTTGTTTTTTACTTGCAATGCATGGGCAAATAAGGCATTGAAAGTAAGCGGTCAGAAATGTTGCGTTTGGACTGTTTTTGATAAAGGAATTTTTTTGAAATATGATAAGGGTTCTATGAATAAATAATCCTTAAAATTGAAATTTAGATAATGCATTCTTAAATTCTGAATGAAGAGAAAAACAGATAAAACCTTAAAACCCAATGACGTTAGAACAATTACAAAAAGAAGTGGATTTATGGATTAAAACACATGGCGTCAGATATTTCAATGAATTAACAAATATGGCGTTGCTTACGGAAGAGGTTGGAGAGGTTGCTAGAATTATTTCCAGGAAATATGGAGAGCAATCTTCCAAAACGGAAGATAAAGATAAAAGCCTTGATGATGAATTGGCCGATGTGCTATTTGTATTAATTTGCCTTGCCAATCAAACAAATGTTGATCTGACAGAAGCGGTTAAGCGGAATATGGAAAAGAAAACATCTCGGGATAAGGAACGGCACGCTAATAACCCCAAATTAATCTAATTGTCATACTTTATGGAGGCTATGATTTTTTCTGCAGGATTAGGAACTCGTCTGCAACAATTTACTTGTGATAGGCCCAAAGCTTTGGTTGAAATAAATGGGAAAACATTGTTGGAAATCAATATTAACCGTTTAATCTCATATGGGTTTAACCATATAGTCATTAATATCCACCATTTTGCAGATCAAATGGTTGAATTTTTGAATAATCATACTTTTAACGCTAAAATATTCATTTCGGATGAACGCAATGAATTGTTGGATACCGGCGGCGGGTTATTGAAAGCATTGCCTTTGTTCTCACGGAAGAACCCTATTTTGTTACATAATGTAGATGTGTTATCAAATTTAAATTTGACCGATGTATACCATTCTCATCTGAAATCTTCCGCAATGGCCTCTTTGGCGGTAAGCAAGCGCGATACGTCACGTTATTTTTTATTTTGTGAGGATCGTTTGTGCGGATGGAAAAATTATTCTACAGGCCAGATCATTTCTGACATTTCAAATGAAGGACAATTTAAAGAACTTGCTTTTAGTGGAATACACGTAATTAATCCCGACCTATGTCAATTTGTGAAACATACGGGAAAATTCTCCATGACGGAGTTATACTTAGATACTTATCAGAATTTTGAAATAAAAAGTTACGTCCATGACGCCAAAGATTGGTTGGATGTGGGAACGCCTAAAACCTTGGAAATGGCCAGAACATTTATATTGGAATCTATGAACTCAAATTGAATAACACGAAAAAATCATAGGAAAATTCTGAAAAAGCGAATCTATTCTTTCTGAAATCTTTTCTTGTTAAACAGTTTGTTTGCGTTTATCATCAAAAAACCGTAATATTGCATCCTTATTATTGGGGTATAAGGATTTGAAAAAATGGATTTTGCAATAATTAATTGATCTTTTGTATGAAAGATTCGATTTGTTTTATGCGTTAAGTATGAGAAATAAAAGAAAGATTATATTAACGGGAGTAATGGCTTTATTATTATGGTCTTGCGGAGTAAAGCAGAATGCCTATGATGCATCGGGCATATTTGAGGCCACAGAAGTTATCGTTTCTGCCGAAATAAGCGGTAAAATCATGGAGTTTTCGATTGAAGAAGGCCAGAAATTGCAAGCAAACACTTTTGTAGGTTACATTGATAGTACGCAGTTATACTTGAAAAAGATGCAATTACTAACCAATGTGAAAGCAAATGAAACTCGTCGTCCCGATATTCTTAAGCAAATAGCTGTTACCGAACAACAGATTGCTACTGCAAGAACCGAACAAAAACGTTTTGAGAATCTGTTAAAATCCAATGCCGCTAATCAAAAGCAATTAGATGATATTAATGCGCAAATTTCGCTGTTGGAGAAGCAATTAACGGCGCAAAAGTCCACATTGGAAAAAAATAATAAGGGAATTACTGAAGAAAGTTCCGGCATTGAAATTCAGATTGCGCAAATAGAAGATCAATTACAAAAATGTAAAATCGTAAGTCCTATTACAGGCGTTGTATTGGCTAAATATGCCGAAAAAGGAGAGTTGGCTCTTCAGGGGAAGGCTTTATTTAGTATTGCAGACATAGAAAATATGATTCTGAGGGCGTATATTACTTCCGGTCAACTTACTCAATTTAAATTGGGACAATCTGTAAGTGTATTTACCGATTTGGGAGAAAAAGGGAGAAAAGAGTATAAGGGAGCTATTACGTGGATATCTGATAAATATGAGTTTACGCCCAAAACGATTCAAACGAAAGACGAGCGCGCCAATTTAGTATATGCGGTTAAGATAGCGGTAAAGAACGACGGTTACTTAAAAATCGGCATGTATGGAGAATTAGGGATAAAAGGCGATCAATAAATAAAACGATAATTTTCAAAATAATAGTTTTGTAATTGTATGGTACGTGCGAAAAAATTTCTGGGACAGCACTTTTTAAAAGATGAAAATATTGCGCAGAATATTGTAGATAAAATTAGTTTACAAACGAAGAACATTTTGGAGATAGGTCCTGGAATGGGTGTTTTAACAAAATATTTATTGAATATTCCGGAAATAAATCTAAAGCTTGTTGAAATTGATACTGAATCTGTTGAATTCCTTTATCAGAAGTATCCGCAATTGAAGGGACGAATTATAGAAGGCGATTTTTTAAAGTTGGATTCAACCTTTTTTGAAGAACATTTTACAATTATAGGCAATTTCCCATACAATATTTCGAGCCAGATCTTATTCAAAACCTTTGAAAACAGAAATAATATTCCCGAATTAGTCGGGATGTTTCAAAAAGAAGTGGCAGAACGCGTTGCCGCTAAACCTGGCAAAAAAGATTATGGAATATTAAGCGTTTTGTTATCGGCATTTTATGATATTGAATACTTGTTTACTGTGGATGAACATGTTTTCAATCCTCCGCCTAAAGTAAAGTCCGCAGTTATCCGGTTGAGGCGAAACAATACTAAATCATTGGATTGTGGCGAAGAAGCATTTGTCAAGGTAGTAAAAACAGCATTTAATCAGCGTAGGAAAACCTTGAGAAATGCATTGAAACCTTTAAATAAACCATTTGATACCTCGTGTGAAGATCTTTTGAGTAAACGCGCCGAACAACTATCCGTAGATGATTTTGTAAGAATTACATCCTCCCTTTTTCCATAGATAAAAATAATTTAGGCGTTCAAATTTTCTTGAAAAGATTTAAAAAATCGATACCCTTATTAAATGAAGATTTCAGAATTATTTTACTGTAATTCTGATAAATGTATTTCCTAGGGTAGAAATATTGATTTTAAATTATTTAGTTGTTAAATCAATGGAATATCGGCTTCATAGGGAAAATTTTAAGTCCCGTACTAAATAGTTTCTCAGAAATTGTTCAAAATTTTATAGAACAGATTTTGAGATTCAAAATATTTTATAGAAAAATTTTTAGACAACCTCTCAGTACTTATTAGTAATTTTGTACGTTAATTTAAAGCAATATCCGCAGGGAGAAAAGTTTATTTTTTAAGAGGTAAAAAAGGAAAATATTTTCTTTTTGGGAGAGAGAAAGAGAATCAATTATGAATGTATTAATCAAGAAATTAGATGAATTTATCCGTCGGTATTACAAGAATCGTCTGTTAGAAGGCGCGTTGTATACAGTTGGATTATTAGTAGGTTTCTTTTTAATAGTCAATGTATTTGAATATTTTGGGAATTTTGGAATCGTTATTCGTACCATTTTATTTTGGCTGTATTTATTGGCGGCGTTTGCCGTAATATGGTATTATGTCCTGATTCCGATATTTAAAATATACAAATTTGGGAAGATCATCAGTTATGAAGAAGCGGCGCGTATTATAGGGAAACATTTTCCCGAAGTAAGCGACAAATTGTTGAATGCGATACAACTACAAAACCTGTCCAACGAATCGGATTCGGAATTATTAAAAGCAAGTATTCAACAAAAAACCAATCAGCTTAGCCCGGTTCCTTTTGTCAAAGCTATTGATTATTCAAAAAATAAGAAATATTTGAAATACGCGGTTATTCCGCTTGCCGTACTATTGGGACTTTTAATTACTCTACCGTCGTTTATTACAGGCCCTTCAAAACGTATTTTACAGCATTCCACCTATTTTGAGAAACCGGCTCCCTTCCAGTTTATAATCCAAAATGACACATTGCAAGTTGCTCAACAGGAAGATTTTACTATAAAAGTTAAAACGCAGGGAGACGAATTGCCCGATCAGGTTTTTGTAGAAATAGGAGGGGTTTCTTACAAAATGAGTAAATCGAATAAGCAAGAATTTAATTATGAATTAAAAAACGTGCAAAAATCGGTTACATTCCGTTTTTCGGCTGTGGAGATATTTTCTCCCGACTATCTGCTTGAAGCGCTTCCTAAGCCGATATTAATCGATTTCCAGGCGCAAATAACGTATCCTTCATATACGGGAAAAAAACCTGAGACATTTTCTAATACAGGCGATTTAGTTGTTCCTAAGGGGAGTTCAATTCAGTGGAAATTCCAAACCCGCGACACAAAGACGTTTTCATTTATTTATAATGATAAAACGGAAAATATAGAACCTGACGCCAATGGACGTCTTGCTATTAGTAAACGCGTAATGGAGAATGTGCAATATGGCTTTTTTACAACCAACCAATATATCTCTGCTCATGATTCCCTGAAATATTCTGTTACTTCGATAGAAGATGCATATCCTCAAATTATTGTTTTCGAACAGCGGGATTCGTTAATTCCCAATCGCGTTTTCTTCAAAGGGCAAATAAAAGATGATTATGGATTTTCGAAATTACAGTTTAAAATAAACAAAACCAATTCCGAAGATACAAGTGTACATGATTTGACTGCCAGTAACTTGAATATAGATTTGAGTAAGGACGCCCAAGAGTTTTATCATTATTTCGATTTGGCGAATTTACAAATTATGCCTGGCGATAGAGTTGAATATTATTTTCAAGTTTGGGATAACGATGGAATAAATGGAGCCAAGTCAACAGTTTCCAAAACATTTGTAATAGAAATTCCCGGGTTGAAGCAAATTGATGAAGCAAACGAAAAAACAAGCAAGCAAATACAGGAGCAGGCCATTCAATCCATGTCGGAAATCAAGAAGATACAAAAAGAAATTAATGAGTTAATGAAGAAACTGGTAGATAAGAAAGAACTCAATTGGCAGGATAAAAAACAATTGGAAGAGTTGGCCAAAAAGGAGCAACAGTTAAAACAAAGCATACAGGAAATTCAGCAAAAAGTTCAGCAAAATAATTTATTGGAGCAACAATACAAAGACTTAGATCCTGCTATTGTAGAAAAGCAGAAACAATTGGAGAAACTATTCAATGAATTGATGAATAATGATTTAAAAGATCTTTTCAATGAATTAGACAAATTGATGCGGCAAGTTGACAAAGATAAAATAAAAGAATCGTTGGATAACATCAAGATGAATAATGAAAACATTGAAAAACAATTGGATAGGGATATTGAATTGATGAAGCGGCTGGATGTGGAAAAACGTTTGGAGGATGCCATTCAACAAACGCAAAAACTAGCTGAAAAACAACGTCAACTTTCTGAAGAAAGCAAAAAGAATAATAATTCCTCGGAAGATGCTCAAAAAAAGCAAGAACAGCTCAATCAGGAATTTCAAGATTTGAAAAAACAATTGGACGATATCCAAAAGAAAAATTCGGAACTGGAATCTCCCCAGGATTTCAAACGGAATGAGAATCTGGAAAAGAATATACAACAAAGCCAACAAAGCGCTTCCGATCAATTGAAACAGAAAAAGCAAAAAGAGGCGGCTAAAAAACAAGAAGAAGCAGCCGAAAAAATGGAAGAAATGTCCCAAGAATTGTCGGATATGAAAGACCAAATGGAAGATGAACAGTTGGCCGAAGATGCAGACCAAACCCGTCAATTGCTTAAAAATTTGCTTAAGATTTCTTTCGAACAGGAACGGTTGATGGAGCGGTTAAAAGGAGTTTATGTTCAAGATCCGGTTTACCAGGAAATCATTAAGGGACAATCAAAATTGAAAGATGATTTCAAAATGGTGGAAGACTCGTTAGCAGCTCTAGGAAAACGTCAAATACAAATTAATTCGATTGTAAATAAGGAGTTATCAATCATCAATTCCCGCATGGATAGAACCATGGAAAGTTTGCTGATGTTGAATCAAGTGACTTATGGAAGAAATCAAAACACCGGCGCGCAAACGCATCAGCAATATGTAATGACGTCGATCAATAACTTATCGCTGATTTTGGCGGAATCATTAAGTAAGATGCAACAAAACATGCGGAGTAATTCACAAAAGAAGAAAAGCAGTAGCCGATCGGGGAATGCATCGTGCGATAATCCTAGTAATGGGAAACCGAAACCCAAATCGAAACCTAAACCGGATGCAAAGTCAATGAGACAGTTGCAGGAGCAATTAAACAAGCAGTTAGAGCAATTGAAAGGTGAAATTGAAAAACAAAATAAAGAAGGGAAAAAATCGCGCAAAATTGGGGAAGGAAACCAGCAAAGCGAAGAAGTAGCCCGGATGGCCGCTCAACAGGAACAGATCAGGAGGATGATGCAGGAATATAGCAATAAGCTTAAACAAGAATCGGGAGGCAAGGCAAATGGGAATTTAGATAATTTGATGCGCGATATGGAACAAACGGAGACGGACATTATTAATAAGACCATTACCCAGCAAACCTTGATGCGTCAACAACAGATATTGACGAAACTGTTGGAACATGAAAGAGCCCAACAAAAACAAGAGCAAGAGGAAAAAAGAGAGTCAAGAGAAGGAAAAGATACATTTTTTGGTAACCAAAATCCATTTTTGGAGTATAATAAACTGAAAGGCGCCGAACAAGAGATGATACGAACTACGCCTCCTTCATTTACTTTCTTTTACAAACAGAAGGTAAATGAATATTTTTATAAATTTGAAGAATCTAAATAAAGAAAGTTTTTGGATGTCGAAATATATATCATGGAGCATATATTTCTGTAAATCAAATTCTCTGACTGAATGTTGAAAACATTAAAACGTTAGCTGTAAGATCAAGCTAAAGAGGATCAATCCAAAGGCATGTGCAGGAAAGTCTCTCAAATAAATAAAAGAAAAAGAAGTAAAGAGGGAGAGAGTTTATAAAATTTGAAACAAATGAAAAAGAAATATGAGGAAATAATTATCCAGTCTCAGGAGAAAGAGATAATAGAAATTCAGGAATTTATAGAGCATATCTGCGACAAGTATAACATACATAATTATTTAGGATTATTGTCGGTAGCGGTTATCGAAGCGGTAGAGAATGCGATAAAACATGGAAATCAATTAGATCCGAAGAAAAAGGTAAAGATAAAATGTTCTAAAACACACGAAGGGATTTGCATTCGGGTGGAAGATGAAGGGAAAGGTTTTGATTATCGAAAATATAACTCTCTTTCTGAAAAAACCGGAAAGGGGGAAGGAATATATTTGATGAAAGCATTAAGTAACCGGTTGAGTTTTCTGGCCAAAGGGAGGATAGTCGAATTAATGTTTTTTATTGACGGTATTGAATCGACCCGTACGTTAGAAAGGGCTTCATTCATGCAAAAATATTTTGAGAAACAGCAGGCGCATGTTGAAAAACGCCAACGCGCATAGAAATGAACAAGGATAAGAACCAGAGAATGAGGAGAAATTTCCTGTTTTGAGAATTTAAATCTCATTATAAAAGTTTCAATTCTATGAGAATCTTGAGGATGATTGGCGAAATTCACTAATTTTATTTCCTTGTTAATTAGTTGCTTCTCTTTCCTGATATACAAAAATTCCTTAAGTACTGTTTTGGCAAGTTCAAATCTGATATCTATAAAATGGCAATAACATTTAATTCCGAACAAATAAATTTTAATTCGAAAGGGAAGTCCCTACTTAAGAAGTGGATTAAATCTATTATTGAGCAGGAGGGTAAAAAAGTAGGAGAAATCAATTATATTTTTTGTTCAGATGATTATTTGTTAGGAATTAATCAGACCTACCTTAAACACGATACCTATACCGACGTTATCACATTTGATTTTAATGAAGGGTCATCTAAAATTATTTCCGGTGATATTTACATAAGTATTGATAGGGTGGGAGATAATGCTCAAAAATTCAAAGTAAGTTTTGAGGAAGAATTAAGAAGAGTAATTATTCATGGGATATTGCATCTTTGCGGATATCTAGATAAAATGCCATCTGAAATAAAGATAATGAGAGAGAAAGAAGAAGAAAGTCTACAGTTGTTTTCAATGATGGATGAAGAAAATAATATAAAAGCAAAAGAAAAACAACCGGGAGACTAAGATATTGGAGTAATAATTTAAAATTCAGATTATATAGAGAGTTGTTTCACGTGGAACAACTTTTTTTGAAATAAAAGGGTAGGGGAAAAAGTAAGAGAACGATGGTTTTAGAAAAATACGATATAATTGTAGTAGGAGGGGGGCATGCTGGGGCTGAAGCGGCGGCGGCGGCGGCTAATCTCGGATCAAAGACATTGCTTATTACGCAGAATTTAGATACTATTGCACAAATGTCGTGTAATCCGGCAATGGGAGGAGTCGCAAAAGGACAAATTGTGAGAGAGATAGATGCTTTGGGAGGATATTCGGGGATTGTAACTGATAAAACGATGATTCAGTTTAGAATGTTGAACCGTTCCAAAGGTCCTGCCATGTGGAGTCCCAGAGCGCAAAGCGATCGGATGATGTTTTCTGTGGAATGGCGTTCTATGCTTGAAAATACCCAAAACTTGGATTTGTGGCAAGACGAAGTAAATGAAATTTTGGTGCAAGGAACGAGAGTAGTAGGCGTTAAAACCAAAATGCAAGTTCAGGTTTATGCAAAAGCAGTTATTTTAACCAATGGAACTTTTTTGAATGGATTAATACACATTGGGGAATTTTCTTTTTCGGGAGGTAGGATAGGAGAACCCAGCGTAAAAGGGTTGACAAAATGCTTAACCGAATTGGGATTTGAAAGCGCCAGGCTGAAAACGGGAACGCCTGTTCGCGTAGATGGCCGCACGATTAATTTTTCTCTATTGGAAGAACAAAGAGGAGATGAAAATCCTTCCAAATTTTCTTTTACACAAACGCCTAAACTGGTTCGCCAACGAAGTTGTCATTTGGCTTATACTAATGAAGAAGTCCACGATATACTAAGAGAGGGTTTCGAAAAGTCACCGATGTTTACAGGACGCATTCAAGGAAGGGGCCCTCGTTATTGTCCGTCTATTGAAGATAAGATTAATCGTTTCGCGGACAAAATCCGCCATCAATTGTTTATAGAACCGGAGGGTTGGACAACCCATTCCTATTATATAAATGGTTTCTCATCTTCCCTTCCGATGCAGATACAATACGATGCCCTGCGAAAAATAAAAGGATTTGAAAATGCCAAAATTTTCCGTCCGGGATATGCCATAGAATATGATTATTTCCCCCCCACTCAGCTTAAACTGACGCTTGAAACCAAACGAATAGAGTATCTTTACTTTGCGGGACAGATAAATGGGACGACAGGTTATGAAGAAGCAGGCGCTCAGGGATTGATGGCCGGAGTTAATGCACACTTGAAATTAAATGAAAAACCGGAATTTATTCTTCAACGCTCCCAAGCATATATTGGCGTTTTAATAGACGATCTGGTAACAAAGGGAGTAGACGAGCCTTACAGGATGTTTACTTCGCGGGCAGAATATCGCATTCTGCTTAGGCAAGATAATGCAGATATTCGGTTAACGCCTCTTTCCCATGCCATTGGGCTAGCTTCGGATGCCCGTATGCAGGCAATGGAAAGTAGAAAACAAAGCTATGAACAGATTATTGCGTTTGTAAAGGAGAACAATATTTCTCCGGAAGAAATAAATCCCACGCTTGAACAAAAAGGAACACCTCCTATTTCTCATAGAACAAAGATGTTAAACATTATTTTACGTCCGCAGGTAAATATACAAGATATATTATCCGCTTCGGAAGGGTTCAGGCAATTTGTTGATAACATGAATATTGAAAGTGTAAAGGAAGATATGGAATCGGCGGAAATCTTGTTAAAGTATCAACGATATATTGAGAAAGAGGAGGAGATAGCTAATAAATTATCAAAATTCGAAAATATTCTTTTAAAAGAAGACTTTAATTATCATGTTCTAAATGCACTGTCATATGAAGCGAGAGAGAAACTCTCTCGTATCCGGCCTAAAACGATTGGGCAAGCATCTCGAATTAGCGGCGTTTCTCCTGCCGACGTTTCAGTATTGATTGTATTTCTGGGTAGGTAAAAATCAAAGAATCTAAGGAATAATGGAAGACTTTTAAAGGGGAATTATATTTTTTTATAATTCCTCCAGAGGATTCCAAAATACGTTTTTCCAATTTCGTATTCGATTGTTTACAACAATAATACCTTCGGCTTCTAGCAGATTTTGCATCTCTTTCCCATTTCCAAAAGCCCTGCCTGCAGATAATATGCCTTGATTATTTACTACGCGATGGGCAGGAATGCCGGTAATACTAGAATTACATTGGCTCATAATTTTGCCAACCATTCTGGAAAAATTCGGAAAACCTGCCGCCTTGGCAATGGCGCCATAGCTTGTAGCACGCCCATGAGGAATAAGTTTTACAATTTTGTAAACGGAGTCCTTGAATATTTCTTTTTCAGGGTTGTTCATTAATAATTCTATTTGGATGATATGAAAGACGTGATTTTTAATTATTTATTGATCGATAAAGAATCAATGGCTTAATCATAATTTTATGTATTCTTCCATTTCCTTTTGTAACAATGCTTTTCCTTGTTGCAAAATTAAACTATCGGTTTTAAATAAAGCCGTGTCCTTAAGAAAAATTAAATCGTCCAATTTGTAATCATAAATGATAGTTTGTTCAGGTTCTATCATTCCAAAACCTTCGTCGAAAGTATAGAATGCAAAGGCTTTTTGAGAGGAATTGAAGATATCCTTACTCCAGATGTATTCTGAACTATTAAGATGAAGCTGGGATAAAATGATTTTAGGAAAATCTGATTGTGATGCGATTACATCTATTGTTTTGCCGTGGTATTCCTCTTTCAATACTTCCCCGTAAAAAAGACAAGGGATCCAATGTCTCTTTTGGGAATAGGACGGCTGATCGTTCGGAAGCGAATGTGCATGGTCGGCAATAATAACGAATAATGTGTTTTTATACCATGGTTCTCCTTTTGCATTTTCGAAAAAATCTCCCATGCATTTATCTGTAAAATAAACGGTATTTAAAAATTTACTTTTAAGATCCTTGTCTCCGAATTTGGGTTCAACTTCTACCTCAAAAGGTTCATGATTGGTAGTAGTAGCAATAATGTTGAAAAAAGGTTGTTTTTGCCGGTTTATTCTTTGCAATGCCAAAGGGAACATCTCGTCATCGTAAATTCCCCATGTCGCTTTTCGTTTAAACGATGGAAAATCCGTGTCCCCCAACACTTCCTTACATCCTCCGAATTGCAATAAAAATTGAGTATTAGAAAAATTTACATCCCCGCCGGTAATATAAGATGAATAATATCCTGCATCTCCCAAATCTCTGATAAGCAAGGGCAACCTTTGTATTTTACTCCTGTTCCGGCTGATGCTCGTCCTGGGTTGCGCGGGGAATCCAGAAAGTAACGCGATTTGTCCATGTTCGGTACGGAACCCTGTCGCATAAAAATTTGTAAATAACAGGCCTTCTTTAGATAAACTATCAAAAACGGGTGTTGCAGATATTTCTTGCCGAGGGTTTAAGGCTCCCACTGCTTCCGCGCTAAAACTTTCTAAAAGAATAACCACTATATTCGGTCTTTCTGTAGTTAAGACTAAATTTGTATTGTTGTCTTTAGCATATAAATCGTTTATTAATCCACCCATATCTTTTTCATTATAAAACATATATGGATTTTCTCTCATTTCATCCGGCGTGGTGAGAACATCTAAAAAATTCCACAAGCTATTTACCGCCGACAAATTTAATAAAGGTTGGCGCGAAAAATAACAAACCCTTGCGTTAATAGGCCAACGTTGAAATCCTCCGCGCGCGCCGATAAATAGAATTCCTAAAAGCAATACAGGAAAAACGATGCGAAAAGCCAATGGATAATTATTGGGGTTTAGTTTTTTGCTTATCCAACGAAAATAAATCCAAATAAATAATGCTGTTTGGATAAAAAATAAAGTAAACAAAAGTAAGAGAGGAGAAGATTGGGTTGATTCTGCTACCTCCTTGGGATATGATAGATAAGTAATGGCTTTAGGCGTTATTTTTACTCCCCACGCTCTGAATAAGCCATTATCGGCAATAGATATAAATGTAGAAATCACAATTATAACTATAAAATATACATCCAATATTTTTTTTATCCATTTTTTTTCCTGTATGAACCAAATGACATAGCATATTAAAGGGAAAAGCATTACATAACAATAACTTGCCAAATCCATCCGGAAAGCATAAAAGTTGGTTTGTGTAATTTCTTTCCAATTGATTTGTTTTAAGGTATTTAGATTAGAGAACAGGAATACGTTTCGTTGTATAAAGAATATAAATAGCCAAAATAGGGATAGCCAAAAAATATACCTCAAGAAGTGTCTCATTCCCAGTCAGTTTTTATAGTATGCCATTGAAATTTCGACTTTTCGAAAATTCCTGCAGCTAAATTATTTTAAAGCTAGAGTTGTCCTTAGATGAAATGGAGTTATTTAATAACTGTGTTCAATGAGAAAAAGTATATCTTTGCGTATAATAATAATGTCTACAGATAATAAATGACACACCCTAAGCGGTGTAAATGTTTTTTAATCTATATTTTATAATTGGAACCATCATGCCAAAAGTAGTTTTAATCACAGGCGCCTCTTCAGGAATAGGAAAGGCTTGCGCAGAACATTTAGCCGATAATGGATTTATTGTCTATGGAACCAGTCGGAAACCGCTTTTTTCCGAAAAGGAAAATTTATTTACGTTGCAAATGGATGTAACCGATCGGGAATCAGTGGATAGGGGGGTGTCCAAAATTATTGAAGAACAAGGGAAAATAGATGTAATAATGAACAATGCCGGCATCGGAATTGCTGGAGCATTGGAGTTGGCTACCGAAGAAGAAATTCGCCTGCAAATGGAAACCAATTTTATGGGAATGGTAAATGTTTGCACATCTGTCATTCCTTACTTTAAAGAAGAAAAGAAAGGCAAAATTATTAATGTAAGTTCCATTGGAGGCGTTATGGGACTTCCTTTTCAGGGATTTTATTCCGCTTCGAAGTTTGCAGTAGAAGGATATAGCGAATCCCTTAGTTTAGAATTGCATAAATTTAATATCAAAGTTGTTCTTATTGAACCGGGCGATTTTAGCACGGGTTTTACCGGTAGTCGTCTTATTTCTGAAGCGACAAAAAAACATCCTCATTATCAAGATATTTTTAATCGTGCTTTTGAGGTAATTGAAAAAGAAGAATTGGGGGGGAGCCATCCCCAAGAAATTGCTTCGTTAGTCGAAAAAATCATCCGGAAAAGGAATCCTAAATTTCGTTATCCTATCGGAAAATTTGAGCAGGTATTATCCATTTATGCTAAACGTTTGCTGCCAAATCGCTGGTACCAAGGCATTTTAAGAAATTATTATAAGATGGGGTAATATTTGCGAAGAGGTTTTGAGTTAGAGTTTTGTTTATAGTATTGATTTTTAGTTGAATGTATCAAATTCCTCTTTTCGAAACTATTTTTTAGCGATGTAAATAAAAGTCATGCCATTACTGGGAAAGTTTCTTGATTAAATGCTTTGTTTTTGTTCCCGGATTCGCTATTGCTAAATTAAATTGCCGACTTAAAATTATTAATGAAGAGAATTTGAAATTTAGCCTGTAAAAGTACTTCTATTTTATTGATATTAAGATAAATATTGCGTCTTTTCGATATCTTCTCAAAATCCTGGCCATATAATTGATTTTCATAAAATTAATTTCTCTAAATTTCCGTTCCGGATTTTGCAATTTCCGTTTAGACTTTATTATTATTTTTAGGGTTTCTTCCTAAAAATTTTGTTTGGAAACGTCAAATCTTGTACCTTTGTGCGTCCTTGCCGGATCTGTTTATTGAAATTCTGTGCAAGGGGGCGCAATTGAAGTATTTAAATTCAAACTTTTATAAAATCATAAACGAAGAACATATGGATTTAAGTAAAATCTTAACCATTTCGGGGAAACCGGGTTTGTATAAATTAGTATCTCAAACTAAAACCGGCGCGTTGGTAGAGTCCCTTCTTGATGGAAAACGCATGCCGGTATTTGCTACAGACCGAATAAGTTCTCTAGAGGAGATTAGTATTTTGTGCACAGAAGAAGATATTTCGCTTAAAAAAGTGTTTGAAAATCTTTTACAGGCAAATTCCGCGAACATAAAAATTAAACATTTGTCAGACAAGGAATTAAAATCCTTATTTAAAGAAATAGTTCCTTCTTATGACGAGGAGAGAGTGTATTTTTCCGATATGAAAAAAGTATTCTCGTGGTATAATTTGTTGTTAGACAAAGATGTTTTTACTTCTGAAGACATGGAATCCGCCGTTAAAGAAGTTGAAGCCGAAACAAACGAAGAAAAAGATAAGACATTATAATTTCCTGCTTATTTCATCGAGTTGAATTATTTCTACCGGTTAAGAAAGGAATCACTAAATCGTTAAAAAGTAGTTTACGCTAAAGTCCTTTAAGCAGGCAATCTTTTGAAAAAGGGATAAATATATATCCTGCTATTGAATTATCAGATTTTTGTTATTTAGCCTTAATAAAGTGAGAACAAATGTGTTCAATAATCAAGGGGTTGAAATATTGCAGAATTAGGGATTAATTGTATCTTTGTATGGCTCATTGATCAAAAATTTACTATACAAAAGAAAAGAAAGTGTCGACATATTTACCGGAAAATATTTCCAAAGTAACTACTCATGTCTTGCAAAGCATGAAACAACATGGCGAAAAGATAGCCATGCTTACAGCCTATGATTTCTCTTTTGCCAAGTTATTGGATCTGACAAAAATAGATATTATTCTGGTCGGCGATTCAGCCGCAAATGTAATGGCTGGTTATCAGACCACTTTACCTATTACATTGAATGAAATGATTTACCATGGAGCTTCGGTGGTGAGGGCTGTAAAACGGGCCTTGGTTGTCGTTGATTTGCCGTTTGGAACTTATCAGGGAAACTCTAAGGAAGCATTGAATTCTGCCATTCGCATAATGAAGGAAACCGGCGCCGACGCCGTGAAAATGGAAGGGGGATATGAAATTTTGGAATCGGTTAGCCGGATTTTGTCTGCGGGAATTCCTGTAATGGGACATTTGGGACTAACTCCGCAATCGATTAATAAATTTGGCACATATTCCGTCCGCGCAACAGAAGAATCGGAGGCGCAACGACTTTTGAAAGATGCGCATTTGCTGGAAGAAGCGGGTTGTTTTGCTATTGTACTCGAAAAAATCCCTTGGCAACTGGCAAGTATCGTATCTTCCGAATTAAAAATTCCGGCTATCGGAATAGGCGCAGGTTCGCAAGTGGACGGCCAGGTTTTGGTATTGCATGATATGTTGGGGATTACGCAGCAATTTTCACCTCGTTTTTTACGTCGTTATCATACGTTAGGCGAAGAAATAACGCTGGCGATAAAGAACTATATCGATGATGTGAAAAGCCTCCGGTTCCCAAACGAAAAAGAACAATATTAACCCATAAATATAATTCTTATGAAGAAGTTGCTTTTATTTATTCCGGCCGTTTTATTATTCTTCTCTTCATGCGTGGAAGGAGATACTATTTACGAGGGAGCTCGGGTTTCAACTCAATATATAACCGTGTATCCCAAAGATTGGATCAGAAATCCCATTTATTCGCAAAATGAAGGTTATGCATTCGCTTCTTATAATATGTCTCAAATAACGCCCCAAATTATCGATAGGGGAGCTGTTATGTGTTATTTAGTAGGGAATTACGATAATGCGCTTCCATTTATAATGTCAACAGTCGATGATGATGGTTTTGTCTACACGAATACCATTAGTTTTGAAGTCGCGCCAGGGAAAATCCGTTTTATTTCCGAAAATTCCGATTTGCTTATTAGTTACCCGTCTAGTTCTATGCAAATTAAGGTTGTTACGATACAAAATCCATAAGAAAATAAATATCAATAAAGGTTGTTCGTAAAACTTTGGATTTGTATAGATCAAAGATGTCGGATTATGTTTAGATATTTATTGAGATTTTTTTAATAGTTTGATTCATAGAACACTTAAAACAAAATGCAAACAATTAATTCTACTTTTGTTTTACGGATGTCTCCTCTATAAAAATCCGCGGATTTGTACTGTTTCTGAATTATTTTATCAATAAAAAGATATAAACTCATTATTTGATTAATATTTATAAAAGTTTATATCTTTTAAAATAGCCAAAAGTTTTATGTCATCATTCTTATCAACAACGGATTACACAGATAAAACGATCCGAAAATCTCGTTTGCTCCCTATAGAAGGAGCCTATAATATTCGCGATTTAGGAGGCTATAAAACCTTTGAGGACAAAACTGTAAAATGGGGGAAAATTTTCCGTTCGGGAGATTTGAACAAGTTGACGGATACGGATTTAGAATATCTTACGCGTATTCCTATAAGAACGTATATTGATTTCCGCGATTCTGCCGAAATTTCCGCGGCTCCTGATAAAAAGCCCGATTCATTGAGACATCAATATTTTTTGCCGATAAAAACAGGCAATATAATTGATTTTACGAAAGTAAACCTTGAAATGATACCAATCCTTTTGGTTGAAGGAAATAAAATCCTTATTCGCGACAATCAAGATGTTTATGGGAAGTTTTTCCAGATATTAATGACAGAAGAAGATACGCCGCTTCTGTTCCATTGTTCTGCGGGAAAAGACAGGGCAGGATTGGGCGCCGCGCTTTTTCTTTCTTCTTTGGGAGTAGACAGGGAGATTATTTTCCAAGATTATTTGTTAACCAATAAATATTTAAAAGATAAGTATAAGCCGTTACTGGACTCTATGCCGGATTTAGCCCCATTATTAATGGCTAAAAAAGAATATTTGCAGGCTGCATTTGACGTAATTGATAATGAATATGAAGGAATGGAAAACTATTTGAAAAGGGAATTACAGGTTGATTTGGAGAAGATGAGAGCGCTCTATACGGAATAGGTTTTCGCATGAACAAAATAGATGAATATGGCGTTATTTTATTAAGTGTAATTTCAAAAATCTATGTTATGAAAAAAACGTATTCATTGATTCTGATGATAAGCATTACATGGTTATTTTTGGCCTGTAATTCAAATCCCAACTCTCAAACCTCAAAAGAAGAAGTATCAAAAGACCCGTTGCCATCTTGGAATGAGACTTCTACAAAACAAGCCATTATTAATTATGTAACAAAAGTTACCAAGGAAGGATCTGTTGATTTTATTCCGGAAGAAGATCGGATTGCCACATTTGATAACGATGGCACTTTGTGGGCTGAACAACCGGTCGTTCAAATAGAATTTGTCTTTTATCAAATTGCGAAACTGTTAAAACAAAATCCTGAATTAGCTAAAAAACAGCCGTATAAAGCGGTTGCCGAAAAAGACGAAGCCTATTTGAAAAAAATGGGAATGAAAGAGTTAATTACGCTGATAAGCGCGGCGCAAGCCAACCGTACTTCGGCAGAATTCCAACAGGAAGCAAAAGAGTTTTTTGCTCATTTCAAGTATCCTAAACGTAATTGTGATCTTTCTCAGATACGTTATCAGCCTCAATTGGAATTGCTTAAATATTTACAGGAAAATGGATTCAAGGTTTTTATCTGTACCGGAGGAACCGTTGATTTTGTGAGAGTTATTTCAAAAGACTTTTATGGTGTTGAACCGGAGAGGGTAATCGGATCGAGCAATAAATATATTTATAAAGACAGCGCCGGAATTAACGATCTGTATTTAACCGCCGAAATGATTAGCCTCAACGATAAACAAGCCAAGCCCGCCAATATTTTGTTAAGTATTGGTAAACGCCCTGTTCTGGCCTGTGGCAACGAAGGCGGGGCCGGCGATGTGTATATGCTGCGTTATTCGCAAGGAAGTAAATATCCGAGTTTGCAGCTATTGGTCAACCACAACGATAGCGCGCGTGAATATGAATATTACGAAACGCCCGACGTTTCTTTGTCCATGGCAAAAGAGTATAAATGGACGGTAATTAGTATTAAGGACGATTGGAAAACAGTCTTTAGCACACAATAACAATATATTTATTCATTAAAAACGGCTTTTCTCCTATTTTGGGAGGAAAGCCGTTTTTATTTCCTCAATACGCCTTTTCTAAAGGGAAGATGTAAAATATTAGGATACAGATTTGTATAAAAATAAAAAAACACGACGAGAAAAATTTTCGCTCTTTTCGCAAGTTTTTCTTTTTATGAGGTACAAAATAAATATGCAAAACAAAAGTTTTGAATTCAGAATATTTTTTGAAGTAAATAATGGTTTACGAAAACGAGAAAGAAATTATACAAAGGATTTGCGCGGGAGAGGAGCATCTTTTTCGGTTTATTATTGAACGATATCAACAACGGGTGGCGTCGTTATGTTATAAATTGGCGGGACGTTCTTTGAATATAGAAGAGATATCGCAACAGGTTTTTATAGAATTGTATAAAGCGGTTAAAAAATTCCGTTTCCAAAGCCAGTTCAGCACCTTTGTTTATAAACTTACGCTAAACACGGTAAGCAAAGCTTTAAAGAAGCAAAAGAAAATTCTTTTTATAGAAGATGTTCAGATTTTTAGGGGAGAACTTCAAGAAAATGATTTTGAAGAACAGCAATTGCAAGAGGATCGATTCCGGGAACTGCATAAAGCCATTGTCTGTTTGAAGGAAAACCAACGAACAGCCCTTTGTTTGCACGTGTTTGAAGATGTTTCATACAAAGAAATAGCCTCCACTATGGGGATATCGGTCTCGGCAGTGGAATCGTTAATTTTCAGAGCAAAAATATCGTTAAGAAAAAGTCTTTCAGAAAATAATGCATTCGAAGCGGTTGAAGAAACTGCAATATCCTATAGTTGATTTATTTGATGGATGAAAAATAAATAAAAATGAAAAGTAAATTTTACGCTTCCGAAGATCTTGATGTGGATTTTTTAGAGAACGAATTAAAAGCGCTAGGAGAGCAGGAATATTATGATAATATCGGGATTGTAGATAAGGCTATGCGACAAATAAAGAAAAGGAACAGGAAACGCAAAAAAGTGAAAGCGACATGGACAACGATAGCTTCGGCGGCTTGTTTAACAGGATTCCTTTTTTTTGGGCATGTTCACAGACAGCAGGTCAATAATAAACTGATTACCGACATGATGACGGAAATATATGTTCAAGAAGATATTTCATGGAACTTAACCGATGAAGATTATTTATTATCTTCATATTAAACAAATTAGAAATATATTAAACTTATGAAAACGAAAACATTAAAAGTAAACATTTCGATTCTTGTTGCAACTTTATTGTTGGGAACAAATATGCTTTTTGCTCAGGAAAATGCAAGAAAAATGCAGAGACCCGAAAGGATGGGTAAAATAGAAAATCTGGTAAGCGATTTAAGCGCCGATCAAAAAGACCAGTTAGCTAAACTTGCAAAAGAGTACAAAGAAAAAACGACCGATTTCCGGGAAAAATTGAAAGTGACTAATAAAGAATTAAGCAAATTGAAAAATGATCCCAATGCGAAAGAAGCCGATGTTTATAAAAAAATGGACGAAGTTACAGAGTTGCGAAATAATTTAAATAAGGAAAATTATTCTTATAAGAAAAAGATAGAAAAGGTACTAACACCCAAACAACTAGAAGAATTGAGGACGCAAGAGGCTAAGATGAAAGATAAAAGTGAGGAATTGAAAAATCGGAGTAAGGAAATGCAAATTAGAAGCGATGAGTTGAAAGTTCGAAGCGACAAAATGCAAATTCAAAGCGAAGACTTAAGAATGAAAAGTGAAAGAATGAAATTAAAAAGCGATGAGTTAATGATGGAAAGCGAAAAAGCAAAAGTCCCGGACGAAAAAACAAAAGAAAAAAACAAACCTCAAACAGAGAACTAAATCAGGCTTCACAGGAATATATAAGACTCTCAAAGCGCGCGCAAGTCCGTAAGACAAGGCTATGCGCGTATGAAAACGGGAAATTTTAATCGCTCAAGGACACTGTCCATACTTATGTGTAAATAGAAAACTACGGGCAAGATTCTCGTAGTTTTTTTATTTATTTATAACTTTGAAAAAGAAAGGACACAAAGCATGGAGATTCCCAAAGAATTATTAAGCAAAGAATTTTTGTC